>DYKB01000211.1 GCA_020722815.1 Caldithrix sp. | reverse complement strand
ACGTCCCGAATACAGTTCAATATTCTGAATAATGCTCCATTCCGCTGGCAATTATTCAATTTCAACCTATCGCAAAGCGATGCAATAGGCATTCCCACGCCGGAGCGTGGGAACGAGAAAAACGAGAAAAAAAAATCTGATTGTCAATTGATAACGGAGCAACTGCCTTCATTGACAATTCTCAATTATCAATTCTCCATTCTCAATTCACCATTAATACTCATCGAATAACTCCCGGCCGCAAAAGCAGCGCATTCTCCTTCGCACACGCCAATCCGTTATGAATCGCAGCCAAAAGCTCCCTCCCGCGAAGCCACGAAGCTGCCAATCCCGCCGTAAACGCATCGCCGCAGCCAATGGTATTGACCGGTGTAATTTTCTCAGGCTGAATCGATTGAATCGCCCCCTGATCGATATATAGAACTTCCTGACTCCCGCGCGTGAGAATCGTTGTGGATTGATATTCCCGATAAATTTGCCACATCTTTTCTTTAATCAAATTATCCAAATCGCCCGGCGGGATGGTCGATTCCGGCGGAAAAAAGGTGGTGATAAACTCCTGATAATTCGGTTTGATAATCTCCGGCTGAAAGCGCAAAGAATTGAGCAAATCTTTCCCGCGATAATCCAAAATCACGAATTTCCCCTGCTGTTTGGACAGCCGAACCATTTCCGGAAAAATCGCATCGGAAAATCCCGCGGCTTTGGTGCCGGAAATAATAATTCCCGCGCAATTTGGCAACAATCGATGATATAAATCCAGAACACGCTGCTCCGTCCCCTTTTCCACCGGCACGGCTTCTTCCACAATTTCAGTGGATGTTTTTCGCGACTGATTCAGCAGCGTATAGCAACTGCGGATTTCGGAAAACGATTCCACCCATTGAATATTCAGCCCATCCTGTTCCACCATACTTAAGAAATAATCCAGAAACCGCCCACCCAGTTGCGTGAGATGAACGGCCCTTTCCCCAAGCTGTGTCAAAACACGGGTCACATTGACCCCCTTGCCAGAAGCATCGTTATAATATTCATTGCTGCGATTCACCTGATTTTCAACCAGATTCGGCAGAACAATCGTCTTTTGAATGACGGGATTGAGACAGATGGTGAGAATTTGGGAATGTGACAAAGTTTTTCGCTCCGTTTTAATGAAAAAGCCAGTTTTGATTCTTCTAATTTAGCGAAAACCAGGCGCTTTGTCAAGTTTTTTTGTATCGCTTTACGTGACCGTCACGTACTTCAATGTGATGATGACCAAGTAAAAAGCGAGGATGACTCTGTAAAAAGTGAGGATGACCGAGTAAAAAGTGAGGAGGACCCTGTCAAAAGTGAAAATGACCGAGTAAAAAGCGAGGATGACCCTGTAAAAAGTGAGGATGACTCTGTAAAAAGCGAGGATGACCCTGTCAAAAGTGAGGATGACCCTGTCAAAAATGAGGATGACCGAGTAAAAAGCGAGGATGACCCTGTAAAAAGTGAGGATGACCCTGTAAAAAGTGAGGATGACTCTGTAAAAAGCGAGGATGACCCTGTCAAAAGTGAGGATGACCCTGTAAAAAGTGAGGATGACATAGAAAAATCAGTCTTTA
>DYKB01000210.1 GCA_020722815.1 Caldithrix sp. | reverse complement strand
GGCTTTTTCAAAAATATGGTATTGATAATCCTGATATGAATAAATTGCAGTTTCATTTGATGCTCGATGAGTTTTTCTAAGAATTAATTCATGAGCGGATACATATTTGAATGTATTTAGAAAAATAAACAAATAGGGGTTCCGCGCACATTTCCCCGAAAAGTGCCACCTAAATTGTAAGCGTTAATATTTTGTTAAAATTCGCGTTAAATTTTTGTTAAATCAGCTCATTTTTTAACCAATAGGCCGAAATCGGCAAAATCCCTTATAAATCAAAAGAATAGACCGAGATAGGGTTGAGTGTTGTTCCAGTTTGGAACAAGAGTCCACTATTAAAGAACGTGGACTCCAACGTCAAAGGGCGAAAAACCGTCTATCAGGGCGATGGCCCACTACGTGAACCATCACCCTAATCAAGTTTTTTGGGGTCGAGGTGCCGTAAAGCACTAAATCGGAACCCTAAAGGGAGCCCCCGATTTAGAGCTTGACGGGGAAAGCCGGCGAACGTGGCGAGAAAGGAAGGGAAGAAAGCGAAAGGAGCGGGCGCTAGGGCGCGGGCAAGTGTAGCGGTCACGCTGCGCGTAACCACCACACCCGCCGCGCTTAATGCGCCGCTACAGGGCGCGTCCCATTCGCCAATCCGGATATAGTTCCTCCTTTCAGCAAAAAACCCCTCAAGACCCGTTTAGAGGCCCCAAGGGGTTATGCTAGTTATTGCTCAGCGGTGGCAGCAGCCAACTCAGCTTCCTTTCGGGCTTTGTTAGCAGCCGGATCTCAGTGGTGGTGGTGGTGGTGCTCGAGTGCGGCCGCAAGCTTATTATAGATTTTTATACGCGTCCCAAGTGCCAGTTCTAAACGTTGTAATGACTCGTTTTGCGCGATTAGGTGTTTGATTATACCATCTACTTTTAGCTAAGTTAACTGCTGCTTCATCCCAGCGTTTTTGTTGAAGCATACGTAAAGAGTTAGTAAATCCTGCCACACCGGTTTCTCCCATTTGGAAAACCATATTAATCAATGCACAGCGACGAACCGCATCAAGAGAATCATAAACCGGTTTTAATTTAGCATTTCTCAGAATTCCGCGAACAGCAGCATCAACATCCTGATTAAAGAGTTTTTCAGCCTCATCTTTTGTAATTACACCATTGCAATTACGCCCAATAGCTTTATCTAATTCAGATTTAGCAGCATTAAGTGATGGACTTTTTGTAAGCAAATGACCGATGCCAATAGTGTAATAGCCTTCTGTGTCTTTATAGATTTTAAGTCTAAGACCTTCATCTATACGTAACATTTCAAATATATTCATATGTATATCTCCTTCTTAAAGTTAAACAAAATTATTTCTAGAGGGGAATTGTTATCCGCTCACAATTCCCCTATAGTGAGTCGTATTAATTTCGCGGGATCGAGATCGATCTCGATCCTCTACGCCGGACGCATCGTGGCCGGCATCACCGGCGCCACAGGTGCGGTTGCTGGCGCCTATATCGCCGACATCACCGATGGGGAAGATCGGGCTCGCCACTTCGGGCTCATGAGCGCTTGTTTCGGCGTGGGTATGGTGGCAGGCCCCGTGGCCGGGGGACGAT
>DYKB01000054.1 GCA_020722815.1 Caldithrix sp. | reverse complement strand
CGAAGCGACCGGGGATGCATTCCCACGCCGGAGCGTGGGAACGAGGTTCTGATTTCATGTATCACTTCATCAATTCGCTTTTTTTATCTTAATATCAGAACTGGTGATTAATTTTATCGGAATGATCCCTTTTCCTATTTTCGCCTGAATTTCATCCTCTTTATTGACATATACAGGAAAATCAGAATAGAGCTTTCCATATTGATAGGATGCATAAATTTCAACATCCGGATTATCCGGCAGCTCGAGCGTAATTGGTTTATAACTGGTGATGATTTCGATCTTCCCGGTTTTGGGTAATGATTTAATTTGTGTCACTTCAATGGGACTGCTCTGGCCGTTCACCACAATCGAGCCGGAAGTCCCTTTGATAATCACATATTTATATGAATTTGTGACGGAAAGGTCGCCAGCAACGCCCTCAGCAATAACACTGGAGGAGCCACCATCAATGGTCAGCGAACCACCGATATTTTTCACCTGAATTGATTTATAAGACGAATTGATGGTCGCATCTGATTTGACATTTTCAACAGTGACATTACTTGAACCCGATTGAATCGTCAGCTTTCCCCCCACCTCTTTGACATTGATATCTTTATAGGAAGAATGGATGGTGACATCTTTTCCGGCTTTAAATACAGTTATATCGGAAGACGGACTATTCACCTCCAACACGCCGCCCACATTTTCAATGAGCACTTTTTGATAGGAGGATGTAATCGATGCATCATTAGCAATATTTTTGGCGGTGATGGCTGCGGATTTTGAATTTATTTTTAAATTGCCGCCCACACTATCCACCGTGACAGGTTTATAACTGGATTCAATTTCCAGGTCTTTTTGAATACAAATCGCATTGATTGTGCAACCGGAACCATTAATTTTTAACGAGCCGCGGACTTCCTGAACATTAATATCCTTAAATGATGTTGTAATTTCACAATCTTTATGAATAAATGAACCGCGTACATCACTGCTGCTCGATTGCACAATGAGGGTCCCGCCGATATTTTTAAATGATATTGGCTTATAACCATTTGTGATCTGTGCATTGCCGTCAATGTTTTCAAGTGCAACTTCGCCACTACTATTATTAATATTCACCGGCCCCTTAAAATCTTTAATATCAACTCTGGCATAGCTATTTTCGATGGTCGAACTTCCCCCGCAGGCAGTGATTGACACTTCGCCAGAACTATTGTTGAGATTGAAATCACCAATAACATGGCTGATATCCAGATCACCATATTTATTTTCAATCACCAGTGATTGCTTCAGTGGCACTTTGATATCGAGATTAATCGAAATTGAAATCGAACGATTACTATTGCCGAATATAAAGTCCAATAAACTATAAGTATCCGTCGTTTTTGCATTCTGGGGATTTTCAAATTTGAGCCGAAAACCATCCCGATAGGGTTCGAGCGTCATTTTGATCTGTGTCAGAAACTGATCGAGTTCATCCGCATCGGAATTTTTAACTTCAACCAGCGCTTTGGCAATAATTTCATTGCCTTCGGTGCCTTCAATTCGGATATCGGCGCGGGCGTCATAGATATAGAGGCATTTTTCCGATGCAGAAGTGATTTGCCGGGTATAAGTTTTACTTTTGGTAGCGTCGGGAAAAGCGGATGAGGCTTCGCCACTCATCGTTTGGATTGATAAATATAATATAATCCATGTTAAAAGACAATAATTGTTTTTTTCCATAATGGTGTTCCTTATAATGTAAAAGTTAAATTAAGCGTTTTGTTTGCAATCATCCCTGCATTTCAAATTTTAACATTTCCATCAAAGTTGCCTTTTTATCCTGTAAGGCCGCTAAAAGATAGCGTCTTAGGTGAGCATTTGCGGGATTATGCGCCAATTCTTCTTTACAACGACGAATCTGGATATCGATTGTCTCCAGCCGGTCCCGATAGAGTAACATGAGATCCAGATCCATCTGGCTCATTTTGGAATCGGCCTGATCTTCAAGTTCAGTAATCGCCTGAATGTATTCCTGCTCTCTGGATTCAATCTTTTCGATTGTGGCATCAGAAAGCAGTTTAGGTTCTTTCGACTCATAAAAATAACGAGAAAGATAACCAGCACCAAAAATAAGCAGAAAAACCGCTGCAATCCTTAAAATGTACCAAATGCGCGTTCGGGGATTTCGGGTTGCATTTTTCTTTTCAATAGACTTATCGGCTATTAAATCCGCCTCAATTCGCTCCCAGAGATGGGGTGCGAAAACCGGTTGATCCAATTCCTGTGCTAACGCTATCAATTTAGCATCTTCTGCCATCAAATTTTGGCATTCCGAACAGGTTTTCAGATGTTTTTGAAAATTGTCCTCAGAAATTTTCCCGAGTTCATATTTTTTGAATTGATTACAGGTTGTCATTGCTATGAACCTCCAGGTCCTTTAATGCCGATTTTAAACGCGCTTTCGCCTGAAAGATATTGGCTTTAATCGTCCCGACACTTAATTTTAGCATTTCCGCAATCTCTTCCTGCTTAAATCCCTGAATGGCAAAAAGCGTGAAACCGATACGCATTTTTTCAGGAAGTTTTGTAATGGCCGCTTCCAGGTTAATTTTTAAATCGTGTTGCGGATTCTCTTTTAAATTTACATTTTCCAGGGCGTCATGCTGGTCTTTTTTACGTTTTTTTTAAATCGTTAAAACCGACATTGAGCAGGATTCGATACAGATAGGTGCTGAGTTTTGAGCTAAACTGAAATTTATGAATATAGCGATAGAGTTTTAAAAATGCGGTCTGAACAGCGTCTTCGGCATCCGGCTGATTGCCCAGTAATCTTAAAGCGGTTTGCAGCAGCATTGGCGAATAGCGCACATAAATTTGCTGATACGCGTCGATATCGCCGGCCTGACAGCGTTTTACTATCTCATTTTCATTTTTCAGTTCGATCAGCAAACGTTTGCTTCTCCTGCGGGAATTGGGTGTTCCATTTTTGTCTGTTCTTATTTTATTAGACCAGTGGTGTGGGGAAAAGGTTTACGATCAATGAAAAATTCTGTAATTAATCGGAGGGTTTTTATAAAAATTATAGGACAGGATAACAGGATATTCAGGATTTACATGATTTGGCTTTTTAAACTGATCAAATTACTCAAAAAAATTTTACTGTCAATCCTGTTATCCTGTCTAAAAGGATGAGTAAGGGAAGAGTCCTTGATGGGTGGGTAAAAGTGTGATTTTGGGGTTATGTACCGGACGGGAAAAATGGAAAATAATTGGCAGAAAATTTCCATTTTCACAAAAATATGGACACGACTTCAAGCTATTTTTGTCAGGCATCCAGTGAAGGCTGAACATGGATTATTTAAAAATCGAAAAATTATTCTGTCAGAAAAATATGCTGTTCCTGGATATGAAGTTCAGGTTTTAAACAAAGTTCGATGGAATTGGATGAATTGTTTAGACGCGACATTCTTGAAAAATTCCTGTGAATGATTCAGATTAGCGTCTGTTTCTCATATCTTTGAATTCTTGCCATAATTCATATTCTATGGTGATGAAATCTATTAAATTAGTGCCAATTTCCTTAAATTTAATAGACCTGTCCCTGATTTTGTTAGACTTTCCTTTAAATTTGACAGGAATTTCTATGAAATTATAAGGAATGCTCATAAACTTTTATGATCAGATCATCATTTTTTATGAGTTTATCGATAAATTTTAAACGCCATTCTATGGAATTTAAGCATCCGCCTATCAAATTCAGGCACTATCCTTTGAATTATAAGCAGCATTCCTTGAAATTTATTCATCGTTCTTTTAAATTGATAGGCAATCGTTTGATTTTGATAAACCAGTATATGAAAATTAATGAGTGTTACTTTCATTTGAAGCAATGATGGAATCCAATCAAACATTTTATCATATTTTCGAATAAACAAAATAAACCCTGGCACTTCGACGGAACAGTAATGTCCTTTTTTTGTATAATTGGAATATTAATGAAAAGGAGATTCGAGATGTCGCATTTTCAAAATATAATAAAAATGGCACATGCTTTAGATGAAAGTTTGGCATAAAAGAGTCAGAGTCTTTTCAGTGCTGATTTTAGAACACGCGGAATAGTAAAAACAGAAAGAACTGAATTGCGACTTATTTTTGGAATATTTAAAACAGTATTTCCAGAATTTGAATCAATAGCTGGCCTGCCGTCGGCGACAGCAAAAAATTTGGAGGACCAATTCGATGAAAAGGATCTGGCTGAAAGGATTGAGAAATTTAAGGCTGCGATAGACAAACAATATGCGGATAAAATGGCCCGTTATTATGGTGCGCGCGAGTGGCATCATCGAGATTTAATGAAATCCGAGCTTTCCGAACTTAGATCAATTGTCAGTTTGTGCCATTATTACCTGGATTCTTGACTTCAAAGTTGAAACCGTGTTGGATTTATTTGAATGCAACCGTTCAGCGGTATTTCTTTCTTCTGTCCGGGTTGTTGTTTCTATTATTTATTTTTCGTTCAAAACTATTGAAAATTCTTTTCCCTGAAAACTCCCCCGTCGATTCAATTCCTGATCAATCGCATTGAGGACTTCCATCTTATTGAGACACCATGCCGGTGCCACGAGAATTGAAGCCGGCGCATCAGCCGTCAGGCGTTGAATAACCAATTCCGGTGGCAATAATTCAAGAAAATCACAACAGATGGTGACATATTCTTCCAGATTCATCAATTGAATTTTGCCGGCATTGAACCAGTTTTCCAGTTTGGTATGCCGATGAACCTGTAGGGGATGAATTTTTATGCCGTGAATGGGCATTTGCGATAATTTTCTTGCCGTGGCTAAAATATCATTTCGATCTTCACCTGGTAATCCGATAATCACATGTACACAAATTTTAATATTTTTTGGAGCGGTCATTTGTATAGCGTTTTCAAAATCGGCGAAAAGATGACCGCGATTAATCAGTTTTAAAGTCCGATCATGAATCGATTGCAGTCCATATTCAATCCAGACTTCTACTTTATTTGTGTAGCTTTCCAAAAGATTCAGGATGTCTTCCGAAATACAATCCGGTCGGGTTCCTACCGCCAGCCCCACGACGTCATCGAATTGGAGTGCCTGCTGATAATAATTTTGCAACTCAGTTATTGGCGCATACGTATTCGTATAGCTTTGAAAATAGACAAAAAATTTATTGACTTTGCCTTTTTTCTGAAAGCGTTTCAATCCCGCCTCAATCTGGGAGGTAATGGATGGATATTCCCCTTGTAAATCCGGACTGAACGCCAGATTATTGCAATAAATACAGCCGCCAACACCTACCGTTCCATCGCGATTGGGGCAGGAGAAGGGCGCATGCACGGGGATTTTCCAGACTTTGGTGCCAAATTGTCGCTGGAGATATTGACTGAAAGTAAAATAGCGTTTTTGATTTGAATTAAGCATTTTTTATAATATTTGATGTCAATAGCTGATTATACGAAATAGCGGCTTCACTGTCGGACACTTTTTGTTTAGGCAAAACCTGCCCTCACCCTAACCCGCTCCCCGAGGGAGAGGGAATAGCTTCGCCCGTTCCCTTTAGGAGAAGTTGGGGTGAGGGTCATAACGACGGTTAAATAAAAATTTATAAAAAAAGTGTACAATAGTGAAAATATCGGCCCTTTCGATCTTGAAAAAAATCGAAAAATTAATTTCAAAGTAAAACTTTTCACTCTCAAGATAGTAAAAATAACATAGCAAATCAAGTAATTCCGGATATAAATTGACTGATTTTTTAGAATAATGAAAATTTTGCCTGCTGAAACTGGGATAAGCATCAGGAAGGTAAGCAATCCTCCAGCTTTTTGATTTTAAAATTAAGGAGCAGAAGCATGAATGGGAAGATATAATTAATTTTGCTGCTTTTTTTCATCTTTTTACTAAGCTGTCAAAACCTGCCTCCTGAGCCAGATTATATAAATCCCCTCGATGAAAAGAATCCTGCAACACAGGGTGATCCATTTAAACTGACGGCAACAATAGCAAATGGCGGGGTGACCCTGACTTGGGTTCAACTCGATATGAAGGAAGTAGAAGGTTATTTTATCTATCGCAGTTTGAACTCAACTGATAATTTTATAAAAATAGATACCACGCAAAAGTCAGTTAATTCCTGGACGGATAAGTCGATTGAAAATGGGTCAACGTATTGGTATAAAGTCACGGCATTTGGCAATGGTCAGGAAAGTAGCCAGTGTAATCCAGTTCCGGTACGCATAAATACTTTGCCCTTGATACAAATTAATGGGAATTCAGAATATACGCCTAAAAGGCTGGTGGAACTGACAATATTGGCTGGTTCGGCCCAAAAGATGTGGGTGAGTCATGACCAGAACTTTTCGACCGGCGGTTGGGAAGATTTTAGTACGACGAAATCCTGGCAACTTCAGGTGGGTCCAGGGACGAAAATTGTTTATGTGAAAATCATGTATCCGGATGGGACTGAATCTGCAATTATTTCTGATGAAATAAAAGTTTTACCTATCCAGTCGCATTTTTCATTAGCAAATGGTATTAACAAAATGAGTTCGCGAAAGATAAAATGTATTTTTGCTGCCAGCGGGGAAAATCTCGTTTATAAAATGAGTAAAGACTCCTCATTTGTCGATACGGAATGGTAGGCGTTTCAGGATACGGTGCAGGTTATACTTTCGACTGGTTCCAATCCAAAGACGGTTTATGCAAAAATTAAAAATGATTTTGAAGTCGAAACGCCCGCACTTTCGGTCACTGTTTTTCCAATTCCAATTTCGAATGGTCTCTTTCAACCAGAGGACAATACAAGCTTTACAAATAACCGAAAGGTGATTTTAAAAATTCAGGCGGATGGGGCAAAATTAATGCAATTGGCAGAGGATTCGCTTTTTACAAATATGGTGTGGCAACCTTTCAACAAGATTATCCAATTTCAATTATCCCCTCTTGAAGGTACCAAAAACCTGTTTCTGCGATTAATCAGCGATTTTGAAATGTCCGCCGGTCCTTTTCAGACCAGTGTCGTTCTGGATCAAAGTCCGCCGCTGGTAAAAATGGAAGTTATTCCGGCACTGGGTATTCGGGATGAAACTGAATTTTATGTGCAATTATCGAAAACCAGTGATCGGTTTTGTCCGGCTGAAAAATTAAAATCGCGTATCGATTGGGAAAATGATGGTGTATTTGACACCGATTGGTCATTTAAAAAGGAATATTATCATAAATATTCAATCAGTGGCCGGAGAAATTTAAAGGTCATCGTTGAAGATGAAGCCGGTAATGCCGCGGAAGCGTTTCAGGAAATTTTTGTAAATGCCCAGCCGGAAGCCCGATTCCTGGCAACCCCAAAATCAGGTGATGTCAGTACCACCGTTGCATTCAATGCGGCATCTGCCAGTGATCCGGATGGTCATCAAATTTAATTTCACTGGGATTTTCAGATTGATGGGACCTGGGATACCGACTGGACAACTCAATCACAGACAACATTTCAATATTTGGTGGGTGGAAATTTCAAAGTTACTTTGCTGGTGAAAGATGAGTATGATTTGACGGCTGAATTTTTTGATTATATCACAATAAATTATCCGGATATCATGGTATTTGTGCCGGCAGGCGAATTTATGATGGGGAATGCATTTGGAACCGGCGACAGTGACGAGCAACCGGCGCATACGGTTTATCTGAATGAATTTTATATCGATAAATATGAAGTGACGAACGGGGAATATGCCCAGTTTCTCACGGCCGGCAATGCCCAACATTTTCAAACAGGTATGAAAATAAAGCGTCTCGAAGATGGTCGCCATGTTTCGATAGAAAGTTACGAAAATCATCCGGTTGTTTATGTGACGGATGAAAGTGCGCTGGCATACTCCCGTTGGCGCGGTAAATCGCTTCCGACTGAGGCGCAATGGGAAAAAGCCGCGGCCGGTACGCAACAGGCGATTTATCCCTGGGGCAGTCTCCTGGAAAATAATTTTTTTAATTTCTGGCAAAGTGGTGATCCCTTTGAGTCAGCGGGGGGTGATGCAATTTTAACCACGCCCGTGGGGATGTATAATGGCGAAAAGTGGAATGGTTATCAGACGAAGTATGGCGCCAGTGTGTTTGGCGCTTTTGATAGGGCCGGGAATGTTCGGGAATGGTGTCTGGATTGGTATCAGGCAGATTATTATGGAATCAGTCCGGCCGTGAATCCGTCAGGGCCAACGTCAGGAATATATCGGGTTACCCGCGGTGGGTCCTGGGCGGATGATCCGTATCATGCCCGAACAGCGAGCCGATCACATCATCTGCCACTGGAGCCCAGTCCTTATATTGGTTTTCGGTGTGTGAAATAAAGGAAATAAGCAGCTATCAAAATTTTGGGTGATTCTGTCCTTCAGAGTTTAGCGTTCCCTTCGACAAAAATTCAGGGCAAGTTTGGCTGAACGAAGAATCTGAAGAAAGCGGTGCGGTGTGGTCCGACCGATTCTTCGTTTCGCTCAGAATGGCAGCGTAACATTATTTCGCCCTCAATTTTTGAGCGGGTATGAAACAAGATAATTTAGTTCACACTTGTAAATGATGAAAAAGTTTTTTAAAATCATCATATTTGCGGTAGTCTACATGAAACTTACTTCTTCATTGTTATACAAAAAAGGTCAGCATCTAAATCAAAATAATTTCTGATTGGAAAGGGTGATATGGATTTTAGAAAACAACTTTACCACAATTATGTTTCGTGTTTTAAGAATAATCAACCACCGACTTCTTATTTTGAATCATATTATACCTGGTGTGATTTTAAATATTTTCCGTTCATTAAACAAATGGATCGGGAATCAAAAATATTAGAACTTGGGTGTGGTCCCGGTCACTTGCTTGCATATCTTACGAAGAAAGGATTTAAAAATGTGAAGGGGATAGATGTTTCAGAAGAACAGGTTAATCTGGCATTAAAAGAAGGTCGTCAGGCAGAAGTCGCTGAAGTAATTAACTATTTAAAAGAGGAAACTGAATCGATAGATTTAATTATGGCCATTGATTTTTTTGAACATTTTACAAAAAATGAACTAATTGAGCTTATTCCCCTTGTGTATAGATCTTTAAAAAGAAAGGGGCTATTACTTTTACAAACAGTTAATGGCGATGGGCTGTTTTCAAAGCATGAAATGTATGGCGACCTGACATACTTAACCATATTAAATCCGTCATCACTCAGGCAACTGCTGATGTATTCGGGTTTTGGCGATATCCAATTTTTGGAAACCGGCCCGGTATCTAAAAATATTCAGAATCGATTACGTTTAATGTTATGGCGCTTAATAAAATCAGTCGCGAACATTATGCGAATAATTGAGACCGGGAATTCACTCAATATCTGGACGGTTAATATGATCTGTTGCTGTCGGAAACCTGGTTAATTGGTAACCACTCTACTTAATTTTCACTCAAAAAAATTTGCAATCAACAAGATGCATTTTGCGTTTTTTTGACTATATAATTTTTAAATTAAATAAGTTTCAACTTTCTTCCAGCAATCTTTTCGCCTTTTCAATTTGCTGTTTTACAGAATTGAATCCCGTTCCACCTGGCAAATCCCGAACTTCTATACTATGCTTCCAGTCAAAAATTTCATAAAGTGAACGTTCAAACACCGGTGAAATCTGTTCATAGACTTCAAATGGAATTTTATCAATGGGACAATGGTTTTCAATTCCCCAGCGAACCACCTGCCCGACCAGATGATGACTTTTTCGAAACGGAATTCCCTTTTTAACCAGATAATCCGCGAGGTCTGTGGCAAAAAGAGCAGAATCCAGACGTGCTTTCATCCTGCCCTCATTAACTTTTAGCGATTCGATAACACCGGTGAAAACCTGTAAAGAATCGGCAACAATGTCAATTGTTGCGAAAATAGCGGCTTTATCTTCCTGCAAATCCTTGGAATATGTTAAGGGAAGCCCTTTTAACAGCACAAAAAGTTGATTCTGCAGGCCCAATACCCGTGCCGTCTTTCCCCGAATTAATTCGAGCGAATCCGGATTTTTTTTCTGCGGCATCATGCTACTGCCGGTGGACCAGGCATCATCCAGTTCCACAAATCCAAATTCGGCGGATGACCAGATAATCAAATCTTCCGCATACCGGCTGAGATGCACCTGAATTTGTGCTAGAATGTAAATAAATTCCAGCATGAAATCGCGATCCGAGATGGCATCGATGCTGTTTTCAGAAATTTTCTGAAAGCCAAGTTCATTCGCCAATAAATTTCGATCAATGGCGAAAGCACTCCCGGCAAGAGCCCCGGCACCGAGGGGTAAAATATCCAGCCGCGGCAATAAATCCCGAAAGCGATTTTGATCCCGCTCCAATGCATAAAATAATGAAAGTAAATAGTGCGAAAACAGAATCGCCTGTGCCGGCTGCAGATGTGTATAACCCGGCATAATAAGCTGCCTATAATTTTGGGCGCTTTCGACCAACGCTTGCTGAAATTGCCGTGTCAGCTTCTGAAGTTCACCAAGTTTCCGTTTCAGATAAAGCCGAACATCCGTAACGACCTGATCATTTCGACTCCGTCCGGTGTGAATTTTTGCACCAGCTTCCCCGATCAGTTCCGTCAAACGGCGCTCAATTGCCATGTGGATATCTTCATCCGACGGCGTTATTTGAAAGGTATCGGTTTCAAATTCCTGCTGAATCTGCTGCAATCCATTCTGGATGAATTCGAGTTCTTTGCCTGTCAAAACACCTGTTTTTACCAGCGCTTTAGCCCAGGCAAAATTCACCTGAATATCCGCCCACCAGAGGCGAATATCAATTGAAATGGAAGCATTGAACCGCTCCATGAGCGGGGTATTTTTTTTTTCAAATCGTCCAGACCAGGCTTTTTGCCAATCAGCATTAGTCACGTTTGAATTCATTGTAATCCGGCTCCGCATATTTGTGATCGTGAGATCCATTTATCTTCAACATTGAACGAACTTTTAGTGGCAGGCCGTAAAGGTTGATAAACCCTTTGGCATCTTTTTGGTCATAAACATCATCCTGACCAAAAGTCGCATAATCTTCGCGATAAAGCGAATAGGGTGATTTTCGACCGGCGACGATGATATTTCCTTTATATAAGTTCAGGCGAACGATACCAGTCACATTACGTTGAGTCGATTCAACAAAAGCATCGAGGGCTTCGCGTAAAGGTGTGAACCAGAGGCCATTGTAGACCAATTCAGCATATTTCGGGGCGATGGAATCTTTATAGTGCAAGGTATCGGCATCCAGCACCAGATGTTCGAGCTCGCGATGGGCTTGATAGAGAATCGTCCCCCCCGGTGTCTCATAAACGCCACGTGATTTCATTCCCACCAGTCGATTTTCCACCAGATCGACCCGGCCAATGCCATTTGCGCCGCCAATTTCATTTAACTTCATTACCAGATCGACGGAGGTCATCTTTTTCCCGTTTAAGGCAATCGGGACACCATTAATGAATTCCAGTTCAATGGTGGTGATTTTATCCGGTGCTGCCTGTTGAGAAACGGTGATACCAAAGGTGTCCGACAGTGGCTCGTTCCAGGGGTCTTCCAGTTCGCCCCCTTCTGAGGAGAGATGCCAGATGTTTTGATCGTGACTGTGGATTTTATGTTCACTGACGGTGATGGGAACTTTCCGCGCCCGGGCATATTGGATAGCGTCTTCCCGGGAGCGAATGGTCCATTCGCGCCAGGGGGCAATTACCTTTAATTTGGGATTAAATGCCTTGTAAGTCAATTCAAAGCGCACCTGATCGTTTCCTTTGCCGGTACAACCATGTGCCAGCGCATCGGCGCCTTCTTTTTCAGCGATTTCCACCTGGCGTTTGGCAATGAGTGGACGAGCAACCGAAGTTCCTAACAGATATTTTCGTTCATAAATCGCACCGGCCTTCATGGTGGGAAAAATGAATTGTTCAACAAATGCCTGTTTTAAATCTTCGATATAGAGTTTGCTGGCACCGGTTTTAAGCGCCTTTTCTTCCAATCCGTTCAACTCCTCACCCTGTCCCAGATCAGCGGCCATGGCAATGACTTCACAGTGATAATTTTCAATCAACCAGGGGATGATAATTGAAGTATCCAGACCACCGGAATAGGCTAAAACAACTTTTTTTACACTTGTTTTCATTATTTAACTCCCTTGCTTATTACATAAAATGAATTTTTATTCATCATAATTAATTTTTATTAATTGAACAGCAAATATAAAAATTTTTATACTAAATTGCAAGTAAAATATGATATCAAATTTCAAAATATTAATAAAAATTCAAGTCTTGTAATGAATAAAAGGGGTTGTATAAAAGGTTTTAATGTAGCAAGGAAGTTGGCGTTATATGTCATCGGCGTGAATTGCCTGTCAGCCTTCAGGACGTTTGCATGCGCTGCTTGCATCTTCAAGGTGATGTAAAAGTCCTGCTATCGACAGGTAAGCCATTGAATTCATTTAATTTATTAATAATTAATACGCTGAATTAATAAATCCATTTCAATGATTGGAATAACAGTGGCATCACGAGTCGAATAAATATGTAACAATATTTCGATTTTGCTTTTTTTTTCTAGGCTGGCAGTAATATTTCATTCAGATTATCAGCGCTATAAAATTTTTAAATTTATTGAAAATATTAAAGTTAATGACTGATAACAATTTTATCATAAACAGGTTCTATTCGTTCTCTGAGTTTGGTTTTTTCGGCAATGATGTATTCAAAATTCTTTTCGATATTTGAATCCGGGACATTTTTAGCGACTAATTTTAAAAGTCTGGATAAATTATCCAAATATTTCATAATGATAAGTAATATGGATTGGCCATCCAGGTCAATGTCGGATGGAATAAAAATCATAAAATCATCGAGCAGGACATTTTTTAAAGTTTTGATGCGTATTGACTCAGACGATTCCGAGATAGCCTTTTCGAATACTCTTACATTTTTTTCCGCATTTTCCAGCAGATTATTTATTAATTTCTTATCCAGGATTTTATTTATTTTCTCTTCAACTTTGTTGATAAACGAGATTAGGTTTTTTTCATGCTTACTGGCATAATTAAAAATTTCCTCAAAATTTGTATCCATGGTCGAATCCCTTAATCGATAGTTTTTATGATAATTAACCGGATATTTGAGATTGATAATATTTTTTAAATTAAAGCCTTAAAAAATGATATGACATCGTTTTATCACTTCCCCCAGTGGCTTTATAAAGGGGGAAGGGAATAATACTTTTTTATATTCATCAAAGAAAAAATTAAATCCCCAATTTCACAATTGGGGATTTTTGTATTTTAACTTAACTAAAGGAGTTTTTTGGCAAGGATATCCTGGGCACTTTTTTTCAATTTCAACATGATACTTCCAATTGGAATTTTCTTTGAAGTAAGTGCAACTAAAACAGCATCGGTTCCAATATTTGTCAAGGCCAGATAGCCTTCTTTCGAGTCCACAAAGATATTATTAAAATCACCGAGTTTCAATTCGCTGGCTGCCTGTTTGGCTACGGAGAAGATAGTCGCCGTCATGGTAGCGACATCATCCTGTTTTATGTCTGATCGAAAAGCACTGGCCATAATTTTACCGTCTCGACTGACGACAGCAGCGGCCAAAACTCCTGGCACCATTTTCAGATCGTTTAAGGAGATTTTCAAAGCATCATCAACCGTTTGTGAACCAAACTGATCTTCAGGCATGCTGAAAAATTCGCAATAGTCATCACCTTTTGCCACACATTTGACTTCAATCGTTCGCATTTTACGTTGGAAAAGAGTTGTACAGATACCGGCATTGAACCCTTGCAGTACGAAGCAAACGCATTCGTCTTGTTTCCCATAAATTTCTTTAAATTTTTTCACATCAGCGCGATTCCAATTTCGAAGATGAAGTCGGGCGTTTTCGAGATCAATACTGATTGTTTGCCAGACACCCCACCCCAGGCTGGCGTAAAAGATATCATTAAAGTCGGCTTCAGGTTGTTTTAATGATTTGGAAACATAATCTAAATACTGTTTTGCATCTTCATAACCATACTTATAGGCTGCTTCATAAAGCACCGCATAAGCCCCATCAAATCCCATTAATCGGATCAATTCACCGTGAATACTGGCCGATAAAATTGGTCGTTCGATCATGAGCTGCAAGTCTTGTTTTAACCAAACTTCACCTTCAACGTGATTCATTCGAAGTGCTCTGGGAACACAGTGATCCAAGAATGGGGCACTTTTTTTCTCAAAATCTTTAATGTGGTTTTCATCGGTGAAAGCAATTTTGCTTTTTTCTTCGACTATCTTCCGTAAATTTTCATTATGAATATGCATGATCACCTCTTAAATTGTTAGGTTAAATACTAAATTTTATATAAATAAGTACCTATATTTTTGAAAATTAACTATTTTATTAATTCAATTAAAAGATAGTGGATTTGTGGTAATAAAAAATCATTATAAGTCACTTGCAAAGTTTATACCTAATTTAGATAGATAAACCAATTGATACACAATTATCACCGATTTATTAAACCGATAAATAATGAGGAAATTGAGCGTTTTAATTGGTTTGGCTTAATATTAATTTTATGACCGTATACTTTTTGATTAAATAATCCCCGCCTGCACGCAAACCCTCTCCCGGAATCAGAAAACGTAGCCATCCCTATCCCTCCGGGAGAGGGTTCGGGTGAGGGAATTGCGCGCGGACGAAGAATGAATTCTTAAGGCAATGAGAAAAGTGAAGGTTAGAGAAATATTCATTGGTGTCATGATAATGATATGTTGCATATTTTAGCAGACTGAATGAGTTTAAGATGATCTAAATTGATTCAAATTTGGTATGATATGTCTATATTTCATACACTTTTATTTGGCAAGAAAGTGAAGATGGATATATCCGCTAAATAAAATTTTATTCGGTGAAAATATGATGTGTAAATTGACTGGTAATCCGTTGCAGAAATTATGTGAACCAAAGAGCCGGCAAAATGAAGGTGATTATTCCGGTATCTTTCAGGCCTATTCAACAATTGTAATTTTACTGGTCGTTTCTTTTTTTTCAGTACCAAATGAAGGATGGAGCTTTTTAATAACATTTTCGGCAATGAATTGCAAATTTTCTTCATTGCTCCCTGTTGGACCATAGGGTGGTGAAAATAAAATTGCATTGACGGGAATAATTTCTAATATTTTACCAAGTTTTTCTACAATTCTATCCGGATGCCCGGTCATGGAAAATTTTTCAACCAAATCATCCGTTATATAGGATGACGCTTTTACATAATTGCCAAGTTTGGAATAATGAGTCATTTGTCGAATATATTCAGATTCAGGATTGATATTTATCCGCTGCATGATAGTTCTCAAATATGGAAAATAGACGGACATGACCAATTTTGCATTTTTATAGGCGAGGTTTTCATCATAAGAAACACATGACATGCCACCAATATTAAAAATAAGCTCTTTGTCATAAAAAGCAGCGGTTGACAGGGCACCCTCATGATAAGTATCGTAGATTTGTTTTAAATGATCTGGATTCCAAACTTCTGCAATCTGTAACTCCATTCCATATTGACCGGCCATATATGCCATTTTTTCATTCCAGGTAGCCATTATGAGCGGAATATCCGGGCGAGGGGGATCAAACCGAAGTACCGCTTTTTCATTGGCTTCAAAAAATTCACCTTTATAGGGAGTCGGATCTTTCTTGAGAAATTTTTTTACCAACTGAATGGTTTCTTCACATACCTTCCGTGTCGTATATTCTGAACCGTCCATATTTAAAAAATCATAAAAAGCGCCGCGACCAAGGCCCAGTATCGCTCTTTTTTGTGAATAATCATCCAGAAATGCGATATTCTGCGCTATCAATGCCGGATGCATATAACGTCCATTGACCACACAAGGTCCTAATTGAATTCTTTTGGTATAAGTTGCAACCAGATTTACAATTGGCCATGATGGGCGATACATAAGATCGTCATAAACATAAATTCGATCAAATCCCAGCTTTTCCGCCATTTTACCAATTCGGATATACTCCTGCGGTGGTTCATAAGTCTGCAAAGCGACAAAAAATTTAAGATCACGATGACTAACTTTTTTTACTTTTTCTTTTTTCTGGACAGCCAAATTTTCCATGGGCATACCTCGATTATTATTTTTGAAATTGAAAAATTTTGTTTTTCTCACAATAAGTGTACGCTAATAAGTAACTGATTTTCTTTTTGCGAAATGAAAAATTTTGTAATTTTTTGAAAAGATGGATTCTTCACTTTGTTATGTTCATGGTGACCAAATTTCTTTTTTCGAAATGAATTAGAATGAATAAAATATACCCGTCATTGCAAGCAACGATATAGGAGCTAGCGTTTTATCATCGAGTATAAAATTTTAATTTGCTAAAGCTTTATGCCGCGATCACGTCACCTGCAACGACAGGATTAGCTTACATTTAGTCCCGGCTGATGAAAAATGTATGTCCTTCGATTTTTTGTGATAGAATTGTTCCATTAATCATCCTGGCCATCAATATACATTCCCTGGATATATCCATCTTCCGTTACTTCATGCATAGGGGGCAGGGGTTTTTTCGCAATTTGGCTAAATTCTTCAGCTTTGTAAAGCATTTTTATTTTTATCAGGTTATAGCCGTTCTGTTTTTCATAATTTAGAACGGTATCCGGTCCCACATGTACCTTTCCACCGGATGGGGCATAGACATAATTTGGAATGATGGTGGAAGATTCCGTACAAAGATGCTTATAAATATCCAGCCCTTTCTGTACCGTTGTTCGAAGATGATCGGCACCTTCCACTGGCATACAATGATTAAAGTAGTAAGGGATCATATTATTTCGCAATAGCAGTGAAAATAGCGTTTTGGCGGTATCGACATTATCGTTAATACCTTTTAGCAGCACTGTCTGATTTCGCAGCGTAATGCCGCGCGAAGTGAGTTTATGGCAGGCTTCGATTACTTCCGGTGCCAGCTCGTCCGGATGATTAAAATGGACGTTGATTGCCAGATATTTACTTTTGGCAGGATTGGTGAAGCAGGGACGAGTGTACGAAGCCAGGCGGTCACAAATTTCATCGGTAAAAATTTCAGGACGGGTCAATAAACAGCGCGTTCCTACCCGAATTTCAAAAATGTTATTGAGTTCCATCACCCTATCGAGCAGATAGAACAATTTTTCAGGATTCATCATCGGATCGCCGCCGGTTACCAGCACCCCGCGCACCGAATCCATCTGGCCGACCTCGCTCACCGATTGATCAATTTCTTCGAAAGTCATCCCCCGTTTCCCGCGCATCACACGACTTTTTTTATAACAGAATCGGCAGTATGCCGGGCAATCAAAATGTGGCGTCATCAGGACGCGATCCCGATAAAGCCGCTCCAGCCCGTGGGTTTTGGAGGAATGTTTCCCCTCTTCAAACGGGGTGGGAGTCCCAATGGTTTCAATTTCTTTCGGGGATGGGAGATATTGTTTGCGAATAAATTCTGATTTTTCCATTAAACTTTTCAGAAAAGTTGTAATCCGGGCAGGATATTTTTCCATTACCCGATCAATTATTGCTCTTTCGGACTCACTTTTTGCATAATGATAGAAAATTTCATCCTTGTCTGTACCATCGATAATACGATTTCTTTGCTCACCGGTTTTTTTAGCGGTAACAGAATGACTTCCTTTTCCAGCAGGCGTGTCAATTTCATTGTGTAATTCGTCTCTCATTGCCTTTTCTCCTCAGATTAATCGGTATAATTTCCAATAAAGCCGTGTTTAAGAATTAGTGATAATTTATCCAGTTTTATTTTTTAATTAAAATCCATCTTCTATTTCTTGACAGGATTATATTTTAATCCAGAAGATCACCTGGTTTTTGGCATGTTATTTTGTAGGACATCCCTTCCATCAAATTTGCCAGTTGGATGAATTCGAAATCGATATTTCACGACTGTTTCTGAGTTGCCTTTTTTCGCTAGGTTCTTTCCTTTCAAATTTTTGTTATAAGCCCTGATTTAATTTATTTGGGTATAATGATCAGTAAAAATGATATAAACTATTTTTCATATTATTAAATATAATAACAGGTTAAAGTACTTTATTCGTTGGTATCAAACCGATAAAGATTAAGAAAAGAAAGTTCTCTGAATATTCATTTTTTGGCCTGATAGTTGTAACGATCATACGTTTATGTTAAACAGTATTCAGACCATATTTTAAATTCGATTCGAGCAATTATTTCCAAAGGATGAAAATATCAAGCCTGGTACAACAATGTGTTTTATAAGCTTTTGCTATATACAATCGTAGTTTTTAGTCTATAAAACAGTATTATATAATATATAATAATTTTTTATATTCATAAGTAAATTGAATTATTAAAATTATCAATATGATATTAATTTTCAGTTAATTAATTTATAAACTATTATAATTCAATATAATATTAATCCCAATAATTCTATAATATGACAATTTATTAATAATAGTAATTTCAATTGTAAAAGTCAAGTACTTTTTTATGAAATATCTATAAATATATTTCAAAAATGTATTATATAGATTTCATGAATTTAATTGATTTGTATAATAATATTATTAATTCAGTATTCAAAGCGGTAAAATAGTTATTCGATATTTGATTATGAAACAATTTGTCATATTTTGTAAATTTATGCAAATATTTGAATTATTTAATATAGAATTAAAAATTTCATTTCTTAAAAAATTTTACATAAAATTATTGAATTGTCGAACTGGTTTCGATTTATAAAAATTTGAGAATGATCGCAAAAGGAGGAATTGTTGGATGATTTCACGACAACGACCTAAAGATTTATTAATCGAATTGACGCGATTATCAGGGGTGAATGCTGCAACATTGATAGGAGTGGATGGATTCATTATTGAAAGTATCTCAAATAACGATATTGACCTGGATGCGCTAGGGGCAGTCGTATCCACCGCATTTGGCTCATCCCAGATCATGGGAAGTGAAATGCTGCTGGGTGGGCTTCAGCAAACGATTTTTGAATACGGAACTGGCAAAGTATTGTTTGCCGCCTGTGGTTCTGAAGCGATTTTAGCGCTGGTTACCAATAATAATGCTGTTATTGGCAATTTGCGTCATTATATGATGAAAATAATTGGGCAATTGGTACGGATAATTTAAAATGAGGATAACTTTCGGAAAAACATCGATGTGTTGTGAGAAGAGGTTATACTCCTAATCGTGAATTTTTGTGTCCATCTATTCTGGATTTGAAAATTGGGCGAGAATTAATTTAAGATGCCGTTCTACTGCCCCGCTTGCTTGAAGGGCACAATGAAGAGCCGACTGTCCAATTTGGATACATTTTGTCTGGTTTGAAAGCAAAAAGTGTAATTTTTCAAGAAGTTCTGACTGATTCAGGACTTCAATTCCACCATTACATTTTAGTAACCTGTTCTGCGCTTCACTAAAATTAAAAGCATATTTCCCCCAGATGACAGGTACACCAAAAATCGCCGGTTCCATTAATGAATGCCCACCAACGGGAACCAAACTTCCGCCGACAAATACCAGGGTTGAAACTGCATAAACCAGGCCTAATTCCCCAAATGTATCCCATAAAATGGCATCCTCGATTAATTGGAAAATTTTTGCTGTTTTACTCCGGTGGATGTATGGTATATTGAGTTCCCGAACGATTTTTTCAATCGCTGACGCCCGGTAGACATGTCGCGGGGCAATAATTAATTTTAGGTTGGGATGATCGTGCTTTAACGCCAAATAAGTCTCACAAATTATTTTTTCCTCACCGGCATGCGTACTGACTGCTGAAAATATTTTGTAATGGGGCAGATGAATCTTTTCGCGGACAAATTCAGCGTTAAATTTATCACGTTGCTGCAAGGCCAATTCTTCCTTAATATCACCAGCGATAACCAATCGTTCCTGCCGGGCACCAATGGATAGATAGCGCTGTAAATAGGTTTCATTCTGAACAGCGATCTTGTCGACAAATGACAGTACTTTTGCCATAAAATATCGAAATCGTTGGTAATTTTTTAATGATTTTGGTGAAATACGCGCATTGGCAATAATAATGGGACACTTGAACCGGTAACAAAAGCGAAAGAGATTCGGCCAGAGTTCTGTCTCTAAAATGATGAGTAAGTCCGGTTTGATTTTATGGATAACTGATTTGATGATCCAGGGGAGATCGACGGGTAAATAAAAAATAAAATCGATGCCAGACTCTTTGCTGGCGACCTCATAACCGGTTTGAGTAATAACAGAGAGCAGGATGGTAACTGAATCCGGTAGTTTTTCCTTCACGGCTCTGATCAACGGCAAGGCTGTTCGCACTTCGCCGACTGATGCCGCATGGAACCAGATCCGTTTGTGGTGCGCCGGCAATTTTGAAAAATCAATTTTTCCAAATCGTTGCCAGACAGTCCCGCGGATGTTTCCCCGAGCACTGAGAAAAAAAAAGTAGATAAAAATGAAAGGCAGACTGAGTAATAAAATGAAATGATAGAGTAGAAACATAGCTTATCCAGCATTTACCAGCTTAATTTAATCTGAACTCCATTGATTTTCATTGGATACGCCAGGCGGAGTAATTTTTCCTGCGGGTACCATTCCATTTGATATTGAACCGTTCCTTCATGCGATTTTAAAATAATTTCGCGTGGCATGAGGTTTAGCCTGACGAAAGTATGGCATTCCATTTCTGCAGGTCCATGAGAATCGAATGAAAATTCAGGTGAATTTAATTTTTGATTGGTAATTTTTGAGTTTGATAAAATAACTGCATTGGTTTTTGTTTGAAATTTTTTTAGATTTAATAAGAGCGTTACTTCTCCTGGTGCAACAATTTTTTCTTCAATTACCGAACAGGAGGGTGATAAACAATCGATATATACACCAGGAATTGACAGCATTTTCTGATTCTTAATATCTGGCATTACGGCGGCAAGAATTAATGGGCCACGATATAAACAGAGATAATTTTGTGGCTTATATAAATAATGTTCATCCCCACATGAAAGAACGGCTTCCGCCAGTAATAAATTTATTCGATGCTGTTGGGCTTCCAAATTCTCAGGAATTACAAACCGCTCCTGACGGAATAGAATTGCACCTTTACCGCACGGATAGGATTTGTTTTCAGGCGTTCGTGGAATTTCCAGACAATGGAAAAGATGTTCTATCGCGGTGGAGAAATGTAATTTTTTTACCCAATCTGGAGATTCTGTTTCTGTTGATTCGACTGTTCCTGATAAAATTAATACCCCCCCGGCCTTTACCCAACGGGCAAGATTCAGGTGAATATCGGGATTAAGGGGCGGTTGCTTTGGGTATTCCAAGAATAGAATGCGATAACCATTTAGATAATTTTTTTCCGGACAACGTTCCAGAATCAATCGTTCAATCGGAACCCCGTCATTCAGGAGAGCCGAAACGAAGTTTTCCGATTTCGATTTTTGCGATGAATCCGGATATAAATAAATGGATTTTGAAACGAGCTCACCAACATTACTTATCGCACTAAACCAGGTATAATCATCCGATTTAAATTGATTGAGCGAATGCAAAATATGATTAAATAAAGCCAATTTACCCATTAAATTTCGGCTTGAACCAGTTATATGCGAAATTGGTGCCGTTGTAGCTGCGGAATCCAGAATTGATTGAAAATGAAAACCATTGATCTCCGGATGCATTAATAACGCTACGATTGTCTGTTGATAGGCTGTCCATAGATCTGGCCAATTCATTTCTTGATCGAACGGCGGTTCGATGGTGAGCCACAATGGTTTTTTGGAAAATCGGACCAGATTTTTATGGAAACTGCCCCGAGAAAATGCTTCTTTAAAGCACGACATCGATTTTGGGGCGGGATTGCTGTCGTAATAATCAAGTTTGATTTTTCCTTGCACACCCGCGATGGCTGAAGAGTTTATAAACTTAAAAAATAATGAATTTTCGGGAGTAAAAATATTTTGTTCGTCACCAGCAACGGCAAGAATTGCGGAAGAATTTTTTTGTTGAAGGTTCTCTGCATTTAAATTTGATGAATTGAGTTGGTTGAAATTGATCTGAAATTGAATTTGGTAACCATTTATCCGCCATGAGTCAATTGGGGAGGAATCTCTGATTGACTGAAAAAGGACAGCATCTGTTTTCAAATCATTTTGAGGGCTCCAGAATTGATTGGTAATAAACGCGGTTTGTAATGAATCGGGTACTCTTAAGAAAGGATCGCATTCATATTTTTGACCTTTTGCGCACATTAAAAAAGCTGAAATGATAATGGAAATCGCGATGAGAAAAATAAGATATTTCATCAAGTTTAACATAATTCACCTTGTGTCATCCTGACAACTTTTCCATTCAGGCTCAAAGTTTAATATAGAAATCATGAGATTAAGAAAAATATAAAGGAGTGTAATTCCATATTAAAGATGTTGTGTTCCTACTAAAAAAAAAGATAGTAAAAGTGCCCGTCGACAGGCTCAGGGTACGGCCGATGCCGTTAGCTGGGCGTGTCGAGGCCCAATTCCCCTCAATTATTGATCGGAAACGATATTGCACTCCTAACTGTATAAAAAATCAATATCTTAATAGTAGGTAATTATTACTTGAAAAAATTTCATCGTTTCAAATATGGGTTCATTTAATATGCTTTTGCCATAATCACCCGGCGGAATGAATCCTTTCCACACAAGAGACATTTCCCCGATTCAACCGGTGCATTCAGGGGAATACAACGTATCGTGGCTTTGGTTTCTTCCTGTAACCGGGCTTCGCAGGCGGCTTCTCCACACCAATGTGCCAGGAAAAATCCATCAGGTGCCTCAATCCGTTTCTTGAATTCAGCATAATCATTTACCAGAAACGTATGCGAATTGCGAAATTCCAGGGCTTTATCATAGAGGCGTTTCTGGATGACCGTCAATTCATGGACCAGTTTATCGGTTAAGCCATCGATGGATAATATCTGCTTTTCACCATTATCACGACTGGCCAGTACCACCTGTCGATTTTCTACCTCCCGCGGCCCAATTTCGATACGCAGGGGAATGCCTTTTTTCTCCCATTCATTAAATTTCCAGCCGGGTCGATAATTGTCACGCTGATCAATCGTGAACCGGATTCGTCCCTTCCAATCGCTTGTAATTTCGGTAGTCATTTGCATCACTTTGGCTTTTTCTGTATCATCTTTCCAGATGGGGACCAGTACAATCTGAATCGGGGCAATTGCCGGTGGTAATACCAGCCCATTATCATCACTGTGGGTCATGATAATGGCGCCAATCAATCGGGTTGAAACCCCCCAACTGGTCGCCCAGACATAAGACCGTTTACCGTCTTCGGATTGGTAGGTGACATCGAATGCTTTTGCAAAATTTTGACCGAGGTTATGCGAAGTGCCGGCTTGTAGGGCTTTACAATCCTGCATCATCGCTTCGATGCAATAAGTTCTGTCGGCACCAGCAAATTTTTCACTTTCGGTTTTAATGCCGACATAAACCGGAATGGCCATATAATCTTCGGCAAATTGACGATAAACCTCCAGAATCTTCAATGTTTCAGCCTCACCCTCCTCCGGGGTGGCGTGCGCAGTATGCCCTTCCTGCCATAGAAATTCTGTGGTTCGTAGAAAGAGACGGGTTCGCATCTCCCAGCGCACTACATTCGCCCATTGATTTATTAAAATTGGCAAATCACGATAGGATTGAATCCATTTTTGATACATGGCCCAGATAATTGTTTCCGATGTTGGACGAATTACCAACTCTTCTTCAAGCCGGGATGACTCATCCACAATTATCTTTTCCGGGCTATTTTCATCGGGATTCTTCTTTAGTCGGGAATGGGTCACCACCGCGCACTCTTTGGCAAAACCTTCCACGTGTTCAGCTTCGCGTGAAAGAAATGATTTCGGAATAAATAATGGAAAATAAGCATTCACATGGCCGGTTTCCTTAAACATCCGGTCGAGTGCATCCCGCATCTGTTCCCAAAGGGCATAACCATGAGGCCGTATGACCATACATCCCTTAACTGGAGAATAATCAGCTAGTTGTGCCATTGCAATGACATCGGTATACCACCTGGAGTAATCCACCGCCCGTGTTGTAATCCCCTTTGCCATATAATAATAAATCCTTTCTAATTTAATTGAAGTTGCTGCTTTGTTATCCAAATTTATGACTGATATGATGTCAATCCGGCAAGAGAAATGCAATTTTTGATTTTGAGCAGGCAATATAAGCATCTTTTCAGATAATTGCAAGTTTTTTTGAGAGATTTTCGACTAAATTATTGAGAGAAAGTGAATCGGAGTTCGCGTCTTTTACCCGCCTCTTCCCACTTCTGCTGCATTTCTGTCGTTTCGGGCGTATAGAGCGGGACAGAAATTGGTTTTCCGGTTTTATCGATTGCCATGAAAGTAAAATAACCGCAACAGTTTAGTTTTTCAGGCGTCATTTCGATGGGATTTTGAATAAAACATTCGACTTCAATTTCAAGCGTTGTATTGAAGGTTCGGGTGACCGTGGCGACCAGGCGGATATAGTTCCCCACCCCGGCCGGCTGCAAAAAGCGGAGAAAAGCGATACTGACCGTTACCACTGGTTGCTGGCAATGTTTTTTAGCCGCCAGCGCAGCCACCATATCCATCCAGTGGACAAGCTGACCGCCAAGCAGGTTGCCATGCGTATTCGTATGCTGTGGTAAAACCATTTCAATCATTTCGGCAGAAATTGGCATTTATCGATTCCTTTTGTCATCAGGCATGGAGAAACAGCAACACACTGAAAAGGGGAGATATGAAATTATTTTTAGTGATCGAAGGATAAATGTCCTTTAATATTCAGCAAAGCCTCAATCAATTTCATTTCTCCCTACCATTCCATTTTATCGCGGTTTTTTCATAAAGCGTTTTGATTTATTTGTAATTGGCGACCGCGGCAAATTTCCAAAAATTTCATTGAATTTGCCAAAAGTTCGCTTTTTAGATGTTGAAGCAAATCATACAACGATTGCGTATCATTCGAACAATGAAAAATATCAACTGAAACATGATTTGCCTCTGGATAAGTGTGAATCGCCACGTGTGATTCTTTGATGATGGCGATTAGCGTAATTCCATAAGGTTCGAACCGATGACGATGTATTTCAACCAGGGAAAGCCCGCTTCGCAAAATTCCTTCTTTTAACATACTGGTCAGAAAAGCCTCGTCATCGATTCGGTTCGATGAACATCCAGATAATTCTGCTACAATTTGTACACCATCGGGTTTCATTCTGATTTTCCTGAAATTAATAAAAAACAGCATAAGTAAAATCCATCCAGTACTATTGTACGCTTAAGATTTACTTATGCTTCATTTTTATAAAAATTTTTCAGGCAGACTTCGCTTAAAGTGACCAGCCTTCCCGATACTGACGGTGCAAATATTGATTGGCTTCGGCAGAATTGGTAAATTCCATTTTTTCGTTGTTCCAGTATAATTTCTCACCAGTTCGAAGGGCAATATTACCCAGTAAAACCATCTCACTCAATGGACCGGAATATTCAAAATTGGTTCCGCCGGGGATGCCGCCTTTACAGGCAGCGATCCATTCTTGCCGATGACCGATGGAGCGCGGAATTGTTTTGGGCGGTCGTTCGTATGCTTTCATTTTTTCTTCCGGTATAATTCGCACACCACGGGCACCATGGGAACCGGTTAATATCTTTCCTTTCTCGCCAATATAGAGCACGCCACCATACTGGTCGCCCATTTTGCGGCCGGGTTCCAGTTCTTCAGGGCGTTCAGGCATGAGTCCGCCATCGTACCAGATGAGTTTTAAGGGCGGCATGTTTTCCCGCGCCGGGAAATTATAATAGACAATCGAAGCCTGCGGATACGATTCGGTATTTCGAACTTTATTCCAATTTAGTGGCTCTTTGACGAAAATCGAAGCACTGGCTTCGATACTGGTTGGCGGGCAAAGTTTCATTGCCCAGTAAATCGGATCGAAAAGGTGACACCCCATATCCCCAAGCCCACCGGTGCCAAAATCCCACCAGCCGCGCCAGAGCATGGGAAGATAAGCGGGGTGATATGGCCGGTAGGGGGCGGGACCCAGCCACAAGTCCCAATCCAGGGTTTTCGGAACTGGTGGGGTATCTTGTGGCCGTTCCATTCCCTGAGGCCAGACTGGATGCGGCGTCCAGGCGTGGATTTCATGTATCGGCCCAATAGCACCCGCCCAAATCCATTCGCATAAAAGGCGAATTTCTTCCATGGCATGGCCCTGATTTCCCATTTGGGTGGCCACTTTTGCCTCGCGAGCGGCGAGGGTAATTTTTCTGGCTTCTTCAACAGTATAAGTCAACGGTTTCTCGCAATAAACATGTTTGCCGAGTTTAATTGCGGTCATCGCGGCGACAGCATGAACGTGATCCGGGGTAGCGACAACAACGGCATCGATATCCTTTTGTTTTTCGAGCATCACCCGGAAATCCTTGTACCGGTTTGCGCTGGGAAATAATTTAAAAGTTGAGGCTGCACGCTCCCGATCCACATCACAGAGTGCTACGATATTTTCGGTTTGCAAATCTTTTAAATTTGCAGCACCCATACCGCCTACGCCAATTCCGGCGATATTTAATTTATCGCTGGGGGCGGTAAAACCTTTCCCGCCCAATACATGGCGAGGAAGAATAAAAAAGGAAGTCGCCGCCGCCGTTGATACGCCTAAAAATTTCCGGCGATCTATTTTTTCCATAAGTCCTCCGATAATTAAATTATTTTGGATAATGATTGTGAATACCCCTTAACTTTATGAAAAATATTTTTCTGATGAATTTCTCCCCGAAGTTGCACCTTCCAACAGCTCGTTATGGACAATTTAGAATTGATTCATGTCGTTTATAATAAGAAAAAGATTTCATATTTGCAACGATAATATGGATTGGCCTGGCAGCTTATTCGTGTGCCCCCGTTTTAATCGAAATATTACCGAAATGATAAAAATCAAAGATTTTTAAAATTTTTATATTGATTTTTTAATAAATATATCTTAACATTGTGAGATGAAATTTAACCTGCTTATTCAGCGCTTTACGAGCTAAAAAACATTATAGAATATTTAACTATCGTACGCTTTTTGATGAAGCAAAACCCGCCCTCACACGAACCCGCTTCCAGGGGGGAGAGGGAATAGCTACGCTGTCCCTTTTGGGCGAGTAGTGGGGTGAGGGCAGTTTTTAGTTCAATCACAGGATTTCAAAACGACAACCTCAAAAGTCTGAATTTCATCCAGCCTTTGAGTGGATACGACAAAAATTTTGTAATACTTTGCATTTAATGTTGATTAAGTTTAAAAATTATAATGATTTAAAAATATATTCATTTTACTATTACTACTTAGTCAGATTGCATTAAGCGATATTAATTTTGTAATTTCAAGCTCACGAACATCCCCCCCTGGCCCCCCTTCAAAGGGGGGAAATCGCTAAAAGTCCCCCTTTGAAGGGGGATTTAGGGGGATGTTGGAGTTAATCTGACTAAGTAGTACTATTAACAGTTTATTTTAAATAACCCGGAGTCGAATATGCCAGAAAAAGTAACTCAAAATAAACCTGTTGTTGGTCTGGTCGAAAAGATAGGTTATGCTGTTGGAGATACGGCGTCCTGTCTCTATTTTCAGACATTCTCCATGTTTCTTATGTTTTTTTACACGGATACGTTTGGAATTTCTGCTGCCGCCGTTGGAACGATGTTGCTTTTGACCCGAATTTGGGATACCGCAAATGATCCGATGATGGGAATGATTGCCGATCGGACCAACACACGTTTTGGCAAGTTTCGACCCTGGATTCTCTGGATGATTGTCCCCTATATGGTCATCGGTGTCGCGACTTTTATTACGCCGAATTTCACGCCAACAGGTAAGCTCATTTATGCCTATATTACTTATACCCTGGTGACGATGGTTTATACGGCGATTAATATTCCTTATGGGGCACTCCTGGGCGTGATGAGTCCAAATTCTGACGAGAGAACCCAGTTATCTTCTTTTCGTTTTATTGGTGCCTTCACTGGTAACCTCATTATTCAGGGATTATTGTTACTATTGGTCAAACATCTTGGCGGTGGAAATAATCAGTTGGGTTACCCCCTGGCAATGACTGTTTTTGCGATTATGGCCGGTGGCCTCTGGTTTTTTACGTTCTCAGCAACAAAAGAGCGGATCCAGCCACCGAAAGATCAAAAAACAAATGTCTGGCAGGATTTGGGCGATTTAGTGAAAAATCGTCCCTGGCTGGTGCTTTGCCTCATGGGAATCTTAACTTTAATCTGGGTTTCCATTCGAAACGCAGCGATGATGTATTATTTTAAATATTATGTGGGAGACGAGCAAAAGGCCGCCGCGTTTATGGTTGTCGGCACAGTTTTCAGTCTTATCGGCGTTTCCGCTACAACATTTATCACCCGCTTACTAGGCGGGAAAAAACAAACTTTTATGATTTTGACCGGAATAAATGCCATTATCACGGCACTTTTCTTTTTTGCCGGACCGTCAGATTATGTTTTGATGTATTCAACGCAAATTCTGGGTTCTTTTGTCGGTGGACCGCTGATGCCTTTAACCTGGTCGATGTATGCCGATACAGCCGATTATGCTGAATGGAAATTCGGTCGGCGGGCAACCGGGCTTATTTTTTCGGCAGCGACCTTCTCCCAAAAATTTGGCTGGACAATTGGCGGCGCTGTTGCTGGCTGGGTATTGGCTGGTTTTGGTTACCAACCAGATGTTACCCAGACTGAACTGACACTTAAAGGTATTCGGATGATGATGAGTTTATTGCCGGCAGCCGGCTGCGTTCTGGTTCTATTCGCTGCTGTTTTTTATAATTTGAATGAAACTTTGCAAAAGCGGATTGAAACTGAACTCCAGCAGCGAAAAACGGCAGAAGCTTAATATTATCGTCAAATTAATCAATTATTTTTTTATCTTGTAACCATCAATTATTTAATGCTTTCTTTTTTCAACAATAAATGCGCGTAGATAAAATGAAAATTGAATTTAAAGGGCAGCGAGTCGCTGTTCTCATTTTTGATAACCGTAAAATTCTCCTGATTCATCGATTCCGGGATGGCAGGGATTACCATGTCATTCCAGGTGGGCATGTTGAGCCTGGAGAAACGCTGGAAGAGACGGCTATCAGAGAGATTAAGGAAGAAACCGGTTTTGATATTGATCTCGGTGATAAAATCTGGGAATTTGAAAATATGGGACGACCAGAATTTTATTTTTTAGCCCGATCCTTCACGGGAAAACTCCGGCTTGGCGGTCCTGAATTAAAAAAAATGTCTCCACAAAATCGTTATCAATTAGTCTGGATTAAGCTGGATGAATTACCTGCGATCAATCTTCTTCCAATTCAGATTAAGGAACTGATTTTACAAAAATTTAATACAATAGGTAAGGAATGACCGTCATTGGCGCCAATCTCATGACGGACACTTGCTGATTAGCTGATTCTGTCATTTTTTTAGAAAATTTAGTTGGCATTTTAAAAATTTCATCTTTTATTTTATTTAACCAAATTTAAAAAACTATGATCCAGAATATAATATTTGATTTTGATTGTTGTTTTCTGCAACAGGAAGCCATTGAATTTCTTATTGAATTGGGGCTTCGAAAATTTGATGTGACCGAACAACAATTTCGGCTGGAGTCACTTCGTAGTCTGGCGGCCCGAACTGAGACCCACGAGGTTTCCCGGGGACATAAAATGGCTCAGCAATTACAAATCTCCAAAATTAATCAATCTGACGTCAAGCGTGCTTCATCATTGATGGAAACGCAGCTTTTGCCGGAAGTTCAGATGGTGATTAATTATCTGAAAGAGAACAACCGCCAGATTGTCGTTTTTAGCCGTGGTTTTGAAGAATTGGTGCTTCCCGTGACGGATATGCTTGAAATCCCCCGTCGGAATGTTTTTACCAATCGATTGATATTTGATCCGGAACGCGAAGTTCCCGCCATCGATGAAGCGAATCCCTTATTTCTCCAGAGTGGTAAAGTGTATTTAGCGGAATATTTAAAAAATCAAGGCCGCCTTTTAGGTCCCACGGCGGTCGCTGGAAATAGCCGGGCTGATCTTTCGATTCGAAAAAGTGGAATTGCTAACTATTTTATTTATTTTGAAAATCTGCGGATGGATGAAGCGGCGTTAAGCGAAGCCGATTTTGTCATTCGGCAATTGGATCAGCTTCTGCCTCTGGTGACTTCGCCCTTCCTCACCAATCAAAAGAAAAATACGACCCAGGAAGAGAGACAGGCCCCAAAATATAACACCATTTTAGTGGAAAATATTCACCCCATCGCTACTTCAAGATTAAAGGATGCCGATTTTAATATCGCGTCTTATACGCACTCTCCCGATGTTGATGAATTGACTCGCCTGACTTCAAAATGTCATGTACTGGGGATTCGTTCGAAGACACAAGTTCGCGCAGAAATACTTAAGAAAATGCAGCATCTTTTCGTCATTGGTTGTTTTTGTATTGGGACGGATCAGGTAGATCTGGCTGCTGCGGCCCAACAGGGGATCCCGGTCTTTAATGCACCGTATGCAAATACCCGAAGTGTTGCCGAACTGGTTGTGGGCATGGCGATTATGCTTATGCGTGATGTTTTCAGCAAAAGCAATGCGGCGCATCAGGGACAATGGCTTAAAAAGACGACCCATGCCTGTGAACTGCGTGGTAAAACGGTGGGAATTATTGGCTATGGTCATATCGGCTCCCAGGTTTCGATTTTATTTGAAGATTTGGGCTTGAAAATTATTTATTATGATATTGTTGATAAATTACCTTTAGGGAATGCCCGACGAATGCCGTCGCTTGAAATGTTACTTGCGGCGTCAGATATTGTGACGCTTCATGTTCCGGATACGCCGGAAACTCGCGGGATAATAAATGAGCAAACACTTGGTTTTATGAAATCCGGTTCAATTTTGATAAATACCAGCCGCGGGAAAGTCGTAGATTTAAAAGCCCTAAAATCAGCACTCGTTTCCGGTCGCATAATTGGCACCGCTATCGATGTTTTTCCGGATGAACCTGGTTCAAATCAGGAACGTTTTATTTGTGAATTGCAAAATTTGCCGAATGTGATCCTCACACCGCATATTGGGGGGAGTACCCTTGAAGCTCAGGAACGTATTGCCGATGAAGTGAGTACAAAACTCATAAATTTCTTGAAGACCGGTGCGACCATCGGGGCTGTAAATTTTCCGGAGGTTGATCTGCCACCAACATCTGATAGTTACCGAATTCTCCATATTCATCGCAATCAACCTCAGGTCTTGGCGAAGATTCACAATATTTTTTCGCAATATCAAATTCATGTCACTGCCGAGATTTTGAAGACCCGTGATTCAATCGGCTATTTAATTGTGGATATTCATCAGGATAATTCCGCACCGGTTCTGGAATTACTCAGTCGAATTACCGAAACGATCCGGGTCCTGAAAATTGATTAAATATAATGAGTTCAGAATAATCTTTTATTTTTTTTAAAATGATGCCCGAAGCTGACGAATATCAAACAATTTTAACAGTGCAGAGAGCCCAACTAACCGTTAAGGGTTCCCGATTTATTGGTCATGCCGCACCGGCCAAAGATTCCGAATCAGCACTGGATTATATTCAAAAAATATCAAAGGAATATTTTGATGCAACCCATAACTGCTTTGCCTATCGAATCGGGTTAGGGAAGACGCTGAATAGACGATATTCTGATGCCGGGGAACCTGCTGGTACCGCGGGACTTCCTATTATGCAAGCCATAGAAACGTTGCAGCTTACGAATTTGGTTGTCATCATCACACGATATTTCGGCGGTACCAAATTAGGTACCGGTGGGCTGGTTCGGGCGTATCGGGAAACAACCCTGAAAACCCTTGCTGCGGCACCCGTCATTAAAGATTATATTTATTCGCGATTCAGGTTAGAATTCCCCTATCCGTTAACAGGTGAAGTGATGCATCTGCTTCAATCTTTTGCTGCTAAAATTGAACGTACAGAATATGCTGAAGTCGCAAAATTACTTTTTTCGATTCGACTAAGTCGAGAGTCGGAACTGCTATTAAAATTAAAAGAGCTTGCGTATTTAAATGTTCAATTTTTTAAAAATGAATAATTTCTTAAACGGATCTTATTAATCATGCAATTGGCAATCATTTTAATTGCGATTATTCTGTCTGGCTTTTTTTCTGGCTCGGAAACGGCAATCATTTCAGCTAATATTACGCGCCTGGAAGTCATGATGAAAAAAAAATCACCTGGTGCCCGATTGGCTTATCAATTTATCATAAATCCAGAACATTTTTTGGTGACATTACTGATTGGAAATAATATTTCTAACGTCATATATTCTTCATTGCTGACCCTTTACCTTCACGAACAGTTTGCGGATTATCTGATTGTTTTTTTCTCGACTTTCATTATTCTTTTTTTTGGAGAAATTTTACCCAAGACGATCTTCAGAGAACTTGCCGATCGATCTGTTACTTTAATTGCCTGGTTAATCCAGCCATTTTATTGGATCGTGTATCCCATTACCCGCCTCTTCGAAAAAATGACACATTTATTGACGATTTTATTTAAAATTCAGCCTGAGACCGAGCGCCACCTTTTCTCACGAGGGGATTTAAGGCAATTTTTCCATCAGGTATCCCGTCAGGGTATCATTGAAGCCGAAAAAAGTAAACTTATCGATAATATTTTGCAATTGGATGATCTTCGAATACGGGATATCATGATTCCGCGAATTGAGACGATGATTCTGTCGAAAGATACGTCCATCGCCGATGCTCAGGACTATTTTATACGAACAAAGCTATCCCGCATCCTGGTTTATGGGGATAATCCTGAAGAAATTATTGGTCAGATACATGTAAAAGATATTTTTACCAATCCCAAATCCATCAAGGATATTTTACGCGAAGTGATGATTGTGCCTGAAGCCCGCCTGGCGTATGATATGCTGGTCGATTTTAAAAGATCACAAACCGGGATTGCTGTCGTCATTGATGAATATGGTGGTTTTTCGGGTTTAATTTCAGTTGAGGATATTCTTGAGGAACTTTTTGGGGATATTGAAGATGAGCATGATTCGGATTTACCCCTTTTTAAAAAGATTAATAACGAGAGCTATCTGGTAAATGGTCGAATGGAGATTGATGATGTAAAGGAAATTCTGCAGATCGATCTGCCGACCGGAGAGTATGATACGATTGGCGGCCTGATTTCGACTCAATTGGGCAAAATCCCGGGACAAAAAATGTCGCTAATTGTGGGTGACTGGCGTATTACCGTTTTAAAAGCTTCTAAAAAACGCATTCACTGGCTTAAATTAGTTAAATTAGCTCAATCTGCAAAAATTAATAATAAACGCTCTGAATAATAGTAGTTTTCGAAATTATGATTCATTCAATAGAGTTAAAGTCGTGTTGAATAAAATTTCATTATTTAAAATATAGCTATTGTCAAGAAATATGTTGAAATTTTGAAATATTTTGCTTAAATTGGGGATGGAATATGAGAATGGGCTATTTAATACTTACGCCTAATCAAAAAAGGTGTAAGCCTGTCATTCCAAGCGAAGTGAAGGATTTCGTAAATTATTGAAAAATATGGATCCTTCACGCCACTTTGCTGAGTTTACCCTGAGGGTAGTTGCAGTGTTCAGAATAACAAAAACAAGCCGTTAAAATGGACTTATCCTTAATTAATTTTTTGCTACCATTCACTTTTTGATTAAGCAAAATCTGCCCCTCACCTTTTGGACTGATCGTGTCCCATATCTTCTCCTGGACACGGGGAGATGACGAATTCGCCTTCCCTGTTTTGTCAGGGAAGGGGCCAGGGGACGGGAAAAAAAGGATGCGGACTTAACAGAAAAATATTTTTTGAATTAAGTTTTATCGTGACCAAGATAAAAGTTAAATTTTATTTTTATCAACACTATTTTCTAACCCAACCCCTTCCCTCAAATCAGGGAAAGGGAGTGGCTACTTTCCCATGTCCAGTAACGCGCGGTGGGGCAAGTTAAGCCCTTTGAAAGAGGGTTGGCGTGAGGACTTTGAGCGTGGTTTAAAAATAAATCTGTAACGAAATGTAAAAAGTGTACAGTAATGAGATAAATTTAAATTGATAATAAAGTAGAAATCTGTATCCCCCTCAATAAAGGATGGTGAAATCTACCCTTTCAAAGGCTTAAAACCTTTGAAAGGGTGTACGACCATGTTTTATTGTGTGGATACGTAAATCTTCTTTGTTTTAAAAATCATCAAATATTAAATCATTAAATGGAGGATGTATGAAATTGTCGCGACTAATATTAATTCTTGTTTTAATCGGGTTATTGACGAATTTTCTTACTGCTCAGGAAAAAAAAGAAGAAACCCCTCAATACGGCTGGAAGAATGCCATGACCGGCGGCTTTAATGCCAGTCAGACCAGTTTTAGCAACTGGGTTGCTGGTGGTGAAAATTCATTGGCCTGGCAATTATTTTTGAATTTCAATTTTACACAGGATCAGGAAAAAATTAACTGGGTAAACACTGGAAAATTAAATTATGGACACACACGAGTAAGTGGCCAGGAATCCCGGAAGTCCATCGATGAAATTAAGTTAGAGAGTGTTTTTACGTATAAAATGGGGATTTATGTGAATCCATTTATGGCGGCTACGGGTGAATCTCAGTTTGATGCTGGCTATAAATATGAAGCCGGCAAACCCAAATTGCAAGTTTCGAAATTTTTAGATCCTGCTTTTTTTCGTGAAAGTGTTGGCATTGGTTATGAGCCAAACAAAATCGTAAAGACCCGTCTTGGTGCTGCATTGAAGCAAACCATCACCAGTGATTATCCGGTTCCGTATGCTGATGATCCCAAAACAGCCGATGTGGAGAAGGTCAAGAATGAAATCGGTGCTGAATCAGTTACCGATGTTAACTGGAAAATCAGCGAGACAAATTTACTTACCTCAAAATTAGAACTTTTCTCCAATCTGAAAGGAATTGATCAAATTGATGTGAAATGGGACAATATTTTAACCTCAAAAATTTCAAAGTATTTTAATTTTAATATAAATTTCCTCCTGTTTTATGATAAAGACATTTCGAAAAAGCGACAAATAAAACAGGCAATTGCGGTTGGGATTGCTTATACTTTTCTATAAAAATTACTGTTTTTTAAATGGCTGTCACCTGACGTGACAGCCATTTCTTATTCTCATATTTATTGCTGAGTTACTTAGTGTCTGTCCAAAAACACATCCGGAACTGTCATGGCGAGGAGCGTTTGGTGCGACGAAGCAATCTCCGCTGTTTAACGACGGGATTGCGAGCCTAAAAAACAGGCTTCGGCAAAAAACGCCTCGCAATGACAGGTCTTGGTATTTTCGGACCGAATCTACTTAGTAGCATCCCGCTTTGAAATTTACCAATCTATCGTAATTCTTAATATCAATCAAAAGATTTTCAGGGGCAAATATTCACATCTTTATTATATAGAATTATTCCAGGTAAGTTATGGAATTAAAATTGCTCCTTGATTCGGGCAAACTTTTATCATAATAATCACATTTTTTTGTTCAACTCATTTTAATTCAGTACATTAAATCTCTTTTCAATATACAAGAATCAGGAAAATGGATTTAATTGAAACATAATTTTAAATTATCTTAGAATAAATGGATTTTCAACAACTACAAAGGAATGCCACATGAAAAAAACGTTGATTCGGGTTAATCTCTTGCTCTGTTTTATTTTAGGAATGTTGAATTTATCATTTTCGCAGATCGATGTTCAGCTTCCAGTTTTGAAAGTAAATCGAAATGACACCATCTCAGTTCCGATGACCATCGGTGCCCAGAATGGCAAAGAAATTTCTGCCTGTTTGATTCGCCTGGAATTTAATCCGCAGATTATTACCGCCATTGGGGCAACACATGAAGGAACTGTTGCTGAAAAATGGGCCACACCGATTGTTCGACTGGATTCAGCGGGAGTATTCAAATTAGCACTCTATGGCGTTGAACCCTTAAAAAGTGCCGGAACTTTGGTTTATCTGAAATTTTTCACGATTGGTAATTATGAAGACACAACCCGACTTCATTTTACCCAGTGTACGTTCAATGCTGGCAATCCAACCGATCCTGTTGCGCGGACACGGGATGGTTTTATGACCATCTATTCTGAACCCGTTAAAGTTGTTATTACGACGAATATTGGTAAAAAGACATTTGTTAAAGTCGATGAGAAAAGTTATCCGGCTCCATACACCGCAACCTGGCTTAAAGGAACCAGCCATTCTATTGGGATTAGTTCAGTCCAATATTCAGGAACGGATACGGCGTATCATTTTGCTTCATGGAGTGACCAGGGCGCCATAAATCATAAAGTTGACGTCTTTTCTGATACATCGTTTACTGCCTTTTTAGATACAAAATTTCAGGTGAAAGTGAATTCACCTTATGGAAATCCTGCCGGTGCTGGCTGGTATCTGGCTGGCAGTAAAGCAAAAATCTCTGTTGATTCCGTGGCGGGCGCTACGACGACCCGACGCTTTCATTTTTCAAAATGGGAAGGTACCGGGAAAGGGGCGTATAGTGGTCCTGAAAATCCTGCCACCATTACAGTCAATAGTGCAATTACGCAAACAGCAATCTGGTTAAAACAATTCCTTTTCCAGGTAATAACCAGTCCTGCAAATATTACCAAAATTTCTGGCGCGGGATGGTACAATCAGGGGACAGTTGCCGTGACGGGAAAAGCCCCTGCCAGTGTTACAACGAATGATGGTGAACGAACATTTAAAAGCTGGATTCTGGATGGAAAACAGGTGGAAGGAAATCCCCTATCGATAAAAATGGATACAACGCATACGGCCGTTGCTAACTATCAAAATTTATTGACAGTAAAAATCCAGACCAATCTTGCGGAAAAAACAATTGCATTGGTGGAGGGCGATACGATTCAACTGCCGGCGACACTTGGCTGGATTCCGGATCTGAAGCACAAAATCGAAGTCCCGGAAATTGTTCTGGAAGCCAATGGTCAGCGGTATTTCTTCAAAGCATGGAGTGATAAGGGTGCGCGGGTCCATTCGGTGGTTGCTAAAAATGATACGACCTTCACCGCGACTTATGAACCGCAATTCCAATTAACGGTGCAATCCAATCCATTGAATCTGGTAAAAATTGGAGGAAGTGGCTGGTATGCCGCCGATTCAAATATTAATTTAGGGCCGGTAGCAGAAAGTGTCACCCAAAACAATAAAAAATTTAAATTTTTCTTCTGGAATATCAACCAGGAAAAGCGGACAGAGATTTCTCCGCAAATTGTGCTTTCCGAGCGGACTGTCGCGATTGCCAACTATTTTAAAGAATTTGTATTTCAGGGAATATTACTCGTAAACGAAATCCCGATTCCGGACATGAAGGTAAAAATAACTGGTGGAATTACGGATTCATCGGTTACAAATAACGTGGGCGAATTTATTTTCGAAGACCTGAAAGTCGGAAAATACAACATCGATGTTCCTGTTGAAGGAATTGTTTATGATACTGCAAAAGCTGGTTTTGAGATAACGGACCAAAATATTGTGGATTTTAAATTTTCCATCCAAGACATTCAAGCGCCAGAGGTCAATTTGATTGCACCGGTTGGGGATGTCAAATTAAAACCCGGTGTAGAAATCTCAATCGAATGGAAAATAGCCGACAATATCCTGATTGATTCAGTTAAATTACTTTTTTCAAAGAATGGCGGCACGAATTGGGAACTCATTGCCACCCCGGCTGATTCAGATACTGTTTTGAACTGGACGCTGCCTCAGGAAGAATCAAAAACCTGCCTGATTCGAGTCGAAGCAAAAGATGTTGGGGGAAATGTTTCATATCAACAGAATGCTTTTGAGATTACGGGTATTGATGAGAAGCCTGTACAAAAAATCAAATTTTTCTCGTTATACCAGAATTTTCCCAATCCCTTTAATCCGGAAACTGAAATAATTTTTGAAATTCCAGTGCCGGAGATGGTTTCCTTGCGAATTTTTAATTTGAATGGCCAGGAAATCACCCGATTAATTCAGCAACATTTGCCGGCAGGGATTCATCGCTGGCGCTGGCAAGCTGTAAATTTACCATCCGGCATCTATTACTGCCAATTACAGGCTGGTGATCATATTGCGATTCGACAAATGGTGCTTTTACGCTAGTTAATTAGTGTTTGTCCGCAAACGCATCCGGTACTGTCATGGCGAGGAGCGTTTTGGGCGACGAAGTAATCTCCTATTGTTCTATGAGGGGATTGCGAGCCTAAAAAACAGGCTTCGGCAACAAACGCCTCGCAATGACAAGTCTCGGTATTTTCGGACAGACTCTATTTAGGCAATCATTTTTTTATGTTTTTCATGATCAGGTCGATATTTTATCATCGTAATCACATTGCCTTTGGCATTGAAAGACACTTCATCCATTAAATTCTGAATCATGAAAATTCCCCGACCACGAGCTTTGATGATATTTTCCGGTTCAGTCGGATCCGGCAAATTTTGATAATTAAAGCCCTTTCCCTGATCTTTTATGGTGAAAATCGCCTTTTCCGCTGTAATTTGCGCTTCAATTTCTACTTTTTTGTTGGCATTTCCATGATTGCCATGTTCGATGGCGTTGGTGATCGATTCCAGCAGCGATACTTTCACCTGAATGTCATCTTCTTCCTGAATTCCTAATTTAATCAGAATCGCATTCAGGTATTGAATCACCCCACCCATAAAAGAGTAGTCACCTGGAATTTGAAAAACAACTTTTTGTTCTAAATAAGGGTAAACTTTTTTGTAAGAATCATGTTCTTGCCGATAACAGAGTAATTTTTCAATGGTTTGAACCAGTTCTTCAATTTCAATCGGCTCCCGAACAAAGTGGTGAGCACCCGCATAAAGCGCTTTGATCGCCTTATTCGCATGGGATGAGCTGGACATAATGATTACCGGTAATTCATGGTCAATTTCACGGCTGGCCGTCACAATTTCCACCCCATCCATGTCATTTAACATAATATTGGTCAGGATCAAGTCGAAGGGCTGGCTCCGGAACAGATTGATAGCTGAATTTCCATCACCAACAGTCAAAACTTCAAATTCTTTTTCTTCCAATAATTCGCGAATTAGTTTTATTCGTTCGAGGTCGTTATCAATTAACAACAATCGGTAATGTTTCATAAGCACTCACCACGGATTTTTATCCGGATTTTAAGAAAAATTGCGTTTAATTTTTTGCCAGAGCCCTGCGCCAATCATATCATCAGCAGCCTGGAGGATTTTTTGAATCACCTGCAGTACGTCCTGGTCACCCGCCCAGTAACTATCGATTATCTCCTTTGGCGTTTTATTAATGATGCCATTGAGGACAAACGCCGCGACGGCGATATCATCAATAAATCCAAATGGGCCAAATAAAATCTCGGGCATCAAATCCAATGGCGAAATAAAATAAGCTATTGCAGCCAGCAGTTTTATTTTTTCCGGGGCTGCAATCCGGGGATCGGTTGACAGTTTCCAGAGCAGATGAAACAGATCCGGGGCAAATAATATATAATCCACCCATTTGCTGTTTTTTCCGGTTACGCTGGCAGCCCACTCTTTAATGCGACTACGTAAATATTGATAAAAATCAGCCGGTTCTTTTGAAGCCATGATTTTGTCTCCTTATAAAATTGTGTAAAATTACTAAATTATTATACGAACTTTTAGCCGAAAGGTATCCAAAATTTTATAAATTTGATTGATGTGAATCACTTCACCATGCGATTTAATAAATCATGCAGTAAAATTTAAGCCAAATAAAGTCAAAAATCAAGCTTAATTTTTAGAATTATTTTAAAATTTGAGCGGATTATCTTTATAACGGGTGTCGCAATAGGCTTATTTTGCTGCTGATGGGCTAATCTTAGCGATTTTTCGGATTTCTCCGAAAATACGATTTTCTGGTGATATAAGAAGGAGTTTATTTCCCAAAGCAATAATTGCCTGAAATAAATATTCTGACCTGACCGTTGGTTTAATCTCAGATCCGTTTGACCGCTATGCTTTTAATTTTTAGATGAGTGTGTAGAAAGCAATTAATAAAAAATCCTTTCTACCCCCACCTGGCTTCTTCTATTATTGAAGGTTCACCTTTAATTTATATTTGACGATCTGTTCTGCATCATCATTCGAAAGCGATATACCATACAGATGACCACGGAAATCGATACCTCTGAAATCAATATTTTTCATTTTAACTGATTTAAGTAAATGCCCCTTTAAATCGAAAACATCAATGAGGCAATTATTCTTGTCGACTTTATTGGGTCTTAATCTGACAATATTGAATAGCAAATCCTGATATACAAAAATCAGGTTTGACATTACCGGAATTATGAACGTATATTGATCCTCCTTCTTTTTAACGTCAGCAATTGGCATGAATGTATTCTGCCGAAAAATCTTTTTCAACAGATTTCCATTCAAATCGTATTGTCTGATTTCATACGGATTAACCCGGGTGAAAAAAAGTGAGTTTGTATTGAGTGATAAATGTCCAACTGCGTAATTTTCCTGTAACTGATCATAAATATAGTCCGGCGGTTTTCCATAGAAGAGGGGGGCTCCAAAAGATTTTAAGTATATACCATCGGCACTGTAATGGTGAATGACTTTCTCCTGAGTGCCATCATAATAACTTAAATATATATTACCAGAACCATCAATTTCGATACTCTCAGCGTATGAATTTGATGCCGTTAACCTTGAGGATTTTATAAATTTCCCATTTCGCGAAAACTTATTAAGTCTTTTATTTTGACCATCGACCACGTATAAAATATCCTGGTGAATTTTCATTGTAGAAATATTCAAAAATTCACCAGGTCCCTGCCCTTTCTGGCCAATCTGGCACAGAAAATTCCCTTTTGCATCAAATTTTCGAATTATACAGTCATTATATTGGGCGATATAAATATTCCATTTGGGTCAGTTTCAATACGGCCAGTTCGGAAAAAAATTTTATTGGTATCACTCCCATCATCCTGAATCATCAGGTCACATTTCAAAGTGATGTCCTTTACCTTTTCAATAGCAAGAGCTTCAATATCTTTATTCTGAATGATGATGGTGGATTTTGTTATTTCCAGATCTTTTCGTTGACTTTCGGGAAGATCGAGATAAGTGAGTGATTTATATCTAGTGAGATCGAGTGTTTGGGCGTTAAGTTGTGAATTAATGAAATTCATTTCAAAATAGCCTGATGCAGCGCGACCAGCATCATTAAAATCGAAAAGTACAATTTTTTCATTTTTTTCTTCCTTTCTGAGTTAAGTGTTTCATTACCGTACATTTTTTGATTCTGCCTGATCTGACCCCTCACCCTAACCTTCTCTTGCCAGCCCTGAGCTTGTCGAAAAGGGAGAGGGTTGGGGTGAGGGTCAAAAATGGGGCTCAAAGAAAAATTATAAAAAAGTGTACGGTAGAGAAGTTAAGTGTTAAGACAATCAATTATTCAAATTTTAAAATGGAAAATTCGTATCCGTTCAATGATAGGTGGTAACGACATCAATTTGAGTTTACAAGAAAAAAAAATTTTATAGCAGAATAATTAATAGCAGAATAATTCTGCCATAAATTATTCTGCGAATATTCAAGCGAGTTAATGACAGCAAGCTTTATTCTTAAATTGTCAGTAATTATTGAGTGGATATGAAAATTCTAAGGTTCTGAGTTCATGAAATCCCCCCTTTAACTTTTTAAAAACAGCGCGAGACCCCAAAAATAGGTCAGGGACAAAGAAATAATTCACAATTCACAATTCACAATTATCAATTATCAATTATCAATTCTCCATTCCCAATTCACAATTCGCAATTCTATATTCCCCCTCGCCTGTTCGTCTTCACGATTATTCCTTTTTCGCATCTACCACCCGTACCGGCGCATCATGAATCAAAGTAAAATGCCCATCGGTAATCACCAATTCTTCCGGCTTCAATTCAAATTTGGATTCCAGCACTTCTACATAATCTTCATTTTCCAGCCCGGTTTCCACATAACACCATTTCGCCATGCCCTCGCGCACGATAAATACCAACTTGCGATTATCGCGAATCAAAACCGCCGGTTTGGGAACGAGAAATTTTTCGTGAAAGATCTGCGCGTCCAGCTTGACGTAGGCGAACATGCCCGATTTTATTTTGCTTTGTGAATTGGGAATGATAACGGTCACCCGGCAGGTGCGTGTTTTGGGATCAATCACCGGATTAATCGTTTCAATTCGCCCTTCAAAGACCTGATTGGGGAAGGCGGGAAAGGTCACCGCCGCTTTTCGGCCTGGCTGGAGAAATCCCACTTCATTTTCCAGCACACCGACGGCGACTTTGACCTGCGATAAATCTACCAATTGGCAGCATTCTTTCCCTGCCGAAACAAATTGATGATTGGCAATCTCCAGATTCCCGACGAAACCGGCAAAAGGAGCTTTGATTTCACAATAGGCCAGTGCCAGTTGCGCCTTTTCCAGGGCCGTTCGCGCCTGCAGGAGACCCGTGGAAGCTTCGGCCACTTCCAACTGATTTTTTCCAGCCATGACATTGGCTGTTTCGTAAGCAATGCGGGCTTGCTGTAATAATGAATCGCTCAATTCTCCGCGGGCAAATTTTTCCTGTGCCTGCTGCCATTTTTTTTCAATTTCGGAAGAATGGGAAGAAGATGCATTGGGATTATTTTTAGTTTCATTTCGGCTGTAATTCCAGATGCCAAATTCCCCTTGCGCCTTAAGTAAACTTCCACGCGCTTCAGCGACTGCCAGTTTCACCTCGCGATCATCAAATCGGAACAGCAAATCCCCTTTCCGGACATTCCGACCTTCATAAACCGGCAGTTCCACAATCTCGCCGCTTATTTTCGGAACGATGGTAATGAGCTGAAATGGCTCCGTCACCCCGGTTGCGGAAACACGAATCACAAGATCACCAATAAATGCTGGCTGCGCCTGAACCGGCAGCGAAACACTCCCCGATGAGCCTTCGGTTGACAGGGTGGCCTCTGTATCGGTTGCAGCCTCGGCGGCATTTTGTTTGTTGAGAATCGGTTTAATAAAAAGATAAACCACCAGTGCCAGACAGCCAATAATAATCACATCGCGAATGATTTTTTTGAACATATTTTGTTATCCTTTTATATTTGATAATTTTGTACGAGCTAATTTTTTTGATGGGATGAACAGGATTTACCGGATTATTGCTACCGTACACTTTTTAAAATTGCCAAATCTGACTCCTCACCCTAACCCTCTCGCCAAAGAGGAGAGGGAATAGCTGCGCCCTCTCCCTTTGGGAGAGGGTTGGGGTGAGGGTCATAAGCGTGGTACAACAATAATTGATAAAAAAGTGCACGGTAATGAAGAAAAAATTTAAAAAATACAGTTCGTCCTGAAAATTCTGTCAAAAACCAATGGATTCCCGCCAAACTTGTACCCGAAGGTTTTTGTCGGGTAAAACATTCGGGAATGACAGCATCGATCCATCCTATGAACGATTACCTTTCACTTCAGGCTCCTGGATGACCCAATTCATGAATTTTGCTCACGATCTTGCAGCTTTTCCATCCTATCAGCCAACAGCCAGATGCCAACAGCCAAAAGCCCAAAATTCACTTCGTAAACAAATAATAAATCACCGGAATCACGGTTAACACCAGAAAAACTGAACTAAGCAATCCGCCAATCGTCGCCAGGGCCAGTGAATACCAGATACTCGTTTTGTCACTGGCGAACAAAATCAACGGTAATAGCCCCACGATAGTCGTCCCGCTGGTCATCAGAATTGGTCGGACGCGATCCTGCGCTCCCTGAATAATCGCCTCGGTTCTGGAATAGTCCGCACGCCGAAGCGCATTGATATGGTCGATTAAAATAATGCTGTTATTGACCACAATCCCGCTCAGCAAAATCACCCCGATATATGCATTGCGATCAAAGCCCGCATCGGTCCAATAAAACAGTACGAAAACGCCAATCAGCGCCATGGGGACGGTTAGAATCACGATGAGCGGCTGCTTCAGTGATTCGAACAAGGCTGCCGTGACCATAAACACCAATAAAAGCGACACTGCCAGAACGATATAAATTTGCTGCTTTTCCTCCTCACGCATAAATAAAAAAGACCGCCGCTCCAGTTTGTAACCCGGTGGCAGATGGGTATTTTTCAAAATCGCATCCACATATTTATCACCCATTTTAGGCGGTCCCCTGAATTCAAAAGCGATTCCCCGCTGATATTGCTGATCCTCGCGGACGATTTGCCCCATCACCTGGCGCTGCGAGATTTCTGCCACCTCGGAAAGCCGCAATTTTTCACCGGCAGGTGTAGTGATAAGAAGCTGTTCCAGGGCTTTATCATCAAAATTTTGCGTGTTTTCGACTTTGACACTCAGCGCAATTTCCTGATTCCGGAGCTGAATCTTCCGTAATTGCAAATTTTCCCGTAAATAAGTCTGAAGCTGATTAAACAATTCCTGATGTGTCATCTGATAACGGTCAAGCTGGTTTCGGTCGGGTCTTAGTACCATTTCAAACTGATCATCCCGCATAAACCAGCCCTGCGAATTGGTGTTGACATCACGCACTCGGGCATTTCGCGCCAGTTTACGTCCGGTTTCTTCGGCAAAGCGTTTTACCTCATTATAATTATACCCCAGCATCGTCAAATGATAGCTGGGAGCAGCACCGCCACCACCGCTATAAAAGCCGGGTCCATAGCCAGCGACACTGACACTTACGCCTGCGTATTGGGTCGCCATGCCAATGAGAAAATCTTTCCAGATCAGGGGAACCGCGGTCAATTCCAGTTCCGGTGGAAAAGTGATGTGCATCCGGGCGAATTCTTTATAGACATCCAGATGAATCCGCTCCAGTTCGGGGTGTCCCACCAGCTTTTCTTCAAATTTTCGGGCAATACTATCCGTCATTTCCAGCTCCGAGCCCACCGGCATGGAAATATTCACCATCAGGTAAGTGCCGGACTCCCAGTTCCAGATCGTGCCTTTGGTAACGTATTTATCGAAAAGATAATAGCTGCCGGCAAATAAAAAAATCGTCCCGAAGATTACAACCCAGCGATATTTAAATGCCCATTGCAGATAATTTCGATAGTGTTCCGGATTGAAAACGGCTTTTAAGCCTCTCCAAAGGCCGAAATTTGGCTTTGTTTTGGAAAAATGAGGTTCTTCTTTTACATGATGTTCGGGGAGCAAGCGTGCCGTCAAAGCCGGTGTTAAAGTAAATGCAACCACGAGCGATGCTGCCAGTGATAGCCCCACGGCACTGGCGAAGGGGAGATAATAAATTCGCAATTCGCCCGTCATATATAAAAAAGGCAGAAAAACGACAATTGTGGTTAAAGTCGAGGCGATAATGGCTAATGCCACGCCTTTTGTCCCCTTTTCGGCGGCTTCTATTGCTTTTTCGCCGGCGTGATGGTATCGGAAAATATTATCCACTACGACGATGGAATTATCCACCAGCATCCCGAATCCCAGCGCCAGCCCGGCCAGCGTGATGAGGTTAAAGCCCATTTTTGCAAAATAAAAAAGATTAACCGTTAAAAGAACCGAAAAGAAAATGCTGAGGAGAATGATGACAGGCGTTTTAAAACTCTTCAGGAACGCCACGAGCACCAGGAAAATCACCAGAATGGAAAATAGTGACCGCTGCGAAAGATCGGCAAATTCCGTGCGGATTTTTTCGCTTTGATCCAGTTGCTTGAATAATTTGATCGACACTGGCAGATTCGATTTAAGCTGTTCCAGTCGGGCAAATACCCGATCGGCTACTTCAATGGTGTTGGTTCCCACTTCCCGTTCCAGGATGAGTAACACCGCAGATTGCCCGTTGATGCGGGTAAACCGGCGCGGCGGTTGATATGTTTTGACCAAACGACCAATATCTGAAAGCCGAATGAGTCGCCCCTGCTGGTTGGCAATAATGGATTGTTCAATTGTTTCGATTGAATCCAGCGGCATTTCCACTAACAGGCTCCATTTCTTCCCCTGCTGATAAATTTTGCCCGCATCCACGCGCAGGTGCAGTGTCTGAAGTGCCTGAACGAGCTGTTCCTGGGAAATTCCAAACGCCTGCTGTTTCTGTGGATTGATTTCGATGCGGATTTCCGGCTCCTCCCCGCCGCGAATCTCGACCCCGGCCACGCCTTTTACACCCATGAGTGGATTTTTCAACTTTTTCTGGAGCAATTCCCGCAAATAATCCGGCGTAAACGGGCCTGCCACATGATAAGTCAAAAACTGTCCCGTTTGAAATTCACGCGGCACAAATTTCTGTATCCGGGGATGTGTTACGCCGAAAGGCAATTCATCATAGACTTTTGATAATTTTTCATTTAATTCCAGCGCGGCAAAATCCATATCGGTTCCCCGCAGGAACTCAATATCGACGACAGAACTGCCCTCGGAACTGGTGGATTCGACTTTATGCACATGCCGCACCGTATTGGCCACCGCCTCGATGGGAGCTGTAATATGCGCCTCAACCGCTTCCGGTGAGCTGTCGTACCACGAGGTGTTGACTGTCAATTTGGGATAATCCACCTCCGGTACCAGTTCCACCGGCAGCCGATACAGCGCCGCCACACCCATAAAAAATATTACCAGATAACACATGGTCACCGCCACCGGCCGGCGGATGGAATTTGAAATCAAATTCATACGTAACCTTTGGGAATGATAAATTTTGAATTATGAATGTTGAATTTCCCCTCGTTCCCACGCTTTGGCGTGGGAATGCCTGAATTGACGTTTCACGTCCAGAACGTTATTGTGAGCAGCGAATAATTCCAACATCTCCTCACGATGCTGAACTTATAACTTATCGCGAAGCGATGAAATAGGCATTCCCACGCCGGAGCGTGGGAACGAGGATCTGATGCCTCTCGTTCCCACGCCGGAGCGTGGGAACGAGGATATGATGCCCCTCGTTCCCACGCTTTGGCGTGGGAATGCCTGAATGACGTTTCACGTCCAGAATGTTATTAAGAGAAGCGAATAATTTCAATTTTTCCTCACGATGCTGAACTTATAACTAATCGCGAAGCGATGAAATATGCATTCCCACGCCGGAGCGTGGGAACGAGGATATGGGGCATCACGGTGCCCCTCGTTCCCACACACCGGCGTGGGAATGCCTGAATTGATGTTTCACGTCCAGAATGTTATTAAGAGAAGCGAATAATTTCAATTTTTCCTCACGATGCTGAACTTATAACTAATCGCGAAGCGATGAAATATGCGTTCCCACGCCGGAGCGTGGGAACGAGGCGGTTGTGCATCGTGGTGCCTCTTGTTCCCATACTCCGGTGTGAGAATGCTTTTTTTCTTGACTTTCATGATAAGTTTTTATATTATTTAACTATCGCCTTTGTTTTTCAAAAAATTAAAAGGATAAAATAATGTCTCAAACATTAAGCATCAGCAAACGAGAGCTGGTTGACGAGCTTGACAAAATTCAACCTGTTGATTATTTAAAAATCTTTGCTTATTTAAAAAAATTGCAAAAACCTGCCCTAAAAGATAGTTACCGTGCGATGGAAATGCTTTTTTCGCTCCAGGGATGTTTAAGTGATCTCAAAGTTAATTCTGTCGAGTTACAAAAGCAACTCGGTTCTATTTGGAGTCACAAGTATGAAATTGATTGATACAAATATCTTCCTGGAAATTCTGCTCAATCAATCCAGAGCTGAGATTGCGAAAAAAAAACTGTTTGATTTATTTAAGTCAAATGAACCTTTTATTGTTTCATCATTTACAATTCATTCAATAGTGGTGATTCTCGAGAATAAAAAAAAATTATCAGAATTGAAGCTGTTTATTGAAAGTCTTGCCCAAATTGATTCCATAATCTTTTATTATCCAGACTTTGATGAAGAAAAAGAAATAATTGAAAACATGTCCCAATGGAAACTGGATTTTGACGATGCATTTCAATATTATATTGCCCAGAAAATGGATGCTCAAATTATAACTTTCGATCATGATTTTATAAAAGTGAAAAAAGAGTTTGTTGTCATTCTTTAAAAACGTACTTTGTCAATTGGTAAACAAGGTGATTTGCCTCTCGTTTTCACGCCGGAGCGTGGGAATGCCTGAATTGACGTTTTACGTCCAGAATTTTATTGTGAGCAGCGATTAATTCCAACTTTTCCTCATGATGATGAACTTATAACTTATCGCAAAGC
>DYKB01000053.1 GCA_020722815.1 Caldithrix sp. | reverse complement strand
TGCCCTGGACACAAAAAATGAAAATTGTTTGCTTTCACCCGGTGATCGGTTACCTTTATTTTAACAAACTATATTGCTGGATAAACAAAATTCAACCGGGTACCCGGTCGCACAAAACCCTTTATCACCAATGAATTTTAGCATGATTTATGCTAATATACCACTGAAAAATGGAAAAGCGGAAGGCACGCTAAAAATAATGAATTTATGCTTAATAATTTGTTTTTAAATAAGATAAAGCGATGCCAAAATGACTTTTAAATATAAAAATTACGTTTCATTACAAATATGAATTACCCTGGCAGCGAAGAATTTTACAATAAAGAAATTAACAGGAGGTCAATAAATGCTATCGAAACAAACGATAATAGCTATTCTTACCTTTTTAACTTTTTTTATCACCAAAAGTGAACTTTTGGCGATTTCTGCTTATGTGGATATAACTTCAGAAATTAAATCTGGAAGAGGAACATACCAGACACCATACGTAATTAATGGTCTGGATATCAACTACAAAATTGATATTTCAGGAACAGGTAAAGAAAATGCACGGTACTGGGTGATGGTTCACCTGGATCACTATCGATCCTGTAATACGGTAGATGAATATAAGGATTTGACCTATTCAGAGGTTCAGGATCGAATTTTTCATTATAAAGCGCAAATGGCTGGCTGGTACTATATTCGATGTGATATTAATGATGGCAGTGGGTATACTGTTAATCGAAATTATATGCACATCTACTTTTGTGTCCCGCCAATTAATCCATTTACCTTGCCGTATAATATTCCTGCTGGAAATGTACCGCCAACACCAAAAGCCGAGTTGCTAAATGTAAAACATGGGTCAGGGAGTTATACGAATCCGTTCATCATAACCGATCCGGTCGTTAAATTTCGAATTGATGGCAGTACCGATCCGAATGGGGAGGATGATTTAAGAAATGGCGTGTATCTATGGGCGATTCACATGCAGGGCGGTTACCATCCCAAATATTGTAAAATTGAACATGAGTTGATTGCTGCCAAAACTTATCTCTATTATAATGAAGTCAAGGGAATTATTTACGAATGGGACACCCGTGAACGACCTTCGGCTGACGGTTATTATATGCTGGTGGTTCCAATTATCGATCAGCATGGTGCGCCTTCGGTTGATAAGGAGTACTTTTTTAAATATGAGGGGGGCAGTGATACCGAACCCTATTTGTCCATCAGTCCAGGTGAACTGGATTTTGGCTCGCTTACCGAATCAATTCAGGTTACGATTAAAAATGCGGGTTCAGGTGTTCTCAATTGGAATGCCGTTGAAAGTCCTGACCAACCCTGGATCAAAGCAATTACACCGGCCTCTGGTTCATTAAATGGTGGCAGCATCGCGAAAATCACTGTCATGATAGACAGATTAAACCTGGCTGAAGGGAGGCATTCCGGGATGATTGAAATAAATTCAAATGGTGGTTCCGAAGATGTGAGCGTTACGGTCGCTGTTGGAGAAGCTCCTCGGCCGCCTCAGAACTTGCAGGTCATGGTTCCATAATCAGCATCGGCTGGATACTTGATAGATGATATCTATTTTAAATTCATTTATCAATGAGTTCTTTCTAAAAAAAGTACCAACCTGTCATTTTGAGCGAAGTAAAGAATTCCTTCATTCATCTTTCGATAAGTTACTCCCTGGTTCCAACCCGAAACTGTTTTTCAATAATTATATCAAAGTTCCTGGGGCATTTTACTTCAATTTTCAATTATGTTATTGATTTTGTAAAAATAATTTTTTATAATTATATGATGTCTTAACTTGTATGAATTATATAGGGTTACCAATTAGGAAAGGTACCCCCTCAAAAAACGGGGGAAAACTTTCGATGTTTTTCTCGTGAGATGCAGGTTACTAAATTTAGTAATCTGATTTCATTACAAAAACCTCGAAGGCCTGAATTTTTATCCACTGTTATTGAATTGATAATAAAAAAAGTGATTCCACCTGTGACTGAATAATAATGAAAAAGCGTATCATTTCCCGGAAGATGGAATTTTTCATTATTAAAGCCTGTTCAAACAAGGCGATTTAAGAACTTTAATATCAATAAATTAGAAGCATAAAAAATTTTAGGTAATGTTCCAATGATTTAACTCACCCCCCGGCCCATAGCCGTCAGGTTAAGGTGCTAACTCATTAAAAAATAAATGAATAGCCACGAGCTTTAGCTCGTGGAGCGGATTGCCCCCAAAAATTGTATTGTGGGTTTTAACCCACAGGCATACAAGCGCTCGGGCTTAAAAGCCCGGTGATTAGGGGGGGCGCATATAGAACCACGAGCTCAAGCTTGTGGCAATTCAATAGCAAATTATTAAAATTCAAATAGTTATAGTCTTAGCTTGACGGTTATGATCCCGCCCCCCGCTACTGAAAAGAGAAGGAAAAGGGGGCAGATGAGTTCAAGTTTAATCTTCATTTATCTTTGAACAGGCTTTATTAATATAGCTGGTACTAAAATCAAAAATTTGTAAGGATTATCACATTGCTACGTCATCATTTTTCTCGTTTATTGATAATTCTGATATTAATCTTGATTGAATCGAATGTAAGTCTGACGCAGGATGTGCAAATTGAAGAATATAAGCTCAAAGCTATTTTCTTACAAAAATTTGCACTTTTCGTTGAATGGCCGGAATCGAGTGCAATGAACGATACCGTAACCCCTTTTATTTTAGGGGTTTATGGAAGAAATCCATTTGGGAATGAATTGCAAAAATTGTATCGTTCACAACCGATTAAAAATAAATCAGTCGAAATTCGTTATCTAAAAAATGTTACGGAGGTGGTTGCTTGTCATCTGGTTTTTATTTCCCGCACCAGTTACGATGAACTGAATCGCGTGCTGAAGATGACTTGTGGAAAACCTGTTTTAACGATTAGTGACACCGAAGGATTTGCCAAAAAAGGCGTGATAATCAATTTCTATTTGAATGAAAAAAGACTCGGTTTTGAAATTAATCAAGCTGCTGCGCGGAAGGCTGGATTGATGATTAATTTTCGGCTGTTAAGGCTGGCGCGGGTGGTAGCGTATTGATTGCGGTTGTTTTATATACCTGAAATTCTAAAATGAATCGTTTTCTCTGAAGTCTTGACCCCCTCTGTCTCTCCCCCATTTTCAAAAAGCGAAAATGGGGGAGGCAGGAGGGGGTACTACATTGATTCTGAACATCAAAAATTTCCATTTTAGAATTTTAGGTATAAAAATATTAGCGGTTTCATTCCGCCGTAATTAGTGTTTGTCCGCAAACGCATCCGGTACGGTCATTGCGAGGAGCGTTTTGTGCGACGAAGCCATCTCCGCTGTTTAACGATGGGATTGCGAGCCTAAAAAAACAGGCTGCGGCAAAAAACGCCTCGCCATGACAGGTCTTGGTATTTTCGGACCGACTCAATTTAATACCTCTTTGCAAATTTCTCAATCCGTCAATAAGTTTTTAAATTTTAGTGGCGGGCTGGATCTTTGCTACTCAACTCTTGGCCCAAATTAACGTATTAATAATTTTGATCTCGAACAGCCGAAACAGGTAACGGATGGATTCTGGATTGATCAAAATCTTAATGACCGGTGTTTGGGAACCTATTTTCTGCTAAATATTTATTTTACCTCCCGACTTAAATGGATTGTGGGTTCACAATTCGATTATAACCAATTTCGTGGTATTGATTGATTTTAATATTAATCCACGCGTTTGTTTGTTGTGGAATACCGCCGATTTGATGTCTTTTAAGTTTTTATATAATCGCGGATTTATGCGCCCTTCAAATTTTCAAAATTCAGGGGCGACTGTTAAATCGGAAACGATCGATCAGGTAGATTTTATCTGGCTGTTCGAAATGAAACAGACAACGCTCTCTTTGACAACTTACTGGCAGCGACTTCAAGGATTCCTGAATATTGTTGCCGGCGCCGATTATAACGGTTATGCGAATTCAGGGGATTATTATTCTCATGGCTTAGAAATTGAATTTTGCACAGTGATTGCCAAAAATCATAATGTCTGGTGGAATGGAACGTATGGATTTGCAAAAGGTGGACATTTTTCGCCCGATTTACCATTTAATGCCCGTAGAGTAACTCCAAATGGTCACTTATTAAATTACCCTGATATGGTGAGCAATTTAGGTGGCACTTTTCGATATCTTCGAAGTAGACTTTTTATCTCGCCTGTTATTCGGTTTATTAAGCGGCTGGATTATCGTAAAACGCCGGCGATAAATCGATTGGACGAAGCGGAATATGGAATTGCCGGTCCTTTTACATATTTTGATCTGCATATTGGATTTGACTTGAATGAACGGATAAATTTTTCAATTTATGGTGATAATTTAACGAATATTACCACGCCTGTACCATTGTCCATCTGGAACGGAACCGTTGAGCAGTATGGTCGATATATCGAAGCGAAAGTTCAGTGGCATTGGTAAAAAGAGTTGCTGAATACGGTAAAAAATTTTAATTTTAAACCGGTAATAAGATTCTTATTTTCGCTAAAAATGATAGATATGTACTTTCTTCAGGTCAATTTAGAAATTAATTGTCAATTGATAATTTTGAATTGATGATTGTAAATTTTAAAATAAAATTTAGCCTTTAATCACCGCCAACGCCGTTGAAATTATTCCTAAAGGTGCACTGACCTGAATTCCAGCTATCCGATCACGAATTTTGGCAATCGTTTCACGGGCAATTAATATTCCTTCTTCGCGTTGTGCTTCTTTGGTCAGCGCACCTGCCATCCTTTGCATGATGTCATCCGGTACGATGACACCGGGTACTTCATTTTTCATAAATTCAGCGTTCCGGAAGCTGGCTAATGGCCAGATACCTGCGATCACCGGAATTTTTAAACGGGCAATCTTATCCAGAAAATCAAGCAATGGACGAACATCAAAAACGGGTTGCGTGATGATATATTCGGCACCGGCTTCAGCTTTTTCAAAAGTACGGCGAATTTCGCGTTTCATATCCAGGGCATTCGGATCGGCGCCGACACCAATCAGCGTTTTGGTCGGTGGCTTGATGGCCTTCCCCCCCAGGTCAACGCCACAATTAAGCCGATATTGAATTTTTACCGCTCCAATTGAATCCACATCAAAGACAGCCGAAGCAAAGGGATAATCACCCAATTTGGGCGGATCGCCGGTGATGAAGAGGATATTGTTCACTCCCACCGCGGCACAACCCAATAGATCTGCCTGAATGCCAATCAAATTCTTGTCCCGACAGCAAAAATGTAAAATTGGTTCAATATGGGCTTGCTGGAGAATTTGTTGAGCCGTAATTATAGGCGACAGCCGGGCACTGGCACGCGGACCATCAGGAATGTTAATTGCATCAATCCCGGCGGCTTTGCATTGTCGGGCCTTTTCAATCGTGGAGTTTAAATCATAACCGCGTGGTGGAACAATTTCTACCGAAGAGACCCATTCGCTCCGTACCAATTTTTGTGCAAAGGCTGATTTTTCAATCGTTGGGACTGGTTGCTGGAGCGGTGCTTCTTCGGTTTTAACAAAAATTTTTTGTGAATATTCCGAAACGGTCACGGAACGAATACTGCGCGCCAGTTCACGAATGTGTTCAGGGCCGGTACCGCAACAACCACCGACTCCCCGGACACCAAGCTGTACATATCGGAGTCCATAAGTGGTAAAATATTCAGGGCTGGTCATGTAAAGCATCCGTCCATCAACCGTTCGCGGCACACCCGCATTCGGTTGAACGATCAATGGATATTTTACGAGGGGGATGAGTTTTTCCAGGGCACTCAACAGGCTTTCAGAACCATCACCACAATTTAGTCCCAATGCAGTTGGCTTGCGGCCGGGTGCATTTAATGGCTGTAAAAGCGTGGTAAAAAATTCTCCTTTGGGAGATTCACCATTCCGATCAACTTTCATCGAAATAACGTAAGGTAACTTTGAACGTTGATTGATGGCGTTATAAGCCCGTTCCACATCAATACGAAATGGGAGCGTTTCAAAAATAATAAAATCTGCACCGCCAGTTTCAAGTGCTGCAATCTGCTCAGCCAGTATGTCGATAATATAATTTTCGTCAGGAATTTCCGTATGCGGAATTTCTCCAACAGGCCCGACTGAACCAGCGATGAGGGCCTTACCATCGGTCGCTTCTCTCGCCAGTTTGACGGAATTTTCGTTAATTGCCTGAACCTGATCCGCCAGCCCAAAGCGTGCTAACAAATTCCGGTTGGCGCCAAATGAATTGGTGGTCATCACTTCCGCACCGGCTTCATGATACTTTTGATGAATTTCGCGTACAATTTCCGGTGCGGTCAGGCAAAGTCCTTCATAGGAAATATTTACAAAAAAATTACGCTTATAAATTTCAGTACCAATCGCACCATCAAATAACAATACCTTTTGACGGAGCTTTTCGGCGAGTATATCGGGCATTTGCGCGTTACTCCTGATAATATAGAATATTCCGATTATTTTTAATAAGTGTTGTGTTGCGTGAAGCGTAATACGGAATGCATAAATCTTGAAAAGTAATTTGCATGGAAATAACCATATCTTCCATCTTTTTTATTGATCACGTATCACGCATTCCCCACATAAAACACTTTTTATTCTATAATCGACAATCAGACTATTTTTCTACCGGACACTTTTTTACATTACTTTAATGATTCCTTTTGAAGCCACGCTCAAAGCCCTCACCCCAACCCTCTCCCAAAGGGAAAGGGCGTCGCTATTCCCTCGAGCGAGTGAGGGCAGGCGTTGACGAATCAAAAAGTGTCCGGTAGTGAATAATACGATACAAAAGATCACATTTATCTACTCAATTTCTGTCGAATGATTTTCGCCGCGGCGATCATATTTTGGATGGATTCAATTGTCTCGGGCCAGGCACGGGTTTTTAAACCACAATCCGGATTTACCCATAAATTTTCTGGCGGCAATACTTTCGCTGCTTTTTCAAGCAATTCAACCATCTCCTCAACTGATGGGACGCGTGGTGAATGGATGTCCCACACACCAGGCCCAATTTGATTGGGATAGACAAAATCCACGAATGCCTGCAGCAGTTCCATTTTGGAACGGGAGGCTTCGATGGAAATCACATCCGCATCCATGGCCGCGATGGCATCGATGATTTGATTAAATTCCGAATAACACATGTGGGTGTGAATTTGGGTTTCATCGCGCACACCTGACGCCGATAATCGAAAAGCTTCCACTGACCAGGTCAAATAATCAGCCCAATCTGAGCGCCGAAGAGGCAGACCTTCGCGCAGGGCGGGCTCATCAATCTGGATGACTGGAATCCCCGCCTTTTCCAGATCGACTACTTCGTCACGGATTGCCAGGGCAATTTGCCGGGTGGTTTCGGATCGGGGTTGATCATCCCGCACGAAACTCCATTGGAGAATTGTAACCGGTCCGGTCAGCATCCCTTTCATTGGCTTCCTGGTCAGGGATTGGGCATATTTTGACCAGCGCACGGTCATTGGCGCCGGACGATGGACATCGCCATAAATGATGGGCGGTTTTACACAGCGCGAACCATAGCTCTGCACCCATCCATTTTCTGTGAAGGCAAACCCCTGTAATTGTTCGCCGAAATATTCCACCATATCATTTCGCTCAGATTCACCATGAACCAGCACATCCAGTCCCATCTTTTCCTGAAATTCAACCACTTTTTTGATTTCTGCTTCAAGAAATTTTTCATATTCAGCCTGTGAAATTTTTCCACTTTTGAAATTCGCCCGATTCTTTCGAATTTCTGCTGTTTGTGGAAACGAGCCAATTGTTGTTGTCGGAAAAGATGGCAAATTCAACCGGGCTTGTTGTTGCTGAATTCGCTGTTGAAAAGAACTCTTTCGCTGTGTCATCGCCGGCGTGATGGCGGCACGACGTGCTTTGACGGCCGGCACATGAATTCGCGGACTCTTTCGACGCGCGTCATGTGCGGCCTGATTGGCTTGATAAACCGGATCAGACAGATAATCTGATACAACGGCCAATCGTGCTAAGTCACTAATTTCCAATAATTTTTCATCAGCGTATGCCAGCCAGTTTTTTAATTCCGCGTCCATTTCATTCTCATATACCAGGCTGACCGGGGAGAACATCAGTGAACAGGATGATGATACGATGACGCGCGCGGTACCCAGCCGATCAACCGCTTTTCGCAATTGTTGAAGTGAGGTTTTGTAATCATTTTTCCAGATGTTCCGCCCATTGACTACGCCGAGTGAAAGTGATTTATCTGCCGGCAATATATCGAGTACTTTTTCCAGCTCATTTCCAGCATAAACTGCATCCAGATGGATGGTTTCAACCGGTAGTTGCATGACGATTGGTAGATTTTCCCGATATTCTGCGAAATAAGCCGTCATTTGAAAAGCCACCCCTGGAACCGCCTTTTTTAATTGGGTGTAAGTTGGTATAAAAACCGCCCGCTGCTTTTCTGTTAAATCAAGTGCCAGAACAGGCTCGTCAAATTGAATGCGTGTTGCCCCGGCCGCTTGTATTTCTTTCAAAATTTGCTCATAAACAGGTAGTAAATTATCAAGTAAATCCAGCACCTCAAAATTTGGGACAGTTTTACCCAAAAGCAGCAGCGAAATCGGTCCCAAAAGCACTGGTTGGGTCTGAAAACCCATCTCCTGCGCCATTTTGAATTCTTTTGCTGGTTTATGACAGGTTAATTTAAACTGCTGATCCGGCTGGAACTCGGGGACAATGTAATGATAATTTGTATTCATCCATTTTGTCATTTCCATCGCCTGAGTTGTGCCCGCACCCGTTTGTCCCGGACGAACACCGCGTGCCATGGTAAAATAAAGGTCTAAATCAACCTGTTCTCCGGTGAAACCGAAACGTTCCGGCACCGCACCAACCATCCCTATCGCATCCAGGACATGGTCATAGTAGCTAAAATCGTTCGAAGGTATAAAATTAATGCCGGTGTCCTTTTGCTTTTGCCAATGGGTCTGCCGCAAAGCTGAACTGATTTTTTCCAGTTCATCAGGACTTATCGAGCCTTTCCAGTAAGCTTCAACTGCTTTTTTAAGCTCGCGTTTTGCACCAATGCGCGGATAACCAAGAATTTGTGTTTTTAAAGCCATCACTTATTCTCCATTATTATTAAGTGGTATATAGTTGGTTGTATGTGATTGTCTAAATTGATAAAATACGATTATTCCATGAAAACTGCAATAGAAATTTTTGTGAATTTTACTGTAAATTGTCAGGTTCATTATTTAATTACGTGAATAGAAAATTTTAATTGGAAGTAAGCCGTGAAGCGTGAGACGTAATGTGTGATATATCAAAAAGAGAATTGATAAGGCCGGCGCCGGTTAAATTTAATAATTATTTTACCATAAAAATAGAAAGCCACCCCAAAAATGTATAACTGATTTAGCTTAACGTGAAGTTAAAAAAACGTTGTAACCAGAACGATGCAGCGCTTTTTCCTTTTTTCAGCATCATCAGCTAAAAAGTAATCGATTTACCAATCAGAAAAAAAATTGGGCCACAGAATAGAGATGCCACAGAAATATAATTTATTCTTTTCAGTGGCCCTATATTGGGGAAACTTGTAATTACTTGTTTTGTGTTTGAATAATTTGTAAATTGAAATTGGTACTTGCAATTTACAAAAAATTTTCCGACTTCTTCCTTACCAATAGCCAGATGAAAAATGGTCCGCCCAGCATTGCGGTAATGACGCCAACAGGAATTTCGGCCGGTGCGATGAGAATTCGAGCGATAGTATCACAAAGTACCAAAAATGTACCACCTATTAAAAATGTAGCGGGTGCCAGGTTCCGGTGATCCGAACCAATGATTAAGCGGCAGATATGGGGAACCATCATCCCCACGAATCCAATCGGCCCACACACCGAAACGACACTACCGACCATCAAGGAAGTCGCGATGAAAAGTCCAGTTTTTACCCTGTTAACAGCTACACCACGACTTAACGCGAGATCTTCACCCAACATCAATAAATTGAGTTCATTCAGTTTTAAGGAGATGAAAAGGATTCCGATTACGGTAAATGGCAGAATTGACAGGAGTGGTTTATAGCCCACAATTTCAAATCCTCCCATGAGCCAGCGAACTATCTGGAAGGAATGCGTAAAATCACTTAAATATTGTAAAAAAAGTATCAGGCTGGAAAAGAAAAAATTGACCGCTACCCCCGCGAGTAACAACGTGCTTGAGGAAAAGCCTTTTTTTATTTGCGTCAGTCCATAGACCAGTGAAATTGAAAGGATAGCACCCAGAAAGGCGCTGATGGATTGGCCGGCAAAGCCTAATAAAGATATGAGAAATCCCGTTTTGACATAAATTGCAGCACCAACAGCAGCCCCGCTCGAGACGCCCAGGGTAAATGGTGTCGCCAGTGCATTTCGGAACATTGCCTGGAAGGCCATACCGCTCAGTGCCAGCGCTGAACCGGATATAAAGGCGATTAAAACGCGGGGGACGCGTATTTTCCAAAAGATATTGCGTATAACCGGGGAAGCTTGTGTGTTAAAAAAAACTTCCGGCGATATTTTTTCCATTCCTGAAAAGGGGGCAATGAAAAGTACTACCAGGGTCAAGAATATCATGCCAATAAAAATTCTTCCGGTCTTTTGTTCCACTAATTCACCTCTGGCACTGTAATTAATTGATGTGTTTCAGGATGACGGGTGAATAAAAAGGATTTTTGATATGCCGGCTGCAAAATCCGGTTATCCATAATTTCGGTGGACTTTCCATCAAAAAGCACCTGCCCCGCTTTAAGAATGATCACGCGCTTTCCCTGTAACGCTGCCTGATTAATATTATGTGTCACGGCAATTATGGTACGTTGATATTCCTGGTTGATTTTTTTGAGCAGCCGGAAAATATCAATTTCATGCCGGGGATCCAGAAAGGTTGTGGGCTCATCCAGCAGGACAATGGGGGCGCCCTGAGCCAGCGCGGCTGCGATAAGCACGGTTTGTCTTTCACCACCGCTTAGCGTATCGAAATGACGATGTGCCAGGGCTTTCGTTTGTGTCAACTCCAATGCCGTGTTGACCGCCTCCCGATCGGCTGGTGAAATTGTTGTAAAGGGGCTCAAGTAGGGATAACGTCCCAATAAAACAAACGCTTCGACGGTAAAGGGGAATAATCGCCCATCAGTTTGGGGGACGTAACTCATCTTTTTTGCCAGTTCGCGTTGTGAAATGTGGGACAGTGACAGGCCATCTAAAAATATTTCGCCGGTCCAGGTGGTATTAATTCGCATCAGGCATTTTAATAGCGTGGACTTCCCCGCGCCGTTCGGGCCAATAATCGAGATGTAATCACCCGAATTGATTTGAAAGGTGATAGATTGGAGAATTGCCTTTCCTGCTATCGTAAAAGACAGATTTTGAATTTCAATAATCGGTTTCATTATTTAAAGTGCCTCTAATTCGGGATGAAGAATTTTGACCAGTTTTTCCAGTAATAGAATAAATCGGGGCCCGGGAATGACAGCAAAATCATCGCTGAGAATATAAATTCGATGATCCTGGGCTGCCTGAATGCCGATAATGCTATCCCAATCTTTAAGAATTTCCTGTTCGGTTATTTTTTTTCCATTCATATCAGTTACCAGATCAATAATAATATCAGGATTCATTTGTAAAATGCCTTCAGCCGATACCATTGGATAAGCTTGTGAGGAATCAATATAAGTATTTTTTCCACCCGCCAACTCGATTATTTCATTATATAGTGTCCCGCTTCCGGCGACATAAACCTCTTCCAGCGTCCCCGTTCCAACAGTTCGGCCGATGGAAATTAATACCTCCGGATGGGGAAGGAGAGCCGTAGTCTTTTTTATCTGTTTCATCCGGGTTCGCAGTTTGTTAACCAGCATCTCCGCCTCGGTTTGAACACCGCCAACCCGTCCTAAAGTTAAAATTGTCTGGAGAATATCCTGAATTGTTTTATTATTGACGATTAAATATTGAAGGTTTAGCTCCGCAAGATAATTTTTCACCTGTTCAAATTCTGGTAAAATGATAACCAGATCGGGTTTTAAAGCAACCACTGCTTCGTAATTGAGGTCCAAATAGCCGCCAACACGAGGTAAGTTCTGGGCTGCTGGCGGATAATTACAGAATCGCGTGACGCCGACAAGCTTGTGACCCAATCCCAGTGCAAATAATGTTTCCGTGGTACTGGGAGATAAAGATACTATCCGATTAGCCGACTGATAATCAGCCTGCACCTGAGGATTTCTGGATGACTGCTGCAGAAACAGCGCTATCATCAGGCTTATCATTACCAGAAAAATGAGGAGGAAAAGATGTAATTTTTTCATCTGAATATCCAAAGTGATACGTAATATGTGGTAACCGTTCACAGGTGTGATAAGATAAAAGCTTCTGTTACGCCCAAATGCTTTTATCGGGCATCCATTTGTTTAAAAAAATATGGATTCCCGCCAAAAAACTGCGGGAATGACAGGCTCGGTCCTCCCTGTGAACGGTTACAATACGTGATGCGTAACCGATAATTTTTAATAGGACTTAAATTTTAAAAAACCATCCGCCTGGAACCAGTGATCCAAACATTTAATAAAGTTAAACGCCTCATTGCCTGATAATTTCCAATTTTTATTTAATAAAAGCAGCTACCTGCGGCGAGAAATTTGGTGTTCTCATTTTTTCGAGCCCGGTGAATCTGATGGGATACAATCGGTGCAATCTGTGTTAGCTGTCGTGATCATATCCGAAATTCTCTCATCGAATTAAACTAATTTTCCGATTGTCCAGTTTATTTCCAGCTTTGAGTTGATAAAAATAAATCCCTGTCGGAACGACATTTCCCTTTTGATCTCGTCCATCCCAGCTTAATTCTTGAACGCCAGCAAGTTGAAAGTTGTCAATCAGCTTGCAGATTTCTTTTCCGTGCAAATCATAAATTGTTAATTGAATTTCTTCGGCTTTTTTCAAGCGAAAACGAATCTGTGTCGAACTATTAAAAGGATTGGGATAATTTTGTAATAAATCAAAATCTCTGGCTGGATTTTTTTGATCGTTTCCAATTTCCACATCAGTTTCATCAATCCGGACAACTGCCCGGAGCAGGAGGTCAAAGCCTTCCTGTACATACCAGTCGCCTCAGGCGCCGTTATAAAGCGTCTGCTTTTGAATCGGTAGTTGCGTATCAATACCCAGTGACGGAAATGATTGGAGATGATAGGTTAAATAGAAATAAAAATCACCATCAACAAAAATGTTGAGATCGCGCAAGTCAAATTCATTCCAGCCAACCTGCCCGCCAGAAATCGTAATGGGGAGCAGGATCTCGGATTGGGGCGTTCCCTGATTATCATTATAAATGGTGAATTTGAAACTGCTGCCGCTATCGATACTGGTGAAGTAGTATTTTATTTTCATTATCTGTACGGTACCGGCGGGGGGACTGAAACGGGTGGCATAGCGTACCAGAACGATGGCATCATTTACCACATTATCATCATGATAGAGCTCAATTTCGTTGGGGAGTAATTGGGCATGGGCTTTTAATTGCATCATTATCAGCAGGAATATGATCAATCCCGGATTTTTCATTCAATTTACCTCATATCAATACAAAAAAATTAACCACCGCTTTTGAAAATGACGCAGATTAAAATCTGTGAAATCGGTGTCATCTACGGCTTAAATGTCAGGTTTCGACCAGAACTCTCAATAAAAAAGGGACTCTTCCAGATATAAATGAAAGAGCCCCTTAAATTTTAAACAGGTGGTTACTCAATTTCATTCACCTGTTATTTTTTTACTAACAACAAATAGCTATTTCAGGAAAATACCCAGGGAAAAACGATGAACGGCACCGAAGAATTCACCAAAATGGCCATAACCATAATCGAACTTCATGCCATAGCCACTGATATCTTTCATAATACCGATACCAGCCGTAATACTTTCTTCATCATAGTTGAATTTATACCCACCGCGGAAAAAGAACATGTCCATTAGACCATATTCAAGACCAACATGGTAGCGTTCAGCGTAGTCTCGCGGATGCTGCCAGTCCAATGCCACGGTTAATTTTTGCTGTTCATCCTGGCTAAATAACTTCAGGACGTCCATTGCCGCACCGATACTGAAGGTGAGGGGTAATTCAAAACGCTGGGTAACGTATTTTCCCTGCTGGGAGAAGTTACGGGCGGACATGGCGACGCGTAAATCTTTCCAACCGGTATAATACAATGTCCCAAAGTCGAAAGCATTGATATCCTGTTTATTATTCAGGGTAATTTCACCAAAGATTTCGTGTTTAATCAGTGATTCATATAAATCCTGATGAACGCGCTTGATATGGACACCAAAAGAAAATTGGCTGGTAATTTGCTTGCTATAGCCAAGACCAATACAATATTCTTTGGGTGAAAATTCACGGCCCAGCACATAGCCGGCTTCAAATTCAGCATCACTATGAACCCCCTGAACCCAGGGGAAGGCTTCCTGCATGGTGCCATAGTCCATATTGATGAAACTGACACCAACCGTACCCCAGGTGGGATGTCCATAAGCCAATGCTCCGGAAAGATGTTTTATATCAGCGATCCAGCTTGTCTGGGTGAGAATGGCTTCTCCACCCTGGACAAAACCAAGACCGGCCGGATTACTAAACAGGGCGCTCGCATCCATAATAATAGCGGTCGCCGCGCTTCCCATTGCAGCAGAACGTCCACTGGCGTCAATTTTTAGAAACGTCATACCGGCCTGACCGTATTTTTTTAACCCTGCCTGTGCCGGGAGTAATAATACGATCATCACCAGGAACGCCGCCAGCAGATAAGCTGTCTTTTTCATATTCGACCTCCTTTATGATTACTTAACCACAATGAATTTGCCAATTGCCTGCTCTCCTGTTGCGTTCAGGTTGTCATCCAACTCTTCCACAACATAGAGATAAATTCCGCTGACGATTTCCATGGTACTAAACGTATCCTGACGATCCCAGGTCTGGTCTCCCGTCCCTGAGGTGTGAACCAGCGTTTGAACCTTATCACCGGTCATTGTATAAATATGAATGTTACATTTGGCCGGTAGATTCAGAAAAGCCAGTTTCGCCCCTTCCAGCTTAAAGGAACCACGTGAATGGTAGGGATTGGGTACCACCACCACTTTTTCTTTCCAATCAGCCGATGGTGCACGGGTGGGGGACACTTTTTGTTCGATGACACCCGTTTCCCCACGGTTCAGGAAACGACTACTTTCAATACCTTTTGAATTATAAGCCGTCACATAATAATAGTAGGCACGACCACGGATCACGTCTTCATCCTTATAGGAATGGACACCGGTCCCGGGGATATCTTTAATTAAGGTGAATACAGTGTCGGTCGGGACCTCCAGTGCCGGCGGTCGAATATAATTTCGATAAATTTTGTACCCTTTGACATCATCATACTGCGTTTCAGCCTCAGTACCCCATTCAACCAGGATCGCACCTGGCTGTGAGGTTACCGTCAGCGAAGGGGAAGGCGGTGCTACTTCGGTATTAAACTTACCCGTCCCTTTTTTGACAACTGAAGTTTGCCATAAGGTCTGCGCCTGGACCGCATTTTTAAGTAATGAATCGATACCCGTATCCAGCAAAATATCTTTTTGTTCCAGCGTCAAAGACTGAGTTCCCTGGGGAATTCCGATGCTCGAAAAATTATATTTTGCCGGGAATGGACGTCGGGGGCGCAAACCTTCATAATTACAGTTATATGCAAAACCGGCATCAATTGCCAGACGACTATCCACCGTTCCTCCAACAAAAGCCATGACGATTCGCATATCTTCACCAGGGGCCATGGTAAATGGGCCAAAACTGAAAAGAGCGCATTTTTCCTGTTCGGTCCCGGAATCGATAAAAGCACGGTTTTCCGGGGTGCGCCATAAAACTTCATTGGTATGATTCGCTCGAATCATATCATTTGAACCTGGCCATAAAATCCGATCCGGGTTAATTGGATCCCAGGGGGAGCCAAAGAAGGCATAAACCTCTTCTACGGTATTTGAGTTTAAATCTGGTGACAACTGACGCTGTGACCAGCCACCTTTAAAGGGGGCATTGATATCATTACTTTCATCGGCGGGACCTTTATCGGCATGAATTAATACATAACTCATGAATTGTGGCCGGGTAAAATTTCCATAAAGTCCACCGGGTTCTCCCCGATCATCACGAACTCCATCGCCGGTTCGGTCCGCATCGTAATTATAATATAGCCGGACCGGATCTTTGCCGGATTGATACGCGGCACCGATATAATTACCCCACAAAGTTCCAGGATAATGGGTGCCGGTACCAGGCTCGGCTCGTAACCCAAAATAAACCTCATTTTTGGTTTCCGCACTGGTATTGGTGAATACCCATTCCAGGAAAATATAATCCTGGTTGGCGTCGGTCATAAAGCTATAAGTCCAGCGTTCAATATCGATCCCCACCCAGGTGGTGCATTTATGATAGAGCATCGCATCTGAGGGGAGATTCGGATCCACTGGATCCGTGACGGAGCTAACATCCTGCCAGTTTTTACCATCGATCCAGCGGGCTGGATGTTTATATTTAAAAACACGTTTAAAGGCATCTTTTACCGGAACAATGACTTCGGCAATATCCGAAAACCGGTTATTCGCCACTTCCGCCACTTTGACTTCGTGGTTGACCCCACCTTTATCGGTCCAGGGCATTTTAACGGCAATGTCAATACCGAATGAGGCTAACATATCCGTCGAGAAATTCCGAACACCCACAGGCCACTGGATATCATCATCGGTAATGGCTTCGTTTGATGTATAGACCATTCTCCCGCCGGTCAGGGTTCGCGAAACCTGGGCATGGCTCAATGTTCCCAGGATACCCAGTACCAGCAGCAGGAAAATGACATATCGCATGAATTTATTCATGATTTTTCCTCCGTTAACAGTCAAATATGCTGTTATGCTGAGTTAATAATTCTTGTGAAATTCGAATTTAAAAAATAAAATTCAACTTGATGCCATAGAAAATATCCCGTGGATTCATATACAGATAGGGCGTAAAGTCGGGCACATCGATATAATCTTTCCCTTTTTCCAGCAAGTTATCATCCGGGATATCCCCTGGCGTATCACCTGGTTTCAAAGAGTACATGTACTCGTTCTGTTCATTCTGGAACCATTTAAAGGCATTCCAGGGGCGACTGGCGTAGTCATCATCGCTCCAGTAGGGTAAATATTTATTATTGAAGAGGTTATAAATATCCACGAAGAAAACCGGTTCCAGACCTTTCCAGGAGAAAAGCCGTTTGGTAAAGCGGAGATCGATTTTCCAGTCGGAACCCCAGCGTTTGTTATCGGTTACATAAGGAATATTATCCGGGTTCCAAGTGAAGACGGGTCCCTGTTTATGCCAGAAAGTCATACCCAGGTGCATATCTTCCAGTGGATAATAGTTTCCAATGGCAGGACCAAATTTTATCGGCGCATGCAATGTCATATTCGCTTTGATGATAGGACGAACATAGGCCTGACTGACACTGGTGGTACGACGGTCGGGAATTTTATTCGGGTCTTCATAATAACGATAGATTCCGTACTGGCCGGAACTGGTAATCATATAATTATAATTCAACCAGCCGGTCACGTAGGTAAAACCACGAAAATCTATATTGGCCTCGAACCCACGAATGTCACGATACTGGGCGTTTTGCCAGGTTTGATATTCATGGCCGCTAATGAATTTAAAGCGGTGATCATTTCGAATTTCATCGGTGATATCTTTATAATAACCGGTGACCTGAACCTGCATTAAATCCAGAATGTTGTGTGCATAGCCCACTTCATATTGGATGGTCCGTGGCGGTTTAAGTGTTGGATTACCGACACGAGTAATTTGACCTTCCCGTCGGATATCGCGGTTAATCTGGTACATTTCATCATTTTCCGCCCATTTAAAGAAGTGGCCGTAATTGAAGAAAATTTTCGCGTTTTCCGATACCGGGTGGGAAATACCGATTCGGGGGCTGAAATAGACCTGGCCATGCCGTTTGAAATCCATCTTGTATAAGTCGTTTGGATGGCCGGCCAGAATATATTGACTAAAATGACCTTTCTCGGTATCGGTAAAATCATCGGTTGGGGTGTACATTTCCCCGCTCAACAAATAATCCATGCGGAGTCCAACATTCGCGATCATCCCTTTAAACTCGAGCTTGTCCTGAATATAGGCACCCAGGCGCCAGGGTTCTGCGAAGGCGAAGTACATACCGCCACCATTTACCGATGGATCGATGGCTTGATAATGGGTGTGCAGCCGATCATGAATCAGGTCAATACCGGCTTTAACGAGGTTAAACCGGTTCATCTGGCTGGTAATAGCGAATTTGAACTGATACTGATGGGACATGGACTGATTGATTCGAATGTTACAGGATGACATCCGGAATTCACCCGTCAGATCACGGAATTGGGTGGGGCCATAACCCCAGGGAGATTCATCGTACCAGTAGTCACCAATCCGGACCTTTGCCCAGTCACGCCAGTTTTTATAGCCATAATATTTAACATCTTCAGAAGCCGCCCATTGATCAGCCTGTTCGGTGGTTCCAATTCGACCTTGATCCAGATAACGACAATCCCAGGGGTTACCCGGAAGTGGCTGCGTATTTCGCTGATATTGATCCATGTCGAATTCAGCTAAACTGGCATTAAAGTTAATTTCATAAAAAGTCGCTGGCGAGAGTATATGCTGGAAGCTCAGCCCTGTAAAGTAACGGTGCTGCTTTCCGGGTACCAGGCAGTGTGGATACCAGTATTTATTTCCCTGTTGTTGCTGGATGGGGTTACTGGAGATATAGCCACCGGCTTCTGGTCCCTGACCGGATTCAGCCGTGTCATTTCCATATTGCCAGCTATAGATGAAATTACCGGTCAATTTCATGGATTCGCTAATAGGATAGCTTAATTTAAAAGTTGCATTTCGGTCTATATAGCTATTTTGTGGTAAAGTAAAGAGATATTCGGTGCTCTCAGTTGAATAACTTCCAAAGAATTTCAACTTATTCAGGAAAGGCACCGGACCACCGAAACTAAAATCACCCACATAATCCCAGATATCGCCATATTCAAAGACAGCATCGTCATCAGTAATTTTGCTGAGATCACCTTTAACTTTGCCTTCTTTCATAAGCTGACGCAGGGCGTTGAGATTTTCCATGGAGCGATGACGCCAGAGATAGAGGGCGAGGTTCTCATACGGATTGCCATAATGAGGGGCACCCGGTTTCACCGTTCCTTTGTCATCCAGTTTAAACGTCCCATCAGCATTGTATTGAGGATTCCCATCCGCATCCACGGCCACACCGGAGTATTTATACCAGCCAGGGAAGAAAGGATTGACGACATTTTTACCATTTTCATCTTTTAATGGCTTACCATCATCGCCCATTAAATAACCGGACCAGGCACCCATTTTCGGATCCAGAAATGGTTTTACTATTGGTGAATCTTTTCCGTAAGTATGATCCCCAAAATGTTTAAGCCCGGGCGGGCTGGCTTTGAAATTGATAGCACCGGAATATTTATTGCCACCGTCTTTGGTCACAATGTTGATAACACCGGAACGGACGTTACCGTATTCTGCGTTAAAACCACCGGTGATGACGTTGATTTCCTGAATAGCGCCCAATGGGACTTTGAACATGGGGGCATCGGAAACGGCGTCCACCATCACCTGACCATCGACCATGAACGCGCCTTCATTAAAATAGGAACCACGAATGGTGGGACGATCATTTCGGTTGGTGCGTTCAATACCAACCTGGCCGAATACCACGTCGCCCAGATCGGAGTAGGGATTTTCAACAATTTTTTGTGATTCAATAATGGCTTGGCTGTTGGCAACGTCCATCGGGACGATGGCGCGTTCAGCCACGACCGTTACTTCAGTACCAGCCTCCAGTACGGTGGGTTTCAGCGAAAAATCGACGGTGGTGGTGCGGTCAATAGTGACCACAACACCAGTTTTACGCTGGGTTTCAAACCCCATCATCGTTGCTCGCAGGACGTAGTTCCCGGGGCGGATGTTAATGATGAAGTAGTAGCCTTCGGCATCTGCGGCGGCACCAAAATTGGTACCTTCAATGGATATGTTTGCGCCTGGCATCCCTTCACCTGTCGTTGCATCGACAATTCGACCGGCAATTTTACCAGTCGTGGCGGCAAAGTTCGTTCCGGTCCAGCACAATCCGCAAATCAAGGCCAATAGAATGAGTCTGAAAAGAATACATTTCCTCATCGAATGTCCTCCTTTTTCCAAACTAATTTGGAAAAAATGAAATGAATTGGTTCGTTTATTCCCGATTGCCAATTAAAGGTTGATTTAAGTGAGAATAAACTGTTTTGCGATTCTCAATTGTCCAATATTATGAATCATGTTGAAATGTTAATACATCCTCATCTTCTCTACGTATTTCACTTTCTTTTGGCGAATCACCTCCTTAATAAATGATGAATGAAGGATTATGAATAAGGAATCGTTCTTGATATCAACATTATCCCTGCTATTTTGAGTTAAAATTGAATCATTTCACCTTTGCGTATTCTCTTTTTTTTATTACATTGTGTGTTTTAGATTTTGGCAAACTGAGACAGGCCATAAAAAAAGCCATCCGAGTCATATTACCCGTTAGGATGGCTTATCAATGCATAATTTTTTAAGTTTTCGAGTATATTGAAAAAATAAATGGCGTGAATAAAATAATCCCCTTCGATAAAGGTTGGGGAATTTATCGTCATTGTAACGGCTAGCGGGTTGAGTTTTTGCCTCAGGTCGTTCAAAAATTTAAGCATATTCGATCTCGTTATACGTCAGTTTCGAATGAAGTTTTTAATAACCTGTTGTGACCTGGCATTTATTTTAATTTGCCGACCGATCTGAATTTATTTGCTTATCTTTTATATAAAAATAAAATTTAAAAGCGACTGATTTTTCTCTTAGAACAATTACATACAAGAACAATTAATTGTCCCGCCATCAGATTGAGAAAGCGTTTCTTCATTAATCGGTTTGTATCAATCATTTCCCCCTCAAAAAATAACCTGAAAATATAGATTTAATATATCAAAAGGAAGGATACTTGTCAAGAGGTTTTTTAAAAAATTTTAACAGATTTGTAAAATAAAATCATGAGCGGCATTGCACGCACCAAAACTAATGACGTGAATAAGCATGTGAGTGCATCCCGCTGGGTTGATACTGGATGATTTAAATGATTAAATCGTGTTTGTACAAAAAATACCGGGACCTGTCATTGCGTGGCGTTTTTTGCCGAAGCAATCCCCTTTTATCATGACGGAGATTGCTTCGTCGCAAAAAGTGCTCCTCGCAATGACAGCCTGGTAGCTTTTTCGGACCGACTCTAAATAGTGCTTGACACACAAATCTTTTTATCGTAGATTTATGCATAAATTGGGTTAATAGATTTAAACATTTCTTATTTATCCTGGAATATTTTACGCTGGATTCAGATCGATCAAACCTTTCATTATAATATGGAGGATTCTGGTTTGGAAAATTTTGCGCTGTTGGACTGGTTGGTACTCGGTATCTATTTATTCGGAATTGCTGCGCTGGGAATTTATCAAATGAAACGTATTAAAAACACTGGCGATTATTTCGCTGGTGGACGTTCCTTTAACAAATGGTTGATGATTACGCACTCACTTGGTGCCGGCACCCACGCGGATGATCCAGTTGGTGTCACTGGCGCTGCTTTTGAACGGGGTGTTTCCGGTATCTGGTACACTTTTGTCTATTTATTTCTCACCCCCTTTTATTGGATAATCGCACCCTTCTTTCGTCGTTCACGTTATCTGACAACGGCTGATTTCTTTGAAGCCCGGTTTGGAAAAAGTCTGGGATTGCTCTATGCGATTATGGGCGTCCTTACTTTTTCGATTAATATGGGAACCTTATTAAAAGGTACTGGCACCATCGTTTATGCCATCACCGGGGGCGTTGTCCCTGAATGGGTCGCAATATGGGGGATGACGGCTGTGTTTGTGGCGTATGGTCTTGCCGGTGGCATCATGGCCACGGTTATCACGGATTTTGTTCAGGGCTTGCTGATTGTGGTGATGTCTCTCTTGCTGGTTCCATTTGGTTTAATAAAAATTGGCGGTTTCAGCGGTTTACATCGCATCGTACCGCCTGAAAAATTCAACCTGGCGGCCCCGGAAGAAATTACGTTTTACTGGATTCTGGCTGCGACGATTATCAATTTGATTGGAATTGTCGCCCAACCGCATATTATGGAGGTGTGTTCGTCCGGCAAAACCGAATTTGAGGGACGCATTGGCTTCACCTATGGTTGTTTTATCAAGCGTTTTTGCGCCATTGGGTGGGCACTTTCGGGGGTGATTATTTTTGGCCTGGTAATGGATGGCCAGATCGATAGCACGCTGCTCGCCGGTAAACGTGAAACCGCTTTTGGTATTGGTATTCGCGAATTATTACCCATTGGTTTTACAGGCTTGATGTTCGCCTCAATTCTGGCAGCGCAGATGTCTTCCCTGAGCGCCTTTATGGTTTCTGGTGCGGCTTTGCTCTCCCGAAATCTGTATAAAAAGCATCTCAATCCCAACGCATCCGACACAAAAGTCCTCTGGCTGGCCCGCCGGGCGGGATTCCTCATTGTGGTTTTGGGATTGATTTTCTGTTATCTGGTGGAAGGCGTTGCTGAAGCGCTGACAATTTTTTGGGGGATTAGTACCCTTACGGGCGTTTTTATCTGGGCAGGCGTTTTGTGGCGGCGAACCAATGCGACGGGTGCCTGGGCTTCTTTTATTGTGATGAGCCTGATTTGGGGATTTCTCGGCCCATTGGGTGATAAATTACTGAAACCGCTGTTACCAGATATTTCCTGGCTGGGTCTTTTTGCGAGCAAAGGCCAGTTACCCCAATTAACGCTGGCGTATTTGCCGGCTGGAATTGTGGCGCTGATTCTGGGAAGCCTGATTGGCGAATCGCTGCCGGACGATCTCCTGAATAAATTTTATCGCTTGATTCACACGCCGGTTGGCCGGGAAGATGATCTGGTAAAGGCTGGTGTGGAGGTCATCTATCAGGGTCGAAGCGAAGGCCATCCCTGGGAACTGAAATATCCGCGCCTGGTGAATTGGGGTGGATTTCTGGTGGGTGTTATCTTTGCGTTGGCGATATTAGGATTGCTTTATTTTTTGGCGAATTTTGGGGGGTGATTGTTTAATCAATGTGATTGTATTTTAGCTGGATCGTCCGCGGATAAATCAGTCGTTCCAAATTTATCCGATTGAATGATCCAGAAAAGGAGTCCAAATGAAAATCAAATTTATTTTAATATTATTCATGCTCGTTCTGTTTCATCTCAGCTATGCCTGGCAACAACGCGTTGTTTATCAAATCCAGGCGACCTTGAATGATTCCAGCAAAACCATCGGCGGGATGATGCAATTTACTTATTTCAATAATTCACCATTCGTGCTGGATAAATTATATTTCCATCTCTATCCAAACGCCTTTCAATCCGGCAGCTATCTCGATCTTAAAAATCGTGCTAACAATAACTATTCGATGACGAATTTGAAGGAAAAAGATGCCAGTTACTGTAATGTTACTCATATTGGCGAAATTGGCGCAGAACAGGTAAATTTTCAGGTTGATAATACCATTATGGCCGTTCTACTGAATCATCCCCTGAATTCCGGTGATTCGCTGGTTTTAGATATTCAATTTCAGACTAAATTGGGGAAAAATAGCTACCGAATGCGGGAAAGAAACGGTCAATTCGTGGTCACGCAATGGTATCCCCGAATATGTGTTTATGACGACCAGGGCGGCTGGCATCTGGATCAGCATTTGGGGCATGAATTTTACGGGGAATTCGGCAGCTATGATGTTGAAATTACCCTGGCTGGCGATTTTATTGTCGGCGCTACTGGAATTCTCACGAATCAGAATGAAGTGTTACCCGATTCCTTGCTCGCCAGGTTGGATATTAAAAATTTTAAAGATAAGGCTGCCAATTCGAAAAAAACAGGATTACCCAAAGCGAACAAAGGTGAAACCAAAACCTGGAAGTATCAGGCTGAAAATGTCCATGATTTCGCCTGGACTGCCGATCGCAAATTTCGCATCGGAACGGCGCAATGGAAAAATGTGAAAATTTATGCGTTGGCGAAAGAATCGAATGCGGCCAACTGGCAGGATGCCGCCGATGTTGGCGCACGGGTGATTGCGCTTTTTTCAAAGCACTTTGGCCGCTATCCCTATCCCCACATGACCCTGGCCGATGTGGATCAGGGCATGGAATATCCGATGATTGTTATGGTTGGCGGAAAAAGTCCCACTTATAACGGCCTGTTTTATCATGAAATTGGTCATAACTGGTTTTATGGTACGGTGGCCAACAATGAGACGGCCTATCCCGCACTGGATGAAGGTTTTACAGTCTATTTAACTGATTTTGCGTTAGATAGTCTGGAAGATCCCCAAACCTATCAGGAATACGATATGGGTTGGTATTTACAAAAATTTTATCGGCCGGACCCGAATTTCCGCACCGCTACTGTCAAACAGACCCTTCGCACCACTAAATCCGGTTTCGAAGAAAAAGTGCTCACCCATTCCGACCATTGTCTGGATGGAATGAGCTATGTTCATATCGCTTATAACAAAGCCGCCGCAACCTTGCATCTTTTACAGGGCGCCTTGGGTGACTCGGTTTTTTTTAAAGTCATGCAAACCTATTTTGAACGCTGGAAATTTCGCCATCCTTACCCTGAAGATTTCCAGCGAGTTGCGGAGGAAGTGAGTGGTCGGAATTTAAGCTGGTTTTTTGATCAATGGTGGAAAAGCACCAAAACCTGTGATTATGCGTTTGCAGGGCTTTCAAATCGAAAGCTGGCGTCGGATTCGTATGAAACAACTATCGAAATCAAACGTCCGGGCGAAATTTATATGCCAGTTGACCTGGAACTGACGTTGGCTGATGGCTCCCGACGGCGCTATACAATTCCCGTGGATGAAGGAAGCAAACAGGTTGCTGGTATTGAGGTTCTTCCCAAATGGGTTGGGTGGAATGCTTGGCAAAATACCTATCAGACCAGGCTCAAGCTGCCCCGAAAGGTGAAAAGAGCGGTAATTGATCCGGATTTTCGAACACTGGATACCAATTATCTGAATAATCGAAGCGGCTGGCTCCCGGAAATCAATTTGCAATGGGATAATTTATTTGAGAAATATGTACCGCTGGATGCCTATTTAGTTCTATTTCGTCCTGGTTTTTGGTATAATGATCGGGATGGCCTGAAAACGGGTTTGCACTTCGAGGGCAGCTATTTAGGGAGCTATTATACGTCTGGCGATTATGCGCTGACGGCGGACTTCTGGTATGGCATCATGAGTCAGCAGATCAATCACCAGGCCACCTTTCAAACACCGATTTTTCGTCCGGAGCGTTTGACAAAGCTGGTTCTGAAAAGCGCAGCCCTGGAAGGCCGGCAATTTGCTGCGGTTGGCGTTGAGAAGTCCTTTCGACCGGCATTATTCAGTTCTCGCCGACTGGATTTCAAAGTCGATTTAAAACACTATGAATTATTTGATCGCGCCTATTTGTATGAATCCTGGGAAAAAGGAGAGGTAAATTTAATTGAACTGGCAACTGTCTATCGGTTTGAACAGCGCTGGCTGCAAAGTGAATGGCAATTGCGGTATCAATCCACCTCGTTTATGACCGATTATATTTTTGATAAAGTAGCATTGCAATTAAATGAAACCTTCACGCGCTGGCGAAATTGGGAAGCACGAATCAGACTCTTCTTTGGTGCCAGTGAAGGCGTTCTGCCACTACAAGATCAGTTTTACCTGGCCACCGCCAGCCCGGTTGAGTCCTCACAAAGCCCCTGGTATCGTTCAAAAGGGACCTTGCCAGCGGAATGGTATGCAAACGCACATCTTCAGCATGGGGGCGGCGGTAATTTACGCGGCTACCTGGATCAAAATATCAGCGGAAAACGAATTCTGGCCGCGAACCTGCAAATGGAAGTCCCGAATCCTTTAAATTTAATCCCATTCCCGGGTTTTTTCAAAACAATTCGGCAGATTCAGCCTTATCTGTTTTATGATGTTGGTGATGTGATGCAAGGCGACTGGAATTTTCACCCGAAAGCGGATGCCGGATTCGGTGTCAATTGGAGCGTCCCCTTTATTCCGCCGCGTCTGGAACCAGTGATTTTACGATTCGATTTCCCGTTTTTTGTCAGTCATCCTCTGCCAAATGAAGAAAGCCTCAAATTTCGCTGGCTCATGGGCATCGGGATGGCCTTTTAAGGCGTCCTTATGCGTTTTATACTTAACCCTGATGGCCATAGACCGAGGGGCGGAATCTGGTACCGGAAAACCATGAAAATGTCACAATTGATTCCTCCCCCATTGGAGCGGAGAATTTTTACATAAATGTGATAAAACTCCAATTTTACTTTTGCAAACATAATCTCCTGAAAGTATATTTAGATAAACAACTTAATAGATGATGAAGGGCTCCCCTCAATAATCAAAGGGAAATTGGTTTCGACAGGCTCCACCAACGGCATCTTTCGTACCCTGAGCTTGTCGAAGGGTACTTTTACCATGCTTTTTTGAGGGGATACTGATGAAGCTTTCAAATTAATGAATGTCAAAGTTATGATATTGAGTTAATATCGCTATCGTATTTTAATTATACTGTAATTTTTAGGTAATATGAAGTTCATCTCAATGTTTTAAAATTAACTTAAAAAAAATAAAATTAATAAATGTACCTGGAGAAGTCAGCGCTTCGTGATTGAATTGAAATTCTAGAATTTTAAACTGATTTTTTGATTATTTAAGATTAATGGAAATGAGCCGCAGTAACTTTCTTTTTTTTAATATGTTAGAGCAGAATTTTTTTGATACAAATCAATCAAAAAATAGCATAATATGACAAATTAAGTCAAAAGTTATACCATTGAAACGCTATGCTGTTTAAATTATTTTTTATTTTGTAGTAGTATGAAAAAATTTAAAAAAGTACTTGACAATTAAGAATAGAATTGCTATATTATAACACAGTAAATTTTTTGAATAGTTGCATTTTTCGCTATCGTTTGATTTTTTTTCAATGATTACGGCTCTATATTCACTTATTTGAAATTATTTAACCAAAGAGTGTGAATACGGGGCAATTAAAAATCGCTTGTGACTACTTCCTACGAGTTTTTTCTGCTTCTGAAAACGGCATTTTTTGTGATTCGAAAAGATCACGCATTATTTTGATGATGATGAGATGGGAATCGTAAAATTTTAAATCGATGAAATGAAAATCCTAACACAGGAGGTGATTTCTAAAATCTGATTTAATATGCCAGCTACCGTTTTTAACTGTTTTTGAATATCGGACTTTATGACTTTTTTAAAACTATTTTGGATGAAGCGTCGCAAAGGAATTCATTTCAGGATTTATTATTAATCCAATTTTAGTTGTAATGGATTTTTCAAGACAAATCCATCACTGAAGAACAACAGTATCATATTTTGTTCATTTTTAATGCAAATTTTTCATAATTAAAAGGCGGTAAAATTTTTCATTTTAAATACTTAAGGAGGTGAAATAAAAAGAGTTAGCCCATTTATCATGATAAGCAAGGAACTATTTTAATTAATTGATTGTACGGTTTATTAATGGAGGTACGAACATGAAGTATTTAAAATTATTTAGTCTGCTCTGTTTATTGTTATTGGTTAATTTCATTCAGGCGCAGGATGCGGAACCTGTTGCGGATGATCCCAATGAACCAATTCCGATGACAATGGAAAAATCGAATCCGAATGCGCCATTGAATGGCACAAATCCGCCAATGACACATAAACTTGAATTCCGTCCTTTAATCTGGCGTGACTGGAACGATGATATGAATTGGACGCATACGCTTCAGTTGGATCCGTGCAAAGAATTGACCTCAGCCCAATTATTTATCCGGGCTTTTGATATTGATTGGCCGGGGTATGGTATCTTCCGTAATATCTATAATTTCTGGGAACATGACCGGGTGACGGTAGATGGAACCTATCTGGGCGATCTGGAAGGCAGACATCATCGTTGGTCTACGACCAGTTTTAATGTTGATGTGGCTAACCTGGCTGATGGCACTTTGAATGTAAATTTAAATATCGATGCGACTTTTGGACAACCCGGCCATCCGTTTTGGGATTGGGATGTGGTCATGGATTATGCCGAATTAGTGGTGAACTGGGAATGGAAAGCCCCGGTTGCAGCCTTTGATGCCGATCCGACTCAGGGTGTTTCGGCGCTGGAAGTCGCTTTCACTAACAACTCCACTTGTGCCGAAGAATATTTGTGGGATTTTGGTGATGGCACGACTTCTACGGAAGTTTCGCCCACTCATACCTTTGTTTATGATGATTGTACACCGGCCTCCAAAGATTTTGTTGTAAAACTGACGGCTAAAAGAGGTAGTGCAACCAATACCGCGGAAAAGACAATTACCGTTTATTCACCCGCCGTTGCTGATTTCGAAGCTGATTTGACCAAAATCTGCTCTGGTACTGAAGTAACATTAACCAACAAAACCTGTGGTGCTGTGTCGGTTTGGGAATTAAATTGGGGTGATGGTACAATTGAAAATGGTAATTTCCCGGTGGAAACCTGGAAGCATACCTATACCACAACTTTACCAACCGAAAAATTCACGGTGACATTAACGGTTGAAGGTAATGGCGGTACGGACACGGAAACCAAGTCCTATTACATTACGGTTCATGGTCCGGTCGTTACTGATTTCGTGGCTGATGTTACCTATGGCACTGGCCCGATGACGGTTCATTTCACTGATTTATCACAAGGTTGGATAACCTGGTGGAAATGGGATTTTGGTGATGGTTCTACCAGCACCGAACAGAATCCCTGCCATATTTTTCAGGATAATCCCAAACATTGTACCGTAACACTGACCTCTGGTGGACCCTGTGGTGAAAGCGTAGAGACAAAAGTCAATTATATCACCATCAATCGTGTGGTGTCGGTTGATTTTGACGCGGCCCCGATTGTTGGCGCTCCCGGCCTGGAAGTTCAGTTCGAAAATAAAGCCGGTGGTAATGCTTCTCATTTTGAATGGAACTATGGCGATGGTGTGGTGGAACAACTTATCCATGGTACCGTCAACAAAATTCATCCGAAACATGTGTATGCTGAACCTGGCGAATATAGTGTTTCGTTAAAAGCCTGGGGCGATGGTGGTATGGATATGCTCACCATTCCGGGCTTGATTTATATCGATTCGACCTGTCAGGCATTGCCAGTTGATCTGGTTACCAGTGGCGCAACCGCAAAGAGTGGTCCCTGGATCAAAGCTATCGATAATGACATTCAGGGAACAGCCGTTTCTGTCGAAGCTGTCACAAGTGATGCCTGGGGAACTTTTATATTCGCAGATTCTGCTGCCCATAACCTCCAGAAAGTTCGTGTTCTCGTTCAAACCATGTTGGAGAGTGAATATTATTCGATGGACAGTATTCCCCGTTATCAAACTCATGAACAGGAATGGAAATACAATCTGGTTAAAAAACTGGAAGTTTATGCCTCCGATGATGGCGAGAATTTCACCCTGGCACTCGAAACCGAGTGTGTTGGCAAACCGGGCCTCTGGGAAATCTTCGAATTACCGGCAGCCGTTTCAGCAAAATATCTGAAAGTGAAAATTTATCCACGTGATGAAAAAGCCAAATATGCCGACATGGCTGAAATTCAATTCCTGGGTGATTGCGCCGCCGCAGCTCCCAAAATGATTGGTGAAGCCATCACGAATAATACCGTTGTCACCAATTTTGATCTGGGTCAGAACTACCCGAACCCGTTCAATCCGCAGACCGCGATTCAGTTCAATTTACCTGAAGATGCCGATGTGACAATGACCGTTTACAATACGCAAGGTCAGCTCATTCAGAACCTTGTTGTTGGACATCTGAATGCCGGCGTCCATAACGTGGTCTGGAATGCAACCGACCTGAACGGACAGGCTGTCGCTGGTGGTGTTTATGTTTACAAATTAAACGCAATCGGCAAAAACGAAAGAATCAGTCTGACCAAAAAGATGATTTACATGAAGTAGTTTGATCCATTAAAGGTATATCAAGGCTCTGTCGGGCAACTGGCAGAGCCTTTTTTTTGTTTTCCACGTCTCGTTTAATGATAACATAACGATTCCGGACAAAACCATTCAAATCTGACCTTTAAAATGATTTCGTTTTCAATCATTTTGCCTCAAACCTTCCTGCCCGATAACAAATACTACAACGTTAAGTTAAGTCGATGAAAAATTTAATTAACCGCAGAAATCGCTGAGAACGCTGAGGTTGGCTAAGAAACATGATAAGTCCAATATTAAAGAATCAAACCGCTTTTAATTATTTTTGCCGATGAGATAATGTTTTTGAGAGCTACTTCTCAATTGATTTGGTGGTGCTGGAGTTATGCTTTTTTTAGAAAACACTTAAAATTACTTTTTTCATTATCAAAGCCATTTTTCTCCGCGATCTCTGCGTCCGCTGCGGTTAAAATAAATGTCTGATTATCGACTTAACGTTGTAGTACTCGTGAAATTTTTAAAAGACAGCAAGAATATTTTAAAAAAAGTGAGTCAAATAATGGATTTAAGTCGCTCCTCAATTCGTTTATTAAATTGTAAAGGGGTAAATTCATTTTATTTAATTGATCTGAAGGAGAAAGAATGATGAAAACAAGATTTATTAACTTGCTTTTTGTTGGTATTGGCCTATATCTTCAATTTTTCGTTCAGTTACCGAATGGAAATTTAATGGCCGGTGAAATTGGCCGGGTGAATGAAGATACCGGCAATCTGAACCAAAATTATCCTGCGGTTGCGACTTCTGCCAGTGGATTATATGTTGTCGCCTGGTGCGAAGGCTTAGCCCCGCAATTCAATATTAAAGCTCAGCTCTATAATCAAATGGGCAACAAGATCGGAAATAATTTTAAGGTCAATGATCAGGAATTGGGATCGATGACGCCGGTTGATGTCGCAATGGCCGATAATGGTTCGTTTATTATAACCTGGACAGATTTTCTGAATTGGAATATTTATGCGCAACGATTTGCTGCGAATGGAAGCCGAATTGGAAATGTGATCAAGGTTGTGGATCAACTGGCAAAAGCAGCCGTAGCGATTACTGCCGACGGACGATTCCTGATTGTGCATATCTATGATGGTCGTTATCTGAAAGGACATTTATATGACGCAAATGGACAAAAAGTTGAAATTATGTTGGAAATTGCTTCAGGGAGTGATATTGGCTATCCTGAAATCGAGGCGAGTTCTGATGGATTTTTTGTGTTTGTCTGGCAGAAAGGAATTGATGAAAATATTATCCGATCTGCCTATTACGATGCAAATAAGAATGAAATTGGTCCAATGATAACTGTTCATCAACAGAACTTATTAGGGTACAGAGCATTCGCCCCGGATGTTGCCGTCGCCGAAGATCACAGTTATGTCATCGTTTGGGCAAATGGCAAAGCACCATATCAGATTGCTGGGAAACGTTATGATAAAAACCAGAATCAAATTGGTGATCTCATCCAAATTAGCCTGAATGATTGTGACGTGCCGGCAATTACGATGAATCAATCCGGTGAAGTTTTCATCGAATGGATGGAAAGTCGGAATCTCAATTATGATATCTATGGCCAGAATTTTTCTGCTGAGATGATATCTCAGGGAGAATCTATTCGTATCAATGAAGATACGGGAACCGTTACCCAGCGTCGACCAGCCATTTGCTGGGGACCTGGCGGAATTTTCCATGTCTGGGAAGATAATCGAAATCCCGATAAGGGCTTTGACCTTTACGCAGCTATGACAAACGTAAAGCCGGCACTATTTACTGATGTAACGACTAGCGCCGGTGTTGGCGATGCTGGTATCTGCCTCGGTTTCGCGGTTGGCGATTATAATCGCGATGAAAAGCTGGATTTATATGTTTATAATAATGGAGCCAATAAATTATTAAAAAATAGCGGTGCTCCCAATTTTAATTTTTCAGATGTCACGGTCGGAGCCGGAGTTGGAAATGATCAGCAGGGGAATGGAGCCGCTTTTTTTGATTATAATAATGATGGTTTCTCCGATTTATTACTATTGAACAACGGCGCAAAGGTTTTCTTTCAAAATAAAGGAGATGGTACATTTACCGATGTCACCGCCACTGTAAATTTAATCGATGTCAATAATTCCGTTGGATGTGCCCTTGGCGATTATAATAATGATGGTTTTCTGGATATTTATCTTGCGAATTATAATGCGACTAACCGTTTGTTTAAAAATAGCGGTCCGCCGGATTGGAAATTTACCGATGTGGCAAGTGCCGCCAAAGTTAATGCCAGTCAGGATGGTCAGGCGTGTATTTTCTGGGATTATGATAATGATCATGATCCGGATATTTATGTTTCCAATTATACCGCCAATAATATTTTGTACAAAAATAATGGGGATGGTACCTTTACGGATGTGGCTCAGGCCGCGGGAGTCAATTATGGTATGCGGTGCCGGGGGGCAATTGCGCTTGATTATGATAATGATGGTGATTTGGATTTATTTCTGACCCGAGGCCGCTACCAGAAGAATCAGCAGGATGTCCTTTATCAGAATAATGGCGCCCCGGCCTGGGATTTTACGAATGTTACAACGTCCGCCGGTGTTGGTAATGTGGGCGATGGCAGCCTTTCCACTGTCGGAGATTATGATAATGATGGCGATCTGGATATTTATGTCGCCAATGGGTCAAATCATGCGATTCCGCAGAATGCACTTTATCAAAATAATGGAAATGGAACATTTACCGATGTCGCCACTTCAGAAGGAGTCGTGAATCCGTTGGCCTGTTCAGCGGCGAGTTTTGTGGATTATAATAATGATGGATTTTTAGATCTTTATGCTGCCAATACAGAAGGTGCCAATATTCTGTATAAAAATCAGGGTACGAATAATCACTGGCTCAAAGTTAAATTAGTCGGAAAAAGAGGAAATTTTGATGCCATCGGTGCCCGGATTATGGTCACGGCTGGTCAGAAAAAGCAGATACGCGAGGTCAATGGCGATAATCCCGGTTTACATCTTTTCAATAATCAACCGGTTCATTTCGGACTGGGACAGGCAACAAAAGTTGAAAGCATCACGATTGAGTGGCCAGCAGGTGGGGGGACTCAAATTGTTCAGGATCTGGCCATTGATCAGATGGTCACATTTATGGAATATGCTGATAATGCCGGTACGAATCAGCTTAAACCGGCGATAGCATTGGCTCCCGATGAGAGTTATATCATTACGTATCTGGACGAAAAAAGCCAATACGGTGATGTTTATGCTGAGCGATTCGCTGCCAATGGCAACGCGCTAAGCGCCAAATTCAGGGTCAGCGATCTTTCCTGGAAATATTCAGCTAATGATATTGTAGATGTCGCTGTCGCTCAGAATGGTTCATTCATAATCATCTGGAACCAACAGACGCCGAAAAAAATTTTTGGCCAGCGATATAGCTCGAATGGAACCGTACTTGGTCCGAATTTTTTAGTTGATGAAGGACATTCGCCAGTACTTGAGGCTACTCCTGATGGTGGCTTTATTGTTGCTTTTACTAAAGGAAATTGGAATTATACAATATGTACGAATAAATATGATAAAAATGGGGTGTTGCAGCACAGCATCATCAAACCGCGGGGTCAATATGATAATTTTTGCCGACCATCGGTTGCGGTGGCAAAAGATGGCGCGGTTGTCATTGCTTACAAAAACAATAAAGGGGATACCTATCCAGGAAGTGCCGGAGATGTGCTGCGAGCCAGTTATTATAATGCCGTCGGAAATCTCCTCACTTCAGTCCAGATTGATGATAAACCGGCGGGAGATCACGAGCAAAATCTCGGATCGCCGGCAGTAGAAATGGCGGATGATGGTACTTTTCTGGCTATTTGGACTGGCGGTGGCACTGATAAAATTCAGGGAAAACGTTTTGATAAAGATGGAAATCTATTAGCACGATTTGATGTGGCCGACTATACAAAATTGACTTCTGATCCGGTAATTTTCATGAATGAATACGGTGATTTTATTGTCACCTGGGGTGATGAAAAAAATAGTACAAAAAATATTTATGCCCGCCGCTATTCCGGCCATCATCAGCCATTGACAGATGTTTATCAGCTTGATCCAATAGTCCCGCCGGCTGAACAAATTGAGCCGGATGTGGCTATGACTGGTCAATCGATTCACTTTGTTTGGCAGGATAATCGGATTCCTGGCAATGGCTGGGATATCCGGTCTTATCGTGAGAAGCTTCCTTTTATTATGATGGATGATTTTAATGATAATCTGCTGAGTAATACGGATTGGCAAATCATTACCCGAACCAATACTTACATAGCTGAGAAAAATCAACACCTGGAATTTAAGGTTGATGAATATGTGGAAGCACGAGTGGAGTCAAAGTTCAGGTTGCGTGGTGATTTTGATTTTGCTGTGAATTTTAAAGTGCTCATAAACTCGGATGGCGGCAATGGCCTTTATATCAGTGCTTTTGATGCGACACATAATTATGCTATCAGTCGGCATTATAATGCCGGGTGGGCAACAAAAGATGGCAAACGTGGCCACATGTACCTGAGCAATTTTGATGGTGATTATATTTCAGGGCGATTATCCACAACCGCCGACGATACTACTGGTAAATTGCGAGTGGTTCGGAAGGGGCATCAAATCACCAGCTACTTTATGCGAAACGGATATTGGACGGAATTATTGTCAAAAACCGGCACGACCGCCGACCTTTCGGTTGGTCTCGCCATTAGTACTTATGGCGGAACGAAGCTTCTTACTGGCTGGATGGATAATTTTATCGTTACCAAAGGCGAAATATACTATCCGCCATCAGCTATTGATGCGAGCGATTTTATCCGGCCACAATCTTTTCAACTGGACCAGAATTATCCAAATCCTTTTAATCCAATTACGCAGATAAAATATCACCTGCCAGAAAGCGGATTGGTTAAATTAATTATCTACAATACCCTTGGCCAGGAGATTCGGACATTGGTTCATGAAAAACAGCCGGCCGGGATTTACCAAATTAATTGGGATGGCCGTGATAACGAAGGACGGATGGTGGTCTCAGGAATTTATATTTACCAAATCGCTGCAGGTGAATTTATATGCCAAAGAAAGATGATTTTGTTGAAATAATGGAAAGTCTTCAGTAAGAAAGTTCGAAAATTCCCGGTTTAAAATTTAAAAAACGATTAATTTGCGTGCTTTTGATGGAACTTCCAAAATTATCAACCTTGAACCGGGAACTTTGAACCATAATATATAGGTTTTTAAGAATATAATAACTATCTCAAAAATTTTCAATTACAGCCTTGAAAACCTCCGGAATTTTCGCGATTTTCCTTTTTTCATAATTAAATGCCACCATCCCGGTAAAACCCGCAGCCACAATTTTTTTATCCGAAATTCGCTCCACTTCATACTCGAATTTAAACCGAATATCGGCTAACTCCGTGATTTTAACCCCGACACTTAATTCATCACCCAGAAATACTTCTGCCTGATAACGAATATAGGCTTCGTTCATGATTAAGCCAATCTGATCCCCGATATTCGCTTCTGAAAAACCTTTGGTGGCCAAAAAACGAATTCGGGCATCCTGAAAAAGGAGTAAAAATTTATCATTTCCCATGTGCCCGCCATAATTGATATCCCCGATCCGAACCGTAAATGACGTCTGAAATTTAAAATTTTCGTTCATTTTTTCCTCATTTTTTTAAACTAAATTTTTAAATTGGCGTTAGATACAAATAAGTTACTTTTGCAGGTTCAAAGTTCTCTGTTTACAGTTAGTCCATCTGAAAAGCATTTTAGATTGGCTGCGATAAATAGCTGAACAGGTAAAATTATAAGACCTTTGAATCATTATCTTTAAACTGTTCAGTATGATAAATAAGTTCACTTTTTTCAAGAAATGTTTTTAGAATCTGTTAAGAATATTGCAGTTCACTTTTAGTGAAAGGAATTGATGGAGATGAGTGCTTTTCGACCCGATAAAAGCGAAATTAAAGATTATTTTGCTCGTTTTGGCGTGGATGAAGCCGTAATTCGGCAGATTATGGAAACTGCATTATCCAAAGGTGGTGATTATTGTGATCTATTTTTTCAACATGAGTTTTCGAATCATGTCGGGCTGGAAGATCGTGAGGTAAATCGGGCGTATTCCAATATCGATCTTGGTCTGGGAATTCGTGTATTGAAAGGTGATCAGACCGGTTATTCCTTTACAGAAGATTTATCGTTGAAAAGTATGAAGCTGGCGGCCCAGACTGCGGCTGAAATCGCAAACGATTCGCGGCAAATCCCGCCACAGGAATTTTCCGTTGGTAAAAAAGGGGATTATTATGCACTGCGGGTCGCCTGGGAAGATGTTGGAATCGACACCAAAATTGATTTTCTGGAAAAAGTTAATGAAATGGTCTTTCAGAAGGATCCGCGAATTATTAAAGCGACGCTCTCTTTTTATGATGAAAATTCGTATATTTTAATTGCCACCAGCGATGGGATTCTCCAGACTGATCATCAACCCATGTCAGGGCTCAATGTGTCCTGTATTGCTGAACAGCATAATCGCCGGGAAAGCAACCATTACGGTCTTTCGGTGCGGGATGATATTCAATATTTTACTCCCGAACGACTGCAGGAACTGGCTCAGGAAAGTGTTCGGCACACGGTTCAGCTATTCGATGCGATAAAACCAGCGCCAGGCGAGATGGAAGTCGTGCTGGCAGCCGGCAGCTCCGGAATTTTATTACATGAGGCCATCGGGCATGGTATGGAAGCGGATTTTAACCGGAAAAACGTGTCGATTTTTGCGGATAAGATTGGCAAGCGGATTGCGAAAGATTTCGTTTCGGTGGTCGATGACGGCACGATTCCACATTTACGCGGCTCAATTAATGTGGATGACGAAGGAAACCCAGTCGAGCGAACACTGCTGGTTGAAAACGGCATTTTGAAATCCTATTTGCATGATCGGATCAGTGCCAGATTCTATGGGGTAAAACCGACCGGGAATGGCCGCCGCGAATCCTTCCGGCATTCGCCTATGCCACGGATGCGAAATACCTATATGCTGCCGGGTCCACATAAAAAAGAAGAAATAATCGAAAGTGTCAAAAAAGGAATTTTGGCGGAAACCTTTTCGAATGGACAGGTTTTCATCGGCGCGGGTGATTTTACTTTTTATGTGAAATCGGGTTATCTGATTGAAGATGGAAAAATTACCCGTCCAATCAAAGATGTCAATATCATTGGAAACGGGCCAAAGGTGCTGGAAAATATTGTGATGGTCGCCGATGATCTGGAAATGGCCAAAGGCGGGTGGACTTGTGGAAAAAATGGACAGGGTGTGCCCGTTTCCCAGGGATTGCCAACGGTGAAGGTTTCATCGATTACGGTTGGTGGCGTGAGTTAAAATAAATTTAATAATAGATTTAAATGAGGCAAGCAATGACAGAAAAAGAACGGCTGGAACTGGCACACTGGGTCATCAAAGAAGCGCAGCAGGCAGGGGCTCAGGAAGTTGGGGTTGGTATATCGAAAAGTCGAAATGTTGAAATTGAATTTCGTGATAAAAAATTAGAAAAACTTCAGGAATCGACTTCAAATTCGCTTTCATTAACGCTTTTTATTGATCAACGCTTTTCTTCTCATTCGACCAATGACCTGCGAAAAGACTTGCTGGAGCGTTTCATCCGCAACACTGTTGCCATGACGCGCCACCTGAAGGCGGATCCTTTTCGCACGCTGCCAGACCCGCTGTTGTATGAAAATCGTCCGGCAATGGACTTACAACTTTTTGATCCGCAATATGAACAGCTTGATTCCAATCGCCGCATCAAAATAGCGGCTGAGATCGAAACCCTGACCCGTTCGCGTAGTGAACGGATACTTTCGACCACCGCTGGTTTTTCAGATGGCCGTTATGAAAGCACCATGGTAAAATCGAATGGATTTGCCGGCAGTCGAATTTCGACCGTTTTTTCAAGTGGGGCAGAGGTGACCCTGAAAGATGCCGATGATAAACGGCCCGAAGATTGGTTCTATGCGACGACTCGTTTTTTTACGGATTTGCCAGCCCCGGAAATACTGGCCCAACAGGCGGTGGACCGGGCTTTGCGCAAATTGGGAATGAAAAAGGTCACTTCCCGAAAAACGACCATGATTGTTGAAAATCGTTCAGTTCCGCGAATCTTGAGTGCGCTATTAGGTCCACTCGCGGGGCGGGCGATCCAGCAAAAACAGTCTTTTCTTGACGGTTTATTAAATCAATCCATAACAGCGCCTTGCCTGACTTTAATTGATGATCCTTTTATTCCAAAAGGTCTGGGATCGCGCCTTTTCGATGGCGAGGGAATTTCTGCCCGTGTTCTGCCAGTCATCAAAAAAGGGGTATTGTCAACTTATTACATCGATACTTATTATGGAAAAAAATTAAATATGGCGCCAACCTTTGGGTCATGGTCTAATATCAGACTGATTCCCGGTGAAAAAAATCTGGCAGCGCTCATCGCCGCAACGAACGAGGGGATTCTGGTCACTTCATTTCTGGGCGGAAATTCGAATAATACGACTGGCGATTTTTCTTTTGGTGTTCAAGGCTGGGTTATCCAAAATGGTCAATTGATTCAGCCGGTGAATGAGATGAATATTTCCGGTAATCTGAAAAATTTATTTCAATCGCTTATGGAAATTGGGAATGACATCTATCCGTATTCTTCCTACCAATGTCCGTCTTTAAAATTTGAAGCCGTTGATTTTAGTGGAATTTAGCTTACGCATCAGGAGTATGGCATGGCTCAAAATTATGAAATATTAAAATCTAAAATTCATAAACGCACAATTTTTTCAGCCATTAGTCTGATAGTACTTTCAATATTTGCGATTATTTTTTATTTTAATTATCGTATCCATCAGGAACGTCAGCGGGCTGATTTTTTCATGACTTTTGACCTGAATCTCATCATGGAGACGAGCCGACCGGCCAGAGATCGATTGGAAGCCGCACTGCTGGCGACACAAGCTGCCGAAGCCAATCCTTATGGTCTGATGGCCGACGCGCTTCACCAGTTACAACAATTTGAAAATAAATTACTCCGTGAAATGCAATTGGCCGCTCCCCATGATTCGGTTCCCAATATGTGCTATATCCCGGCTGGTGAATTTATTTTTGGAGGATTTGATAATTTTCATGGTGAAATTGAGCAAATATTTCTGGATGCGTACTACATCGATCAAAAACCAGTAACGAATATCGAATTTTGCAAATTTTTGAATGATTCCGGCAACCGAATTGAAGAGGGGAGCCGTTGGTATCATCCCCAATATGGTCATATCGATTCGACGGCCGATGGTTTTATGTGCCAGAAAAACTTTGAAAATCATCCTGCGGTTGGAGTGACCTGGTTTGGGGCAAACGCTTATGCCCGATCAATTGGCAAACGTCTGCCAACAGAAGTGGAATGGGAGAAAGCGGCACGGGGCATTTATGGAAGATTATATCCATGGGGATATCAATTCGATTACCGTCGTTGTAACTCAGCCAGTTATTGGGCCGGGAGAAATATTTATCAGCAGGAATGGCCTGAATGGTATGAAAAACAGGGGCGTCATCAGTCTGATACGACGCCGGTTGATCAATTTCCGACAGGACGCAGTCCCTATGGATGTCTTGAAATGAGCGGTAATGTTTGGGAATGGACCAACACATTTTACCTGGGGAGGCTGAATAAAACATTACGCTATGTGAATCGGGGCGGAGCTTTTTATTATCCTGTGGAGCAGCTACAAACCTCTTTTCGGGGGATTGATCGACCGGATGAAGGTGGAAGCATTAATGGCTTTCGGTGTGCTCGGACGGCTGGCAAGGCATCAAAGTAGTCAATTTGTGAAATTTCAGAGAAAAAAACATCATACTTTAGTCGTATTTTTTTTTAATACTTTTAACCCCTTAAAATACGTCCTTATAACGATTGAAATTTAGCTTGAAATAGGCTATTTTCCTATCATAAAAAATAAATAGAAAATATTGTATCAAATAAGCAAAATTTTGTGGGAAAAGCGGGAATATTAATTGTAGAAAGCTTTCGATAACTGGGAGAGGAAGTCAAGATGAAAAAAATCGCTTATATAATCAGTCAAAATGGTGGTGGTGAATTTATTCAGGAAAGTATTTTGGGAGCAATTGCGGATGGTTCGCACACGGGTAAAATCATTGCCGTATACTTTACTGAAGAAGGTGTTTACCATCTGGTAAAAGGAAGCCGACGAGCGAAAGAGATTGGAATGGCGATTGACTCCCAGGAAGTCAAAGTTATCGCCAGCAAACAGTCAGTCAAAGATCGTAAAATACAAAACATGGTCATTCAGGGCGTTGAATTAGGGAATTATGAACAATTTATCGAGATCGCTCTGGACGCCGACCACATTATTAGCGTTTAGTCATCCTTTAGTCTTAATTTTATAATCGGACTCATGGTTCCAAAAAATCCACCTAAACGCTGATTGCGAAATATAAAAAAAAGTATTATCTTATACCAGATTCATAAATGACAAACGATGTGCGCGATAGGTGGTAGATGAATCTTACTAAAGTGTTGATAGCTGATGCTGATCCGGTATGTAGAGATGGGTTGGATTTTCTGGTAAATACAGAGCATGATTTAAAGGTGATAGGCCATGCCCAGGATGGGTTGGAAGTAATCGCCAAAACGAAAGTTTTAAACCCGGATGTAATTTTAATGGATATTCAAATGCCATTTTGTGATGGTGTTGAAGCAACCAGAAGAATTAAAGCTGAATATCCTAAAACCAAGATAATTATATTAACAATACATACAAACAACTTGTCAGAAGCAATTAGAGCAGGAGCGAGTAATTATTTGCTAAAAGATTCTCCTCCGAATGTACTTTTTGAAGCAATACGCAATTAAAGTTTGATTGTTCTTTAAAATAATATGCTGGGAACCTGTTACAGCCCATACGAAATTTTTCGAATGTTTTTACAGGCAATCTATAAAACCGAATGTTTCTTAGTGGGGTAAATGGTCCTGAAAAATAATACTTTTGGCGGTAGAGCTACTTTTCGGATAATGAGTCAGAATACGGAATCACCGATGGCGTCGGATATTTGCCAGGTGTTGCGATTGAGCTGAAGATTGAGCCAGAACTGAAGACGGTTATACTACGAACGGGTAATTACTGATAACGGAAACTGAGCTGGAGACGGAGCCGGAGACGGAAGTTGCGCTGGAGTCGAATACAGGAATAGTGATTGAGCCGAAGATTGAGTTAGCGGTAGCGATTGTAATGGTGATGATGATGGGTTTTAGGGCTACAATAAATAGTCCAGGCGAGTAAGAACTTCGCTGCTCGTTGGGAGATTTAAGCTGTGTATGAAGTTGTTCTGGTTTCCAGCATCATATTTTTAAAATTGATAACATTATTTTTATAATAAAAAGTTTCCCATGATCCTCTCCTTCCTTGAGTGGAGCAAGCAGCAGCCTCAAACCTCCCATGTTTGAGGCTGTTTTTTTTTTTGTACAAGTTTTGTCCTCTCTCAATCCTCAATTTTTTAATTTACTTCTCTTCGTATTCCATTGGATTTGCATAACAATAAAGACAACCATGTTTACATTTAAAATACCATCCAATATCCCAGCTTTCGGTACACCCACACCGTTTTCTTTGTCCCCTGGCCACTTTTTCTGAACAAATTTCACCTTTTGGATGGAGAAGATTTAAGATTTTTCCATCAATACAACTTGATTTTGGCAAGTCTTCATCTGAACAAAAATGTAAAATGAGTCCATTCTCATGCGCAATTTTTTGTAAGAATTCAACTTCAGACGATTTATTTTTTAAACCTGCGGTATCGATTGAATAACCATTTTTAGCAAGTCGTTTAATTACTTTTGGATAAAGCGACATCCAGCTTGTGGAGATATTTTTTATTCCCTGCCGAGCCACTTCCGGTGCAATCTTTTCAAATAAAGGTAAATTTAAAATTCGATTTCCTTCCCTATCCAGTAGATGAATAATCGGGTCGAATCGAAATCGGATCCGGTTTGGATTACCAACCAGTTTTATCAGTGCGGGTAATTGGCTTAAAGTCCTTTCCATGGGCGGAACCCGCGCCTCCAGTTTAGTTCCACCAAACCCTGTCACCGTGAAATGAACAAATAATTGTGAATATTGCAGCGCTGTTTCATGCAGCCGGGTCGGTTCGATCAAATTTGTTGCATCTTTTGTCCAGAAAACTAAAGTATGAACTTTTTCAGGTGGACAGCGGCTTATCAGGAGATCAGCCGTTTCTTCCGGAAAACAGGCTACCATATCAATACGCCGACTGGCAGAAATGACTTTTTTTATAATTTTTTTCATGACGTTTTTTCCCGTTATATTAACTTTTCAATCCTGATAAGATGTATTATCTGGTTTTTCGGGTTACAATAAATGCGTTTAATGCGTTACGATTTTAGATGTATTACTCATTTCAAAACCCCTGTTAAGTGCGAAATCATTTCACGAAAATAAACATCGTTAAATTAGTTTTTCATCAATTTATAGAGAATTATGATAATTTGCAAGTAAAACATGGCTTTCAGATTAATCGTGTTCGCCACATTCAGGAAACTGGCTGCTATTTCAAAAAAAATGAGCGACTATTCATACCCGTTCGTTAGCTAACGGATTATCGGGCATCCATAATTTTATGTAAAATGAATTCCCGCTAAAAACATGAGGGAATGACTGTGATGGATACAGAAATCATATAGTACTTACTGCATTGATTTTATGAATGATAAGTTATAGCCTAAAATTCTAAAATGGAAATTTTTGATGTTCAGAATCAATGGAGTACCCCCTCCTGCCTCCCCCAAATTCCAAAAAGCGGAATTTGGGGGAGATAAAGCGGGATTCTCTCCCCCATTTTCGCTTTTTGAAAATGGGGGAGAGACAGAGGGGGTCAAGACTTCAGCGAAAACGATTCATTGTAGAATTTCAGGTATAATTTAAAAAATGTGCCGAACACTATTGATTTCAGATACGATCTTTCATTTTTGAATCCTGGTACAATAATTGCTATCAATTTTGGTTTCATAATTGGGTTTTTAGCTTGAAAATTTATCACCACGAAGACCGAATGGCACGAATAAAAATACTTGATTTTTAATATGATATTTAGTGCGATTATTTTAAATAAATTATTGCATAAGTCTGTCACTGAAAATTTATCAATTTTTTCCAAGTTTAAAAAAAAGCTAAGCAAACTAAAATATATCATAAGTTGTAACATATTGTTTCTCGTGTAGTTCTGTTCATTTATGGTAAAATTTGTAAGTCATTCAGGTTAGATTTATCTCGATTAACACATCATCTGTTCCAGGATTGATATCCCGTGAATTTGTCTAAATTCGCTGGAAAACTATATAACGGTTAAATTGTAATAAGCTGCTCAAAATAAAATTAAATTTTTTGTATTGGCGATTCGTGTCTGTCAAATTCAATTTCTGATAGCCACGTTAAAAAAATGTCAATATTAATTGGGTAGTGATAAATTCCAATTCTAATATATGGAGTCAGAAATGGGCAAATATTTTAAAGCTGCCGATGAATTTTACAAAATATATATTCCTTATTTTAGATTATTACTTGCAAATTCGGAAGTTGCTGATAAAATTAGCGAAAAAAAATTAAGTTTGCAATTTATCATAACCGATTTAAAAGCACAAATCTTGCTTGATTGCCGTAATGCCATTAGCCCGTTAATTTGTGGTCAAACGACGGCTGAAGGAGATATTAAAATCTGGATGAAAAGTGATTCGGCTCACCATCTCTGGCTGGGAAAAATATCGCTTATGAACGCGATCATGGTCCGTGAAATTAAAGTTCAGGGACCTGTCGAAAAATTAAAAGAATTGATATCAATTTTTAAGCCGGCGACAGCTATCTATCGACAACATCTGATTAATTTAAAGCTGAAAGAATTTTTAAATTAAAGTTTCACGACTGTACTTTTTTTTATATATTTTTTTAAACCACCATAATAACTCTCACTCTCTCCCCATTGGGCTGATCTTGACCCACATCTGGGTATTGGACACGGGGAAGTTAAAAAAATTCAGGAGAATTAGTGCGTGACCGGCGCCCCTTGAACTCACCGCCCGGCCCCATAGCCGTCAGGTAAAGGCTGTAAATCATTAATAAACAGATGAATAGCCACGAGCTCTAGCTCGTGGATCATCATGCTCCCCCAATATTAAAGTGGGTTGTAACCCACCGGAATTTAAGGACTCGGGCTTAAAAGCCCGGTGATTATCGGAAAGCGTTCATGGAACCACGCGCTAAAGCTCGTGGCAATTCAATTATAACTTATTGAAATTCATATTGTTATCACCTTAACCTGACGGCTATGGGGTTGGGGGGATGAGTTCAAATGAGTGACTTTCACAAATCAGGCCCTTTGTTGAGCCGTCTTCTCATTTAACTTCAATTCCCCGTGTCCAGTAAAAAATGTGGGACGCGATTAGCCCCAATGGGAGAGGGTTCGGGTGAGGGGTCAAATTTTGCATAATCAAAAGGTGTACGGTTGCAAAATTAAGTTGAATTTGTCCTCCAAAAATTGTAATTTATGTTGTCTCGATTGATTTTATCCAGAATGCCTGATATGACAATTTGAAAGGAGGACCTGTCGGTGGACGCGATCACCGTTTTAATCACTGCCGCTTCCGTGACCGAGGCTGAAAAAATTTCAACGATCCTGCTTGAAAAACGACTTATTGCCGGTGCTAATCTCATTCCGGGGATTCAATCCATTTTTCGATGGGAAAATAAAGTATGTTATGAAAATGAAATCCTGCTCGTTCTTAAGTCTGTATCGAAAAATTTTGATGAAATAGTTCAAACAGTGAAAGCGAACCATCGCTATCAGGTTCCGGAGATAATAGCGCTGCCGATTATTCTTGGCTCTCCGGATTATTTGAACTGGATAAAAGCGGAAACTAAATAAATTTTTTTAATCTCAATAAAAATCCCTTCTCAAATCCGAACTTTTCAACAATCGTCCAATCAGCGTTGTATTCAATTTTTTTCACTCAAAATTCAATTTTCCGGTTCACTTCGTAAGGGAAAAGGCGTTTTTTATCTCCTTTAATTAGTGTTTGTCCGCAAATGCCCTAATTTTGTCATGGCGAGGAGCGTTTTGTGCGACGAAGCAATCTCCGCTGTTATTCCACAGGGGATTGCTTCGGCAAAAAACGCCTCGCAATGACAGGTCGTGGTATTTTCGGACCGACTCTATTTAGGGCGGTATCAATTTAAAATTACGTGATGTTATGAAACTAAGGGGTAGAATTATCAGAAGGCGGATAAAAAGGGTAAAATTATGAAATGCCTGTAAAAAAAACTTGATTTTGATAAAAAAAAATCGTAAATTGTAAGATTAGGATTAATCGTCTTAATCAAGAAATCTATTGTTGTTAGGGAAGAGAAAGTTATATTTGATGATTAAAAAAAACAAGAAAATTGAACGTATTAAATGGTCAGGAAGTTCCATTTTTTTTATTTTGTTTTTACAATTTTTTTTCAAAATAGATTTTGCCTTCCTCCAGGAACAAACGCTTCATTCTCAATCTGGAAACCCGGCCAGTATTATTACCCCTACGAAAAATGCCAATGTTTTTAACGATATCTATTTTCTAAACGAGAAAATGGGCTGGATTGTTGGAACTGAAGGCCGTATTCTGTTCACCCACAACGGTGGACAATCCTTCGAAATACAGTCGTCAGGAACAAGTGCCAATCTAACGTCCATTTTTATGCTTAATTCACAGCGAGGTTGGGCGGCTGGTGATAATGGAACGATATTATTATGGAATGGGAATTCCTGGAAAATACAATTTGAGAAATTAAATCTTAAAATTTTTGATATTCGCTTTTCAGATTCACAAACAGGCTTTGCAGCGGCCGGTAATCAAGTTATTTTTACGCAGAATGGGGGGCGATCCTGGCATATTATGCGCGCTGAACCGCATATATTACTGTTAGGCTTGACGCTGGATTTAGAGAAAAAAATATGGATGTATGGTGGTCAGGCAAAAAGTCGGTCGAACTTATTTCTATTAGATAAAATCAAAAAGGCTATTCCTTTGCCAGAAAATTCGAAGGATTTAATCTGGGATGGCGATTTTGTCGGATCGAAAAATGGGTGGCTGGTCGGTTATGATAACACGATTCTGCATACAATTGATGGCGGTAATTCCTGGAAATCCCAAAAATTAACTTCGGAAAAAGGCTGGCTTTTTCGGATTGATTTCACCGATACGACGAACGGATGGATTATTTCTCGATCCGGTGAATTATTTCAGACGCTTGATGGGGGACAAAATTGGTTTTTAAACCGAAAGTTTGATGTCAATCTGTCCGGACTATTTTTTATCAATCGTTCAAAAGGCTGGATAGTTGGCAGTAATAGCACCATTTACAGTACGCAAGATGGCGGCAAATCCTGGGAGCCCCATTTTATCAATCATACCATGCATCTGAGTTATTTTAAAGGTGTCTATAGTATTGTGGCGCGAAAAAATACGCCTTCGCAAAAATTATTGATGCATATTCCGGTTATTGCTCAAAACACCACTCCCATTGCATTTTCACTGGATCAAACCATACCGGCGAATAAAATAAAATCTTTTCGGATGTTGCGAAAACATGCTGATAATTGGTTGGTTGAGTTGACGTTTGAAGGGCTCTCTCGTGGCGATTCGATTATTATTCCTTGGCAGAGCTGGATTTTAAAGAAAAGCCACCTTTTTAATGATTTAGCTGATTCGTATTTAATTCAATCCTCAGCGATGCTGCCGGATAGTGTTATCAAATATTTGAGCGCCACTAAAATTACACAGAGTAATCAGCCAGAAATAATTAATTTGGCGAAAAAGCTGGCACAAAATCGAACGGATTTGTTGGCGGTCGTTCGTTCTATTATTGAATATACGGCGAATAGCCTGGATTATAAGGGCAGCTATGAACAGGACGCGCTTTCGACACTGCGGAATGGCTATGGGGTATGCAATGGAAAAGCGAATCTGGCTGTGGCTTTGTTACGCGCACTGGGCGTTCCTGCTCGTACATTGATGGTCGCCAATACCCACTTTATCATTGAATATTTTGTCCCCAACTATGGATGGGTGCGCGCCGAATCAACCAGTGGCGTACCGGTGCAACCAATTGAAAATAATACGGTTATGTGGGTCGCAACACCTGAAGATGAAAACGCCAGTCCTTATAATGGAATCGTTTGTTATTGGGGAACAGGCTCACGAGAAGTTTTATTTGATATTCTTTATGATCAGGCAGAACAGCTTGATTTTGCTGCTACCAGCTATGCTGAATCGGAAAAACAGATCAATCAAATTTTCGACTTAGCGCAGCAAAACTGGCGTTTGTTTAATAAATTTACCAATCTGGGATCTCCCGGAAAATTGCAATCGTATCTTAATCAAATTCAGGCACTCCAATTTCAGGGTGTATCCTTAATTCAGGCAAATAATGTTTCCAAATTTTTGTCGAATCAGGAAAATCTGAATGACTTACTGAAAAGATCCGAGCAGGAACTTGCGGGCCGCATCACCGGTAAAAAGGACCTGGCCAGGATTTCGGAGAATTTTTTTCTTGAACAGAACTATCCGAATCCATTTAATGCAAAAACAAAAATTCAATTTCAATTGAATCAACCCGGTCGGGCATCCATTCGGGTTTATAACGTGACAGGCCAGGAAGTACTTACTTTGTTGGATGAATACAAGCCAGCCGGCATGTATGACGTGATTTGGGATGCGACAATTGGTGCCGGGGAGATGGTAGCTTCGGGGATTTATATCCTCCAGCTCGAATTTCAGGGACAGATTCAAAAGCGGAAAGCGATTTTACTAAAATAATTTAATTTTAAACATCCAGATTTTATCCCAACTGATCCATAAGTTTGAACTGCAGAAATCAATTCAATAGATTTTAACTTTACAAAAAATAATTTTGGTAACCGATCACAGGGAATAGTATCAAATTTGTTGTGTCGCCGGTTTTACTGATTCCTCAGGTGAATAAGGTTTTTAATCAACCAGGCCGCGCGATCAAACCCAATCGACCTTATTGACCTTCGTAACAATTCGAGGGTCCCGACAATTTAACCTTATGACCTTATTTCTTCATTTGATTATCATCACCAATAAGGGAATAAGGTTGGTGGTGTCCCGGGTTTTGCGAATTACCAAGGTGAATAAGGGGTTACCGCAACCAACCGGATGGGTCAAATCCAGCCAACGTTATCTTTCTT
>DYKB01000124.1 GCA_020722815.1 Caldithrix sp. | reverse complement strand
TCAAAGAACTGGCCATCTCGGGTTTTTATAGGGTGTAGTTGACCGGTGGGATACGGCAAATCCATTCCGGATGTTCAGCAGCCGGCGTTCCTTTGGCCAGGCTGCGACATTCAAACACATTAAACCAGGCATGAATTTCAAGCCCGCGCTTATGCGCTTCTTCAATCGCATAAGCCAGGGGATCGTACCCCGGATCTTTACCGCCGGCATGCTCACCCTATGGTTCAAAACTCGATTGGTAATAAGCAGCACCATTTTGTCGACACTGCCAGAGAACTGCGTTCATATTTGCAGCGACATGGTCATCTAAAATTTTTCGTACATTTGCCTTATTTGCTTCAGTATCTTTCGTTGCATCAATTGATTCCCAGCTAACCACCCAGGTCGCCCGAAATTCCTGATTATTCCTGCCAAATATAACCTGGACAAAAAGTAGAATCGAACATAATAAGAAGAATCGTTTCATCTTCGCTCCTTGTAAAAAAGAAGGCCGATGAGTGGACCCACCGGCCTTGTAAATCGAATTAACTCATTTTAAATTCAACTATTTGACGAGCGTCATCTTGCGGGTGATTACCGTATTATTGACTTGCAAACGATAGTGATAAACACCAGTTGCCAGCTTCGAAGCATCAAGCATGACAGAATGTTTACCCGCAGATAAATCCCGATCTAATACAGTCAGAACTTCACGACCCAGGTTATCAAAGACCTTTAATTCAACCTTGCCTTTTTCTGGTAAGGCGAAGGTGATGGTGGTTGTTGGATTAAACGGATTTGGATAGTTCTGATCCAGTTCATACGTCGTTGGCAGCGTGACCTGCTGATTGCCCTCAACAGCATCTGTCTTTCTGACATAACGCCAGACTGCATTGGCATTGAAACTGCAGGCATAAGCCGTATCACCGGTTACACTGAAAGCCACACCACGGGGGCCATTTCCCACACCAGCAGCGACGACCGGGCTGGATACGAAAGCATATTCCATGGTTTTAAAATCAAATACAAAAAAACCGTTTGGTGAATTGTCACCGGCGGCATAGGCATTATCATGCGAAACCCACAAATTCCCATCCCGATCCCAATCCATCGTCGTACGTTGAGTGGAAAAAATCATCTTGCCATCAGTATTGGTATAAATACTATCGGTTTTGGAATATGTCACCAGGTCTTCACTGGTCCAATTATATAATGGACCACCACTACCACCTAAGTCACCTACCCACATCCCTTTTCCATCCGGGGTTACGACCATCCCACGGGCGTAGCTTGGGGCACCGGGAAGGGTAATTTCCTGAGTTAAGGTGAAAGATGTTGGATCAATCACGGCAACCGGATTGATTCCCACAACTTTACCGGCGTAAATAAAACCCTCATTGTCGACACCGGGTTTAATCAGACTGCCACTATGGGTCCATTTAGCCATACCTTCACCAGTCGCACTGTTAATTTTCAGCAAATCAGCACCTTTGGCATACAGGATATTGCCTTCATGATCGGCGGTCATGCCGCGGCAGTTACCAGCCGTCAGATCAATCGTTTCCGCACCAATCGTAACAGAATTCAGCGGTGAAAATGGAGCCTGGGTTCCATCGGGATTATAAACCAAAATACCGACTTTGCCATAGCTGCCGACCCAAATGCGATTGTCTTTTGCAACGGCTACGCCATGAGTTTGATTTGATAAAGTGTCGAAGGTAGCATCAAAAACCCATTCATTGGAGACACCTTTATCTTTCCAGGGGCCTGGAGGTAATTTAACGATGCCAGGAAATTCAACTACATCACCATTTGGCAACGCCGCAAACAGCCCCAGGGCTTTCCCACCTTCATCATTTTTCGGCGTAAAGAAACCAGATGCAAAAACGAAACCCGATTTGCCAGCTAATTGTGTCAAATCAACGGTAAATGAAATAACAATATTGGTATTATCATCAGCCGGTGTCACGTCCAATTGAAGTGTAATCGGATCAATCATGACATACGGTGTGACCTGTCCATAGTCCCAGTCATCCACGATTTTTAGTGGGCCCATGAGAACATCGATTTTGGGGGCATCGGTTGAACCATGAAGGGCACAAAATTCGAATTTTGTCGGATCAGAAGAAGCTATTTTCGCATCGGCAACCGGAAAAACCGTAAACTGAATCTGACGATTCACCGAATCAGGATTCTCATATTTACCCAGATTCATCTTAGAAATTCCATTGGCGACGATAATATAATTCTTACCGGCTTCCACGGTCAGGTCAAACTGAGCAATCACAGAATCCGCCGGGAGTTTACTGGACGGCGTAACAGTAACCTTATGTGTTCCACCCGGAACTTCTGTAAATGGAATCGCCTTTCGAAAAGCAAAATCATCCAACAATAAGGCATCATTTAAATAGACATCGACGGTTGCCAAATCAATATCTGCGGCATTATGAATAATTTGCACATTTGCTTTTTGTGTAAAGGCGGGAATTGCTAAACAAAATGCAATGAGTACTACAAGTAAAAATCTTTTCATTATTTGTCCTCCACAAAATTATTTTAACGGATTATATTTAGTAAAAATTTTATTAAATTTGCATCTATGTCATAATTACCTCCTTTCACCAAATTTTAGTAATAGTTACGTTTTAATGATTTGATTTTAAGAGGAACAACACAGAATAAAAATCAGATTATTAACGATAACGACTGAAACTTACTTTCTGCCATAATATGGTGCGCCGGCTTTTGCCATATCGATTACCAGCACTTTCGCACCATCGGCTAATTGTTGCGTCGCATACAAATAATGTGTTTCATTCCAGGTCATTGCATAGATACTGGGAGCAATGAGACCGGGATAAAGCGGACTGGCGCTGCCATCAGATTCGTGATAAATAAAAATACCATTTTCATGATTCGTACCCAGAACCATTTCTCCATCAGCCGAGAAGGTGAGACAATTAACCGTCGCGCCTTCAAGCCAGGTGGCGGTCGTCAGGTCTAACACGACTTCCGGGGTATCCAGATTCTCCCCATTAATTTTTGCGCGCCAGATTTTGGCTTCACCGACACCCGGATCGCCGCCAGTTACATAAACATACCCATTATAAACACGGAGTGAGGTTAAAGTAACGGGTAAGGAGAGGATCTTTTTAGCGGTTTTATCACTTTTTACCAGATAAATATCACCCAATACCGTCACCCAGATATTCTTATTTTCATCAAAATCCAGATCACCCGGATTACCGGTCAATGAAACAAACGTTCCCTCAACTCCCTGCGGATCGAGGGTGGCAATTTTACGAACACGACCAGCAGCAACAGTGCAATAAAGTGTGTTGTCTGGCCCCATTTTCATATTATTCGCTTTCAAGAAAGTTAAATTTTCTTTATATGCCGTCGTCTTTCCGTCAACCGCAATCTTTCGGATTATTTTGCCAGAAACTGAAACAAAAACATTATCAGTAGCATCGACGGCTAGTCCCCACCCTTCATCACCATCGGCTAATTTTCCAACTTCATTCACCGCTGGAATTAATTTATAAAATTTGGTATCACTATATAATTCAACCTTATGAATCGCAATTTTAACTTTAATTGAATCACCAAAAAGATTGGGAGCAATTACTACCAGTTTATTTTTCGAGGCTTCTACATTAATAGCGCGTTCTGCATTAAAAAAGACAAAATTATTCTCCAGTGTCTCAGAGAAATTTTTTCCATTGATGGTGACCTTGCCGACACCGGCCAGCGCACCCTCGGCTGGTGTAATTGAATCAATTACCGGGGTATCTCCTTTGGGAGCCTCGGGATCGAACAAACTATCCGGATAATCATTCTCACAACTAACAAGCCAAAGAAGAGGTAGCAACAGACACAGGAAGATAATTAACTTTCGTGAAATGTATTTGATCATCTCATTTCTCCTTAGTTATACATCCACAACGACATGGACTGTAAGGTATTTATTAAAAAGAAAATCTCACACTGAATCGACTGATATCATCAAACACATCAAATGGTGTATAAGAATAATCAATCGCGAAGCCAAATTTTTGAATACCGAAACCGGTGGTAAAGTTATAGTCATTCATATCCGAAACATACCCGCCCCGAAGCGCCAGGAAGTTCATGAACTTGTATTCAGCACCAAAACTAACATATTCGGGATAAGATCGCGGATGAACGGCATCAATTGTCAAAAGGAGGGCATGATTTTCTTTCAACGCGGGGACAAAATCCGTGGCATTGATGGAAAATCCAATTTTAAAAGTGAGTGGTAATTGAAACTGCTCTTTTTCGTAACGAATTTCCTGGGAAAAATTCCTCACGCACATGCCAAAAATCAAACTTTTGAATCCAGTGCGATAGAGTGTACCAAAATCAAAGGCTGCAACGCCCAGATCATATTTTCGATTTTCGGTATCAACTTTATCTGCCGAAACAGTTACGGGAAAAGTAATATCACCCAGCGATTGTGAGACATATTTAATTTGCGCACCAATCGAAAAACGGTCACTTATTTGATAAGCATATCCCACGCCAAGCAGGTAGGCACCTGGAGAAAACGTGCCGGTATCCTGAAAACCGGCGTCGGTAAATGGGTCCACGATAGTGCCCAGGAATTCCCCATAATCAACCGATAAAAAGCTGAGACCAAAAATGCCATAGCGGCCATTTGCCAGATTTAGCGACAGATTGGCACCGATATAATTAATATCAGCAATCCATTCACACTGATTGACACTTAAATCGATCATTCTTTTCGAGGAAGCCAACCCGGCAGGGTTATAAAAAAGTGCACTCGAATTACCCTCGAAAGTTGTATAGGCTTCTCCCATGGCGGTTGCCCGGGCATCCGTACCAACACTTAAAAATTGAAAACCTGTTTGTGCCAGCTTTTTTCGCGCCAGGAGATTTGATGATAATAAACTCAACAGGCATAAAACCAAAAGGAGCCATCGGCTTTTACTCATTTCTATTCTCCTTTAAATATTATAAATATTAATTTCACCATTTATCGTATCACAGCAAATTTTCGAATCTCCCTCTCACCCGCTGGAGTCTCGAAAACCGCAATATAAACCCCACTCACAATAACCTGACCATATTCTGTTACGCAATTCCAGTCTTCATCACCGCTTCCATCATTATGATCAATTTTGTAGATGAGGTCCCCGCGTTCGGTATAGATACGGATGGTACATTCTCCCGGAATATTTAAGAACATGATCTTATCCCGTTCCCCCGGATATTGTAATTCACGCAACCGAATGTTGTATGGGTTTGGAACAACACGAATTTCAGATAGCGCTTCGCCAGGAGCGCGACGAAGATAGGCGGGCTCAATAGTTCGCGTCCAGAACATACTACTTTGCAGCGAACCATTTTCCGCTTTACTAAAAGAAGCAATATAATAATAATATGAGAATCCCCGAACAGCCGTCATATCATCATAAGTATTTACGATACCAGAATTAGCAGTCCCCTTACCACAGGCAAAAATTTCCTGATAGGTCGTATCATATTTGGCCACCGCCCGGAAGATACGATAACCCGCAAAAGTGGGATCAGATTCGGCATTGGTTGACCATTTCAACCGAATACGATCTCCACCGGAACTGATTTCAAAAAAATCTGGCGGTGGTGGTGGAAGTTCAATGTTATAATTTAAGTTAAAATTTCTTCGGGCACGACCAAACGTTTTAAAAAGTGAATCTTTTCCAGTCATCACCCAGGCATTTTTAAACTCATCCTTATTGGTGGTCGTGGTTTTATTTGGCAATTCAAAGGTATAGGTGTTATTGGGATTTGAATAGGCTTCATACCATTTTTTGCCTAATTCTTCACAAAGCTGGCGATTTAAACCATTGACGCCTTCAGCCAGAACGATACGAATACTATCACCAGGACCAAGTGTGTATGGGCCGTAGCTATTCAAATTTGAAAATCCACCCGGCGTTCCTTCAAATTTATCCGGGAAACCAGTGCCCACAGCTTCGGCATGTCGCGGGAGACGATGTCCCCGGGTCATCCATTTCCACTCTTCCGCCATCCGGGCCACGTCAAATTGGTCATTCGGTCGGGTTGGTGGATCATCAGATTGCTGATAGGTGGTTGTTTTTGGCTGCAAAGGATCATCACTTTTATCAGTAGCAGATTTATCAGCATAAAGCGTTACCACACCGATAAATTGTGGCGACATTAACCGTCCGGTTTTATATTTAACATCGGGGCCGCCCACCAAATCATAAGCGGCATTTGAATGCGGTCCCATCCAGGCAAATTGACAACGAAGAGAATCCGCCTGTGTGTTTCCTTTTAACCAGGCATCATAATCCCCTTTATATTGCGGACCATCGCTCGGTTTTGCTTCACCACGGGTATCTAGCATGGTATTGATGCCCCAGCGAGGCGAATTTAAATCGGTTGCATCTGCCCCTTCACGACTGACAGCATAACGATATTGAAAGGAGAAATAAACATTCTCCAGGGTCTGATTTGGTTTTTCAATTTCTGCATCTTTATCAACATTTCCCGTATTTTTAAAAACGTATTCATAAATATAATAATTCTCATGATGTTGTTGGGCGAACGCCATGACTTTTCGTGTTTCAGTAATTCCCAGAGAAGTATTCACAACATTATAGATAAGCCGATCACAAGGTAGTTCTGGATCTGTTTCATCAACCAGATCATCCCACATAAGTTCAGAACCAGAGACGCCGTCTACATAAACCAGCGGGTGATCATGTCGGCCAATCATTTTAAAAGTAACCGGGATAAATTCACGTTCCACATCCCAACCACGCGGTCCAACGTGAACGACCTTGATCGGATAGGTGTTACCGCCATATTGCTCAGCATCGGTAAAATTGGTCGTTCCAATCCACAAAGCTTTTGCCGCAATATTATCCTGTTTTCGATATTGAGCCGGCCAGCGTAGTCCATCCTGCTGATCGGCTTGAAGGCCAGTACGCCCAACTTCCGGTTCGCATCCATCTTCACGAAACCAATTATGTAAGGAACCAATTTTAATCCATTTAACTTCCTGCGACCAGACGGGCATTAAATAACTGACCATTAAAAGGAAACAAAGCATAAATATTATTTTTTGAAGTTGATTGCTTCGTCGCATTGTTTTTTTCCTTCTGATTTATTAATCGTACGTTAGATAATTTACTCGTATTAGTATTTGAGCATCTCCAGCTTAAAAATTAACCTTAACCCCAAAGAAAATATCCCGCGGATTTAAATAATAGAGCCATTCCAGATTTGGATTATCGATATATGACTTATTATCACGACGAACTTTATTCCGCGCTTCAATTTCAGGATCATTGTTTGGGTTGGATTCCAGGGCTTCATAGATAACACCTTTGGGCCGAAGATCACCAATCTTATCATCACCAAACTGTGTGTATCCAAGCGGTTTACCAATATCTTCAGGCCAGAGTAATGAATCGAAATAATCCCGGTAATCGTTTCCATCCGCAAAACCATATTGCGAGAAAGTTTTGATATTAAGAACATTTCGAACTTCGATAAAAAAGTCCATACTCAAGGGACCAACTTTAAACAAACGATTTAATTTCAGATCAAGATTATGATTATCCGGCCATTGCACATTGTCCTGAATGCCAGGGATATATACACCACGGGTCCAGGTTGCGTATTGCCCCGCCCGCCATATATACTGAAAACTCAGCAACCAATCACTTAATGGTTTAAATCCGTAATATATTGGTCCAAAATTAGGTGGAGTATGTAAAATAATATTTGCTTTTAAATAAGGTCGCGGTCTTGGCTTTTCCTGATAAATATTATCGCGTTCATAAACACGTTGTTCCGCTGGATTTTCATAATAAATCAATTTATCAAAATAACCTGAAGTCGAAACTTCATAGGTATAGTTGATAATTCCAGAAACCCAGTTATTCGGTAAGGTCGTTCGGTTTAATGAAATTTCAAAACCACGAACATCTTCATAATTGTTATGTTCAGCGCGATAGTAATCAACTTTTCGATCGGCACTAATATATCGAACCCAGTTCGGTTGATCTGAAATATCCCGGTAATAAGCCGAAATATGCGCCAGAAAATCATTAAATAGGCTATGATCGTAACCTAATTCATAAGCCACGGTTTTTTGCAGGACATTATTCGGATCACCAATTTGTGAAACCTTTCCTTCTGTCACGCGCTGAATTAAATATAACCTTTCGGCTAAAGGCATTGAACGGAAATGACCATAATTAAAGTATAATTTAGAGTCTTCGGTTATGGGATGTGAAACACCGAGCCGGGGGCTTAAATAGAGCAATTTTTCCGTGGGTAACTTGGTCAGTTCAGATTCCAGATCCTTCTTATAACTCGAACTGTAAAACTTTTTATCATAATCACTCAGGTCGTACCACTCGCCACCGGCATGGGAATAATCCAGCCGTAAGCCAAGATTGGCAATCATCCCTTTAAATTCGAGCTTATCTTCGATGTAAGCACCCATTCGAATGGGGGTTTTATCCCAGATAGACCAGGGACGACCTGACGGGAGGGTCAACTCAATCGCCCCATATTCCACATGATGTTCATTATAGGAGAAATCAAGACCAGTTTTAACTTCATTGTTGGCATCGAGCTGGGTAACCAGATGGAATTTGGCATTGGTGGTCATTACGCGACTATAGTCCCTGGAATTACTCATGCCGACGCCCATCCGCAAGCCGTCAATTCCCGAACTTGGATAAGGCATATAACCTTCCGGGGCTTCATCAAGCCAATAATTATTACCAATTTTGATGACTTTCGTCGTATCCCGTAAATCATTGGGGATGGTATTATAGTATGTCCCTTCCCGTTCCAATTGAAATTCGTAAAAAGTTTTTGAACTCAGGGCATGAGTTAACTTGGCAGAAAAATTATGCCGATACCGCGATGTGGGGCACCAATAATCATTTCCATACATAATGCCCGTAATATAACTTCGTCGCTGAAGTTGATTGGCTATTTCATAGTCATAACGAAAATAACCTGGTTCACCCACATTATTACTCGAAACGGCAAAAACTTCACCATATAATCCGGACAATGTCAATGTCATTGAAGGGGTTATGTTGGAAGTAACCTTCAGAAGTGTTGAATGATCCGAGTAAGCATCACGGGCAAGCGGGATAAAGTACATGTCCTGCTCCTGCCGATGGGACAGGAAGAAGCGGAGATCCCCCAGCATATTACTGATAATTGGTACAGGGCCACCCAATCCCGCATCAATGGTATAATCGGGATCTTTAATGTCGCCTTGCTTTCGATGTTGATAGCGGAAAACACGCTGGGCAGCTTCCGGCGTTAAATCATTATTGGGATCATCATCCTGGAGCGTTCGTTGGGCAACCGCATTCCAACCTTCAAAAGAAGGATATTGCCGCTGAGTATTGGCATCCCAGGCACCATTGTTCGTGCCAGTCCAGCAAACGGCATCATCCAGATAAGGACGATTCCAATAGGAATCCCAGGCGTAACCTGAAGGACCGAAATGTTTTGATGCGGCTGGACTGTAGTGAATGGTAAAAACACCGCTATATCGATCCCGGTCACCTTCTTTGGTTACGACATTCACGATACCTGACCGGACATTTCCATACTCCGCACTAAAACCACCCGTTTGAATTTTAACAGCTTCTATCGCAGCGAGACTGATGCCGGTATAGGGCATATTATTTCGTTCATCCCGCATGGTGAAACCGTCCATCATAAAAACCGTTTCGGTTTCACCGCCGCCACGAACGCTTAAACCAAGCACACCCGCCTGAAGCGAAACCGCTTCCCGAATATTTTGGATAGGCAGCGCTTTAATCTGTTCTGTCTCGATGTTCAATTGGCTCGATGAGATATCCTTATCGACAATTGGACGAACAGCAGCCGCAACGACTGTAACCTCTTCGCCTTCGATAATAAGTTCTTTAAGTTTAAAGTCAACATTCGTCGTTTGTTCAATTTTTACACGTACCTCAGTTATCGTATAGGGTTGATATCCCATCATCATCGCGTTCAGCGTATAATTGCCGGGTAGCACGTTTAAAATGGCATAATAGCCATTCATATCGGTTGCAGCTCCCAGCCGGGTACCAACAACAACGATATTAACTGCTGGTAGTGGTTCACCGGTTTTTGCATCGGTAACAATTCCCGCAATTTTACCAGTTGTTCCGCCAAATAGCAAATTGACAACACAAAGTAAACTTAAAAATAGTAGCAGATGAAATGATTTCATATTCATTAACTCCATTTTTAAAGAGATGAAAAATAAGAATGAATTATCGAATTCGGGATTAATGGAATTAAAAAAATCAAGTGAATTGATGGATGATATTAAAACGATTCAGATAGGGTATAGTAATTCTCAGAAAGACAAAGTATCTCTTTGGGTATAAGGATTCTAAAATTTTAGCAATTATAGCTTCCATTCATTCCGCCCTCATATTTATCGATTAATCGTATTTGGAGTGGGTTTCAACATATCTCAGATAAGTGGAATGCTATGAAAACTTAAAATTTATGAAAAAGATGGTTAACATATATTTTTTTGATAGAAGATTCAGTTGAACAATCTGTTTTTTGTCTTTCAAATATACTTAAATATACTCTTTTAAATATTGTTTGTCAAGCTATTTTATCAATAATTTAAATTTTCAGTTCCCAATCGAGAA
>DYKB01000209.1 GCA_020722815.1 Caldithrix sp. | reverse complement strand
TCCCGTTGTAGTTCATCCTCAGCGATTTTCAAATAAAGCTTAGTATCGTCGTAAAGTTTCTGGATTTCCTCTGGTGTGACCTTTTGCCGAATCAAGCTACCAAAAGCATCCGGGGAAAGCACGGCACCGCCAGAAATCGGCTGAACGTCTGTAAGCGGGATTTTTCCGTTTCTCAATGCCAGCCAAAATAAAATCATTTTTCTTGCATTTATCGGGGGTGTATGTGCTGGGTAGCCTTTCCTTTTTGCCATGTCCCGGCCATAGTGGATCATGGCGTAAAGGCCGTTTGGCACCTGTAAAAATTGCTCGCCAATAGTAAGATCACTTTTGACCGGATAAAATAAGGTATTCAATTTTATAAAAACTGAATCCAGCGTTGGCCTGTATTTTGGGTGTCCCGGGTGATAAAACCCCCGTCCGCCCGATGGGGTTAAGCTACCTGAAATTTGAAGCGGTTTTTCCCAAATGAGATAAATTTTTTCTTTGTGAAAAAAACTGCTTGGCATTTCTGGGATTGAATTTTTCAGCGAAAATTCCCTTAATTTTTTCCCCAGATATTCGGTTGTTTTTCTTGTGTTACGCCTCCCTGTGCCCGTTTCGTTTACAAGCTCACCGTATGCCAATCGTTTTATTTCTGGCCATGTAAACGATAGGCCAACGGTGGTTATCCGCCCTGTTTCATCGACGGTAAGGGATACTTTGTCACGAGATATTCCCCCTTGTGTGATGCGGCCAAGTACCCCCGATCCAATATCCGCGAGAATCCCCATTTCCATCGTAAACCGAAAAGCTAAAATTTCGTTACGAATTTTAGCCACTTTTTCCGTGCTTATGACCGCGTTAGTTACGTCAAAACCCTGGTAAAAAATCCCGGGGTTTTTATCGTAAGTTTCCAAAATCTTTTTCGGGAAAAGCTCGGTGAAAATGTTTCTTGTCGGCATTGCGGAAACATATTTTTTCATATGGTTTGCGCTCCTAATGGGTTATAAATTTCCCCGTTTTCTTCTGGAACAAGGGTAAGACTTGAAGCCTTCCTGAACGGTGCTTTTTTCGTCCCGGACTGCTTCTCTTTTTTGGGTACCCCTGCCACGGACAACCAACTCATCCCGGCATTGTCTCCATCCCCGTCATCCATAACACTAAGAACGAATTTCATTTTTTCCCTGTTGAAGTAGAGCTCATATTCATCCCCGGACGTGCCTTCCTTATTTTTTCGGATCTGCAATGTTCGCATTGGGCTTGAATAATCGGGAAACCCTTTGCTATTGACAGGCCGCTCCAAGATACAAATCAAATCGGCAAAATTATCAAGCTCACTACTTTCCCGCAAGTCGCCCGTTCCCCTTGCGAGTTGGGAAAGAGCAAAAAAAAGAACTTCCCGGTTGTTGACGATTGTCTTTATTCTTTGGGTTACGGCGTTTAGCTCTTCCCTCTCGTTTCCCAGTAGCTGGATATAATCAACCGCCACGATTATTTTTGTGGCTCCGGTTTTTTTCATTACCGCATCCATCCCGGCTTCCAGAGTCTCAATATCAAAATCAGCCACCGCAACAATTCGCGAAAATAAATCAGCTCCGCCCATCATGGTAATTTTTCGCTTTATCCTGGA
>DYKB01000208.1 GCA_020722815.1 Caldithrix sp. | reverse complement strand
GAGTATATGTATTAACGAATGATCAATTTTTTAAGCATTTTTTTCCCCCTCTTCCCTTTGGATTTTTACTGAATCCTCTAAAAATGATAATAAATCTTGTGCTTTCATATTTTTCAATAAAAATTCGCCTCGAACTTGGCGTGAAATCTCGATATGATCCAAGATCGAAGGATCATTTCGAATAATGACCGTTGCTCGAAGTCGTTGTTCCAAGGTTTCCATTGTGCGGGGGCCCCTCATACGTACTAAGGACTCAATAACTGAATTTATATTTTCCGCTTGATTATTTTGAATCGACATACCTGCGAACACATGGAATGTCTTGTCCAGTCCGGAGGCAACCGCGACTGGACAATCTTTCCCAAATCGAAGGGTTTTTCGATATGGGTCAACCTTCATGTATCCCTTCTTCCCTTTGGTAAAAATTCGCTTGAAACCCTTTCTTCCCCGTTGTTTTTTCTCGGGTGGTTTTTTGTGTCCTTGTCCATTCTTTGTGCCTTTAGGACGGCCCTTAGGTTTCGGCAGAGGCAGGGTGAGCGACTCCGTATGCTCAAGATAATGAAATTCCCGCGTGGCTCGGCGTTCAAAAACATCTGTTTTTACGCCAATTTGAGTGATTTTTCGCGATGTATCGTTATAAGAAAGCTCCATGATCCAAGCCAGATCATAGGGTTTCTTGTGCGGATGTATCACCAGTGTAAATTTCCGTTTCAATTCTTTGGCGAGAGTTTGATAGGCCCCCCACCCATCGACTGACATCAATTTAATGGGGTGTATGACATTATTTTGGGCCTCATCGAATACGGCTTTAAGATCTTCAAGTTTCCGGGATTTTGATATCTTTAACCCTAATGTTTTTTTGGATTTATAGCCCGTTGCGAGAATCAGATAAACAGATGTCCCTTCAATCGTAAAAAATGTCTCATCCATGGCAATCGCCTCATCTGTTTGAGGGATCATGACTAATTTCTCTAATCCATAATTACGCTCAATTGTTTCTTCCAAGGCTTTCCGTAGTTGGGAGACTTTTCCTTCCGAAATTGAATAGTGATGGGCTATAGTCTTATTTTTGGCCCCTTCATGGGTTAATTCATGGAAGAGATTATTAAGCAGTCCCCAGATTTCTTCCTTAAATTTTAATGACGAGGTAAGTATAAATTGCTTCGGGTATTTATGATTATGTAAAAATGGACACAGCGGATTGTGGCATTGAAATGCTTCGACATATCCATTCTTCCGTCTTCGAGTTCCATTTGTGCCAATGGCAGCACTTCCGCAGAGGGGGCAAAGAATTAAAATCATTCCGAGCGAAAAGATTTGCCCTACGGAGGATTTCATAAAGATTTCCCGATGTATTGGTAAATATATTTGGTGTGGTCGGCCAACCATAACAAATAAATGAAAATATAGATATACATGAACTTACCATGAGATCGGCGAGAATTCGAGTTTTCAAAACACATAGGTGTCCATTGCAGGGGGGTTCGACAAAACTAATCTTGAAATGATAATCCATTGTGGAAGTACAATATGATCTGGGGGAAATAATCCGAAGAAAGTTTCAATTTAATAAGAAAAAAGGTTTATATTAAATTTGTTCATTCGTCACTTAATATAGCC
>DYKB01000207.1 GCA_020722815.1 Caldithrix sp. | reverse complement strand
AAATCGTCTATGGTGGACCCGAGGGGACTTGAACCCCTAACCTCCTCAATGCCATTGAGGCGCTACTAACCATTGAGCTACGGGCCCAATGCCCCTGGGAGGAATTGAACCCCCAATCTTTCCCTTAGGACGGGACTGCTTTATCCGTTAAGCGACAGGGGCGAATATAAATATATTATCAACTTTTCCTATTGTTGACAATAGAATTTAGTGATACAATTAATTTATCAAATCGGATATTTGTAACAAATTCGTAAGGTTATGGAGAAATCACCAATCGTTGAAGTAGCCAAAAAAGTTTGCCCGGCTGTCATCACTATTGTTATTTCCAAAGACCTGCCAAAAGTGGAAGGTTTTTATTTTTTTCCTTTTGCTCCCGGTCAGGAATTTATTTTCCCGAAATTAAAGAAAGGGAAAGAAAAAACTAAAATTGGCGGCGGTTCGGGTTTTATTGTTTCAGCCGAAGGTTATGTGATAACCTGTAACCACGTGGTTGGCGATCCGGAAGCAGATTATACGGTCATTTTAGATCCCAAGCGTAAATATCCAGCCAAGGTTTTAGCCAAGGATCCTTTGGTTGATATAGCCATTTTGAAAATTAATGATAAAAGTCTGCCCTACTTAGAATTGGGAGATTCCGATAAAATTGATCTGGGAGAAACAGTTGTCGCCATTGGCAATCCCCTGGGAGAGTTTGAAGATACCTTGTCAGCCGGGATTGTTTCGGGATTATCGCGAAAAATCACTGCCTATGGAGGTTTGCCCTTAAAAGCCACCAGCTTGCGAGGATTAATCCAAACTGATGCCGCTATTAATCCAGGGAATTCGGGAGGACCTTTGGTCAATATGGAAGGAAAAGCAATTGGAGTTAACACCGCTATGGTTATGGGAGCCCAGAACATTGGCTTTGCCATACCCATAAATTATGCCAAAAATATCTTGGAAGAGATAATGAAATACGGGAAGATCAAAAGGCCGTTTTTAGGGGTGAGATATGTCATTTTAAACCCGGAAATTGCCAAGGCAAATAAATTACCAGTAAATTATGGAGCCCTCATCGTCAGAGAGAATTTAGGCGAACCAGCAGTAGTTAAAGGTTCAGCGGCTGATAAAGCCGGTTTGAAAGAATATGACATTATTCTGGAAGCCAATGGAGAAAAAATTACTGAAGAAAATCCCTTAGCCGACTTTTTAGCCAAACAGAAAATCGGTAGCGAAATCAATTTTAAGGTTTTGCGAGAAGGCAAAGAAATAACTTTAAAAGTCAAATTAGAAGAGAAAAAATAAATTAGAAAGGAAATGATTGGGTGCCATAGGAGATTCGAACTCCTCCCGGCAACTCCACAGGTTGCAGTGCTAGCCGCTACACTAATGGCACCAAGAAGTGTCCCCCGGCAGAACTTGAATCTGCAGCCTACCCCGCACTAAACCTGTGCCCCTAGCAGGAATTGAACCTGCATCACAGGCTTAGAAGGCCCGTGCTTTATCCGTTAAGCTATAGGGGCATTTTTTATTTTAGTGCAGGGTTGCTCTATCCAATTGGGCTACGGGGACAGAAACAAAAATATTATACTTAAAATTTTCTTTTTAGTCAATCCTAAAGGGGTCAGGATATTGCTTTAGGTCAGT
>DYKB01000052.1:31529-49379 GCA_020722815.1 Caldithrix sp. | reverse complement strand
AGGGGGTCTCTCATTGATTCATACCCTTACAAATTTCCATTTTAGAATTTTAGGTCAAATTTTACTGAGTCGTTAAGATAGTCAAAAACGAGCTTAAAAACTTAAATAGCGACATTCTGACACCCGATAACGGGTTATAAAATAAAAAAGGGACTCCTTTGAGTCCCTTTTTTAGGTGCCGTCCCCCAGAATCGAACTGGGCACACACGGATTTTCAGTCCGTTGCTCTACCGACTGAGCTAGGACGGCAAATGAACAGCCATAAGATATAATTTTTTTGATAAAAGTCAAGAGAAAAATTTAAAATTACAAAATATTTTGGTTACTGCTTTCAATTTCAATTTTGAGAAACAGTTTTTGAATCCGAAAATGCAGTTTATTCGTAATCTGGTTCCAAATATCCCGTCTGGCCGGCGCGGGACTGCAATTTCCGCAGCAGACGTTTATTAAATTCCGCTGCCGTAAATTGACCGTTTTGTTTCATCAACGTGTTCAGTGCAACTACTTCCGCAATAACCGTAATATTTTTACCCGGAATAATCGGAAGCTTAATTGTGGGAATCAAAACATCCAAAATTTTCGTCGTTTCTTCATCGATACCAATTCTTTCGTAATCTTCCCCTTCATCCCATTCTTCCAGGGCAACCATGACCTGTATTTCCTTCTGTTTTCGAATTGCCCGTATACCAAAAATATTCCGCACATCGATGATGCCCAGTCCACGAACTTCCATGTGATATTGAAGCATTTCACTCCCGCTTCCCATCAGGACATTACTGCCGTATTGCACTATATTTACGACGTCATCGGCTACCAGTTGATGACCTCTTTCAACCAAATCCAGCGCGAGTTCACTTTTTCCAATCCCGCTTCGTCCCGTGAAGAGCATGCCGACGCCATAAACAGCCACCAGTGAGCCATGCATGGTGATTTTCGGTGAAAATTTTTCTTCCAGATACTCGCTCAATAACTGAGTTAATTTCGTTGTTGTCAACGGGGTTACAAAGACCGGTAATTGTTTCGTATCAGTGATTTCCAAAAGCTCTTTCGGCGGTTTGTTTTGATTGGTAATAATAATGCACGGAATTTCAAACTCAAGAAATCGCTGAATCGAATCCCTTCTGTTAGCGGGTGTAAGTGTGTTGAGAAAACTAATCTCCGAGTTGCCCAGAATTTGAATCCGGGTATGCGAAAAAACGCCAACAAAACCACTTAACGCCAATCCAGGACGATGAATTTCCTTTTCCCGAATTATTTGAGTGAGCCGGGCACTTTTATTGACGATTTCGAGCTGGAGTCGATTTTTATTATCTTCGAAGAATGCTTTTACAGTTAACCAGTCCATACTATTTTATCTCATAAAAAATAAATGAACGATGAGAACCTGATATTTTGGAGAAAAATTGTTATGGTTTGAATTTTTTGAGCTTCACAGTCCTAAATCACTCAAAACCAGATGATAATCTAATCATTTTATTTTAAAAATTCAATAAAATTGTTATATAATTCACAAAATCAGCCTGAAATTGAGTAACCGGGATTCGACCATTGTACTGCTTTTTGATGCTAAACCTGGTGATGTGTCGGAATTTTCAGATATGCTAATTTTGTCAAATACCCTAAAATGCAAGAAGCCCCATTAAAATTCATGAGGCTTCTTTAATTATGACATATTTTATGCTAAAAATTACATAGCTGCACGTGTATTTTCTTAAATTTTTTCAACATTGAATTGCTGCATTTTACCTTTATATTTTTTCAATTGACGTTCCAATTTCGCGACCGCAAGATCGATTGATTTGTAAATATCCTCCGATTTTTCAACAGCAGTTAGTCGATTCCCCTGAACATGGATGATTATTTCAGCGATTTGCTCCAGTTTTTGAGAATCGAGAATGACTTCACAACTAATAATCCCTTCATAAAATTTATCGAGTTTTTGCACTTCCTGTGTCACATGCTCCTTGAGTCTTTCTGATGGTTTGTAGTGCCTTGCGGTGATATTTACCCTCATTTTAATACCTCCTAGTTAAAGGGTTACAAAAAAAAAACAGGTTAACTGATACTCCAATCAGTATAGCCCACATGAGTTAAATTTAATCCTGTAAATTATCTCTTGGATGCGCGTTTCGATAAACTTTCTTCAGCCGGTTTACCGTCACCTGTGTATAAATTTGGGTAGTTGATAATCGCTGGTGTCCCAGCAAATCTTTCACAGCACTCAAATCAGCCCCTTCTTCTAAAAGATGTGTTGCAAAAGAGTGCCGTAATAGATGTGGATTACTTTTTCCTGTCGTTGTTACAGGACCCAACAGTTTATTAATAACACGGCTGATACCTCTTGTTGACAATCTCTTACCAATTTTATTTAATATCAGGGCATCTGTTTCTGAAGTCTGGCTAACAGAAAGAAGCTCTTTCCTCCTTTCGAGATATTTTTTGAGTAAGCGATTCAGGACCGAACCAAAAGGAACCAACCGTTCCTTTGCCCCTTTTCCATGAATTTTGATAACTAAATTATAAAAATCGATATCTTTTATTTCTATTAAATTCAATTCACTTAGTCGTATGCCGGTTCCATAAAAGAGTTCCAGTACTAACTTATTTCGTAAATTCCGCAATTTTGTTTCATCCAAATTATCCAAAACTGAAGCAATTTGTTCATAATTAAACGTCAAGGGCAAATTTCTTTTCGTCTTCAATGAAAATAGATTGGCTGCCGGTGAATTCTGCAATAAATTCCGCCGGATGAGGTACTTAAAAAATGAACGGATACAAGCGAGTTTCCGGTTAATACTTCGGGCGTTAAAATTTTGATCTTTTAAATTACTTAAATAACGTCGCAGGATAATTCGGTCGACCTGTGCCAGATTAACAGGTTCAGGGAGGTTCTCTTCAAGATAGGCACGGAAATTTTCCAGGTCATTTTGATAAGAGATGACAGTATGAGCAGAATAATGGCGTTCTTTTTCCAGATATTGTAAAAATTGTTCAATGGCCTGCTCGAAAGCAGTGATCTTGTTTTTTTTCACTTTAATTAGCTGCTCCTGGAACGCATTTTCCATTAAAGGTCCATATAGATTATAGAAACATTTCTTGAAAAATTCAAGGGGAAAATTTAAAATTTTTTGCAAAATTTTAAATTAAGCTATTTAATCATGGTATAACTTATTAAATTTTATAGGATTAAGTCATTGAATTTTTTTTTTTAAAGGTGACTGATTTTGTAATTTGACTTAACTGACATCCCCAATTTCGAATTCATGCTTACAGACCGGACATCTCAAATACTCACCTTTGGCCTGGGTATAGCGTTCTTCAAGATATTTATTTCCGCAGACTGTACAGGTTATAGCCACCGGTTTATACCAGGTAACAAAATCACAATCCGGATAACGGCTACAGCCATAAAATAATTTACCCTGTTTTGTCTTTCTTTCCACAATATGACCAGTACAACCTTCCTTCGGACAGAGCATTCCAATCTTATAAGGCTGTGTATTTTTACATTCGGGATAGCCGGAGCAAGCCAGAAAACGACCGAATCGACCGACTTTTAAGAGCATGGGCCGGCCACATTTGGAACAAACTTCGTCCGTTTTTTCTGGTTCATTCTGCGGTTTGGTAAATTTGCAATCGGGATAGCCACTACAGGCCAAAAATTTACCATTACGCCCCCAGCGCAATACCAGTGGCCTATTACATTTGGGACAGGTTTCCGGCGTACTCTCCATCAATGAGTCACGAATCTCTTCTTTTCGGGTCTCGGTGGCCTCAAGTGCCTGATGAAATGGTCCATAAAAATCCTTGACAACGGTAAGAAATTTTTTATGGCCAGATTCAATCTTATCCAGTTCTTCTTCCATCTGGGCGGTGAAAGAGACATTAAATATATCAGGAAACTGTTGTACCAAAATTTTATTTACCGTCCGGCCTAATTCTGTCGGGATTAATTGTCGCCCCTGTTTTTCAATGTATTTTCGAACCAAAAGCGTTGTGATAATTAACGCATAAGTGCTTGGACGACCAATTCCAAGGGCATCCAGTTCTTTTACCAAGGAACTTTCAGAATATCGCGGCGGTGCTTTGGTAAAATGCTGTTTCGGTAGAAGAGCCAGTAACAGCAGCAGATCACCCGCTTTTAAGCCGGGGGGAATAACCTGGGTTTCATCCTCATTTTCGGTTTCTTCCTGAAATTCTTCATATAATTGGAGATAACCACGAAAAAGATAAATCGAACCGGTCGTTCGAAAGAGAAAAATATTTTTAGCCTCGCTCGAAGGCGTCGGCTCGCTGGCTTCAATATCGATGGAAGTCTGTTCGAGTTGAGCCGCCTCCATCTGAGAAGCCACAAATCGATTCCAGATGAGCTCATAAAGCTGGAACTGTTCCGCTGACAGATATTTTTTGACAGCTTTCGGCGTTCGTTTAACAGACGTCGGTCGAATTGCTTCATGGGCATCCTGAACCGCCTGTTTGGTTTTAAAGATTCGGGCGGTTGTGGGCAAATATTCTTTTCCATATGCATCGTAGATATATTCTCGTACGGCTTCCAGCGCCTCGGCGGCCACACGGGTGGAGTCCGTACGCATGTAGGTAATTAGACCAACACTGCCTTCAGTACCGATTTCAACACCTTCATAGAGACCCTGCGCTATCGTCATAATTTTTTTGGTCGAATATCCCAGTCGACGACTGGCTTCCTGCTGCAAAGTACTGGTGGTAAAGGGTGGCGGTGGCGCTTTGGATATTTTTTTCTTCTTTATTTGAAGAATTTTATAATGACAGCGCTTTAATTCTTCAACATATGCCAGCGCCTCTTTTTCTACATTGATTTTTGGATCTTTCTGGTTTATTTTTACTAAGCGGGAAAGGAAAGGATTTTCATCCTTTTTCGATAATTTTGCGGTGATCGACCAATATTCCTCAGCAATAAATGCTTCGATTTCAGCTTCCCGTTCACACAGGAGCCGCAAAGCCACCGATTGAACTCGTCCGGCACTCAAGCCTCTGAAAATCGTTTTCCAGAGGAAAGGACTTACCTGATAACCTACCAGGCGATCCAAAATACGTCGGGCCTTTTGTGCCTCGACCAGATTATAGTCGATATCCAATGGATTACTCATGCCCTTGTTAATGCCACTCAACGTAATCTCATTGAATAAAACCCGCTTGATATTTGGATTTTTCGACTGAATTTCATCCGCGATATGCCAGGCAATGGCTTCGCCTTCCCGGTCCGGATCCGTTGCGATAAAAACATGAGTTGAGTTTTGGGCTGCCGTACGTAATTGTTTAAGAACTTCACCTTTTCCACGGATGGTAATATATTGAGGATTGAATCCATTATCAATATCGATACCTAATTTCCCCTTTGGCAGGTCTTTAACATGACCGATTGAAGGGAGCACAATATAATTTTTACCCAAAAATTTAGCGATTGTTTTCGTCTTGGCTTTGGATTCGACAATAACCAGCGATTTTCCCATAATAAATTTCTAACTGAATGATTAATGAATCTGATATAATGGATTAGTAAATTGATTGGAATTATCAATTGGACCATCTAGATTAAAAAGTGAGGAGGCAACAATGGCCTTCATGTCATCGATTGAAACCTGGTTGGTTCCGAGCATGAGTGCTTTCTCGATAATTTGCTCCATTTCAGGATCACTTATTAGACCTAATTCCTTTAACTGAATCAAATAGCCATAAGCTGCCGGCGTAATAATCATCTTTTCAACTTCGTGTAGCACCCGAAATGAATGAGGAGAGATTGGTCCCTTATTTTTCATGATTTCGGTAAAATTATCTTTCATGCGATCAAAAAGCCAGGAAAATGCATGACTGATTTCATGGTTGGTGTAGCCTTTTCCAATCAGATCTTTGGAGAGGAGTTCCAAATCCCCAATTTCCTGTTTCGTCGATTTTATCTCCTGCATAATATAAACGAGAATTTCCACTACTTTTTCGTTCATTCTCCTCGCTCCTGTTTATATGAAAATTTTATTTTGATTCTATTCGCGACATAGCATCCGGTAGATGCCCTCATTTGGTTCGTATAACGAATATTGATTTGTTCTGGTTCCAGTTTTTTTTATCATACTCTTCGCCAATAGTATATTAATGTATTGTTTTTACTTGAATTATTTTTAAAATTTTTTAACCTTGTTATTTTCAAAAAATAAGATGAAGGATGTTAATATACGAAATAAATCCTGAAAAGCAAGTGATATGACAAAATTTTCATATCATATTTTAGCAATCATTTTACGGCTGTCCGATAGATTTCAAGGCCATCATTTTTGCAAAAATCGGAATTTAATTCATCTGCGAGGAAGGGATAGAGAATCAATGGTGTTGTTAAAAGGAAAAAACAGGGCAAATCGACTAATTGCCCAACAAAATAATTTCTGATTTCATGATTAGTGTTTTTTCTATTTTTTTGCACCACAGCATTTTTTATATTTTTTCCCACTACCACAGGGACAGGGATCATTTCTCCCGACTTTAACTTCCACTTTTACTGGTTTGGGTTTACCTGGTTCCGGGGGCGCTCCGCCGCCACTTTCCGGTGCTCGTTGGGGGCCTTCAAACCCCATTCCGGTTGCGGATTGATGCATCGTTTGCATTCGTTGGGGCTGTCGGCGCACCGGCTGTCTTGGCTGCGTTTCCACGGTTGTGCGGAAGATTTGCATCAGCACACTTTCATCAATCTGAGATAACATTTCCGAAAAAAGATTAAAACCTTCACTTTTATATTCCAGAAGCGGATCTTTTTGGCCATAAGCCCGCAGATTGATCCCCTCTTTCAATTGATCCATTTCGTATAGATGATCGCGCCAGTTTTCATCAATTACTCTCAGCATCGCATAACGTTCCAATCGGCGCATCAATGGGCGAGAAATAGCTTTTTCCTTGCGAAGATAGGCGTCGCGGGCTGCCTCGCTTAATTTATCCTTCAAATTTTCCAAATTCATCGTCGTGAATTCGGTGGCATCGACTGGCAAATCAATCAATAACGTCCGTTGCAGACTGGCCCGTAATCCGTCCCAATCCCAATTTTCAGGATAACTTTCTGCATTGGTATATTGACCCAGTAACTGTTCGATATAATTATCCAGCATTTCCTGAATCACATCTTGTAGATTTTCCCCTTGAAGTGCTACGTTGCGGCGAGAATAGATAACTTCCCGCTGTTGATTCATCACATCGTCATATTCGAGGAGATGTTTTCGAATTTCAAAATTGCGCATCTCTACTCGTTTTTGTGCTCTTTCGATGGATTTCGTAATCATCGAATGTTCAATCACTTCGCCTTCACGAACGCCCATTCGATCCATAATGGAAGCGATACGATCTGATCCAAATAGCCGCATTAAATCATCTTCAAGCGAAAGGAAAAAGCGGGAGGAACCAGGATCCCCTTGTCGACCACTTCGCCCGCGTAATTGCCGGTCGATTCGTCGCGCTTCGTGGCGCTCGGTACCGACAATATGCAATCCACAGGGCATGTTCGCGCGACACTGGGCAATATTAATATGGGGTGGTATATTTCCCCCCTCTAAAATATAGCATTGACCATCGCATTGAATGACACCTTTTCCCAGTTTGATGTCAGTCCCGCGACCAGCCATATTCGTGGCAATCGTCACAGCCCCCGGTTGACCGGCCTGGGCCACAATTTCCGCTTCTTTCTCATGATACTTTGCATTTAAGACAGAATGGGGTATGCCGCGCCGTTTTAGCATACGGCTGAGTAGCTCAGAGACATCGACCGAAATCGTTCCCACTAAAACCGGCCGCTTGTTATGATGCAATTCATTAATATGTTCGACAATGGCATTATATTTTTCGCGTTTGGTCCGATAAATGACATCTTCATAATCTTCCCGGCGGATAGGTTGATTGGTTGGAATAACCACCACATCCAATTTATATATTTGCCAGAATTCATTCGATTCGGTCTCGGCCGTTCCTGTCATACCAGCTAATTTTTGATAGAGTCGAAAGTAATTTTGCAGCGTAATCGTCGCCAGCGTCTGGGTTTCGCGTTCAATCGCAACCCCTTCTTTAGCCTCCAAAGCCTGATGCAAACCATCACTATAGCGGCGGCCAGGCATGAGTCGGCCTGTAAATTCATCAACAATAAGAACTTTTCCGCCTTCCACCACATATTCCACATCCTTTTCAAAAAGGGAGTAGGCACGGAGTAATTGTGAAATATTATGTATCCGTTCACTTATCACGCCGTATTCTTTGTGGATTTCATCCTTTTTTAAAAATTTTTCCTCATCGCTTAACTGGGGATTCGTATCAATTTCATGCAATTTTATGGATAAATCAGGCAAAACAAACATTTCAGGATTATTGGGGGCAATGGCATTACGGCCTCGCTCGGTTAAATCGATGACATGACTTTTCTCGTCGATAGAATAATAAAGTTCATCATCGATTTCGTGCATTCGTTTATCACGAATATAATCATTCTCTACCCGTTGAATCAGCTTTTTAATTCCGACTTCCTGAAGTAATTTCATAAATTTCTTGTTTTTAGGAGCCCCGCGTTGAACCTGTAAAAGCTTTTCGCCAGCGCGATATTCATCTTCCTTTTCCAGCAATCGCTCTGCTTCGCCGATAATTGAATTAATTAATTGAACCTGCTTTGCGACAATCCGCTGTACAAGCGGTTTCATTTCGGCAAATTGTTGGTTGGAATGTTCCACCGGTCCGGAAATTATCAGCGGCGTTCGGGCTTCATCAATCAGGACCGAGTCAACTTCATCAATAATGGCAAAATTATGCCCGCGTTGAACCTGATCTTCACGATTAATTGCCATATTATCGCGTAAATAATCAAACCCAAATTCATTATTCGTTCCATAAGTGATATCGGCATTATAAACCGGATGACGCTGCGTGGGATCCATTTCATTGGAAAGAAAGGCGACCGTCTGACCTAGAAATTCATAAATTTTCCCCATCCATTCCGAATCGCGCCGGGCCAGATAATCATTAACCGTCACCAGATGTACGCCCTTACCCGTGAGGCTATTCAGGTAAATGGGCATGGTCGCCACCAGCGTTTTTCCTTCTCCGGTGGCCATTTCGGCAATTTTCCCCTGATGGAGAACAATCCCGCCAATTAACTGGACATCGAAGGGAACCATATCCCATGTAATATGATGATCACTCACTTCCCAGTGACTACCAATTAGTCGACGACAGGTTTCTTTAACAACCGCAAACGCTTCCGGTAAAATTTCCAATAAAACGGCCTCAATAGCTTTATTTTCAGCATCAGCTAAATCATCCAGTTCATTCCGTAGTTCTTCACGACTGGCAGCATCGCCTTCGGCCTCTTCATTATTTAGTTCATATCGGATTTCCAGAATTCGATTACGAATTTCAGCCGTGGCTTCGTCTATCTGATCTTTAAACTCATCACTTTTATGACATAACTCATCATCGGTGAGAAAGCGAAATTGATTGCCATATTCGTTGATCGCATCAACAAAAGGCTTTATTTTATTAACATCCCGATCGTGTTTGGTCCCAAAAATTTTTTTCAATATGCTATCAAACATTTTAGCTCCTTTTAAATCCACGCGACATCTATACGGAAGTTTTTACTGAGTCATATTTTAAGTTGTTCCCATTGATACGAATATCCTCGCCAGTTGCCTGCACAACTTTAATTTATCCAATATCATAAGGTTACCCATGCGTCATACTGACTTCGGCCCGGGCTAATTTTACAAGGCAGAAAAGAAAAGCCTTTCGAGTTAAGTTTTTTTCAGGCTGAAATCCAGAATCAACAGCAGAAATAAATACTGTTTCCGATAGATGGGCAAGCACTTATCAAAAATAAAAAAGCAATAAAGTTCGGCACGGTTTTTAACAATAGTTTAGGATAAATTAAAATTATTACTTAAATTTAATACATCCTAATTAATGAATTCAGTCATTTCCACGTTTTGCTGGCGGAAATTCATTCTTCTGAAAGCAATGGATGTCCAATAATCCGTTAGCTAACGGATGGGCATGATGTATGGTTTTGTTGGGTAGCAATTGAAAAAAGTATGCCGAACACCATTGCGAAAAAAGGCTAAACTATGAGAAATCGACCGGTCAAATATAAAAATTAACCAATATATATGAATTCGAATAATTTTATCCGTAACAAAACTATTCTACCAATCCACGTCCTTTTTTGTTAATTTTCGCTTCGTGTCGCAATTCGAGTAACACCGAATCCAGAATGCCATTGATAAATTTTCCACTGTTTTCCGTGCTATATTTTTTTGAAATCTCAATCGCTTCATCGATAGAAACTTTTGGGGGGATATCATCAAAAAATAAAAATTCACAAATGCTCATTCGGAGGATAAGTTTATCCAAAATGGCAATCCGTTCAAAATCCCAGTTCAAAGCTTTGGATTTGATATAATTATCAATATCATCGCGATGTTGATGTGCCAGGCGAACCAGTTTACAGGCAAACTCTTTGATATTCTGGTTCATATCCTGCCGGTTCATAATAATATCATGGAATGTTTGCTCCAGGGTATTTCCAGAGAGTTCATGGGCATAAAAAGCCTGAAGGGCACATTCCCTTCCACGACGGCGATTACTCATAATCAATTCCCATTATGATGAATAACAAGGATTATTGGACAGGCGTTAACCATTGATATTTGTCCGCTAATCTTCCTTCGATATAATCAAATAATCTGGTCTGAATTTTTTCGGTGATTGGCCCCCGTTTTCCAGCGCCAATCTGGATTTTATCAACAGAACGGATGGGACTCACTTCGGCAGCACTACCCGTAAAGAAAAGTTCATCGGCAATGTAAACCATTTCTCGTGGAATTGCGGTAATATTTAATTTAAAACCTAATTCCTGAATGATCTTGATAATACAATCACGGGTAATACCCATTAATACACCACTGGAAAGGGGAGGGGTGTAAATTTCATTGTCCCGGACTAAAAAAATATTTTCACCACTTCCTTCACTAATGTGCCCGTTGGCATCGAGACCAATCCCCTCGAGATAGCCATTGAGATTCGCTTCCAGACGAATGAGCTGTGAATTCATATAATTGCTACCAGCTTTTGCCAGTGCCGGAACACTATTCGCACCAATGCGACGCCAGGTAGAAATACAGACATCGACTCCCTGAGTCAGGGCATCTTCACCCAGATATTTACCCCAATTTAATGCGGCGACAATCAAGTGGACGGGTGAACCGACGGGACTGACTCCCAATACACCGTAACCACGAAAAACCAGCGGACGAATATATGCCGTGCGCATTTTATTAATCCGAACTGTTTCCAGACAGGCCTGGTAGACTTCCTCAGGGGTATAAGGAATTTCGATTCGGTAAATTTTGGCGGAATCAAATAATCGGCGGACATGTTCTTTCAGACGAAAAATCATCGGACCTTTTGTTGTATCATAACATCGTAATCCTTCAAAAATTGTCGAACCATAATGCAAGGCATGTGACATCACGTGACAGGTAGCATCCTGCCAGTTGACGAATTTGCCATCATACCAAATTTTTCCCTGTTCGTCTTGTGTACTTATTTTCATATTTTAATTTCCTCCTTAATAAAATAATTTGGAATTAAATGTAAAATACTTCAAGCAAAAATCTATTTTTATATCAGTATGGGTGCTAAATCATATCTTTGACACGTAATTGAATCGTCACACGTCCTGAATATTCATTCTCTTCAATGACAAAAGCCATATTTAAATTTTTTTCACCTGGGTCTAAACGATATTTTAAATGTGCCAGATTGAAAGCAATCGCATCCATTACCAGAGAATCCTGGCGCACTTTGAATCGCAGATGATTTTTGCCAACAACTGACGGCGTGCCGACAACTTCCAGATTCCGGGCCATGAAAACGGGGCGCATATTCTGCGGACCAAATGGTCCCAACTGTTTAATGATCCGTATAAATTTGGCGTCAATCTGGCTCAGTCGAATTTCGCTATCAATTCGCAATTTTGGGATAAGCATGTCTTCATCCATTTTTTTTCGGGTCACTTCCATAAATCGTCGACGAAAAGCGTCTATATTTTCAGATTTAATTGTCAAACCCGCTGCATATTTATGGCCCCCGAATCCTAACATTAAATTGCCACACTCTTTTAAAGCATCATACAAATCAAAGCCTGGAATACTTCGGGCTGAACCTTTACCGACGCCGTTTTCGACGGAAATCAGAATCGTGGGGCGATAATATTTTTCCACCACTCGCGAAGCCACAATCCCGATAACGCCCGAATGCCAACCTTCCATACTTAATACAAACGCCGGCTCTTGCTCCACGTCGGTCGAAATGTCGTCAATCAGTTTTAATGCTTCATCAAAAGTCTTTTCATCAATTTCCTTCCGCTGGTGATTTTCAGTTTCCAGAATCTGTGCAATTTGCAAAGCTTCAGCCTTGTCCGCGGTTGTGAGAAGCTCCAATGCACGCGCGGCATCCCCTAATCGTCCAACCGCATTGATCCGCGGTGCAATAATAAAAACAATCTGACCTGTTCCCAGAGATTTTGAGTTCAAGCGGGAAGTTTCGAAAAGTGCCTGAAGCCCCAGAATCTCGGTTCCCAGCAGCTTTTCCAGGCCTGTTTTAACAAAAATACGATTTTCATCAACCAACGGGACGATATCCGCGGCACTACCAATTGCAATCAATTCAACGTATTTTCTTAAGATATCATCGCTCTTGCCTAATCGAATCATTACCCCTTGCAGGAGCTTGTACGCGACACCAACACCGGCTAATTCCCGAAACGGATAAGCTTCATCCTGACGTTTGGGATCAATAATCGCATAAGCTTCGGGTAATTTGGCACCCGGAACATGATGGTCGGTTATAATGACATCAATACCGTATTGATTTGCCAGTGCGATCTCCTCATGAGCGGTGATGCCACAATCCACCGAAATGAGTAACGAGACCTGTGATGCATGCGCATGCTTGATTCCAGTAAGTGAAAGGCCGTATCCTTCTCGCAGTCGTTCTGGTATGTAATAAAATGGTTTGAAACCAAATAGCTCTTGAAAAACCCGAAGCATCAGGGCAACAGCGGTAATTCCATCAACATCATAATCGCCATAAATCATTAGCTTTTCATGCTGTTGAATTGCCCGAATAATACGTTGAACGGCACGTTCCATATCATTCATTAAAAATGGATCATGCAAGGCATTTAAATCAGCTCGAAAAAAATGACGTGCTTGTTCGAAAGTGGTAATACCACGATTGAGTAAAATACGAGCGACGATTGGAGCGACATTTAATTCCTGCGCGAAATTCTGGACAGCGACTTCATCGATTTCATTTTCAACAATCCACTTTAATTTCATAAAATTTCCTAAAAATAGTGATTGAACCTCTCAACAACCACCAGAACCAGCACATTTCACGAATGAGTAAACAAAAGTAAACCCGGGATGCATGAACCCGATGCGTAAAAAAAAAATAATATCCAGAGTGGTGCGATAAGCCGAATTCTGTCGTGGATGATCATCTATCTGGAACTGCTGTCACCAGCAGCTTCAAGCGACCTACCCGAGGGTATCCCCTGGTCAGACCAGGGGATTGGACGAAACGGGCCGTTTCTTCCCTCCTATTTGGTCTTGCTCCGGGTGGGGTTTACCCTGCCATCCCCATTACTGGAAATGCGGTGAGCTCTTACCTCGCCTTTTCACCCTTATCCTGCTTCAGCAGGACGGTATATTTTCTGTGGCACTTTCCATAGACTCGCGTCTTCCTCGTGTTACGAGGCACCCTGCCCTGTGGAGTTCAGACTTTCCTCACCTGTGATAACATTGCATGATAATCAGGCGCGATCATCTACACCACTCTGGATTATTTTTTAATTTCAGTTGATTCTTCATTATTTTTATAAACCAACAAACAACCGCACGTTTGGCAAAAAATCAGTTGATTCATTTTTTTAATTTCAATTATTGTCTGTGGCGGTAAATTTCGATAACAACTTGAACAACAGCCATTTGCGATGGGAACCACGGCATAACCGTTTTTCCCTTTGCGAATCCGCTCGTAAGTTGATAACAAGGGCTTATCTATCTTTTTAATTAATTCACTCCGTTTAAGACTTAATTCTTCTTGTTCCTTTTGCGTTTTCCCTAACAATTCGTCAAGTTCCAATTTTTTCAGTTTCAAGGTAGATTCCAACGCCGCTAACTCAGCCTTTTCTTGTTCCACGACCGGCTTAAGCTTTTGTTCAACATCCAGCAGTTCCAGTACCTGCGTTTCCAGATCACTTATTTCTATTTCAGTCGTTTCAACTTCAGCAGTGATGGCATCATATTCGCGATTTGTTTTAACGGAGTAAATTTGCTGCTTATATTTGGCTAATTGTTCTTCCAATGCTTTAATTTCTAGTTCAGCTTTATGACGTTCGATTTCAGCATTAATATTACTCTGTTCATCTTCTTCAAGTTTCTGCGTCAAATTATCTAACTGTTTTTTTAGCTGTTTAATTTCTTCAGGTAAAGTCCCTTTTAACTGCTCCAATTTCAGAAATGCTGAATCGATATCTTGAAGCTCAACCAAAAGACGTAACTCATACTCCACTGTTGCTATCCCTCCAGTGTTTTGATTGTTTTATAACCATGGTGTTCGGTACACTTAATAAATTAGGCCTTAACATTAATTAAATTAATGAATTAAGTGCTTAATAAACGTTCGTAGTCATTCCCGCATGTTTACTTGATAAAAACATTCGAGTCAAATCCACCTTCAGCGAAACAATGGCTGCCCGATAATCCGTTAGCTAACGGACAGGCATGTATTGGTGAGAAATGGCAGTCATTTTCATGATTGTGCCGAACACGATTGGTTCTATAATATATTTTTGTACCTTTTTTTTGTAATTTTTATCAAATTGATAAAATTTAATGAACCCAAAAAAACATCCTGCCGTTAAATAAGTTAAAATAAATCCATCGAAAGCATACTAAAAAAAATGCACCAACCAGTTACTGGGGTGCATTCTATTCGATTTCGATAATATAAAATCGATGTCGCAGGCGTCTTTACACTGCGAAAACTTTTTCGTAGAGAATTTTCTATTTTGAATTGGGATTTCCATCGGATTTCTATTGTTTTAATTCATAACGGTATTGGTCAGTTAAAAATATAATCAAACAATATAATTTTTTTTCAACAAAAATGCAAGAGAAAAATCAACTAAATCATTGCTATTTTGCAACTGCTCAGATTCAAGGCGAGATAGTTCCCAATTCAGGGCGGATAAATTTAAAAAAACGAAAGTTTTTTAACCGTGAACCCTGAACCAGCCAAACTGAGTCGTTATAAATGTAGATTGAATTTATAAAAATCTCTTCAATTACCATTTAAATCGCCAGGAGTAGATATGAAGCGCTATTTATTTGCAATTTTAATATATTTTCTGTCAGCTGTAATACTTTATGCCAGTTCAAATTCATTTACTGATGATAAAGATATTATTCCGGGAATCGTCATCATTAAATTTAAGCCACTGGTTCAAAATATTCCAACCACCCAGGCTGCCAACCGTGTTTTTAATCAATGTCAGGCAATTTCGGTTGAGCCGGCATTTCCAAATTTAGAAAATCAACCATCAGTTAAACAAAGTATCGCTGATCTGAGCCGAATTTATCAGGTTCGGGTGCCGCAAAATTTATCGATCATTTCCCTTTGTGCTCAATTAAAAAATGATCCATCGATTGAATACATTGAACCGCTCTATTGGGTAAAAACTCGTGCGATACCAAATGATGAATATTATAACCGGCTCGGACATTTAACCCAAATAATGGCACCCAAAGCCTGGGATATTGTTAAAGGATCTTCCAATGTTCTTATTGCGATCGTTGATACCGGGGTGGATTGGGATCATCCTGATCTCGCTTCCATTATCTGGCGCAATGATGGAGAAATTCAAAATAACAAAGATGATGATGGCAATGGCTATATCGATGACATCCGGGGCTGGGATTTTGTCACTGGTCAGCAAAATGATGCGGCGACTGGTGAGGATGGGAGTACGACGGATAACGATCCCATGGATTTCGATGGCCATGGTACCCATTGCGCTGGATTGGCCGCGGCAGCAACAAACAATGAAATTGGGGTGGCATCCGTTTCATGGGGTTGTAATATTCTGCCGGTTCGGGCTGCCTATCAAAATAAAGAAGGTCATGGCGTTGGAAATCCATTATGGATAAAAGATGCTTTTAGATATGCTGCCGATAAAGGTGCCACAGCTATTAGTTACAGCATGGGCGGCGGTGGTGGTGGCGAATTTATGAGAGATGCGGCACGATATGCTTTTCAAAAGGGGGTGGTAATCGTCCATTCTGCCGGAAATGATAATGTTGAACTATCCACCGATGCACTCGATGAAGAACCTTATGTCATTACTGTTGCCGCGGTGGATGGCCAGGACCGGAAAGCCTATTATTCTTCTTATGGCGACTGGATCACACTTTCAGCGCCGGGTGGAAATAATGCGCCGGGGCTATATAGCACCTATTTTAATGATCGCTATATTTATGCTTCGGGCACCTCAATGTCTGCTCCTGTAACAGCAGGTCTGGTTGGTTTGGTGAAATCACTTCATCCGACCTGGACAGCCACGCAACTCATTTACCAGGTTGTTGAAACGGCTGATAATATCGATAATTTAAATCCAACCTACGCCGGTAAACTGGGGAAAGGTCGTATCAATGCTTACCGGGCCGTTTCAGAGACAATTGCAACACCAGACCCAAAAATCCAGATTTTGAATTATGCCGTCCAGGATCAAACCCTTGGTAACGGAAATGGGATCGTGGATATTGGTGAAACCGTGCAGGTTTCAGTCACGATTAAAAACAGTTATGCCACCGCCCACAATGCCAAAGTGACCTTAAAAATCGATGATTGGGCAGTAAAAGTTGAGAAAGCAACTTCTAATCTCGGAACTGTATATGGGATTGAAAATCTGAATCAAAGTACGGCTTCTAATCAATCCGATCCTTTTATTTTCTCAGTTGATCCACTGGCATTGCCGCATCAGGCACGTGCAATCATCGAATTTTCCGCCAATACAAATTATAAAAAGGAATTTGAATTTATTTTTTCAATAGCGCCGACAATTCTCTATGTAGATGATGATTCGGAAATTGAGGGTTCGCCCCCGAATGATGTTTCCCGATTTTATATTTCAGCCCTGGAACAGTTGGGCTATTCGTTTGAACACTGCGAACATGTCATTAAAGGCACCCCCAACAACTTAAATTCCTTTAGCACCGTCATCTGGAGCTGTGAATGGTCGTTTCCTTCGCTGGAACTGGCAGATTACACGGCACTTCAGGGGTATTTGAATGCCGGGGGAAATTTATTTATCTCCGGACAGGATATTGGTTGGGATTTAAACTCAACTAAATCAGAAGACAGGACGGCGGCCTCTCAGGCATTTTATGAAAATTACCTGCATGCCAAATTTATAACTGATCAATCGGTTTATTCGGAAGTTTCCGGTGTTACCGGTGATCCGATATCTGACGGCTTAAATATTAATATATTTCAACCCGATCGCGAGCCCGATAATCAATATCCCGATGAAATCAAACCCAATAATGGCGGGATTTCCATTTTTAATTTTGCCAATTCCAACTCCGGTGCCGTTCGCTATGCCGGTGAATACCGAATGGTTAATTTTTCCTTCGGTGGATTCGAAGCTATCACAAATTCAGAAACCCGGCTTGTCGTCATGGAGCGGATTATCAATTGGTTAAATGGATTGTCATTAAAACATACCCCTTTAAC
>DYKB01000052.1:0-31429 GCA_020722815.1 Caldithrix sp. | reverse complement strand
TGGAGCGGATTATCAATTGGTTAAATGGATTGTCATTAAAACATACCCCTTTAACGGATACGGAGGATACACAAAATGCTTATGAAATTATCGCTCACATAAAATCCACTGTTAAACCACTCCAGCGGGCTGATTTGTTGTGGGATAATGATGGCGAAGTACCATTTAAATATAAAATTGCAATGAATGCAATCAATGACTCAACTTATCAGGCATTTATTCCCGCACAAGCTAACGGGAAGATAATTTATACAATTTTTGCCCAAAACACCTCTGGATTTTATCATCGGTATCAATTTCATACTTTCAATGTGGGGCCGGATCAGCAAGCGCCAAAAATTTCAAACGAAAATCCCTTACCCAATACATTGGATAAAACAGGGCCGTATCCACTTTCTTTTAAAATTACCGATAATAAAGCAGTGGATACCGCTTCTGTCTGGGTCTATTTTGGCATTACTGGAAAAAACCAGCCGGATAGCCTGAAAATGAAATTAATCACCAATGATTATTTTCAAGCTCATCTTCCTGGAATTGCGACCTATGGCGATACAATGTTTTATTATGTTGAGGCGAAAGATAATACGCAGCACGCTAATTTGGCCCGCTCCCCGATTTATAAATTTGTGGTTGGACTGGAGGATTTTGAAGGTGCGTATTTATCCAATTGGAAAATCAAGGGGAATTGGGGACTGGAAACGACGGATCCACCGTTTGGTAAATTTTCAATGACCGATACTCCCAATCGCACATTAGCAGCCAATGAAGAGCATATACTGGAACTCAACCAGCCGATAGACCTCTCCAGGAGTATCCATGCCAGCCTGACCTTTTGGACGAAATACTTTTTTCATCGCAATAATGCTTTTGGCTATGTAGAAGTCAGTCCGGATGATGGCGTCAATTGGGAAATGATTGCGGAATATACCAGCCTTCGCCTGGATTGGGGACAGATGGAAATTCCATTGGAAAAATTTGCACCGCAAAGCCAGGTTCGAATTCGGTTTCGCACATTGGCGCTTTCGACGTCAAATAATAAGTTCGATGGCTGGATACTGGATAACATTTTGCTCAAAATGACGGTGCCGGTCTCGGATGAAATGAGTCGTTCGGCAGAGATGATTCCGACTGAATTTCGGTTGTTACAAAATTATCCCAACCCATTTAATCCCGAAACGCGTATCGCGTATGAATTACCGCTAACCACCCATGTTTATCTGAGAATTTTGAACCTATTGGGTCAGGAAATCAAAACACTTGTGGATCAAAATCAAATCGCTGGTTTGCATTCAGTCATTTGGGATGGGACAAATAGTGAAGGGCATTCCCTTCCGTCCGGAATTTACTTTTATCAGATGCAAACCCCGACTTTCATGCAAACCCGAAAGCTCGTCTGGATAAAATAATTGTCACCCTGAATTTGTCAATTTTTGTCTGGTGTCTTTTGCAAGGCGGGTCGCCCGTTTTTAAAGATAGCACTTAATATTTTAAAGGATAAAATTCCCAATTACCGGAAACCTGAATTGGATAAAATCTATGAAAATACGCGAAGCAACAGATAATGATATAAAATACCTGGTTGAATTTAACGCGGCCATGGCATTCGAAACCGAACAAAAACAACTAAAAACCGATATTTTAACCAAAGGCGTAAAAGCCGTCCTTTATTCCCCTGAGAAAGGAAAATATTTTATCGCCGAAATTGATGATCAAGTCGTGGGACAACTGCTGATTACCACCGAGTGGAGTGATTGGCGAAATGGTTATTTCTGGTGGATACAAAGTGTGTATGTCAAGCCGGCAAGCCGCCGCAAAGGCGTTTTTAGAGCGCTTTATCAATATGTTGAAAAATTGGCCGAAGAGACACGCGGTGTTTGTGGTCTGCGATTATATGTTGAAAAAGAAAATCACCGGGCGCAACAAACTTACGAAGATTTGGGAATGCGAAAAACACATTATCTGCTTTTTGAAAAAGAATTTTAATTCGGCAAATTGTTCAGGATCATTTTTACGGTACGGGCAGCACTTTCCAGCGAAACAATATCAGATGGCTTTTTTTGCCGGATACAGTCAATAAAATGGCTTAATTCGACGAAATAAGCATCACCAGCCGGAATATGCTTGTCCAGCCGTGCTGAATCGCCTTCGTTTAAATTAACAACTCGTTTTTCCTTTTCATCAAATTCAATCAGCGGCGGATTTTGATTGTTATTATAGCGAATCAATCCCTTTTCAAAAATGGCCTGGTATTGCATTTCGAAGCCGAATGATGGCGGCATATCATTTCCACCCTCCATCATCACCACCATATCCGGCTCATAATCATATCGTGTCCAGATATGCAGCTTGTTTTGACGCATTTTCACGGTTACTTTTTGCGGTTCACCCAGCATAAAAAGAATCACATCGACATCATGGATCTGCAAATCCAGTGGCGTTCCACCGGATAATTCGGGTTTGACAAGCCAATTGTTGATAGACCAACCCGGTAAGCCAGTGTAGCGCCCCATATAGAGACTTTTTAATGCACCAAATCGGTTTGATTTAATCATATTCCGCAAATAAATATATTCCGGAAAAAATCGTAAAACCTGCGCAACATATATATTGGCTTCTGATTTCTGATTCAGTTCAAGAAGTTCATCTGCCTCCTGCACCGTTCGACACAAAGGCTTTTCTGTAATCACATCCAGATGATGTGCCAGCGATTTTTCAATAAACTCTTTATGTAAAAAAGTTGGCAGACAGATATCAACCACCTGAATGCCGGAATTAAAAAATTCATCCAGCTCGGTGTAAGCCTTTATCTGCGGATGCTTTTCCTGAATTTTTCTCAATTCGAAGGATTGAAATGCACCCAGCGCCGTTACCCGAACGTCCGGCATTTTTGCATACATTTCAGCATGGACATTGCCCATCAGGCCCGCGCCTAACAAACCAATTTTGATCATGGATTTTTGTCCTGTTCATTAATTTCCGTTTTAAAAACACGACCCCCGAACTATTAAATCGGGAGTCTTGTTCATCAATCAAATTTTAGAATTAACTATTTCACCTGCGCATCAGGCTTATGCTTTTTCATCTCTGAAGAAGAGCATGAAAAATACCGCGCATAGAATCGTCAAAATTGTCGGAATAATAAAAACGCCTGTCCAGTTGGTCACACCATCCAGCGTGAAAATTTTTTGAATCCAGCCAGAGAATATACTTCCAACAAAATTACCAAAACCAAGAATTACAATGGCAATTAAGCTTTGCGCTGACGCCCGGATATCCTGCGGGGCAATCTTATCCACGTAAATATAAGCAGCCACAAAGAAGAACACATAGCAAAAACCGTGGAGTGCCAGGGAGGCAATGACCAACCATGCTGGATAGCCAAATGAAAAGATGATATACCGAATTGGCCAAGCCAGGATACCATAGACCATGGTCTTGCGAATTCCATATTTCTTAATGATAATCGGCAGTAAAACTGCCATTACAAAAATTTCTGCAACCTGAGCAATAACCATAACTCCCGAGACAGCGGAACTGGAAACACCAATTTTATCCGAAGTTAAGAATGGTGCCGTTAAAACATAATAAAACTGGAGTTCTGTGGCAACAACAAAGGAAATAATTGCAAAAATCAGGAAATTTTTATCCTTGAGCATCTGAAAAGCTTCCAGGAAAGCAAACGGATTGCTCGCTTCTTTTTTGGGCGGTGTATGGGGCAACTTATAAGATGCAAACCCCATAATAATTGAAAAAATACCAGCCAGGAACAGCGTATCACCACTTAATAAAATCCAGGGAATCGAATTTCCAATTGTGCGCCAGCCAGCCAGAATCACTCCAGCCGCAATCCAGCCAATGGTTCCCCAAACTCGAATCACACCAAATTCTTTTTCCGAATCTTTAAGATTAATAAAAGCGATGGAATTCGTCAGTGCCAGCGTTGGGGCGTAAAAAATACAATAGATGAACATGAGCCATGCCAAGGTCGAATAATCCGTAATAAATGACATATAAATAAGCATGCCACCACCAACAAGTTGCAGCACCATTAGCACATATTGTGTCGGGAAATAACGATCCGCAACCTGACCGCCAATAAACGGCGAGATGATCGTTGCCAGCGGGAGAAGGCTATAGATAAAACCAACTTGTGTGCCGGAAAATCCCATTTCTGGACTCATCAAATAGGCGGATAATACCGGTGCCCATGCCCCCCAGATGGCATACTGTAAAAACATCATAATGCTCAGATGGATTTTCGCCGCGAGATTTGATCCAGGGGCTTTTAATGCTTCAACCATAAACTTCCCTTTCTGTGATAGTTTGATTAACCATGAATACCCTTTGGGGATTGATAAATGTTTTTGATAAAAAATAAGCTGTAATAATAATTAAGCTTTTGTAAAATGTCAAGTGAAAAATTAATCTATATTAATTTATCTTGTTGATTTTGGAGTGAAGATATCTTATATTGGGGACTTTAGCATCAAGATTAAAATAGCAATTGGGAGTACGCATGCCGTCTTTTAAAAATGATAGAATTGTGATAATCGATTATGGGGCTGGTAATTTAAAAAATTTAAAAAATGCCTTCGATTTTTTGAATGTCAGTACCGAAATTACCAGTGATCCAAATATTGTCATTCAGGCGAGTAAAATGCTTTTACCGGGTGTTGGGGCATTTGGATTTGCCATGGAAAATCTCAAATCAAAAAAACTGGATGAAGTCATTATTAAAAATGTCCAAAATGGTATACCATTGTTCGGGATCTGCCTGGGAATGCAATTACTTTTTACCGAAAGTGAGGAAGCGGGACGTCATTGCGGCTTGAATCTGGTTCCAGGCAAGGTTGTTCGTTTCGAGATCGCCTTGAAAGTGCCGCATATTGGATGGAACACTTTGATCAAACAGCATGATTCGCCGCTGATTCGCGATTTGAAAGACGATTCTGACGCTTATTTTGTTCATTCGTATCATTGTGTGCCGGATGATCCAAAAAATATGATCACTGAGACTGAATATGGAATTAAATTTTGTTCAATGGTGCAACGAAATCATGTCTTTGGCGCCCAATTTCATCCGGAAAAAAGTCAGGAAGTGGGATTGAAAATTTTACAAAATTTTGTGGAGTTATAAATGGAAATTATTCCGGCAATTGATATAAAAGATGGAAAATGTGTGCGGCTTTTACAGGGCGATTATCAGGCGGAAACCATCTATGCTGAAAATCCGGCTGAAGTCGCCCTGAAATTTCAGGATGCAGGCGCCAACAGGCTTCATCTGGTTGATTTAAATGGGGCATTGGACGGAAAATTAGTTAATCTGGCGACAATTTCCAGCATCATAGCTGCGATTCAAATTCCGGTACAATCAGGCGGCGGAATCCGCTCGCTGGACACGATTCAACAAGTTCTGGATGCCGGTGTTGGAAGAGTTATTCTGGGGACGATTGCGCTTCGACAGCCTGAATTAGTCGAGGAAGCCATTCAAAAATTTGGTCCTGAAAAAATTATTATTGGAATAGATGCTCGTTCCCATAAAGTCGCGATTTCTGGCTGGAAAGATGTGACGGAAATCGACGAAATTACATTTGCTTTAAGCATGAAAAAAATGGGCGTTCAACGAATTAATTACACCGATATTTCCCGCGATGGGATGTTGACTGGCCCAAATCTGGATGCCATTAAGAATATAGCGATTAAAACGGGCTTGAAAATTACAGCATCGGGGGGTGTTTCTTCGATGAAGGATATTGAAGCATTAAAACATTTAGTACCTTTTGGGGTCGATAGTGTGATTGTAGGAAAAGCGATTTATGAAAAAAAGGTGGATTTGAAAGATTTATTTTAGGCGATAGCCTGCTTTGCCAAACCCGATTCTTACACAAAGTTTTGATAATTTATGTAGTTTTGATTGTTATGTTGACTTCAGTAGTTCGATGAGGTTTGGAAAGGCGGTATTGTGGGCTTTCACAATTCTGACAAAAAAAATGCAGCTTACTTAAAAAACCGCAGCTTTCACTGATTTATTTAAAAAATTATCGCTGCAAAATCTGTTAAATCTGCGGCATAAAAATTCTCTCAAGCTGTCACTTTCTCATTCAGCCATTCCGCTACTTGATCAACCGAAATCCGAATTTGCTGCATGGAATCGCGGTCGCGAATCGTAACCGTTTGATCTTCCAACGACTGTGAATCGACGGTGATACAGAATGGCGTCCCGGCTTCGTCCTGCCGGCGATAACGACGACCGACGGCACCGCCATCATCATAGAACACCATATAGCGTTTCTTGAGTTCATCGGTAATTTTGCGCGCCATTTCCGGCATTCCATCCCGCTTCACGAGTGGAAAAATTGCTGCTTTATAAGGTGCAATGGCTGGAGATAGGTGTAAAACGATCCGAACATCGTCTTCAAGCTGCTGTTCTTCATAAGCATCCATTAGAATTGTCAAGACAGTGCGATCAACACCGGCTGAAGTTTCAATAATATAAGGAATATAGCGTTCGCGCGTCTGGTCATCAAAATAGCTCTGATTCTTTTTGGAAAATTCCTGATGCTTTTTCAAATCATAATCCGTACGATTATGGATACCTTCCAGTTCTTTCCAGCCGAATGAAAATTCATACTGAACATCATAGGCGTCGGCCGCATAATGTGCCAGTTCATCCTTATCATGTTGATGAAAAGCCAGTTTTTCTTTACGAATTCCCAGTTTATAATACCAGTTCATTCGTTGTTCTTTCCAGTATTCGAACCATTCCTTATCCGTACCGGGTTTGACAAAAAATTGCATTTCTGCCTGTTCAAATTCACGGGTACGAAAGGTAAAATTTCGGGGTGTGATTTCATTCCGAAAAGCCTTCCCAATCTGCGCAATCCCAAAGGGTACCTTCTGTCGGGATGAATTGAGGATATTTAAAAAGTTTACATAGATCCCCTGCGCTGTCTCGGGACGGAGGTATACTTCGTATGCATCATCGGTTACGGCGCCCATCTGGGTTTTGAACATGAGATTAAATTGCCGGGCTTCGGTCAACTGGCCGCCGCAATCAGGACATTTATCGCCTTCCACCATATCGGAGCGGAAACGATGTTTGCAGACTTTACAATCCACCATCGGATCCGTGAAGTGCTCCACATGACCGGAGGCTTCCCAAACGCGTGGGTGCATTAAAATGGCAGCGTCAAGTCCCACAATATTCTCATGATCGCGCACCATCGCATTCCACCAGAACCGTTTGACATTATTCTTTAATTCCACGCCTAATGGACCATAATCATAGCAGCTTTCAAGTCCCCCATAAATTTCGCTGGACTGAAAAATAAAGCCCCGGCGACGACATAATGAAATCACTTTCGTCATCTCCTGTGACATGATAGATGACTGTTTTTTCTCACTCATACACTTGCCTCTTTCATCAATATGGTTGATAATAAGATACTGAATATTATCGAATTCGCAGCATAAAATCCAGTGTATTCAACTTTTCCAATCCTTCAATATGAAAATTTAAATAAGCCAGCAAAGCCTTTTCACTTTCCTGTAAAATATCTTCGGGAATCTGAAACCGGCTTATTTCAGCTTGTGAGGCTTTTCGGAGCCAATTCAGGTACCGAAGACCACGGGCTGAAATTAAGATACTGGTTTCATGCAAAACACAATGGCCACATAAAATACCGCCTGCAGCCGAATCAAAATAAACCGCTTCATTTTCAACTGTTCGATGACAATTCAGGCATTGCTGCAAATCCGGGTGAAAGCCTGCCAGATCGATAAATCGAAGTAGAAATCCTAAAAAATTATTAATCGGTGAAAATTTCGTTTCATTAATAGCTGAAAAGGATTCAATAACCGCTTTAAATAAAATTGCACTTGACTCGGCGGGATATTGCGTTTTGATTAGAATTTCGCAAATTGCTAAAGCAAATGCAGTTTTATTCAAATCTTTTCGAATATCGCGAAAGGATTGGATAATATCGACCTGACTTAAAAAATGTAAATCCCGATTAGGCTTTTCATAATAATGTAACAAAATATAATTCAGTGGCTCAAGGCAGCCCCAGTGTCGACTTTTAATGCTTCTTGAACCTTTGGCGATAAATTTTATAACTCCCGAAGCCTGACTGTAAACCGTGACGATTTTACTCGTTTCACCGGATTTGATGCTTTTTAAAACAATGGCTTCGGTTTTTTTTATGGCCATTTCGTTAAAAGTAATTTAAAAGACGTGACGACATTTAATTTCAAGTTATCAGGTTCACACTTTGTTATTTGAGACCTAATCCGCCAGGGCAAATTATCAAACCTAAAGTTTTTTATCTTTTTCGCGATTCAATGTTGAACAGTGACCCTTGAAACGATGAACTGTTTGCCATGAAGCGCAAACATCAAAAATAATACCCTCTCTAACCTGAATATTTACAAAAAGGTTCCCGATGAAATAATGCAATCTAGAAAGAGATATTGAGATGAATAAGCAAATAAGTTGTCAACCCCAGATAAATCGTTAATCCCAGCACATCATTGGTGGTCGTAATAAAAGGCCCGGTGGCAACTGCGGGATCAACATCGATTTTTTTTAGAAAAAGAGGAATAATGGCGCCGACAATCGTGGCATTTATGATAATAATAAACATTGCCATTCCAATTACTGCACCAAATTCAATATTATTCGGCATCTTTGAGAACCAAATACTGATGATTATAAAAATCAAACTGGCACAGATAATCCCGTTAATCAATGACACCCGAAATTCTTTCATAATTTGCTTCCGGGCATGTAATAAGCCAATTTCTCCCAGGGCCAGACCCCGTACCATGATGGTTGAAGATTGTATTCCAGCATTCCCACCCATCGCCATAATAATCGGAATAAAAAAGGCGGCGATTAATATTTTTTCCAGTGAGGCCTCAAAATGGCTCATAATACTGGCCGAAAGAATTTCACCCGCAAAGGCAAAAAGAAGCCAGGGGATGCGCACCCGCGATATCCGAAAAGCCGATGTTTCATGAATTTCCACATCATTAGTTATACCGGCCAGACGATGGATATCTTCCGAAGCCTCCTCATCAACTACATCCATAATGTCATCATAGGTGATTCGTCCGGTCAAACGGCCCTCTTTATCAACCACCGGAACCGATACCAGATCATATTTTTTAACCAGATTCGCGACTTCTTCCTGGTCCATATCTTCGGTGACGGTAATGATATCCCGTTCCATAATATCCGCCACACGAGTATCTCCATTGGAAAGAATAAGCTGTTTAATTGGCAAAATTCCCTGCAGTTTCTCGTTATCATCGACCACATAAATATTATAAACGTCTTCGACCTCTTCCGACTGTTGGCGAATCTGGCGAATAGCTTCATCAACCAGGCTATTTTGATTGACATAAATGAGCTCCAGCGCCATGATACCACCCGCCGTGTCCTCTTCATGGCGCAAAAGTTCTTGGACATCCTCGGAATCTTCTTTGTCAATTTCCTGCAGTACTTTTTGGGCTTTATCCTCTGATAATTCGGATACCACATCCGCCGCATCATCCGAATCCATTTCGCCCACTAATTCGGCTATTCGCTCATGCTTCAACGCATCGGTGATTAATTCCCGGTTATATTCATCCAGATGCAGTAACACTTCCGATGCCAGTTCCAGCGGAAGGAGATTAAAAATATAAAGGGCTTCCTCCTCATCCAGATGGGCAATGAGATCAGCAATTTCAACCGGATGTGTTCCCAAAAGGATAGTTTTTAAATTTGCTTCATCCTGGATGGAAATGAAAAATCTAATATTATCAATAATTTCAGTAATCACATCTGGTTCCATAGGCCATTTCCTCCATCGCCTAAATTTTATCTTTTCCAACTTGTCGAATTATTTGCCATAACTGTCTAAATTCATCGATTGAAAGCTGTTCGGGCCGTCCACGTAAATCAAATTTGTCTGCTAAACTGACGATAATTCCAGCACCATAGCATTGCTTAATACTATTCCGCAACATTTTGCGGCGGGTTTGAAATAATTTTTTTATCATTTGGATATAACCAGCCTCATCCTCAACCAGCTTATTGGCACCCAATTCCAAATCCCATTGAACCACGGCTGAGGTTACCTTCGGTTTGGGATAAAAAACATGAGGTGAAACCGTGAATAATTGGTGCGGCCGGGCGAAGGTTTGGCTGAGCACCGCCAAAATCCCGAAAGCCTTCGAGCCCGGTATTGCAACCACCCGTTCCGCCACCTCTTTTTGAATCATTAAGGTCATTTGATGAAAATAATTTCGGTTTTTAATGACTTTAAAAATGACACTGCTGGTAATTTGGTACGGAATATTCCCCACAATTTTAATTCTTTTACCCAATTGACCGATTTGTGCCAAATCAAATTCCAAAAAATCCTGCGTGAAAAGTTGAAATGTTTCTCGTGCACCATGTTCTTCAATTAATTTTTGTGCCAAATTGTGGTCTAGTTCAACGCCAATGTATTGTTTGACTTGTGGCAATATGATTTGTGTTAAGGCCCCATGGCCCGGGCCAATTTCCAGAATTATATCCTCAGGCTGCAAATCCAGCGACTGGACTATCTTTCGGGCAATATTTTGATCAACCAGAAAGTTTTGGCCGAGGGATTTTTGGGGGCGAAGGTTTATGGGCTTCATAGTTCATTCCCTTATCCCAAAGAGTCTCTCCACATTCCCCGTCGTCACCTCCGCGACCTGCTCCAAACTTATCTGCTTAATCTCCGCAATCTTTTGTGCGACGAAATAAACATACGCCGGTTCGTTCCGCTTCCCACGATGCGGTACCGGGGTCATAAAGGGGCAATCGGTTTCCACCAGCAATCGATCCAGCGGAATATAACGAATCACCTCGCCAGCCGTGGAATTTTTGAAAGTGATCACGCCAGTATAGGAAATATGAAATCCCAGGTCCAAAACCTGTTGTGCCAGGGCTACATCGCCGGGGAAACAGTGAAAAACCCCCTGCCAGTCGGTTGACTGAATACTTTTTAGCATCTCAATCGTGGCGGATTCAGCCGCACGGGTATGAATAACCACCGGTAGTTTCAATTCCAGCGCCAATTCCAGTTGCCTTTGAAAAGCCCGTTCCTGGATGTCCACCGGCTGGTACATTTTAAAATAATCCAGGCCGATTTCTCCAATGGCGACGACTTTCGGCTGTTGAGAAAGCAATTTTAATTTTGTGAGTATTTCATGATTTACTTCATTTGAATCATGCGGATGAATTCCCACCGCTGCATAAACAGCCGGATACTTTTGAGCCAGTTCTATTGCTTGTTGGCTGCTGGTCAAGCTGGTACCAATATTGATGATACGGGTTACACCCACCTCTCGTGCCCGCTGGATTGTATCTGTTTGATCATTTACAAAATCCTTAAAATCCAGATGGGCATGACTATCAATTAAATTCAGATTTGACATGCGATTATTCTTTGCGAAAATTGTAAAGAATGAGTGTGGAGAAGAAAAAAATTTTTAAGGGTAAGTGGTTGCACTCACGCGAAGAATGATTTTGAAATGAGAAAAAAATGATTTTCAGAATGAAACATCCAATATTTTCGCGTTATGGGTACTTACCCATACGAATTCTTATCCATACCTGAAATGAAGTCTCCAAAATAATTCCTAAAATTATCAGCGAAATATACGCTTTTTTGCTGAAAATGTCAAGAAGAATTACAGGACGGAAAGTGGATGAGACGATATTGGGAGTCAAAAAAGCAGAATAATTTTCAAAATTTAAAAACAACACAGGACGATTCATTCAAATAAATTTTAGCTTCATAACAATCCCGAAAGGGCGATGGAATTTTGAAAAATTTTAATCATTTCATCATATTGGCTGATATTCGTTCAAAATCTTCAGGAATTTAGTCCGGGTTACATTACACAATTTGGCAGCTTTTTTCAATTCCTGATCAAATCTTTCAGGGGCAACCTGTAAAACTGAAAGATAAGTAACCGGAATAACTATTCCATATCGGTCGTTTTTCCTCATAAAAATGATTAAAATAAAAATAATCATTTAATCATAAAAAAAGAGACAAAAAATGGCTGGTACATTGACGCAAATCGATATTCACGCGGCTTTTGCGGTGCACGGTTGGGCAAATTTATTACATCAATCCTGGCGAATGGAAGTATTTAAATATCTATCCGACATTATTAAGAATAAGGAGCAAAAGCCAATTATTGTCAATGGCGTTGGTGATCATGTGCCTGTTTTTATTGGTCTAAAGCCCTCTATTGCTTTATCCGATCTGATGCGCGATGTTAAGAATAATTCCAGCGATTTTATCAATGATAAACAAGGGATTCGGGGTGATTTTCATTGGCAGCGTGGATAGGGGGCTTTGGCCTATTCGCATAGCCAATTGGCTAGCGTTTATAAATATATTATGAACCAGGAAGAACCTCATCGCAAAAAAACTTTTCGGGAAGAATATACCAATTTGTTGAATAAATTTCAGGTAGTGTATGAAGAGCGGTATTTGTTTGAAGGGATTGATGAAGCGAAAATGATGAATGATTAATTTTGAATGTTGAATGCGGTTTACATCAACCCCCGTTTCTTCAACAACCCATCAATCTTTGGTTCGGCGCCGCGGAATTTTTTGTAGAGGACCATGGGGTCTTCGGTGCCACCGGCGGAGAGAATATATTTCCGAAAGGCCGCCGCAAGTTTCTGATCATAGAGATTGGTCTCTTTAAATGCCTCAAACGCATCTGAATCCAGCACTTCCGCCCAGATATAGGCGTAATAGCCCGATGAATAGCCACCCGAAAAGATGTGCCGGAAATTGGGACTGCGATAGCGGACGATAATTTCCGGTATTAAACCAATCCGATTTAATGCCTGCTTTTCAAAATCATTCGCGGCCATGGTCGTTGTGTCGGCCAGCGTATGCCAATCCATATCGAGGAAACAGGCGGCCAGATATTCCACCGTTTCAAAGCCCTGATTGAAATGCTTCGCATTGGTAATTTTGGTAATCAGTTCATCCGGAATCGGCTCCCCTGTTTGATAGTGTTTGGCGTAGGTTTTCATAACTTCCGGATCAGCCGCCCAGTTTTCCATAACCTGCGAAGGCAATTCCACAAAATCCCAGGCCACATTGGTGCCCGCGAGCAGGGGATAGGTGCAGTTCGACAGGAGACCGTGCAGCCCGTGACCGAATTCGTGAAAAAGGGTGAGGACTTCCTCAAAACTGAGCAGGGCCGGCGTATCACCCGTCGGTTTGGAGAAATTGAAGACATTGGTAATCACCGGCGTGGTATTTTTGCCATTCAGTTTGTTCTGGCTGCGAAAATCACTCATCCAGGCGCCACCACGCTTGCTGGGGCGGGGATAATAGTCCGTATAGAGAATCCCCACGTGCGTACCATCAGCTTCTTTGACTTCAAAGGATTTTACATCCGGATGATATTTCGGGATATTCGTCAACTCTTCAAACTGCAGTCCCCAGAGCTTGTTGGCGACTTCAAAAGCGCCTTTGCGGACATTTTCCAGTTGAAAATAGGGGCGCAGTTCTGTTTCATCCAGATCGTATTTGGCTTTTTTGACCTTTTCGGCATAGAACCACCAATCCCAGGGCTCCAGTTTGAAGTTCCCGCCTTCCTGCTGAATCATTTCCTGCAGCATCCGGACTTCGGCTTTGGCTTTGTCCAGCGCCGGCGTCCAGATTTTTTCCAGCAGGGCATAGACATTTTCAGGCTTTTTGGCCATGTATTCATCCAGCACCAAATTGGCATGGGTGGGGTAGCCTAAAAGATGCGCTTTTTCGACGCGCAGATTCGCCATTCGTGTCAGAATTTTTTTGTTATCAAACTCATTATTATTGTCCCCGCGATTGATGTATGCTTTAAACATCTTTTCGCGCAAATCACGTTTTTCAGAATATTGCAGAAAAGGAATCAGGCTTGGTTTGTGCAACGTGAAAACCCATTTGCCATCGAGCCCCTGTTCTTTCGCGGTTTCGGCTGCTCCGATGACGACTCTTTCGGGCAATCCAGCCAGATCGGCCTCATTTTCGATGATGATTTTAAAATTATTATCCTCTTTCAGCACATTCTCCCCAAATTGGAGGGAAAGGAGTGAGAGTTCGGCGTTTATTTTCCGCAATTGTTCCTTTTGCGTTTCATCCAGATTGGCGCCGCCGCGGACAAAATTCAGATAATATTTTTCCAGAACCCTGTTTTGTTCGGGAGTCAGATTAAGCTGATCTTTCTGCGCATAAACCGCCTTGATGCGTTCGAACAGTTTTTGATTCATGAGAATATCATCGGTGTGTTTGGAAAGAAGCGGCGAAACCTCTTTGGCGATATTTTGTAAAGTATCATTGGTATTGGCCGAATTTAAATTATTAAAAACACTATTGACCTGTGTCAGCAATTCGCCTGATTTTTCCAGCGCTTCGATGGTGTTTTCAAAAGTCGGGGCGGCTGATTCTTTGACGATTTGATCGATTTCCGTCTGTGCCTGCCGAATACCCTCTTTAAAGGCGGGCATAAAGTGTCCCTCTTTTATTTTATCAAACGGGGGCACCTGGAATGGGGTGTTGAATTTGCCGAGCAGTGGATTTGACTCCTGCTGCGCACAGGCAAAAAATAGTACACTGAGCAAAACGATTAACAGGATTGACATTTTCATTACGCGTTCCTTTGACTGGGTGAATGGTTTATGGTGAATTGTGATGATTAAAGACAACTTGTTACCTGAAATTCTAAAAAGAAACATTTTTCTTCAGAGAAATCGTTTTCAGTGGGAAATTAACCCTCTCTGTATCTCCCAGTTTTCAAAAAGCGAAAATGGGGGAGAGAACCAGTTTTTTTCTCCCCCCAAATTCCGTTTTTGGAATTTGGGGGAGGCAGGAAGGGGTCTTTCATTGATTTATAACCTCATCAATTTCCATTTTAGAATTTCAGGTGTTAATAAGTTAATCTTACGCTATGAAAGGGAATTCGTTTCATGGGTTGCGGGTTATATTAGCGAAAAAAATCGAAAAATAGGGATTGAAATTGACCTGAAGAAACATTATATTTATCATTGGAGGGAAGAGTTTGATTAACATTCTAAAAAATAATGGACAGGATAACAGGATATTCAGGATTGACAGGATTGATATTTTAGTTAAATGAAAAGAACGAATTGAAGTGATAATGAGCAGAACTCCTTTTCCCATTTAATGGAGAAATTCTGTCATCTTATCATTTAATTTCAATTTTGAATTCTATACTGGTAACAATACAATCAGGAGTCAACAAAATGCAGCAGATACAAATTTCTGAAGAGGCTTTGCCGCTATTAAAGTCGAGTATCGGCTTCCAAAAAAAACTATTCAACAAAAAAATTGAAAGCTACCTTAATCGCTTAAAAGCCTTTGAGAAAAAATATGGAATGGTTAGTTCAAAATTTTATGAAGAATTTGAAAAGGGCACCTTAGGAGATGATCCGGAATGGTACGATTGGCTCTTTGTGTTTGAAGCTTATCATAAAACGATTCAGAAAAAACTTGCCTTAGAAGAGCTTGCCTTATGATTTCAGAATATTTCCGGAGCGTAAAAGCGGTAATCGATAACCTGGATTGGTTAATCAACCAATCAGCGCTTGAAATAGAAAATGATGAGGAAATTCAGATTGGTAAAATCAGCGGTAGATTAATATTTAAGGATGGCTCAATATTCTATTTTTAAGAGTTCAACACGTTTAAATTTTTGCTCAATTGAAAACAAAAAATTATCGACCTGGAATCCCACTTTTAACTGGACTATCATCCCGACCTGGTCATTTTTTTCCATTTCCTCTCAAAAAATCCTTGACAAACATTAATAATTTTGCAATATTTTCATATCGTTTTATCTTATAAAAAATTGCTATTTTCAAGTATAGAAATATTGAAAAAACCAATGCAAATTCAAATTGATTCTCATACATTAAAACGAGCTATTGAACGAGGAACGAATGAAAGCGAAATCATGGATGTCTTAGTGAATGGATTTGAAATTCCTGTTAAAAATAAACGAAAAGGAAAAGCTAAAATTTATACATTTAAAAAAGAACGACTGGGCAAATATTATGAACAAAAAAGAGTTGAAGTCGTTTATGTTATTGAAAATAATGTGATAATAACAGTTACAGTTTATGTATTTTATGGCATGTGGAAGGATTGAAAATGAACATATTTTATAATGATAAAACAGATCTGCTTTACATCCGTTTGGATAATAGAGAGCAAGATATAGTCAATAAGCGAATTACCGAAAACATCGTGCTCGATTTAGGTGAAAATGAAAAAATTGTCGGCATCGAAATCCTTGAAGCCTCAAAATATGTTAATCTGGAAAGTTTATTGCCAATTAAATATGAATCGATAAAAATGGCAGGTTGATATTATGAGATCGTGAGTGTTCGCTTTCACTTTCCAGATTTTTTTATTTCCCTCCCCAATAAAATCCTTGACAAATACGACCAATTTTTAGATACTTAAACTTCACAAAGGACAAGACGATTCTCTGCTTTTGTTTCAATAATTTTGACGATAATCATTTTGACATTTATTTTTTAAAAGCATATCGATTGACGACAAAATAATTTGATGACAAAATGATTAAAAAGCAATTTTACTCAAATCGTTTTGCCCAAAATGGTTTGGCCATGACAATTTAATGGAGGTTAAATCCCATGAAGCGCGTTGCTCTTTGCCTGCTGCTCATTATTTCCTTTTCAGGTGAATCAGAAAAATCTTTAAATAGTGCATTTCGATTATGGTATCATCAGCCGGCACGTGAATGGACCGAGGCTTTACCGGTTGGCAATGGCCGATTGGGGGCGATGGTCTATGGAACTGTTGAAAAGGAACATATTCAGTTCAACGAAGAGACTTTATGGACAGGTGAACCACACGATTATGCCCATCCAGGTGCTCATAAATATCTGAACCAGATACGAAAATTGCTATCGGAAGGCCGTCAGGCAGAAGCTGAAAAGCTCGCCATGCAGGAATTTATGAGTGTCCCGCTGGGCCAGAAAGCCTATCAGCCGTTTGGGGACTTGTATATTGAATTTCCAGGGCATCAAAATTTCACCCAATATTATCGGGAATTAAATCTTCAGGAAGCGATTTGCCGAACGCGCTATCAGGTCGATGGGATTACTTATACGCGCGAGGTGTTGGCCAGTGCGCCGCATCAGGTGCTTGCCATTCATCTGACCGCGGATAAAAAAAAGGCACTTAATTTTGTCTTTTCAATGGATGCCGACCATCAGCAAGAATCCGTCCTGGCCAAAGATGGGTTATTGGAGCTTGCTGTTGCTGTTGACGATGGTGTCTTATATGGCAAATCCCGTGTAAAAGTTGATACGGATGGAGAAATTATCACGCATAACCAAAAAATTGAAGTTAAAAATGCCAATCAGGCGACTTTATATTTAATGGCTGCGACGAATTTTGTCAATTATCAGGACGTTAGCAAAAATCCGGCGGAAACGATACAAAATATTCTGGCGGGAATCAAAAATTTTGCGTATGATGATATCAAAAAAGCGCATATTGTTGATTATCAGCAGCTTTTCAATCGTTTTGAGATTTCTTTTGGCAACAATGGCCGTGAATTATTGCCCACAGACCAGCGTTTACAAAAATTTCAGGAATCGCCGAATGATCCGCAGTTGCTCGCGCTTTATGTGCAATATGGGCGCTATTTGCTGATGTCATCCAGCAGGCCGGGAACGCAGCCGGCCACTTTGCAGGGAATCTGGAATAAAGATATTAAGCCCGCCTGGGATAGCAAATATACCACGAATATCAATGCTGAAATGAATTACTGGCCGGCAGAACTCACGAATCTTTCTGATTGCCATGAGCCGCTGTTTGATTTGATTAAAGATTGTTCACAAACAGGCATACAGGTTGCCCGGGAGCATTACAATTGCGAAGGCTGGATTTTACATCACAACACGGACCTGTGGCGGGGCACGGCACCGATTAATCATTCCAATCACGGCATCTGGCCTGGTGGTGGCGGCTGGATGTGCAGTCATTTGTGGGAGCATTACCTTTTTACGCAGGATATGGATTTCCTGCGCGAACGCGCCTGGCCTATGATGCGGGAATCGGCCCGATTTTATGCTCAATTTCTGGTGGTTGATCCCAAAACCGGTTGGTTGATTTCCACGCCATCCAATTCGCCGGAAAATGGCGGACTGGTGGCGGGCCCCACGATGGATCATCAAATCATCCGCTCGCTGTTTACTGCGTGTGTTGAAGTTAGTCGGATTTTGATTACCGATACCGAATTTGCCGCCCAACTGCAGGCGCTGATACCAAAAATTGCGCCGAATCAGATTGGTCAACAGGGGCAGTTGCAGGAGTGGCTGGAAGATAAGGATGATCCCGAAAACAGGCATCGGCATGTGTCGCATCTCTGGGGCATGCATCCCGGCGCGGACATCACCTGGGAAAAATCGTCCGAACTGATGGAAGCCGCGAAACAATCCCTGCTTTTCCGCGGCGATGATGGCACTGGCTGGAGCCTCGCCTGGAAAATCAACTTCTGGGCGCGTTTTCTGGATGGTAATCATGCGTTTGAATTAATCAAACTCCTGTTTCGACCCGTTTTCACGCAGGAAGTCTCCATGCGAAAAGGTGGCGGCTCCTATCTCAATCTGTTCGATGCGCATCCGCCCTTTCAGATTGATGGCAATTTTGGCGGCGCGGCGGGTATCGTGGAAATGCTGATTCAGTCGCACCAGAGTTATATCCATCTTTTACCGGCACTTCCGGATTCCCTGCCCGAAGGAAAAATTACCGGCGTTTGTGCCCGCGGTGGCTTTGAACTTGATTTTGAATGGCAACAGGGGCGTTTGACACAGGTTGAGGTACTTTCAAAGGCGGGGAAACGGTGTCGATTGAAATATGGGGAGAAAATGGTGGAATTTGAGACGGAGACCGGGAAGCGGTACTCTTTTACGGATGCGTTAGCGAATTAATGAACAAGCACTTAAAAATTTGATTATTTTTAAAAAAGACTTGAAATTGATCAAAATATGATTAAATTATTGGTTAGGAAATGAAAACTAACATTGAAGATTATGATATCATGCAAAATAAAGAGACAAAAGTTGTCAGGCAGGCGATAAATAGTGATGAACAGATGCAAAAAAGTCTGGCTTTGCTTGGAATTCTTGCCATCAGTCGTAAAAGTTTAAAAGAAGGGAAATTTACACCGATAGATGAGGCGTTTATTGAGATCGGAGAAAAAATTTTAGAAAGTCATGTGCGATAAATTAGTAAAGATCAACTGTGGTACAAAGAGTTCGTGAGGTTCAAGCGATACTTTATGAAAAATTATTACGACAAAACTCAAGTCGATGTCTATTGGGAATAACTTTTGTAAAAAAATTTGACTTTCATACGATATTTTTGATAGAATAGGTGATCAGAATTAACTGGTGAATAAAAATCAATTATAGGATGTTAAGTTAGAAATGGAAAATCTTAAATTAACATTATTGGAAAATGCACATGATTTTATGAAATCTGCTGTTGAAGAAGCCGAAAAAGATGATAAACGATATTGGAAATATGCTATATTAAATCTTTCTATTGGATTGGAGTTATTAATGCAGAATGTTCTGAAGAATTTTTAGTTTTTTATTTATATAATAATGAAGATGGGGAATGGATTTGTATCAATTGTGGCTTTAGGAGTGGTAATAAGCTAATTCAAGAATGTACAAGATGTGGTAATAATTATATTGGTGATAAAAATTCTGAATCAGTAATGTGTAATGATTGTTGGGATTCACTTGATGATTTGGAATAAATTCCGTGATTTTTATCAAATTATTATAAGAATAATTTTGCTCAGGATTATACAATAATGCGATTTAATTTCATATATGTCCAAAATTATAAATATACCGACAATATCACTTAATGTAACGATTAATGAGATCCGCCAGCTTTTTGTGATTTATAATAATTGCCTTGAAAATAATCATGAATATCAAAATGTTGAATTTGATTTCCTTAATTGCACATTTTTCAGTAATCACTCAGTTGTATTTTTAGGTGGACTGGCTTTATTTTTACGGAAAAGATATTCAATTACAGATGTATCTTATATTAATCAGACTCCAAAAATTGCGGATTATTTTAAACGCCTGGGATTTTTTGATAGATCAACAGGTTGGACTCATTTTCCATATTCAGATTTTTCATTGGAAGATATTGAAAATAAAAAGCCGTATCATGATATTAATATCCTGCTTTCTTCGGAGTTATTTCCTTTTAAAACAACAGAAATAAGAGAGCATATTAAAGATACAATTGGAGAATTATTTTTGAATGTATTACAACATAGCAATTCTCCGGCGGGTGCTACTGCTTCAGCCCAATATTATCCATCAGAAAAAATTATTCGTTTTTCAATTGTTGACTTTGGAATTGGAATTGCACGACATATTCAGGAATATTTTGAACAAAAGCATCATATAATCGTATCAAGTGAAGAGGCATTATTAAAATCCTTTGAGGAAGGATTTACCACTAAAGAGAACGCTTCTGGAAGTGGATTACATGCAATTAAAGATTTTATTTTGTTAAATTCAGGTAGGCTAAGCATTTTTTGCAATGATATTTTTTATCAATATGACGGGAGAACAAAATCTGAAATTGGGTATAAATTTAAAGGCTATAATTTCAGTGGAACCTTTGTTATTATAGAATTTAATACTCAAATAATTTATCATGAGTGAGGAGAGCAAAAGAAATGGAAACAATTAAAGTAAAAGAAATTTGTGGTGAGTATTGTATCGATGAGAATGATGTTCTCGAATTGAGTAAACGAATCATTGAACAATTAAATACCAATTTAAAGGTAACATTAGATTTCAATGGAGTTGATACCGTTTTAACAGCTTTCTTTAATGGATTGCTTTCTGAATTATTTAGTAAATTTGATCAAACAAAAATCCAAAATCTAATAGAATTTACCGATAGCACTTCCGACTCTATTAAGAAAAAGTATGCCAGATCATTTGAAAATGCCAAAAAGTTTTATAGTGCCCCACGCGAGGTTCAGAACCAAATTAAGGATAGAATAAATAAAATATTTAACAAGGAGATATCATTAAATGAGCCTCTCGGTGCCTCGTGCTAATGTTTATGATATTCGTTCTTTAAAAAAAATACCGCAGTTTAAATATTTTCTTGATACAAATATATTAAAATTTGTTTTTGCTAAAACGATAGCTAATACACGCACCTATCAAAGTACACACTATCCGACATTTTTTAAATCACTTTTATTACAGAAGGTGCTCCGGTTTACTTATACTCAAAATTTATTAGAACTATTCGCAGTCATTGATAAGGCTGAAACTGAATTGAAAGGACTTAATTTAAAAGAATACCGATTTAATAATCTTGAGTAATATCTGGTAACAAGAAAAAGTATTTTTGAAGAAATTAATTCTTCAATTAATATTTTTTCATCGAAAGTAAGCGTTGAACATCTAAAATCATACTTTATAGTTGATTGTTCAATCGATTTTAATGATTTTATCTATATCTCTTTAGCCTCAGAACCAGAAGTCGCTTTCGTTACGGATGATTCCGAGTTTATTTATATGGATAAAATAAATGTATTTACAGCTAATATGAACGCAATAGACAAAGCAAAAAGATTTGGCAAATTAAAAGTTTGAAATTGAATACGATCTAAATGCATTATTCGACTTAAATTTTATTTTTCCTCCCCCAAAAAATTCCTTGACAATCCCCCCCATTTTTCCGATAATTAACCATCTTTCTATAATCACTAAAATCAAATATTCCATTCGGAGGAACCATGTTCAAAAACGCTTTAAAACACTTCAACCGACAAAATTTCATTCTCATTCTCGTTTTATTACCCGCATTTATATTCGCTCAAACCGGAAAAGTCTTCGACAACCTCTCCATGCCCAGTAAAATTCTCAAAATGGAGCGGAAATATGCTATTTATCTGCCGCCGGATTATGAGACCTCGCAGCGATCTTATCCGGTTTTGTACATCTTGCATGGCAGTGGCGATGACCAGACAGGCTGGATTCAGTTTGGCGAAGTGCTGCATATTGCCGATAAAGCCATTCACGAAGGCATCAGCACGCCGATGGTTATTGTCATGCCCGATGGAAATACCGGCCGGCGCGGCTATTGGAATGATATTAAAGGCGAGTGGCTTTATGAAGATTTTTTCTTTCAGGAATTTATGCCGTTTGTCGAGAAAAAATATCGGATAAAAGCTGAAAAACGGTATCGGGCGATTGCAGGTTTGTCCATGGGCGGACAGGGGACTTTTCTGTATGCGCTGCATCATCCGGAACTGTTTTCCTCGGCGTGTCCTTTAAGCGCGGCTACCGGGCCGACTTCACCTGCTGATGTTAAAGAACGTACCCCGCGCTATGCCCAGGGCGATGTGAGTCAATTACCCGACAGCGTTATTCAGGCATATTACAAGCGCCACAGTGCCGTTTATCTGGTGGAAAATATCGCCGATAATCAAAAAAAGGCAGTTCGCTGGTACATTGACTGCGGGGATGACGATTTTCTGTTCGAAGGTAATTCGCTGATCCACATCGCCATGCGGAAGAAAGAAATTCCCCACGAATTCCGTATCCGGGATGGCGGCCATAACTGGACTTACTGGCGAGCCTCATTGCCGGAAGTGCTCCGGTTTATCTCCGATGCGTTTCATCAATATTAATCGACAGAATAATTTGATGACAAAATGATTAGGGTCCAAAAAATTGGGGGAATTTTATTGTTTCAATCGTTTTGCCCAAAATGGTTTTGCCTTTTATTTTATGACAAGACGATTATTAAATGGTTTTGCTCTTTATATAATAATCACGATTCCTTATTAGTCTTGCTCAACTCATTTTCGTAAATTGAGACTAATTTGTTCATGATAAAATCCACGCGATATTTTTCAATCGAAACGATACAGGCTTCACGTAATCGTGGGGAGTTTTCCAGCGCCAAAATGATGCCGTCTTTCAACGAATTAGCATCGACGAGATAGCCATTCTTTCCATGTTCAATCAGTTGCGGCAGATCGCCCACCTGATTGGCCACCACCGGCGTGCCACAAGCGAGGCTTTCGAGAACCACACCGGGTAAGCCTTCACTCATCGAATAGATTATTGTGGCATCCACGCTGGTATAAACAAGTGGCAGTTCCGATTTTGGATAAAAGCCCATTAAATGGATATGCGAATCCCCGCACTGCTCAATCTGTTTTTCAATCGCTTCTTTCAGCCGTCCTTCGCCGATGATTAATAATCGAAAATCATTACCTGCCGGATGAACCTGCCGCAGTTTATGAAAATTCTGGATTATTTTATCCAATTGCTTTTCTTTTTCCAGTCGGCCGACGAAAAGCAGAATTTTATCAGTTTCACTCCAGCCGTTTTTCTCCCGCCATTTCTTTCGATCCCGCTCGCTCTGTCGAATGAAGTAACTATCGATAGCTGGTGGAATAACCTGCATCTGTTCCCGTAAATCCGGAAATTTTTTTTGATAATATTTTAAGGCACTTTCTGACACAAAAATTAATCTTTTGAAAGACCGAATTGCCAGCCTTTCAAAAAAATTATATAAATATGCGAAAGTTAATCCTTTGGTGACTTTAATCAGCTCACCGGGCTCGCCATGAATCGTACAAACCTTTGGGTTGGAAAAAAAAATGAAAGGCAAGGCAAAATCCGGTCGGTGAAAATGCATCAAATGTGTCGGATTGATTTTTAAAAATGGTGCTTTCAAACAGAGTCGCCAGAGAAATTGCGTATTGGTGGCAAATTCCGTCCTGAAATTGTTAAAAACCGAAGTAATCCGATCAAAATAAATGGATCGGGAATGTTGAATTTTTGCTTTCAACTCCGGGGTGAGCGTGGTTTTGCCATTTTTCGGTAATTCATTGAGACCGATAAAATTGATCTGAAAATTCCGTTGTCTCAGTTGATTCGTCACCGTCGCCAGATAGTTTTCAATCCCGCCGGTTGGGGCATGACGCGGGTCGACTTTGGCAATCTGATAAACCTGTCGGCGTATTCTGCCAGGATCATTCTTCTTAAAATAATTTTTTTCAAGAAATTGATACATCCACTCGGTAATATCTTCTCTTTCCCGCAGCAGTTTTGCATGGCGTTGCATGAAAATCTCATTTAAATCTGGTAATTGCATGTATTTTTTCAGATTTTCAATCACCTGCTCATAATTTTTCGCCTGAACAATTAAATTATATCGTTGATCATACTCATCAATATACCCCAATTCGAAAACATTGCAATAGATCGTCGGTTTACCCAGCACCGCAGCTTCGGCGGCGGTGGTCGCGCCTTCACTAATCACAAAATCACAATAGGCGATGAGATCGTGAAACCGGTTAGCCGATATTTGAATATTATACTGCTCAAATTCAGGCGGACATTGATCTTCAGTCGAAAGAATAATTGTTCCAAGCTCACTTAAATCTTTTATCACCTGTGGCAAAGACATTAATCCCTTTTTGAAGAGATCGTGTGAGGCATCCCAGGCGACCATTCGCAACAAGATGAGTGGTTTTTCCCGTTTCTGAATTCGCTGCTTGAGTTCGTTTTTTCCTTCGGCTTCCAATTGGCGAAACAGGTAATTTTCAAATTCACTTTTTTGAAATTGATAAACATTGGGGTGTAAATAAGCCAACTCTTTGGAACCATTGAATCGAATCTGCTTCTGACCTAAATCCAGCCGAAAACAGGCTGGCGTCCAGATCGTTGTCGCAAAGGGAAAAGTCAGCCAGTTCTGGAGTTTGGCATGTTCCGTATCATCCAGAATGATGCCCGGTTTTCCCAAAATACGACCAAGCTGCGCAATATAGAGATTCCCGGAGGCGCCGATTAATAAATCCGGCTGAAATTTTTGGTAATGGGAATACAGTTCCTTTAAAATTTTCGGGATCATCATCAATCGATTCACCAGGCCGCTGCCACTGGAGCGTAATAAAAAATCAATACCGGATTGAACCAGTAATTCCGCACTGCAATGTGAATGGCGCGCCGTCACCAGTGTCTCGTGTCCCTGTTGATTAAGCCGCTTGATGAGATACTTAAAAGTATGCACATCCGCGGGATGATTTATGTCAAAGGCAATTTTCATGCTTTTAGTTCCAGATGCTGTATTTTTAAATAAATATTGATTCGTTTTATAATACCGTCAAAACGACCATTTTGCATATTTTGAGAATCTGATAAATCAATTCTTTCTTTTTGAACTTTACGTTATTAATTGATTTAAAATAAGTTATGTTGATGGAGGATTTTTCTGTAAAATTTATTCATAGCCGTCAATTTTTTTTAATCAATTGGCTTATCATATGAATAGCCACGAGCTTAAGCGCGTGTCTGAGAATTAACCTTTCAAAGGTTTTTAAATGGGTATAATTATATAAAGATCAAAATTTCAATATTAATCTATATATTGTATTACGCTTAACCTTCGAAAGGTTATTTTTGGCTGATTTACTGGTTCTCGGACAGCCTCTAAAGCTCGTGGCAATTCAATCGTAATTTTTTGAAATTCAGATAATCTTAGCCTGACGGCCAGGGACGCGATCCCCGCTCTTTCCGGGAAAAACTCGGGCATTTTGAATCTAAAAAAAAAATTTATCGACTCATCTTTTTCATCAATTCAAAATATTTATATTCCAGTTGACTTAAATTTTGATCCAATGTTGCCAACTTTTGTACTTTCTGCAAATTAATAATCGCCGCCTGCTCCCGAAGTTCGGCGGATTCAATCGCCTGGATGATATGCTGGGCAATCGCTTCGGGTCGATTCGGTTCCACGCAAAAGCCATTCAGCCCATGATGAATCAACGCCTCGTTTTCAGGAGTTTTCGAAACCACTGGAAAAGCACTACATGCCATCGCTTCCAGCAGTGAATGTGGCATGCCGTCCCGGTGAGCGAGCGAAATATAAATATCCGCCGATTGATGATAACTGGACATTTCCGAGTATGGCTGTTCCCCTGGAAAAGCGATGTGTTCCAGCACTTTCAATTTTTTCGCCATTTCCGCGAGCTGATTTTTGGTTTCCTCATTGCAAATAAAAACGAACCAGACATTGGGAATTTCTTTAATAACCTGAGGAATCGTTTTGATAATTGTCTGTAAATTAGAATTTTTATTTAAATTACGCGTACTCAATACCGTGAAACGTGCGGGGGAAGATTGAGTCGCCCGCGGCATAAATTTAAATTGTGATGAATCGATATGATACCCGAAAGTCACAATTTTAGATTTTTTAATTTTAAATTTTGTAATTGCGTCTGACAGATGCGGCGCATCTGCCACGATTAAATCGGCTCGTTTTAAGGCATATTTTATAATAAAATGATAAAAGATGTTTTTTTGGGGCGTAAAAAGAATATCCGCCCCCATTGCTGCTAATACAAAAGGATGGAAATTGGCCATCGCGCCGATAAATCCAAAATTTGTGGTATAAAGTGCCTGTAATATATCCGGCTTCGTCTTTCGGATAATTTCTTTAATGTGCTTTCGCTGATTAAGGTACCAGAAATCTTTTAATTTGCCATTAATGTGTTTACAATTTGGTAATAAATGAATTTTGATATCAAAATCCGGAAGAGGAGTATGCGAAACGAGCTCAACTTCATACCCCTTTTCGACAAAATATTTAATCCAGTTTCCTGTCTGTGCGCGGGTACTATCCGCCAGAAATAGTAATTTCATCCTGAAATACGATCCTCATGACACCGGTTTGGTTTTCACTTTGAATCTACCATGATGATCATTTTGCCCAAAATGATGCACCTGATTCAAAGTGAACAGTTTGGTTTTGTATTCTGTTTCAATCCATTGATTTTATTCGTTGCAAAACTATTCGCGATCTGGAGATAAAAGAAAAAACTTTATGATACATTTCTTATGCCAAACCGTTGGATTTCAGGAGGTGTTAAGGTTTTTTAATGGATGAATGGAGAGGGAATTTCGGTTAATATATAAAAACGAATTGTCAATTGTAAACGGTCAATTGACAATCCACCATTATTAATTCACCATTATCAATTATCAACTCATAATTAAAATAAAAATAAATTGTTAATTGTGAATGGTTAATGGAGAATTGTTAATTGTGTTGTCCCGCGGAGTTGTTGAAAAACTGACCCCCTCTGTATCTCCCCCAAATTCCAAAAAGCGGAATTTGGGGGAGAGGAATCGGATATAAATTCCAAAAAGCGGAATTTTGAGAAGAAAATTATCGAAAAATTCCAAAAAGTGCCCTGAACTTCTCCCCCATTTTCGCTTTTTGAAAATGGGGGAGACCCAGAGGGGGTCCAATAATTTTCAATTAACCATTCCCAATTATCAATTCACAGTTAAATTAAAAATAAATTGTTAATTGTAAATGGTTAATTGAAAATTATCAATTTTGTTGTCCCGCGGAGTTGTTGAAAAATTGACCCCCGCTGTATCTCCATAGCCGTCAGGTTAAGGTGATAATTACAGTATTTTCAAATAGCTATGTTGTTTAAACGATCTGTGGAAGAGCACGAAAATAAGGAGCTAAAAACCTTATTTTATTTTTTCCCACCTTGGTAACCGCCTGCTCTCACCAATCCTGAACTTAATTACCTTATTTTAAAAAGGAATAAGTTAATAAGGTTGAGTATTGGTGGGTATCATGGGTTACTCAGGTTAGCAAACCCAAAATAGGGTTTTAAAAATAGTAACAAAAGTGTATCTCCTCAAAAATTAAGGGTGAAAATAACCTGTCATTGCGAGGCGTTTTTTGCCGAAGCCATCTCCTGCGGGACTGTAAGGGGATTGCTTCGTCACAAAAAACGTTCCTCGCAATGACAGGTTGAGGTTACTACCCTTGAATATTGAGTAGATACACAAAAGTAGTTGTAACGAATTTATTTTCAAATATTTAATTTTTTAACCTGACAGCTATGCGCTGTATCTCTTCCAAATTTTAAAAAAGCAGAATTTGGGGGAGAGGGCTACATTTTTGCCCCCATTTTTGTCTTTTAAAAACCGGCGGACCCGGTTGGGGTCAAAATTTTCCCATAGTATAGCCGTGAAACCCTCAAAATTTTTTTTGAGCTAAATGGCCTGAAAAAAAAATTTTGCGCTCCCGGAAATTCCCGGGGGCTGTTTAAAAAAAAAGAGCTCCCGTGTGCCAAAAAGCCCTGAAAAATTTTTTTTTCACCTTCCGAAAACCGGCGGCGAATTGAACAGAAATTTCCAACCAATTCGTTCCGCCAGATCATATTTTCAATTGACATTTCCTGCAAATTTTTGTAATATATAGCATTCCAGTTCTTGTTCCAATCATTCATTATAAAAAGTGAGCCAATATGAACAAAATTCGTCTTTTTCTCTCTTCGCCGGGGGATGTGGCTGCCGAACGGGATCGGGTACGGTCCGTAGTGGCGCGACTGAACCGACAATGGGGCGATGTGTATGATATTGATATGGAAATTATCGACTGGCGAACCCATGTCGCGCCCTGTGCCGGTCGACCGCAGGAAGTTATTAATGAACAAATTGGTGATTATGATATCTTTCTCGGCATGATGTGGAAACGTTTTGGAACGCCCACCGGTGTGGCGGACTCCGGCACTGAAGAGGAATTTAATATTGCCTATCAAAATTGGGTGGAATTTCAAAAGCCGCGCATCCTGTTCTATTTTAGCAAGGCGGAATATTCACCCAAAGACCGGGCGGAACTGAAACAATGGGATCGTGTGTTGGAATTTAAAGAAAAATTGCAAAAAATGGCCCTGGTCTGGGAGGATGAAACCACGGATAAGTTTGCCGAGGATTTATACGACCATCTGGTGCTGATTTTGAAAGAACGATTCAAACCGAAAGCCGGCGTGGCTCCCAAAGCCGATTTTAACAGTTACCTGAATTATCTCAAAACCGAAACCATGCACATCGACATTCGCGGGCTGGTGACGGGCGAAGGCAAAGTGCACCAGTTTCGCATCGATGAACTGTATATGCCGCTAAAAACCACGGCCCGGATGGCAGACGTTTCGCACAAATCACGGGGGAAAATGGAAGCAGAGTTCGAGTCCTCCCGCGAGGTGCTGCTGGAAGACGCGCTCAAATTCAAACATCTCACCATAAAAGGTGAACCCGGCGCGGGGAAGACCACTTTTTTGCGTTTCCTCACCTTTGATCTCTGCCGGCGCTGGCTGGGTGAGGCCTCCAGTGCCAAATCCACCGCCCTGCACTGGCCGGAACCGCTGCCATTACCGATTTTTATTCGGGTGGGACATTTCAGTGAATTTATTCGTACCGAAAAGCTGACGGTGCGGGCTGATTCTCCGGATTGTCTGCTGCAATTTTTGGAAAAACAGAGTCAGGGAAATAAATGGGGATTGACTGCGGCGGATTTTGAACAGGAATTAAAGGCTGGCCGGGCCGTACTGCTCATCGACGGACTGGATGAAGCGCCGGATAGTGCCCAGCGCCAGCAAATCTGCGCCCTGGCCGAAAATTTATTCAAGAGTTTCCCAAAATGTTCGGTGATTCTGACCGGCCGGCCTCTGGCACTGGTGGGTAAAGCCGTGCCCTTGGGCTTTGAACTGGTGGAAATCCTCCCTCTCGATGAGGCAGCGATGAATAACTTTTTGGACCACTGGACCGGGGCACTCTATGCCGGCGCCGCGGCCAAAGCCCAACAATATCGTCAGGAGCTGCATTTCGCTTTACAGGCGCGCCCGGAAATCAAACGCATGGCCCGCACGCCGGTGATGCTCACGGCACTGGCCGTGGTGCACTGGAACCAGCACCGGCTGCCGGAACAACGCGCCGAACTCTATGAATCCATTATCACCTGGCTGCTGCACACCCGCGAACTGAAACCGGGCCGGCTGAATGCTGATAAATGCCGCAAATTATTACAAAAATTAGCCCTGGCCATGTTTCTGCACCCGAACGGCCGGCAGCGACAGGTGGGACTCGCCTGGGCCGCCGGTACCATTGGTGATAAATTTGAAGCAACCAAAGACGTCACGCCAACGGAACAGGCCACAACTTTTTTACAGGCGGAAATGGTGGACAGCGGGATTATTGTGGAACGAAATGACCGGCTGGAGTTCTGGCACCTGAGTTTTCAGGAATATCTGGCTGCGTGTGAAGTGGCGGGCCTGCTGGAACAGGAGCAGCGGCAGATTTTGTTCGATAAAAAATGCCTGTACAGGGCTGAATGGCGCGAACTGGTGCTGCTGCTGGGAGGTGTGCTGTATCAGCAGGGACTGGAAAAAATCAATCACTTGCTGGATGAAATGATCAAACGCGCGCCGAAAGCCACATCCAAAAATCTGCCCCAAGTGGCGGAAACCGTGGCCCTGCTGGAAGGAATTGTGCACGATCTCTCCCCGTTTGAATTTAAACCAGCCAATGCCGACTACGCTGCGCTGGTAAAAAGTGTGATGGGCATTTTTGATAAAGACCTGTTTCGAAAAATTCCGGTTTCGGTGCGGATTGCCGCGGCCGATGCCCTGGGCCGGGTGGGCGATCCGCGGCTGGTGAATGATCCGATGATTGAAATTCCGGAAGGGACATTTTTCATGGGGGCACAGGAAACGGATCGGAACCAGCCGCATTATGATCAGGACGTTTGGGGTCCGGAAGAAGCGCCTGTACATCCGGTTAAATTATCACGTTTTTTTATCACAAAATATCCGATAACGGTAGGCCAATTTCGGCGATTCGTGGAGGCGGATGGCTACCAGCAGGAAAAATATTGGCAAAATGGCGGTTTTAAACAATTTGATGCTCCTGAAAAGTGGGAAGCGCAATTGAACTATCTCACCCGACCGGTGGTATACGTAAGTTGGTATGAAGCTGATGCTTATTGTGTCTGGTTTGCCGAATTTAAAGGTGATGGGCATTTATATCGCCTGCCCACGGAAGCGGAGTGGGAACGGGCAGCCCGGGGACCGGATGCGGCGTATCGAAAATATCCCTGGGGCAATAAAGAACCGGATGGAGAAACTGCTAATTTTGCGGAAAGCGGGGTCGGTCATGCTTCGCCAGTAGGGATTTTTCCGAAGAGCTGTTCGCCGGAAGGGGTGATTGATCTGGCGGGGAATGTGTGGGAGTGGTGTTGGGATTGGTATGATGAAAGTTATTATAATGAATGCAACAGGCAGCGTATTGTAGAAAATCCACAGGGGCCAGCAACAGGTTCGCTCCGCGTTGCTCGCGGCGGTAGCTGGTATAGCAGTGCGCAGTATTGTCGTTCCGCGGATCGTGATCTCGGTACTCCTGAGTATCGTAGTGACTTTATTGGCTTCCGCCTCGTGTTCGTCCCGTAGTCAGTTGGTAGCTCGT
>DYKB01000123.1:10747-10980 GCA_020722815.1 Caldithrix sp. | reverse complement strand
AGGATTTTGAGAGATGAAGCATGTGCCGGCTCGACTGTCCCGGACTTTTTTGTACTGATGCAAGCGCTTGTACCAGTTCCCAGTGATTTGGGGAAACGAAACATACAGATACTCCATCATCCCGGAATTTTTTATTATGAAGTAACTTCTTATCCTTAAAATATCCCTTGTTCCCACGCTTTGTGTCCAGTATAAAAAATATTACCTAATAACTGTTCTATAGTGATAATACC
>DYKB01000123.1:0-10647 GCA_020722815.1 Caldithrix sp. | reverse complement strand
CTGACGCAAAGCGTCAAACAATGCATTCCAACGCCGGAGCGTTGGAACGAGAAAAAACAACTTATTGTGCTTAAATTAGCCCTTGTTCCCACGCTTCGCGTGGGAATGCAGCCGGGACGCTTTGCGTCCAGTTTAAAAAAAGTATTATTCCAATTACATTAACAACCGTTCGATGGCAATAATTCCCTGACGCAAAGCGTCAAACAATGCATTCCAACGCCGGAGCGTTGGAACGAGAAAATTTATTCACCTTTCAAACTTTTTTCCCAATTGAATCGTCTTAAATACAGAACACAATTTGAAATCTGGAGGATGGATGACCGACCAACAACTGATCGAAAAGTTTTTGAGTGGGAATATCCAGGCGTTTAACATGCTGGTCTGGCGCTGGCAGAAGCCGATTATCAATTTTAATTATCGCTATGTCGGCGAACTGGAAACAGCCAAGGAAATTGCACAGGAAACATTTATTCGGGTACATCAAAATCTCAAGCGTTTACAGGATCAATCGAAATTTTCCACCTGGATCTATTCCATCGCGTTGAATCTGTGCCGCGATACCATGAAACGAAAAAAACGCATATTTGTCTCACTGGAGAATCTGCGGGATGAAAATAATACGACCTTACCCGAAGAATTGTGGACTGAAGCCGCTGATCGCCCGGATGAAAATGCCCATCGTTCCGATTTAGCCCGCCGCGTTCAGTGTGCGATTCAGGCTTTACCGGAAGAACAACGCACGGTGATTATTATGAAAGAATATCAAGGACTAAAATTTACCGAGATTGCTGAAATTCTCAAGATCCCCATCAACACGGCTAAATCCCGAATGTATCATGGATTGGCAGCACTCGGTAAAGCTTTGGCAGGAATGAAAATTACACAGGAGGCGCTATGAACTGTGAAAATATCAAACTTTTGTTAATTGATTATCTCTATGATGAAATTTCTGAGCCGGATAAAACCCAACTCGAGACGCATTTGGCCACCTGTAATGATTGTCAACAAGAACTTCAGGCATTACAGAGCACTTCCAAACAGCTAAAAGCCTGGCCAGATGTCAAACCCCGATTCAATTTGGTATTTGTTGAAGAAAAAGCTTCTATCAAAGCCTGGGTGAATGAACATTTAGGCTGGTTCAAGGGCTTGTTTTTTAAACCAGGGATTGCCGTACTCGTCACCGGTTTTGTTATTTTTCTCGTCTTGGCAGTGTTTAATACACAATTGACTTATAAAGCCGGTGAGTTCAAGCTAAGTATGAGCTTATTTTCCAGGCCGGCACAGCCCGAAGTCACTCCTGTGGCTCTAAATCAACAGGCGCTGCAGGAATTACAAAAAGCCAATCTGGCGTTGATGCAGGAATTGATTATTTTTAGTGAACTTCGTCAGCGGCAGGAACTTATTCAAACCATTTCCCGATTGAATCAAAAAATCGAAACACAGCGATTAAATGATTTAAGTCTGATAGGAAGGGGATTTGAGGAATTAAATGTTCAAACAGTCAATCGCTTGGAGCGAACGGATTATATTCTGAATAATTTATTAAGGTTAACATCGATGGAATCACCCGATGCGGATTCAAAGTAAGAAAGAATAATTGAAGGAGATTTAATATGTTATATCGAACTGTCATTATTTTAATACTTCTCTCCTGTCTGGTTTTCTCAACCAGTCTGATTTCAGCAGAGAATGAAATTTTAAGCCGGGATATTGATATCATGGAAGTAATTCTGGATAAATTGATATTGAAGGATGCGACATCATCGTTTGGCGGCCGTTCAACGCAGGGTTACCATTTAGGTGGTTATGGGGTGATTTTCTATGTCCCCTACAAAGACCGGGGTGTCAGTCCTTTCACTCTACTGGAATCAAAAACAGGAAAATACGTCACACCTGAAAATCTGACCACCGGCTATGTACTGGAGTTAGGAAAAGAAGAAAATAAAAAGTGGGAAGAGCGCTATAATACCTTGAAAGAGAACCTGACAACTTTCTTCAAGGATTATGCAGGCGTTATCAAAGGATTAAATGCTCAGGACAGAATTACAGTCGTCGTGGGATTCAATGGTTCTGCCTCATTTATCGGATTGGATGGTATCAAAAACGACGAAAAAGCAAAACAATTGACCGCTTCAATGCCTTTTCATAAAGTACAGTCCTTACGACAGTCATCAATGGATAATAAGGCGTTCATGAACGAAATTTCTTTTACTGAAGAAAAAGGCGATGCAGCAGAAAAGCAGGATTTGAATATTTTAGCGGATATTTTCCATTCTGCCTTCACCAAAAAAATGAAAACCAGTCGATTCGATTTAAATGGACGACCACAATGTACTTATTTTCCTGGTTTTGGGGCCCTGTTTATGATCAATTCTCAAGCTTCATCTTTCCTGATGACTCAGTTAGCCGAACAATATTTAGTAGCGGCTCTGGAATATGAAAAGCAGAAGGCAAATGGAAAAACAAAGCCCGATGCTCAGGATAGCAAAAAGAAAGTGGATGATTACGTTCGCGATGTTCAGGAAGAAATCATTGATATTCTGGCAACTTATGGCGGGACAGTCCGTTCTGTCCCTGAACAGGAACAGGTGATGGTGGTCGTGGAATTCGGCTCTTCGCAATTTAATGATCTGCCAGGTAAACTTTCCATCAAATCCAAAATGAGTGACATTCAGAAAGTCGCAAAGGATAAAATGTCCAAACAGGAATTTAGGAAATTGGTAGAGATTAAGGAATATTAGTCACGATCTAAATCAAACGGCTATTGTTCATTAATCTTTCATACCTCGTCATTCAGATAAGAAATCCCTGGAATATAGTTCAATATCTGCTGGCCGCCACTGGCATTTGTGTGGTGCCTGAATTGTGAATTATGAATTGTGAATTGTGAATTGTCAATTGTCAATTATCTATTCTCAATTACCCATTATCCATTCTCAATTACCCATTATCCATTCTCAATTATCCATTATCCATTCTCCATTCTCCATTATCCATTCTCCATTCTCCATTATCCATTCTCCATTATCCATTCTCAATTATCCATTATCCATTCTCAATTAGAGTCGGTCCGAAAATACCAAGACCTGTCATGGCGAGGCGTTTTTTGCCGAAGCAATCCCCTCATAGAACAATAGGAGATTGCTTCGTCGCACAAAACGCTCCTCGCAATGACAGTTTCGGGTTAGTTTCCGGACACCTTCTTTCGCTCGTGGTTCCATGAACGCCTCCCTACAATCACCGGCCTTCTAAGCCTGAGTCCTTAAACTTCTGTGGGTTAAAACCCACTTTAATATTGGGGGAACATGATGATCCACGAGCTAAAGCTCGTGGCTATTCATTTGTTTATTGATGATTTATAGCCTTAACCTGACGGCTATGGAGGCAGGAGGGGGTCCTATATTAATTCTAACCATCAAAAATTTCCATTACTAATCATCACGTATCATGCCCCCACCCAACATTAACCACGAATAATCATCTGCAATGAATAAATTATAACCTGAAATTCTAAAATGAAACGTTTTTTCTTCGGAGAACTCGCTTTTAGTGGGAAATTGACCCCCTCTGTATCTCCCCCATTTTCAAAAAGCGAAAATGGGGGAGAGAACCCGGCTTTCTCTCCCCCCAATTCCGTTTTTTGAAATTTGGGGGAGGCAGGAGGGGGTCTTTCATTGATTCATACCCTTACAAATTTCCATTTTAGAATTTTAGGTATAATTTTCATTCCATTATTTGCTGTAAAATTTCACCCGTTTTCTTATCTTTCAAAATCAATTTCGTTTTGCCATCGGGCATGCGTTCTTCCTTAATCAGGATAAATTTTTCATCGACGGCGACTTTTTTACCCGAAACTGATTCAGCAACAGTGCTGCCACGCCAGATATCCAGTTTGACCGGCTCCCACTGTTTTGACCGGGCTGATTGGTAACAGGCATCAATAATGGCATTGACCACATAGCCATCATAAAAAGTCTCCATAGGTGCCACCCCATTATCCAGCGCGTCAAACATTTCGGCGAACATGGGCGTGTAACCTAATTCGTGGACTTCATCCCCAACCGGAAAAAGCCAGCCAGTATCCCCTTCTGCCTTTTCTGCCACATATCCGCCACGGCCGACGGCTGTAAACATTTCAAAACCGGTTCGGAGGAAATGATTCAGCCAGATTGTCCCCTCCGTTCCGGCAACTTCATCCCTTAAATCCATGCCGCCGCGAAAAGTCCAGCTCACTTCAAACTGACCAATGGCTTTATTTTCAAAACGAATCAGACCAATCCCGCTGTCTTCCGCCTCGATGGGATGCACCAGCGTATCAGCCGTACACATCACCTCAACCGGTTTAATATCCTTACCGATAAAATTCCGAATAATCTCGACACAGTGGCACCCCATGTCTACAATTGCGCCACCACCAGCCTTTTCCAGATCCCAGAACCAGGCACTATGCGGCCCCGGATGCGTTTCGCGTGAACGAACCCAGAGCACTTTTCCCAGTGCGCCTTTTTTCACCGAATCCAGTGATTTCAAAGTTTTCGGCGTATAAACCAAATCTTCCAGATAACCGGCAAAAACCCCCGCTTTTTCCACCGCTTCCAGCATGATTTTCGCCTCAACTGCATTCCGACCCAACGGCTTGGTGCACAAAATCGCCTTTCCCGCTGCCGCCGCCTGTAGCACCGCCTCCTGATGAAGATGATTCGGTATTCCCACGATAACCACATCGGTTTCCGGATCATTCACCGCCTTTTTAATATCACACGACCAGCGCGGAATATTCCATTTTTGCGCAAAACTACGCGCTTCCTCTTCAGTGGCCGCACAGACATGATGAACCTCATCCCGCCCTCGGGGACCATGCAGGGTCATGGTATAAAAAGTACCAATCAGGCCAGTACCCAGTAAAGTAATTTTATGATTGTTACGCATTTTTGAGCTCCATTTTTTATACCCATATTTAGAGTTGTAATGATGCGGAGATAATTTTATCAATTTTTAAGAGGATTTTCAAAGGAAATTCTTAATTTCATGAAAATTTATTTCATAGAGAGGCAGCAAGAGCGCTGATTACAAAGAAAAAAGGGATGCATTTTAATCATAGTGCAGTGGAAGCGGAGCCTACTTCAGGTGATGATTTCCCGTTACAGGTTCCCGCGGTTCAGGGTTCTGCATTTAACATGAATTCGGAAGCATAAATACTGAACTCATTAACATGACCAGTTTTCCAAAACTTGCAGCTATGAATTTTGCATAATAGACTTTTCTACGTTTACGCTGTTACTTGGGTCATTCCTTAGGCGGTTTTAAAGTTAAAAAAGTCAATCCATTGAGTGAAACAGCCTTCCGGGGAAAAAGCAAACTGGTGATATATCCCACGCCGAAAGTCGTCATAATGGCAATAAAACCATAAATAAAAAAATGAAGCGGTGTAAACTTTTCAATGACAAGTGTCACCATGATACTGGCGATGACGCCAACAAAGGCACCGATGGCATTCCCGCGACGCGTGAGTAATCCCAACGCAAAAACGCCCGGGAAACCACCGCCAATCAGGGCAGTTAACTTCGAAAAGACGTCCCAGAGCGAGCCAATTTGAAATGTCGCCATAAAAAGGGCCATGCCAGTGCTGATAACGCCCGTTATAACCGTCATCAGGCGCGCAGTTTGCAACCGTTTAGCTTCTTTACTCCCTTTTTTAAAATAGTTATAGAAATCTTTTACGATAACCGTCGCCACAGAATTCATCGAGCTGTCCAATGTCGACATAGCAGCAGCAAACAGACCAGCCACCACCAGGCCAGACAAACCACTGGGAAGCTGTTGTGAAATAAAAAGTGGAAAGATGCCATCTGTTGAAAGCGTAGGATTAAGTTGCGAAGGATGATAAAAATAATAGACGAACAGGGCACTTCCCAACGAGAAGAAAAGTATCGTCCCCGGAATAGAAATTACAGCACAAAGAATCATTGAACGGCTGGCGGCGCGTTCATCCGGTGTTGAAAAAGCACGCTGCATCGTTGGCTGATCACTTATTTTGCCCATTACATCCGCCACGCCAAAAAAGAAAAAGATAAATATCGTCGGAAGGGTAAAATCCCAGGAATATAAAAACATCATAAATTTTTGATGCGTCATTCCAATATTGATCATCTCCCCCACGCCACCATCGATATGAAATAATATCAGTGCAAAACTTAAAAGCGCACCACCAAACATAACAATAACTTGCAAAACATCGGTCCAGATAACAGCATGAATTCCTCCCATTACCGTATAAAATGTTGCCAGAACCCCCATTACCAGGATGCTCGCGTAAATATTAAATCCCGTAACAGCACTCAATGCGATCGCTGGTAAAAGTAAGGTAACACTCATTCGGCCCCCCACCTGATAGGCTAATAGAATAAAACTCCCCAGGAGTCGAACGGCCCGGTTAAATCGCAAATCGAGATATTCGTATATGGTGGTCAGGTTCAACCGCCGAAATAACGGAATAAAAAAATAAGCGACAATATAGGATGAGAAAACAGTGGCAATTGGACTTCCCAGATACAGCCAATTGGTGGCATAAGTTTTCGCCGGAATCGCCATAAAGCTAATCGCACTCACACCAGTGGCATAAATACTAATGCCAGCAGCCCACCAGACAACTTTTCGCCCGCCTAAAAAATAATCATCAATGGATTTTTCTTTTTTTGAAAAATAGGCCCCAATCCAGATCAAGCTAACTAAATAAATAATGATGATAACATAATCCAGATGGGTTAGATGGTTTTGTGGATAAATATAGTCTACCTGATAAAAAACAACTTTCCCATTCGGTTCCTCCTGACACAAAACAATTTTTTGATTCAGCGAAAAAATGTTTTTACCGGTGATTTTCGGATCAGATTGAATATATTCGACCCAGGTATCTGTGATGGTATGATACGCCAGAAATACGTTATCAGGAAATTCACGAAAGGATAATGAATCTGGATTTTGAAGCGATTTTCCGAGAACAAGGATATGCGAGGGGCCAAAAGCCACAGCGGATGAAATAACATCCACCGAAGCGTTCGGACGACAGGCTTTCCATTTTTCACGCCTTACCCCGGTTGGCTGGTACTTCCAAACCGCAGGAGAAACAGGAAAAGAATCCAGCTTTTGAGCCAATGCGGGGACGGTTGATCCTTCAATAAAATAAACCTCTTCATTTTGGGCAATAAGGACGGGAGAATCGAGCGGGAATGCGGCTGGCAGTGAATGTGAAATCCATCCACTGCTGGGCTTTTTCCAGTTTATCACATACAGTTGGCGATTGGCCTCAGTCCGGGTGAGAGATGTTACGCCACCGGCAATATAGAGCGAATCGCCTAACTGACAGCCACCAGCCCCCATCAGGGGGACCGGTAATTCAGGTAAAGAATCGACTTTAATGTGTTGCGATTCAAAGCTTAATTTGATAACCTGAGAAGTGGTTCCGGAAGGTGTCATACCACCAGCCAGAACAAGCCCCTGAGGAATTGTAATTGTCGTCCCAAAAGCGACTGGCGTCTTCAGTCGGGTTTTTTCCCAGATATTTGTATCGGATCGTAGATAAAACAGGCTATCTGAAAGTGTTACCCGCCCTGGTAAGAATTCATGATACTCAGTGGATGAACCACCAGCGATGAATAAAGTCCCGTCCAAATCACCAATGAAAGCACCATATTTCTTAAACTTCAATTCATTTAATCTTTTAAATTCTAAATGCTGCTTTACGGTTGTATCGGGTAAATTTTCTGCTGAAAAACCGGTGCGGACAATTAATATAAGGCTTATCACAGTAAATAATTTTACAATTTGTTTTTTATGCAAATGCTGGATTGAATTTCGAATCATTCCGACAGTTTTCTCCATTGACTTTAGGTTATTCTCTCTTATCATTCGTATTACAACGTTATGTTGAAAAACTCATAAAACCTGAAATTCTAAAATCGAAATTATTGATGTGCTCAATCATTGAAGGATTCCCTCCTGCCATAGCCGTCAGGTTAAGGTGCTAAGTAATTGAAAATTAAGAAATATGTCGAATTAAAAACTGCCCTCACCCTAACCCTCTCCCAGAGGGAGAGGGGATAACTACGCCCTCTCCCTCTGGGAGAGGGTTGGGGTGAGGGTCAAATGTCGGGTATTTGTTGAATTTTTATGATATATCCAAGATATTGTTTTTATATAAATTAAGGGCTTAACCTGACGGCTATGCCCCTCCTGCCTCCCCCAAATTCCCAAAAACAGAATTTGGGGGAGATACAGAGTATAGCCGTCAGGTCAATATTATAACGATATGAATTTTAATAATTTGCTATTGAATTGCCATGAGCGTTAGCTCGTGGTTCCATGAGTGCCCCCTTAATCACCGGGCTTTTAAGCCCGAGTCCTGATACACCAATGGATTAAAATCCACTTTAAAAATTTTGGATGCAATTAGGTCCACGAGCTAAAAAGCCTGTCCGAGAACTCACCTTGCAAAGGTTTTGAATAGGCCGGATTATATATATTGATTAATATTTTATTTTAATTCTATATCTTGTGTTACATTAAACCTTCGTAAGGTTATTAATGGCCAATTTTCTTGTTCTCGGACAGCATCTAAAGTTCGTGGCTATTCAACTGTTTTTATGATTTAAAATCTTAACCTGACGGCTCTGAGATACAGAGCGGGGCAATTTTCCACTGAAAACAAGCTCCGCCGAAATAAAACGGTTAATTTTAGAATTTTAAATAAATTTATTTTTTTAACTTTATTAACTTAACTTTGTAATAATAGGCAAATTAACAATTTGCCCTACAGCACCAAATTTTTTCGAATTCCCCAATCGGTGAAAAATTATATTTCTATAACTCTTAAAAAATCAATAGCCAAAGTCCAGTTGCTAAAAGCCAGATGCCTCATTTAGGTTTTAAATGAACGCCTTCTGCTCAACCAATCTATGTCTCAATTCTTTGGCATCCAGATCCCCTGGCTTGATTTTCTTTTGAATCGCCAGCGCCGCGGCCGTACCCCCCGCCTGTCCAATTGCCCAGACAATGGGTTGAACCCGCAGCGAAGAGTGCGCTTCATGCGTTGCCGAGATACAACGACTGGCAATAATCAGATTTTCGATTTCTGCTGTGATCAGGCAGCGATAGGGAATTTGATAATAAGTCCCTTCTTTTAAACGAATGATTTCAGTGCCGCTGCCGGCTGGATTGTGAATATCAATATCATAAGAGGCACACGCAATGCCATCATCAAAATGCCGGGCGGAGAGCACATCCTCGGCTGTCAGTACATATTCACCCATAATTCGGCGGGATTCCCGGACGCCAATTTGCGCGCCCATTTTCATGAGATAGGCATTTTCAAAGCCAGCAATATATTTTTTCAGAAACCGCACCATATCATCCACCTGCCGCCGGCCTTCGACTTCCGCATCGGTCATTTCCCAGCCATCCAGCGCGGATTTACCCACCACCCGGGTCGTGTTGAAATGAATGACATCGGGATGGACACTTTTAAATTTGAGCACATTTTCACGGGGATTTTTCACCTCACCCTTGGCTTTAGCCTGATCGTAGAGTCGATTGATTTCTTTTCCGTCCGGCATTCGGTTGACATCCACATGGGCCATGCGAAAGCTGAGGGTCATGGGTTGAAAACCATGATCCTTTTCCCGGCCAATTTCAACGCGGGCACCGCCCCAGGCTGCCAGGTCCCCATCACCTGTGGCATCGATAAAGATATCGGCACTCAAATCTTCAACGCCACCTTTATGAAAAACACGAACCCCCTGAATTGATTTACCCTTCTTCAAAACGCCGATTGCCTGCGCATGTAAAAGCAACTGAACTCCCGAATCCAGCACAAATCGGTCGAGCAGCCATTTCATCGGCTCTGCATCAAAATGTTTGCGATCATCCAGTATCGCGCCATTGGCCAGGAGAATATCCACAAATTCTTCAAAAAGCCCACGGATAATTATTTGATCACCAGCATTATACTTCATATAGGGATGAACCAGCGCGCTGGTGGCCATGCCCCCTAAAAAACCATATTTTTCGATTAATAAAACCTTTGCGTCATTACGTGAGGCCGCTACCGCTGCCGGTACACCCCCCGGCCCGCCGCCAACGACGATGACATCCCAATGTTTCATCTTCTTTTCCGTTTCACTGCTGGCAAAAGGGGCAAATCCCGCCATCCCGGAAAAAACAAGTCCTGAAGTCGCCAGGGTTTTGAAAAAAGTTCGACGAGTTGATAAATTTTTCATTTTTCTCCTTCATAAAAATATAATTTGTCCCAGTATTGTAAACTTTTTGGTTAAATAACTCCTTTATCTGTTACATCACAGCAAACCATCACATAACTATCCATTTAGGAGAAGGCATAGCTATCCCCCTATCCCTCTGGGCTGATCGTGTTCCATATCTTCTACTGGACACGGGGAGATGACGAATTCCCCTTCCCTATTTTTTTAGTGGCCATGGTTTTGAAAAAAGTTCGACGTGTTGATAAATTAATATTTGAATTCATTGTTTCCCTCACGAAAATTTAATTTGGCCTATTATTGTAAACTTATTGGTTAAATAACTCCTTTATATATTGCATCACACCAAAAACCCCATAACCCTCTCCATTTTGGA
>DYKB01000006.1 GCA_020722815.1 Caldithrix sp. | reverse complement strand
TTGGGTTTGATCTTGCGGCCTGGTTGATTAAAAACCTTATTCACCTGAGGAATCAGTAAAACCGGAGACCCAACAAATTTGATACTATTCCCTGTGATCGGTTACAAATAAAGCGATTTAACATGTTTAATATCAATTAATTAGGCGTATATATCATTTTAGTACCATTCCAATGATTTAACTGACGCGCCGACCCCATAGCTGTCAGATTAAGGTGCTAACGTATTAAAAAACAATTGAACAGCCATGCGCTTAAGCGCCTGTCCGCGAACGAAAAAATTGGCCAATAATACCCTTGCGAAGGTTTTAAATAGTTCAGATTGTACATATTACACTTGTAATTTATATCTTGTGTTATGATGAACCTTCGCAAGGTTAGTTCGCGGACAGACCCTAAAGCGCGCGGCAATTCAATCGTAACTTATTGAAATTAAAAGTTTTATTGTATTAAACTGATGGATACAACAGCAGGGGATTTTAATGAATTCAGAACATCATAAATTTCCAATTAAAAATTTATTCTTTAAAAATATCCCGTTTCACTCCGGCTAACGAGTGCAATTTTCTCCAATTGTTTCATGAGTTGCTTAAATTGCAATGGATATAAGGATTGCGGTCCATCAGAGAGCGCAACTTCCGGTTCATGGTGTACTTCGACCAGAATTCCATCGGCGCCCACCGCAATAGCGCCACGCGCCAGTGGCAGCACCGTTTTTCGATCACCGGTGGCATGGCTCGGATCAACTAAAATCGGTAAATGACTCAGTCGTTTGATGGCGGGGATTAAATTCATATCCAGGGTATTGCGGGAATAATCCGAAAATGTGCGAATTCCGCGCTCGCAAAGGATAATATTAAAATTGCCTTCACTGGCAATATACTCGGCCGCCATGAGAAATTCTTCGAGGGTGGCTGATAATCCGCGTTTGAGCAAGACAGGTTTTCGAAGTTGACCCGCCTTTTTCAGCAGGGAGTAGTTGTACATATTTCGCGCACCAATTTGAATAATATCGACATATTCTGCAACTATTGTCAGGGTTTCATTATCGATAGCTTCAGAAACGATTTTCATCCCGGTCTCCGCCCGGACTTTCGCCAATAATTTTAAACCCTTTTCACCGATACCTTGAAAAGAATAGGGCGACGTTCTGGGTTTATAAGCACCTCCCCGAAATATTTTAACGCCCATTTCCGCCAATTTCTGGCTAATCAGCATTATTTGTTCTTCATTTTCTACCGCACAGGGACCTGCGATAATCATAATTTCTTTGCCGCCAATTTTAATACCATCCAGATCGATGATGGTGTCTTCCTGGCGAACTTCACGACTCACCAGTTTATAGGGTTTGGTTACAGGGATACACTGAACGACACCGGGCAGATTTTTAAACAGATCAGGTGAAAGGGTCCCTTTATTTCCGGTAATTCCGATGGCACAGCGGGTTTGGCCCGGAATGACATGGGGCGTTAAATTCATCGCCCGAATTCGCTGTTTAACAGCTTCAAGCTGATTTTCAGTTGAATTGATATGCATGATAATCAACATTTTTTATCCTTTTCCTATTCAGATTCTATCATTAACCCTGCTAAACTTTTTTAAAATTGGATTAAAATAATTGACTGAAAAAAGTATCAAGTCCTGTCGCGCCATTCTTCTCCCACGCCTGAAGTGCTGCCGTACCCATAATGGCAATTTCTACCCGGCCCGAAAGAAATTCCAAATCAGCTTTTGTCGATAATCCGAATCCGACAGCCAGTGGCAAAGTCGTTGTTTGGCGACAGCGTGCAATATAATTATCAAAATCAGCCGAAAATCGGGTCGATGCGCCGGTAACACCCTTTCGCGCGACGACATAAATAAATCCATTTCCAGCCTGCCCAAGCTGCCGTAATCGTGAATCCGGCGTAGCTGGCGTCATCATCGTAATGGGTGAAATATTTCGTTTGGCTGCCTCCTGAAAAAGTGAATATCCCAGATCAAAAGGGAGATCAGGTATGATGAAGCCACAGCCTCCTGAAGCTGCTAATCGCTCCAGAAAAGCCTGTTCACCCATTTTACAAACCGGGTTATAATAGCCCATCATTAAGACCGCAAATGAAAAATTCGAAGTTACTTGTTCCATAAATCCGAAATATTTTTCGGTGGTGGCACCGCGTTTTAATGCTTCCTGATTCGCCAGCGCAAAGACCGGCCCATCGGCAATTGGTTCTGAGAATGGCATCTGGATTTCAACCAGATCAACCCGATATTTCTCCATTATCTCCAGGGCTTTAAAATTTTCTTGATATGAGGGATAGCCGGCAATCACATGGGTCATTAAGGCAATTTTTTTATTTGCCAGACGATCCCGAATCGATTGTTCAAGATTCATAACTTTTCACCTTTTCTTTTAAAAATTCAATCCATTTATCATCATGCAATGCTTCAGCAAAATTGAAAATATCTTTATCGCCCCGGCCAGAAAGATTCACCAGGATAATCTGGTCGTTTCGCATTTTTGCGGCTGCCTTAAATGCCGCAGCAAAAGCATGCGCACTCTCCAGTGCCGGGATGATCCCTTCATACTTCATCAGCAATTGAGCGGCCTTAATAGCCATTTCATCATCTGCGGCTTCGAACTGAACAACTTTTTTTTCACTTAGATGGCTTAAAATAGGACTTACCCCGATATAATCCAGTCCCGCAGCGATAGAATGGGTAGTCCGCATTTGCCCTTCCATATTTTGCAGAAAATAGGATTTATAACCCTGCGCCACTCCCGGTGAACCGTCCTTTCCGGCGAGACGCGCGGCATGCTGGCCAGTATGTAACCCTTTTCCACCGGCTTCAACACCCACTAATTTGACGGGATCACACAAAAATCCCTGAAAAATACCCAATGCGTTCGAACCACCACCGACACACGCATAAATCGCATCCGGTAATTGCCCGGTTAAATTTAACATTTGCTGGCGAGCTTCCTGTCCAATAATTGATTGAAACCATGCCACCATTTCCGGAAAGGGGTGAGCGCCGCAAGCGGTGCCGAGGACATAATGTGTGGTTTCAAAATATGTTGCCCAATCTCGAAGCGCTTCATTGATGGCATCTTTCAGCGTCCGTGAACCTGCTGTCACCGGCACAACTCTCGCACCAAGCTGCTCCATCCAGAAGACATTGGGTCGTTGACGCCGAACGTCTTCTTCACCCATATAAATGACACACTCAAACCCAAATCTGGCAGCCATTGTCGCGGTGGCAACACCATGCTGACCAGCCCCCGTTTCCGCAATAACACGATTTTTCCCAAGTCTTGCGGTAAGAAGTCCCTGCCCAAGAACATTATTAATTTTATGTGCGCCGGTTTGATTTAAATCTTCTCTTTTCGTAAAAATTTGCGCACCATTGAGCATTTTGGAAATATTTTTTAAACAAGTCACTGGCGTGGGACGCCCGGAATATGTTTGTGTCAAATTTAAATATTCACGCCAGAAACCCGGATCACTTTTCGCTTTTCTAAATGCGGTCGTCAATTCAGTGAATGTTCGCCACAGGATTTCGGGAATGTAAGCCCCACCATACTCGCCATAAAATCCTTCACGGCCTGGTTCAAATTCAAATAAGTTCATGTTTTTATTCCACTTTTTCTTTATCAAATTGGTGAATTACGTTAAATAGTTGCTGCAATTTTTGTTTATCTTTTCTACCCGGTGAAATTTCAACGCCAGAACATAAATCAATACCAAAAGGAGTGATGCGGCTAAGCAAGTCGCCAATATTTTCCGGCGTTATCCCACCAGCAACAAAAATATTCTCGGGATTAAACTGCGATAATGCATCCCAATTAAATTTGATTCCGGTGCCACCCGAAATTCCTGGAAGTGCTGTATCCAGTAATAATTTCCAGGCTGGCAGGTCGATTGGTGATTCACGCGTGCCATTCGGATTTACTTTCACGGTTTTAACGACTTTATAAAATTTTGAAAGCGCCTGACAAGTTTCAATAGACTCATTACCATGTAATTGAAGCCAGGAAAGTTTTGTAAATTGTGCGACTTGTTTCATGAATTCTATCGATTCATCCCTGAAAACGCCAACAACTTGAATTCTGGATGGGAGTCGAGAAATAATTTCAGACGCCTTTTCGGGTGAAATTTGCCGTTTACTGGGCGCAAAGATAAATCCCAGTGCATCTGCCCCGGCTTCAATTGCCATTTGCGCATCCTCCAAATTCGTAATACCACAAATTTTAACCAACATCATCTTTTTCCCTCCCGGCCATATTTTGTAACATGGCTTTTCTATCGGTAGCGCGCATTAGACTTTCGCCGATTAGAGCAGCATTCACACCCGCACGTTCCAATGCCTGAATTTGCTCACGCGTTTTAATCCCACTTTCACTCACAACCAGGTGATCCCCTGAAATTGGTGGCAATAATTGAAAAGTCGTCTTTAAATCAACCTGAAAAGTTTTTAAATTCCGATTATTGATACCAATGATTTCCGCACCCGAGTTGATTGCCATTTTTATTTCATTTTCATCATGAACCTCAACCAGCGTATCGAGACCTAATTCTTTTGCAAGTTTTTGTAAATTTTTTAATTCTTTTTCCGATAAAATTGCCACGATTAATAACACACCGTCCGCTCCAGCCACTTGCGCCTCAAAAAGCTGATAGGGATCGATGATAAAATCCTTGCGTAATAACGGTAAATGAACATTTTTTCGGACGCTGGTTAAAATTTCCAATGAGCCCTGAAAAAAATCCGGTTCAGTGATGACAGAAATAGCCGAAGCACCTGCCATTTCATAGTCTTTTGCAATTGAAACCGGATCAAAATTTTGACAAATCACCCCGGCAGAAGGTGATGCTTTTTTTATTTCAGTAATAAAATGAAAACCTGGCCGGCTTAAAGCCTGTTTAAAAACATCTTTTTCGAATTTATCGGAAATCTGGCTTTCAAGTAGATTCAACGGGATTACCCGCTTCTTTATTTCCAGCCGATAGCGAACTTTTTCGACAATTTGATCTAGCAACATGGCTTCACCTTATTTCGGGAAAATTCCACCAATTGAAGAAGTTTTGACAGGGCAGCACCAGAATCAATCGCCTGTTGAGCGCGTTGAACGCCTTCTTCAATAGAAGGCGCGCACCCGCCGCAATAGATCGCCAGTGCAGCGTTTAATACAGCAACATCCCGCTGGGCACCGACTTCACCGGACAGGATTTTTTTTAAAATCCGCGCGTTTTCCACCCTATCACCACCGAGTAACGCTTTATTATCCACCCGCTGAAAACCAAAATCTTCCGGGGAAAAATTCTGCGTTGTAATTTTTCCCTGAACCAATTCAGTGAGCCGGGTGGGTGCACAAAGTGTAAATTCATCCAGTCCATCCTCGCCGTGAACGATACAAAGGTGTTCGCTTCCTAACTGTTTTAAAATTTCGGCATAAAATTCAGTCAAATGCGGCGAAAAAACACCGATTACCTGCCGTTTTGCTAAAAAGGGATTAATCAGGGGCCCTAACATATTAAAAACCGTGCGAACTCCCAGTTCTTTTCGCGCAGCAGCAGCATGTTTCATCGCTTGATGATAGAGCGGCGCAAAACAGAACGCGATACCGATGGTGTCGAGCGCCTGATTCACCTGATCGGGGGACATATTGATGTTGATCCCCAGTTCCTCAAGCACATCGGCACTCCCGCAGCGACTTGAAACCGACCGATTGTGATGTTTGGCGACAGGAACGCCCGCACCGGCGGTAATAAAAGCTGCCGTTGTCGAAATATTGAAAGTGTGAGCACCATCGCCCCCTGTTCCACAGGTATCCACCACTGGTACGTCCGTTTCAATTTTAACCGCAAAATCACGCATCGCTTTAACAAAACCGAGAACTTCGTCATGTGCTTCTCCTTTTAATCGCAATCCAGTCAATAAGCCGGCAATTTTTTCACTTGATAAATTACCCGCCAGGATTTCGCACATTAATTGATATGCTTCATTTTCTGTCAGCGAATGATGATTCAGAACTTTTTCCAGTAGTCTTGAAAATTCAAACATAAATCCTCCTCAAAATTATAACGATAAAAAATTTTCTAAAATTAACATTCCATATTCGGTCAATATTGATTCCGGATGAAACTGAACACCAACTATTGGATACTCACGATGTTGAATACCCATGACAATTTCATCCGCAGTCTGGGCGGTAATTTTAAATTCTGGCGGCAGTGAATCAGTCCGGATAACTAACGAGTGATATCGCCCGGCCACAAACGGATTGGGAACATTTTTAAAAATCGAATTTTCGACATGAAAAATCTCGGATGATTTTCCATGCATCATCGTTGGTGCTAAAATAATTTCGGCCTTAAATGCCTGCGCAATTGATTGATGGCCAAGGCAGACCCCAAGAATAGGGACTTTCTGATAAAAATGCTGAATCACCGAAATCGTCACGCCGGCATCTACGGGCCAACCGGGGCCGGGTGAAATCACAATTTGGTCCGGATTGATTTTTTCAATTTCACTTATCGTAATTTTGTCATTTCGAGAAACCGTTATCTGCTGACCCAGACAGCCTAAAAACTGAACCAGATTATAGGTGAAAGAATCATAATTGTCGATCACCAGAACCATTAGAAACCTCCTTTGCCAATGCTATCGCTTTTAAAAGTGCCCGTGCTTTATTTTCAGTTTCGGCCAATTCATTTTCCGGAACCGAATCGGCAACAATTCCCCCACCCGCCTGCCAATAGGCAATTTGATTTTTTACCCAGATTGTTCGAATCGTGATACCCATATCCATTCGACCGCGGGAATCGAAATAACCAATTGCACCGGCATAGGGACCACGGGCAGTTTTTTCCAATTCATCAATAATTTGCATCGCCCTTACTTTGGGCGCACCACTCACGGTTCCTGCGGGGAAACAGGCTTTAAAAACATCAATCGCATCCAGTCCAGCTTGTAATTCGCCGGTAACGGTAGTGACAATATGCATCACCTGTGAATAATTTTCCACCTGTCGATAAGCCTCAACATGGACCGAACCATATCGGGCAACCCGCCCGACATCATTCCGACCCAGGTCTACCAACATATCGTGTTCGGCCAGCTCTTTCTCATCCGCAAGTAATTCCGCCGCAATTCTTTGATCGGCCAGAATGGTTTCACCCCTTTTTCGCGTCCCGGCAATAGGCTTCACCAGAATTTTTTCCCCATCATATTTCACCAATGTTTCCGGCGATGAACCAATTATTTTAAATTTCTGAAAATCAAGATAATACATATAGGGAGAGGGATTTATCAGGTGGAGCATGCGATAAATATCAAAGGGATTTTGAGAAAATTCCGTCTGAAAGCGACGCGAAAGCACCACCTGAAAAATATCGCCGTTACGAATGTAGGATTTGGCTTTTGCTAACGTCGCGAAGTACTCGTCGTGAGTAATATTCACGTCAATTTTCGACGTCATTTCAGGATTAAGATTCGCAAGTGCTTCTAAAGAAGGCTCCTGACGGGAAAATTGTTGTAACATCCCATTCAGGCGTTGTGAAGCCTGTTCATGCAAAGCCTGAATATTGCCATCATCTTCCAGATGTACAATTAATTTGAGTGTATGCGTAAAATTATCAAAAATAACCACTTCCGAAGGTAGCACCAGAATGATTTCCGGAAGTTGCAAGTCATTGACTGCCTGTTGTGGAATGTCTTCGATGTAGCGAATGGTATTATATGCAAAATATCCGCCAAAAAAACCGCCTTCAAAAGGTTGATCCCGCTCAAATTCGACTACTGCAAGTAGCTTTTTCAGATGATCGAACGGACTCCCCGTCAGCGTGAGAGTGTCGCCTGAACCAGGTTCAATTATCAGGGATCGGTCCCCCACTCTTTTAAAGAGGATTAAGGGCTTCATGCCTATAATAGAATAGCGACCATTTCGCCCATCTCCCTCCATGCTTTCTAATAAGAATGAGTAACTGGTCTGGCCTAATTTATAAAAACTGGAAACAGGGGTATCCATATCCGCCAGGAGAAGCTTTTCATAAGTTTTCATTCTCATTTTTTTTGAAAATAAATTTTGAATTTTCATTGGATTTCCTCTGATTGAATTATTTTTATTCATTTTGACCATGACTGCGAAATAAAAACGTCCATAAAACAAAAAAGGCTGATACACTTTTGGTGCACAGCCTTTTATTTGCTCAAAAAAAAAGGCTGTGGACGGGTAGTCCACAGCCTTTTTATGTATATTAATTTAGATAAAGTAGTGGTGACCTACCCGGTATATGACCCGTGCCACCACCAATTTTGTAGCATTAAATTTGTAAAGTTTTTAAAACAACCCAATTGCAAAATCAACTCCATAATTTTAAAGTAATTACAAACTTATAAGTTTTACAAGATTCAATTTTTAATACTAATTAAGATAAACAAAAAAAACCAAATTGTCAAGACATTTTTTTATAAAAATTACACCCGTTGAATAAATATAAAAGCTAACCTGAATATATTCATTACATTAATCACTTAAAAAAATTACATTTTAACAAATGTCCCGTTTCGTAAATCAATCAACGCCTGCTCAATCTCCTTCTCGGTATTCATCACAAATGGACCGAATCGCGCAATAGGTTCGTTGATTGGTTTTCCGGAAATCAACACCAAACGCACAGCATTCGCGCGCGTTTGAATCTTTATAGAATCGCCGTCATTATAAACGACCATTTTGGGCGCGGTAACTAGCCTTTCCTGCTGGTGTTGATTGAATACCAAAACAGCCTGCCCCTGAAAGATATAAGCCAGTACGGCATGTCCCACCTCAACCGGCTGAATATAAGTCATTGCTGGTGGTATAGAAATATCAAAATATTGTGGATTAATAGCAATTTCAGTCACTGGCCCGCGAACACCATTGAATTTTCCCGCAAGAATTCGAATTTTTATATTATTGTCGATCGTTATTTCGGGAATCTGACTTGAGTTGATTTCCTGATAACGGGGACGTGACATTTTTAATTCTGCCGGCAGGTTTACCCACAGTTGAAATCCCTCCATCTTCCCCTGAACTGGTTTGGGCATCTCTTCATGCATTATCCCTCCGCCGGCAGTCATCCACTGGACATCACCGGCATGGATTTCTCCGGCATTGCCAAGACTGTCCTTATGGTAAATTTTACCCGCAAGCATATAGGTCACCGTTTCAATTCCGCGATGGGGATGTTGGGGAAATCCAGCCAGATAATCCTCCGGATTATCGGAACCAAAATGATCAAACAATAAAAAGGGATCGACATAATCTAAAATCCGAGTCGCAATACTCCGGATTAATTTAACACCAGCGCCTTCTATCGTCTTCTGAGGGTGAATAATCTTTTGAGCCGTTCTGAAATTAGAATTCGACATGACATGTTCCTTTTATGATTTAAATTCAAGCGATAAATCGTATATTTTTTCCCTCATCATCAAATCAGAACTAAATAAAACCACCTGACTGCATATTACTATTTTTTTTAATGATTATTATTTTTTATAAATTATAATCAATATAGTAAAACAATATAATTTTTATTCACCTATCAACTTTTTCGTAATTTTGAACGCTGAAAAAACAATTACACGCATTTCTACTCTAATTTTGCTTAATAATAACGTAATTTTTATTAAAAGTCAAGGGGTAAATATGCGAATTTTCATCAAAGCATTCGATAGTCAATAAAATTAACGCCTGAGCACCTGGATTTAAAAAAAATGGTTAATTTGGTCAACCGATCCAATTATTGAGAGTTCTGATTTTTACGATTGTAAGTTTTCATCATTCATGAAAATTGGCCGATTTTAGATCACTATTTTATCGTGCTTAAGAAACGTTTCGGGGGACTTTCACCGGCTTTTATCAATAATTTTTAAAAATTTATTTCATTTATTGGCATTCGAAATAACAATTTTCCGAATCCAACCATTCTTAGCCACTTAAAATTCAGGATGATATGCCGACTATCCCGGTTTTTATTATTCAAATGCGACAAATTCGCTAACTGCCCGGATTGAAAAAAACCTCAATGGTTCTCCTGCTTTATCATACACCCGAATTTATAGTCGTGCTCGAAATTTTACTTGCAATGGTATATTTTTTGCTCAATCGATTTACCTGAATTGAGTAAGATAAGATAAATATTTGTATTAATTTGACGATGTCTTATAAAATGACTGAAGGAAAGTCAACTCATCCGCTTATCATTCCTCAAATTTTCTGGTTGAAATAACAAAATTTGATGCTGAGAGGCTTTTTAAAGCATGGAAACAATCCTGGAAATATTGGCGTTGATTTCGATAATTATTGGTACGAGTGCGTTATATTTATTTTTATATAATGATCTCAGACCGGCAGGGCCTGCCAAAAAATACTCAGAAGATCAACAGCGACGAAATTATCTAAAGTTAGTTTACTATATTATTTCATTGATTATCAGTGAATTATTGGGTATATTCTTTCTCATGCTCAACGGTTCAGTGAAAAGCCCGATTTTAACATATAATGGGCTGGCCTTTTTAGTGGCATCCTGTATCTGTTCAATCATAACCATGTTGAAAGCCATTCGCTATGAAGAGGTAAATCTTTTTCAGCGAATAGTCATTCAACTCACGATTTTAGCATTCGCCATGTTTTTTATTCGGATTTCAATTGCCATTCCTACCGGTGCTGCATTGGAACAGGTAGCCGGAAAAATCGTCGCTTTCCTTCAATTTTTTGCGGTGATCTATTTTATTACAGGTGTCATTGCCTTACTATTGATTCTCTGGGACGCCATTCAGCCGGAAATCGAATATTTTAAATATTATCTCTTCTGGGTTATGTTAATCGGGATTACGGTTGGAACCAGTCTCTATATAGTTTCATATAATTGGAGAGATTTGCTGATCTAAAGGTAGCAATAATTGTAAAATATGAATAACCGATCACAGGGATGCTCTCGGGGATTAAGGCCATGAGTCCTCCTTCGTTAAAATGTGAGTGGTGAAACAAGCAATAGACATCTCTGTGATCGGACTTTTTAATTTAACCAGCCAAAAGGTTATGCCAGGAAAAATTCCCCAGGAAAAAATTGACCAGATTCGCCAGGCAACTGATATTGTGGAATTAATTTCGCGATATCTCACGCTGACCAAAAAAGGCAAAAACTATTTTGGATTGTGTCCATTTCATTCCGAAAAGACCCCATCGTTCACGGTTAATCCCGAAAAACAGATTTTTCATTGCTTTGGCTGCGGAAAAGGAGGAAACGCTTACACTTTTTTGATGGAACATGATAAAATCAGTTTTATCGAGGCGGTTCGAAATCTGGCAGAAAAAGCAGGAATTCCACTGGAATATTCAGCAACCGAATCCAAACAATATCAGGAAAAAGAGGCACTCTATTTCACAACTAAATTCGCGGCACGATTCTTTTATCAAAATCTGGCGGCGCCACAAATCGGTCAAATTGGAATGGATTATTTCAAAAAGCGACAATTGACGCCGGAAATTATCAAAAAATTTGGCCTGGGATATGCGCTGAATCGATGGGATGGATTGATAAAAGCCGCCACACAACAAAGTATAAAAATTGAACAACTGGAAAAATGTGGACTGGTAATTCCCCGCAAAGAGTCGAGTGGCTTTTATGACCGGTTTCGAAACCGGGTCATTTTCCCGATTTTTGATTCCTCCGGTCGAGTGGTGGCATTTGGTGCCCGAAGACTGGTGGATGATAATTCGCCGAAATATATCAATTCTCCGGAAACTTTGATTTATCAAAAGCGCGAAACCCTTTATGGCCTGGCCCAAACCCGACAGTCGATTCAGGCAGAAAATTTAGCCATCATGGTTGAAGGCTATATGGATTTGATCAGCCTGTTTCAGGCAGGGATTCAAAATGTGGTGGCGACTTCAGGGACAGCCTTGACGCCGGAACATGCCAAATTGATTGGGCGCTACACCAAAAATGTTATTTTACTCTATGATGGTGATTCAGCCGGCTCAAAAGCCGCCTTGCGTGGACTGGATATCTTATTGGAACACGATCTGGAAGTGCAGGTAGCGCAACTTCCCCAGGGGAATGACCCCGATAGTTTTGTAAAGTCGAAAGGTGCCAATGAAATGCGCACCTTGTTAAAGCAAGCCCGGCCGTTGGTGGAGTTTAAGGTTAATATGCTGGCGCAATTCGAGGACCTTTCTTCGGCTGCCGGAAAAACCCGTGTTATTCATTCAATTCTTGAATCAGTTATCAAACTTAAGGATTCGATTAAACAGGAAATTGTAATACGCGAGATGGCCGAACGCTTTAAACTAAATGAGCGAATCCTGTTTCAGGAATTAGAAAATTTGAAAAAGAGGGGGACGTTTGCTCCTGTTTCGAAAGTTGCCAATGGGGATGGCAGACAACCTGTTCAACCTGCTGAAAAAATTAAAATACCGACCCGGAAGAGTCGGGCGAACGTGGCTGAAATTACCTTAACAAAATTACTTATCAGAAATCCAGATTCACATGCTTTTATTTTTCATAATCTTGATATCCAAAAAGTTCGCCATCCGAAATTACGCGAAATAATTGAGGTGATTTATTCATTTTTTCTAGATAAAAAGCAACTCGATCAAAATAAATTAATCTCGTATTTTAATGACTCCGGAGTGGCCTCATTCATCGTTTCTTCGCTAGATGAGGCTAAAGAGTTGAAAGAAGAGCAGCTTATCGCCTCGGATTGTATTGTGGCGCTGGAATTAAGAGATATTGATGAAACCATTGAAAAACTCCAGATGAAGATTCGCGAAATGGAAAATCAAAAACAAAACACTGAAGTCATTCAACGTCAGTGGCAGGAATTTATTAATTTAAAGAAAGAAATTGAACAGAAAAAATTTATCGTCGATCCAAAAAACACTTGAAAAATTAGTTTTTTTTTGTTATATTGAAATGCTTTGAATAAAAGAAGTGTCAGGGCCCATAGCTCAGTCGGTAGAGCAGCGGACTCATAATCCGTAGGTCGTAGGTTCGAGCCCTACTGGGCCCACTTTTAATCTTTTCTTCCCAATTATTCCCGGCAATAAACACCTGAATTATTAATTACCCAGATCTGGCCAGTCGAAATCCCAAAAATCCCTCGCGTAAATGTGGCAAATTTAATCGGCGCATGGTGCAATGGAAATCGGATGTATGATAATCCACGCAGGAGCCACCGCGAATGACCCGGAACTCTTTCACTTCCGGTCCCCAATTACTGGCGGTCCATTCCCAGACATTCCCCGCCATATCATAGCAACCGAAAAATGAATGCCCCCGCTCAAATTTATTGACATCATGGGTATCGTGGGCGGGAATCCAGACGGAATTGTTACAATTATTGGGATTGAAATCGTCCCCCCAGGGGAAAAGACGTGCACTTTTCTGAAAAGCATCCCAGCCGGCAGCTTTTTCCCATTCCTGTTCTGAGGGTAAACGATAGCCATTCCGCGCTGGACGAAATTCATTGGCTTCTTCATCAAAAGCCGGTTCAAGATGTTGTTGCTTACTTAGCCAATTACAAAATCGCGCAGCTTCAAACCAATTGATAAATCGAACAGGATGTTTCAGCCGGTCAGACCTGGCTTCAAGCGCCCAAACTTCCTGGAATTGTTCATGAAAAGAATGTAGCCCAACTTCCAGCACATACGGTTTAAAAATTTCATTTGTCACCAGATATCTCCCGATCCAATAGGAGGGCAGCGACACTAATTCATGTTTTTGATAGATAAATTCTCCAGACGGAACATAGACCATCCCCGGATGTTGTCGATCAATATTTTCACGCCCGACTATTCGAAAATGTCGATCCCATTCTTTCAGTTCCAGGTTTGGATTCTGTCGCAATATTTGCAGGGCGACATTAAAACCTTTTTCAGAACGAATTTCATATCCGTGGTCTGTTAATTCCCGGATGATTTGATATTGATGCGGATTAAACCATGCCTCTTTTTCTGAAACCTGTTCGATAATTTGTTCAAATACGGAAGTACACACGTCATGATCTAAACGCTTAATCCCATGCAAAGCTAATCTTCCCGCCAGCCAGGGATTTTTTATCCGAAGTGCTTTTTCAATTATTTTATATGGCTTGTCACAACATTGAACATAAAAGGCAAAAAATTCGCGCCAGGATTCTTCCAGCAAGAACTTTTGCACAATCGCTGCCTGTTCCTCTTTTCCAAGGGTGGCGAGTCGTGCGGCGGCAAAATACGCCTGAAAAGTCGAATGGGTAAACTTATATTCGTCTGAATCCACCCGGCGTAAAATCCGATTTCCTTTCGTTAACTCGGTAATCAGACAGTCAGCCGTATATTGGGCGAAATACTTTTTATCCAGAAATGGTATTATTTTTTGGACTAATTCACGGTGAGAAAAACGCCAGGTATTGTTTTGTAAAAATTCCAAAGCCACTTTTCCGGCTATTTCTTTTTTAAGTTCAAAAGAATATTGATTTTCGCATGCCAGCAATCCATTATCCTCCATCCGATCCTGACACATTAAATTAAACCAGCGTTCATAGAGGAGCTTACGATTATCCGGTAGATTCTCTGTAGGCGCCGATTGATAAAGCTGGCATAACATCAGCAGGTTCAACGGCCGGGAAGCAAGCCGCTGCAGATCCTGATTTGAATTGATTTGCTGAATCAGATGATGCAGATGCACCGCGGCTTTTACATTCTCCCGGATATATTGATCACGAAGTTCAGCATCCAGTTCCAAAATTTCATACACCTGAAAATAGGATGGAAAAAGTGTCGCTTGCAGGCTTTCGAGACGCGTTGTCACTATGATTTGACATTTCGGGAATTTACTGATTAAATCTTTTATCCCGTGAATTACCTCGGCCCGCTTTTCCAGTAAAATCGTATCAAACCCATCGAATAATAACCGACATTTCCCCTGCTTCATTTTATTTTGAACATATTGATAGAAAATCCAGCTATATGCTTTTAGTGATTCGGTCAAATAGGTTTCAAAACTTTGTTGCCCTAATTCAGAAAGGGAAATGACGATTGGGACCATCTCCGCAAATTGTTTATGTTGCGCCAGATGCAACGATAATTGTCGAATTAATGTCGTTTTACCAGAGCCGGACGGGCCAGTAAGTAAAATATATTTCTGCGCCCGTCGTGACAACCACTGTAGCGCGTCAATTGATTCCAGGGGCTTTTCTGATGAATTTTTTTCAAAACGATCGATATTTTGACTGATTTTTAAATGAATAAAATACGGATCCTTCGAATGGCCAGCCCGACGATAAACAGCATGTATTTGGTGGAAAGAACGTCTTAGCGTAATTTTGTAACGAAATAAGGTCAATTTAAATAAACCACTAACATCCATCATCCGAAACCAGACCTTAAAAAACCATTGAAACAGCAAAATAAGCGGCCGCTTGAAATCATCGACAAATAAGCCAATGAAAAACAGCAGACTCAATTCGGTTACCAAATCTTCAGCCATTATCGTGACTCCGTATTTTAGACTTTCTAAAATCTGATTGAGTCGTAATAATACCCTTGCGAAGGTTTATGAAAGCATGATTTACGCATCGGGTCGCATAAAAATGACCATTAATACTTTTCTAAACAACCTTCGCAAGGGCTGCTACTATCTGATAAAAAGGAACATTGTTAAGCCAGGGAGAAGTATTATCGCAAATAAAATTACTGATATTTGTCTTAAAATTGAGTTCAATATCAATCCTGAGTTGAAATTTCAGCGCTACGCCAACTGTGCCAACCAATTCCTAAATATCCAGGGTCGGAAGCGATGTAGCTACTGAGTTCAGAAGAAGATCAGTTATCAGAAAGAATTTTGATACTTTTATTCTCTCATCCCAGAAAGCGGTTGTAGAATATCAGAATGTATTGTCGGTTATAAATTAACACTTACCTCCCTATTATAAAATATTCACCGGAACGTTAAAAAGCAAGGGTTAAATCCATTTATTTTGCATAACCAACCTTTTATTATGAATAATTCACTACCATACACTTTTTTATAAATCATCATGAATTCTCACGAATGACCTTCACCACAATCCTCTCCCTTTTTGAGAGGTGGGGTCAGATTTTGCATATTCAAAAAGTGTTCGGTAGCAAAATGAATAATTAGAGTCTGTCCGAAAATACCATGACCTGTCATTGCGAGGCGTTGTTTGCCGAAGCCTGTTTTTTAGGCTCGCAATCCCATCATTAAACAGCGGAGATTGCTTCGTCGCCAAATACGCTCCTCGCCATGACAGCCTGGTAGCTTTTTCGGACAGATTCTAATTACATGCCGCTTCAACATAATCTATAATTTTGGATATCGTCACGACAAAAGACCGCCTCTTTTCGCTTTTATTGTTCAGTGAAAAGGTCAAATATCGGGTGCAAAAAAATCACCGCCTCCAATTTCACGACTAATTCTTATAAAAATAGACGCCAAACCGGCCTAGTCTGTCATAATTTTTACATTTTTTTTTCATAATGTTTCAATTCTATTAAATTTTCAATTGACAAAATTCAAATTTATTGTTACATTTCTGTTTGCAAAAAGTGAATATTTTCACTTTTGCTTTTGAAATTTCATTTGCAATTATGACGCTAGACAATACAATTAAATATCAACGAAGTACCAGAGGGTTTGAGGTGACATTAGAGAAAATTTGTGAGCCGATCCAGTTTGAACTAGAAACGTTTGAAAAAGAATTTAAATTAAATTTATCATCTGATGTTTTATTATTAAATCAAATAGTTGAATATATCATATCACACAGTGGGAAAAGACTCCGTCCGATTCTGGTTTTTTTGAGTGCGAATTTAGTTGGAAAACCATCAAGAGCGACGATGCAGGCTGCAATTTTGGCAGAATTACTCCATACAGCAACTCTTTTACATGATGATGTGGTGGATGAGTCAGATTTAAGGCGGGGAGTAGCGACTGTAAATGCTGTCTGGCAAAATAAAGTTGCCATTCTCTCAGGCGATTATCTCTTCGCAAAAGTTCTGGAGTACCTGGTCACACTGGAACAGCCAATTATTTTTGAAATTCTGGCAAAAGTAACCCAGCGAATGAGTGCGGGAGAATTGTTACAGATAGAACGGAAACAGGACTATTCTATGCCAGATTCAATTTATTATCGATTAATCGCCGATAAAACCGCGTCGTTAATTGCAGCATCCTGTCAGTTAGGTGGAATTACGGCTCTTCCGCAGCGAAATGATGAGCGTTTTGACTCGCTCAGTCAAATGGGCGAGTATTTAGGCGTCGCTTTCCAGATTAAGGACGATCTCCTGGATTATATGGGTGATAAAGCAAAAACAGGGAAACCGACTGGCAACGATATTCGGGAAAACAAGATTACCCTGCCATTACTTTATGCCCTTCGAACGGCACCGCCCGAAAAAAGTCAGCAAATGATTGAACTGATTGATAATTCGATTACGGATGCTGATTTATCGTTCATTCAAAACTTTGTCATCGAATTTGGGGGATTGGATTATGCCCGAGCGCAAGCAAACCACTATATTCAACTCGCGCATGAAATGATTCAGGATATTCAGGATTCACCATACAAAGCCTCGTTATTAGCGCTTGCCGAATATATTGTACAACGGGAGAAATAATTGAGAAAAGCACGAGCGATAATTCTTTTTTCACTCTTTGTTCTTTTCATCACAATTTTTGGCTGTTTCAAGCCGAGACAGGAATTGAAATTTACAGAACGCACGACGATGATGATGGATACTTTTGTGCGTATGGTCGTATACGATCAGGACAAGTCATCGGAAAGGATTGAAGAGGCATTGGATGCCGCGCTGGCTCGGATGGCGCTTATCGAACAAACATGTTCGCGAACAATTCCAACCAGTGAGGTCTCCCGGATCAATCAGATGGCCGGAAAAGCACCAGTTCGCATTTCTGACCATTTGAAAAATATTCTCATCGTGGCTAAAAAATTTTCTGAATTGAGCCAGGGGGCATTTGATGTAACTATCTATCCAATCCTGACGCTATGGGATTTTACCAACTTATCATCGCGCGAAACAATACCTGATTCTGCTGCTATTTTAAAACGACTTCCACTCGTCAGGAGTGATGATATTCTCTTACAGGACAGTCTTGCTTTTTTGAGACAACCCGGTATGGGAATCGATCTCGGCGGGATTGCCAAAGGGTATGCCGTCGATCAGGCCTATCAAATATTAAAGCAAAAGGGGATAGAAGATTTTATGGTCGATGCTGGTGGCAATTTACGTCTGCTCACAGGGGAGGTAAGCCGCGGAAAACGTCGCATTTGGATTAAAAACCCCCGACAGCGCGATTTCCTGTGGGGTTATTTTAAGGTTGATGATCAAAGTGTCGCTACTTCTGGAGATTATGAACGGTTTTTTATAGTGGATTCAGTCCGTTATCATCACATTTTGAATCCCAAAACCGGCTATCCGGCACAAGGATGTATGAGTGTCACGGTGGTTGCTGAATCGGCAATGGAAGCCGATGCGCTTTCAACCACCATTTTTGTGCTGGGACCCAAAAAAGGATTCCAATTCGCCAAATCACTTCCAGAAATAGAAGTTGTCATCCTTTATGGAAATCCTGAAAAACCGGAATATCTGGTGAGTGCCGGATTAAAAGATAAACTCGTACTGGAAAGCAAACCCCTCGTTTCGGTTCAATAGGATGGGTGAAACTCATATTTTTAAAAAAATCTAAAAATCAGGGAGCAGGATGGCATATATCTTGCTTTAATGCGAAAACAATTTATAAACCATCGCCTGATCAATCTATAAATTATTGAGACGATTGGTTAATTAATATGTAAAAAGGATGAATTTTGTTTCTTAGGAGGAGAACTCATGCCAAGAACACTTGTGACAGGGGGCGCTGGATTTCTCGGTTCTCATTTATGCGAATATTTATTAAATAAGGGCCATGAAGTCATTGCAATGGACAATTTGCTAACCGGAACAATCGCCAATATTGAACATTTACAATGTGAACGCTTCCGTTTTATCAAACATGATGTTACTGAATATATTTACCTGGCCGGCAAAATCGATTACGTGCTGCATTTTGCGTCACCTGCCAGTCCACTGGATTATTTACAATTGCCAATTCAAACGCTGAAAGTCGGTTCCATGGGAACTCACAAGGCACTGGGGCTGGCAAAAGAGAAAAAAGCGACCTTTTTATTAGCTTCGACCTCGGAAGTTTACGGGGATCCATTAATTCATCCCCAGCGGGAGGACTATTGGGGAAATGTGAATCCTGTTGGCCCGCGTGGCGTCTATGACGAGGCGAAAAGATTTGCTGAAGCATTGACGATGGCTTATCATCGGACACATGGTTTAAATACAAAAATCGTCCGTATTTTTAACACTTACGGGCCGCGCATGCGCCCCAATGATGGCCGTGCCATTCCGGCATTTGTCCCGCAGGCATTAAAAGGCGAGCCAATCACCATTTTCGGTGACGGATCACAAACCCGAAGTTTTTGTTTTGTATCCGATCTTGTTGAAGGTATTCATCGCCTGTTGATTTCCAACCATAATGAACCCGTTAATATTGGAAATCCGCATGAAATGACCATCAAAGAAATGGCTGAAACGATTATTCGCCTGACAGGTAGCAAAAGTAAACTTGTCTTTAAACCTTTGCCCGAGGATGATCCAAAAGTTCGCCAACCCAATATTTCCAAAGCCAAGGCGCTGTTGGGATGGGAACCCAAGGTCCACCTCGAAGAGGGCTTAATAAAGACAATTGATTGGTTTAAAACTCAAAAATTATAAAACTAAATGGTTTATCACCCGAATCCTGCAAAAATTCTTATCATTCGATTTAGTTCCATTGGCGACATTCTTCTCACCACGCCGTTGATCCGCGTGTTGCATAATAAATTTCCGGCTGCACAAATTGACTTTCTCACCAAAGCCAAATACGCGGAATTATTGAACACGCATCCCTTTCTTCATCGCGTTATTCCCTATCACGAAAAAACGAAAATGGGCGGTTTACGTCAAATTAAACAGGAAATGATGCAGGAAAAATATGACTGGCTGATCGATATTCATAAAAATCCTCGAACGGCCTACTTAAAATTTCGGAATCATATTCCAGAGCATTTCACCTTCAAAAAATATTTACTAAAGCGATTTTTATTGGTAAATTTTAAAATAAATTTATTTTCCTGTATCATTCCCGTCTATCAACGCTATCTGGAACCGTTGAAAAAATATAATATACAGAATGACCAAGAGGGGCTGGAGTTTTATATTGATTCCCCAATTCGCTCCCGAATTGATGCAAACTATGCAGATTTTTGGAAAACATTCCCCCGAATTATTGGAATTGTACCAGGAGCCGGGTATCCAACCAAATGCTGGCCAACCGATCGTTTTGCCAGGGTGGCCAAATTCCTCATCGAAAAATATAATGTTGGCATTATCATTCTGGGGGGGAAAAATGATATCATGTTACAGAATCAAATTCTGTCTCAAATTGAAAATTCCACACTAGGCCTGGCCGGCGAATTATCCCTGCAGGAATCCGCAGCGGCAATGGATCATTGTGAATTAGTGATTAGCAACGATACAGGCCTGATGCATCTCGCGGCCGCACTTAAAAAGAAGCTCGTGGCAATTTTCGGAAATACGTCCCGTGAATTTGGCTTTTATCCCTGTGCGCCACAACAAATTGTCCTGGAAAAGGAATTACCCTGTCGCCCCTGTACGCATCTGGGATTTCGTAAATGCCCTAAAAAGCATTTTAAATGTATGGTGGATATTTTGCCAGAAGAAGTGCAGACAGCGGTGGTTGAATTACTAAATTCACCCACAAAACACGTGCCGTTGTTAAGAGAAATGGCGAAATAACTCTTTTGGGTTAATGATTTCATTTTCATTTGTTTATTTGTCCTAAGCCATTAAAAACTTCGGAATAAGAAGATTCGTCGTTTTTTTAACAGTGGAAAAAAACTACTTGATTTAATCATTTAGTAATTATACATTATTATTGTACAATACATGATCAGGGAAATATGGCTATTAAAACGACTCCCTCTCAAGCACCTGCTAATCTCGCTACGCTTTGTAATCGTGTAGTTGACGATCGCGAAATTATTTATATAAAGCGCCGTAACGCCGAAGATGTGGCATTAATTGCCGCATCTGAATTAACCGGTTTATCCGAAACAGCACATTTATTACGGTCCCCCAAAAATGATCAGCGTCTTTTAACTGCATTAAATCGTGCCCTGGAAAGAACCGAAACACCTCACCGGATTGACAAACGAAAGCAGGAACTCGGTCTTGACAAAGAAAAATAAACGACAATTGCCATCATCATCGCCAGATGCCGTATTTCACCTTGAATTTAGAGCGGATTTAAGATTTTGGATTGAGAAAGATCGCAAAATAGCATTACGGATCATTGACTTGATTGAAGCGATAATGTGCGATCCATTTCAGGAAATTGGCAAACCTGAGCCATTAAAATATCTCACTGCCGGAACATGGTCCCGTCGACTCACACAGGAATACCGTCTGGTTTATCGGGTGACAGACGATCGAATTGATTTTCTGCAAACAAGGTATCATTATTAATATGAGTTAATATCGTCAAATATCTAAAGCGATGAAGGCCGGATCGAAGCTGATAGCTTTTAATAGATCTTCTTCAGAAAAATTAAGGAACTTATTAAATTTTACAAGGTAAATGGAAGTGTAATTGGCTTCCAGGGCCAGTAATAAACCAGGGAAAATTAAACAAATTGGAGGAATTCATACAAATTGCAAAGTCACGATTTGGTTATTAAAGTCGTTGAATCTGCTTTTAATAAAAAAGCAATCGATATTAAAGTTTTGGATTTACGCCAGGTAACCTCGATAACAGACTACTTCGTTATCTGTACTGGCGAATCGACACCTCAGGTAAAAGCGATTTGTGATGAAATAGAAGAAAAATTGGGATATGACAATGTCCACGTCTGGCACCGGGAAGGGTATTCGCACCTGCACTGGGTTCTTTTAGATTATGTGGATGTGGTCGTGCATATCTTCCTGCCGGAGGAAAGGGATTTTTATTCGCTCGAACGTCTGTGGGGAGCTGGCGACATGGTAGCGATTGAAGATATGCAAAGTGAAAAATTCCAAAAATCATTCTGAACATTTCATCAAAATTGAATTACACTTCAGAAAAATTACTGGCAACTCAACAGTTATTCATACGAAAATTGTTCTAAATTTCCAATAAAATTTATATGTTAGCCCCTTAAATAAGTGAGGTTAAATTTAATCATCAAATTTGAGAGGTAATTTATGAGTCATCACCAAACAATTGGGGTCGTCCTGGCAGGCTGTGGTGTGCAGGATGGTAGTGAAATCCATGAAGCGGTCTTGACACTTTTGGCACTAGATCGCGCCGGAATGAAAATCGTCATAATGGCGCCGGATGTGCAACAACGGCACGTCATCAATCACTTCACCGGCGAGCAAATGACCACAGAATCCCGCAATGTGCTCCGGGAAGCAGCCCGGATAGCTCGTGGAACAATCCGCAACCTGAATATGGTAACTGTCGCTGAGTTGGATGGATTAATTTTTCCTGGTGGATATGGTGCAGCCAAAAATTTGTGTGACTACGCCCTGAAAGGAGTAAATTGTACGGTCAATCCAGATGTCGCACGAATCATAAAAGCGATGCATTCGGCTCAAAAAGTGCAGGGATTTATCTGTATTGCGCCCATAATTGCGGCAAAAGTGTTAGGTGAATTCAAGCCGGAATTGACCATTGGTAATGAACCCGATACCGCCGCCGATATTGAAAAGTTGGGGGGTAAACATATCCCGTGCAAAGTTGATGAAATTACTGAAGATAAAATTAATAAACTGGTTTCAACACCGGCATATATGCTTGGTCCATCGATTGCACACGTAGCAAAAGGAATCGATAAACTGGTGGCCAAAGTCATCGAGTTGGCCTGAGGCGGAGAAATTTTAATACTTCCCTGATAGAAAATTAGAAAATCTCGGTTTGGTTTTGAATTTTAGCTTGACATTCTAAATTTTTATCGTTATATTAATATTGACAGGGAGAGAAATCGGGGGATTCCTGCTTGCCTGAAAGTGGGTAATTACCATGCCTCATAATCCTTCAATGTGTTACAAGATAGGGTGATGATTCTAGAGCTACAAAAGCAATGCTTTGAACTTACTTTTTAGATATTTTTCGCTATGAAGCCTATAAAAACGGTTTTCGTTTTCTTATTGTTTGCCGTTTATTTTACTCTTCGATGTGATGCAAACGTCATTCATCAACGTCCTGAAATCGGGAAAATAAAGGCATGGTGGACACATGCAACGATTAAAATTTTCCCTAGAACTCAACCAACAACGGAATTTTTTAATTGGCCTGTTTCCATCGCTTCCGCCAGGAATGAATATGAGCCTTTTCAATTGATAATCTCAACTGAAAAAGCTTTAGAAAATATCTGGCTCACAATTGACAGGTTTAATCATTTAAAAACCAATCAAAAGTATGAATTTAAAACAAAAATTCACCATGTTGCGTATGTCGATATTAAACAGCCAAGTGATACCAATGGATTTCCAGGCGAATGGCCGGATCCTTTACCACCTTATCAGGGTGGATTTAGCATCGTCCCATTTCGAAATTATCCATTATGGGTTATCATATATATTCCAACGACCTGTCCTGCGGGTCTTTATACCAGTGAAGTAAAAATAGAATACAAAGGCGGGATTGTTCGGATTCCCATTCAACTACAAGTATGGGATTTCCAGTTACCGGAAATCGCTTCATTACGTTCCGGATTTGATCTTTCAGCTAAATTGGTTGCTGCTTATCATTATCTTGATCTGAATTCAAATGAATTTGAACAACTTATAAAAAAATATTATCAAAGTTTTGCAGAACATCGGGTCTGTCCCTATAATCCCATGCAATTACATCCGATTCGTTTACAAAAATCGACAGTTAAGATGACAAAGCAAGCCGGATTGGCCTATAATAAAAAATTCAATCTGGAAATTAATTTCAGGGATTTTAAGAAGCAAGCTCAATTCTATCTGGATAGTTTAAAATTTAACTCATTTCAATTATCTCTTGAAGGAATTGCCAGTTCCAGTTTTTTTCAGCATGGAAAGGGTCAGATTATAGGGCATCCACAAGGTTCGCAAACATATAATGAGATTTTTCCCTGGTATCTGCGGCAGATCTCCGATTTTTTAAAACAGAACCATTGGCTGGATAAAGCATACATTTACTGGTTTGATGAACCGCAAAAAAAAGATTATCAGTATATTCGTTCTGTCAATCAAAATATTCGACAAATGGCACCGGGTCTGAAAACATTTCTCACGGAAGAGCCACGGAAAGAGTTGCAGGAGCAGATCGATATCTGGTGTCTTGATCCGCGTTATTTTAATGAAAGAGAAGTAAAAACTGCCCGTGCTCAAGGAAAAGAGGTCTGGTGGTATTTATGCACCAATCCGAAAGCACCATACATTACATTATTTATTGATGCACCCGCTATTCACCTTCGAATGTGGCTTTGGATGACCTGGAAATATCAGTTGGATGGTATTCTGGTCTGGCAAACAGTCTATTGGAATAGTGAAACGGCTTTTCCAGCGCGGCGAAAACAAGACCCGTGGACAGACCCCATGTCCTACGCCACGGGCTATGGACTTCCTGCCGGAACAAAAATGGAGTGGGGCAACGGCGATGGAAGATTTTTCTATCCACCCAAACCGAAAATTAAATTTCCACCCCTTAAAAATCTGGATGACCCCATTCCCTCGATCCGATGGGAACTTTTAAGAGAAGGTCTGGAAGACTATGAATATTTTCATCTCTTTCAGTCAAAACTGAATCAGCTCAAAACGAAAAATACGCATCAGAAAGACGTTGCCTATTTTGAAAGCTTGTTGAAAATACCCAAATCAATAATCAGGGATTTAACACATTTTACGATAGATCCAGATGTTTTATACACTCATCGTCAAAAATTAGCAGCAGGAATTGAAAAAATGAATCTGCTATTACCGGATTAAAAATACAGCCGAATAGACTGTTGTTTTTTGGCAAAACCGATAAATTTTAACTTCGGCTGGAAATTTTTTTCCTAAACATACTGCTTTTGAGAAATATTAATAAGCGATGATTACATCTGATCAATGTAAAGAGTGATAAACGAAACGGCTACAGCTAAAATAACCTGTAGTACAACTCAATTTTTAACATCTCAACTGTGAAAACTCAATAATTTTTATAACTTCTCAAAAATGGAGAAACTATGAAAAATTTTGCCATTATTGGCATTAATAATTATGCACAAAAGTATATCAAAATAATCGAAAAATTAAAAAAAGAAGGCTTTGCCAATCTATTTTGTGTGGTGGTTCGTGATCGTGATAAAAATCCCAAACAGGTACGCGAGTTAGATGATAGGGGTGTTGTCGTCTATTCGTCGCTGGATAAAATGCTCAACTATTGCCAGACGAAAGTTAATATTATCGCCCTACCGGTGGCCAGTAAAGATCATGCGGAATTGGCAGGTATGTGTTTGGAAGCTGGTTATGATGTAATTCTGGAGCGACCGGCTGCAATCACGATTCAGGATGTTCATCAACTGTTAGAAACACAAAAGAAATCCGATAAATATTGTATCGTCAGCAACGAATTTTTGTACAGTTCATCCATCAATCTGATTTGTAATGAAATCGGATCCGGCCGATTGGGAAAAATAAAAAAGATAAAAACTTTATGTGCAGCCCCCCTTGGAACAGATTTTTATAATCGAAATAATTGGGGCGGAAAACTAATAGTTAATAATCAATGGAATCTGGACGGTCCTGCTACCAATTATTGCGCCGAAGTGCTTCAAAATGCTCTTTTTCTCATTGAATCGGTCTGTAGTGGTCAAATTACTATCAAATCAGTTCAGGGTGAATTATATCGCGCCAATGAGATATCAAGCTATGATACGGCTTCCATCCGCGTGATTATGGAGGATGACTCGGAAATATTCTTTGTGGCTTCATACGCGGTCGATGCGACAATCGAACCAGCGATGCATATCGAATGCGAAAATGGAACTGTCGACTGGAATTTTGACAATGAAAAAACTATCATTCGGTATGCCGATGGTCGAAAAAAAATATTTCGCGAACAGGATATAGAACAGCGCTTTGAAATGGTATTTCGGGATGCTATCACCGTAACGACAACCCGTGCCCGAAAACCGAATTCGACCCTTGAGACAGCAGCTTCACATGTTCTGGTACTAAATCTGGCTTTTGAATCAGCCGAGGAAATTGTGACAATTCCATCCGAATACCTGCAAAAAACAAAAAATAATGTCGTCATTCAAAACAATCAGGAAATTTTGAAAAAGGCGTATGAAAAAAGCAAATTATTTTCCGAAATGGACTTACCCTGGACAAAATCTTCAAAAGCTATTTCTGCTCAAAATTATAACCGGTTTCCTCAGAGCTCAAAATTAAAAAAATTAATGAAAGACACCCGCTCATGAAAATTTACAAAATCTGCTTCATTGGTGCTTCGGGGCATTGGGGATATCTCACACAGGGAATGACGTCTTTATCCAATACCGAATTTACCGCTTTCGCACCCTCGTTTGAAAATGAAAATCTGACTACGCTTCAAAATTTGGAAATACATGGCCAAAAAGGAAAATTTTATCAAAATTATCTGGAAATGCTGGATTCGGAACGTCCAGATATTGTTTCGATTACCCCGCGGTATGATCTGATTGCGCCAATTACCCTGGAAGCCATTAAGCGGGGGATTCATATCATTGCTGAAAAACCATTGGCTTTTTCACTGGAACAACTGGATGAAATTAAAGAAGCTGTCCAAAAAGCTGGCATTCGATTGGGAATAATGATGGGCATTCGCTATGAACCGGCATTTTTTACGGCAAAAAAAATGGTTGCGGCCGGGCGAATTGGTGAACCCTTGTTAATCTGGGCACAAAAATCTTATCGCTGGGGAACACGCCCTGAATGGTATAAAAAGCGCGCGACGTATGGCAGCACCATTAATTGGGTGGGAATCCATGCATTGGACTGGGCAAGATGGGTCTCAGGGCTTGAGTTTCGCGAAATTGCGGCTCACCATGCCAATTTAGCCCATCCTGATTTTGGAGAGTGCCAGGATATCGCCACTGTCCAGGCAAAATTATCCAACGGCGCACTGGCGGTTTTCAATTTTGATTACTTACGGCCGGCACAGGCCAAAACTCATGGAGATGATCGGCTACGGATTGCAGGTACAAAGGGCGTATTGGAAGTGATTGGCCGGGAAAATCGACTTTATATTATCGATGAACAGGGTGAGCATGAAAATGAGCCACTACTGACCCCGCCCGATTTTATAGCGGATTTTCTGAATGAGCTGGAAGGAAAAGGTCCGGCATTAATTTCAATGGCAGATGCCTATAAAATAACCGAAATTGCAATTAAGGCAACAATGGCAGCAGACAGGCAGCAGAGAGTATGGCTTTAGGATTTTAATGACATCCGGATTTTATCAATTTCAGGTATTAATCCTGATATTTGAATACAATTATAAAATTTCATTATCGTAGCTAACGTTTTATCCGAATAAATCTGCTGAATTACTTTTTAAAAAACGGCTTTTTCACTTGCTCGACCGACAGAAAAACAGCAACATAGCTAAAGATATTGCCGTCCTCATCTTTTAACACCTGCAGTCTGACCATTTGCTGAATTTCAATTTCATCCAAATTTTTAAAAGTAACCCGTCTTTCCAGCACATTATCTGGCAAAGTCGTAACGATATTCACCAATTTTGTCAATTCACCCTCTATATCCACCTTTTTCAATGGCTTTCCAACGGTTTCGTTTCCCCATCCGGTGGTTTGCTGAAAAATTCGATTTATAACGGCAATTTCCTGTTCATGATTTAATATTAAAATTCCTTCCCGAACGGCATTCACAACAGATTCAACTTTTCGCTGTTGTTGGGCAATTTTGCGTGTTTTCAGACTATCATGCTCCTTTACCTGCCGCATCATTCGATTCAGAAACTTTGCCAACTCACCGACTTCATCCCGTGAAGCTGATGGAATGGAAACATCATAATTCCCGGATTCTGCCTGCCGGACAATATTAATAATCGAAGTGATGGGTTTCACGATTCGTGATGGAAAGATGAAAACCAGATAGATACTAATCATAAACGTTAAGAGAATCACCGTAACGATATTTCGTTTGGCACGCGCGGAAAATTTTTCGGTCTCAAGGCGGTGAATTTGAAATTTATCCTGACCCTTTTTAGTTAACCGTTGTGCCAGGTGCTGAATATTTTCAACCGAGTTGGTAAGTTTAGATTTAATGAGTCCTAATTGTGGATTTTCACTCAGATGAGTCGAAAAAATCAGATCTTCAATCGAAAAATCGTTTAAAATTTTATTGGCAACGTTGGTAAGCGAGTCGGCTTTATTTTTATTTTCTTCTTTTTGCGCCAAATTCATCTGGGTGATATATTTTGAAAAGAATTCATTTTTTTTACTGATAAAGGCGGCATTCAGCAGTTGTCGTTGTCGTTCAGCGGGAACAGGCAGCGAACGATTCTCAATGAATTCAATAAAATACTGTTGATATTCTTTTGTTAAATTCTGTATTCCATTAAATAATGAATCATCTTGAGGCGAAATCATCAAACCTTCACTCACTAACTTTAATACATTATTCGTTGCCTGGTTATTTTGCTGTATATAAATCGAATCATTTCCCATAATAAAATTCAGGGAAAGGTTACTTTCAATCTTTTTGGCCAGTAAAATTTGGACTTCAATCTCCTGGGCAATATCCACCAGCCGTGTATCATGCACCGTAATCTCTTCCAGGCGTTTCCACATCTGATTCAAATAATGTAATGATAATGAAACCATTGGGGCGATTAAAATCAAAGCCAGGATAATACTCAACGAAATCTTTGCTTTGATGGTCATACTTTTCTTTATTTCTTTGACTTCGCGCTCCAGGCCTTTTGAACGCATCAACTTGACTAATTTATTCCGAATAGCCACAACAAAATTTTGGATGATTTTGATGACACTATTCATTCTATTCTTAAAATTTAAATTTTTAAATGACAACTTAAATCTCCATTAATTGTTCTGAATCCAATTGATCAATCCGGGCCAATTTGTCCGTATTCTCATTTTGTCCGACCACGAGAATGATGTCCCCCTCTTTTAAAACATCATTCGGACCGGGAATGCTGATAAATTTTGTCCGAAATACAATCTCCCCCTCATCACTGACTTCCGGAATTCGACGCTGGATACCAATAATCATCACATTAAAGTCCCGACGAATGCCGGTATGAATAATTTTTTGCCCCCAATAGCGACGCGGGGTGTGCATGGTCACCAGGCTATGTTCTTCATCCAATTCAACGCGCTCCAGAATGTGTTGCGCTACCAGGGAGCGCGCCACCTGCCGGGCCATCTGAACTTCTGGTGAAATTGTTTTATCGGCTCCCACCCGTTCCAATATTTTTGCATGTCGTTGTGTATTTGCCCGGGCAATAATTTTTCCAACGCCAAGGTCTTTTAATATCGCAGTCGTCAGAATACTCGACTCCAGATGTTCACCAATCGCCACAATTGCCGTATCCACATTCTGGAGATCCAGACTTCTGAGTGCTGCTTCATCGGTCGAATTAAGCAGTAATGCCTGTGCGACTGAATCCTTAATATTTTCAATGTTAATGGCTTTATTGTCAATGACAATTACTTCACTACCAAGTGACGTGAGTGTCAGCGCCATCTCGCGTCCAAAATCGCCTAATCCAACTACTAAAAATTGCTTCATTTGATTCCTCTATGACTCATTTTTATCAATATCGATGAGAAATATAGCAAGTAAAGTATAATATTTTATCATGCATGATGCATTATACTTAAAAAGTAATTGTAAATCCTTCGAGAAATTGTTAGCTTATTCCTAAAATTATAACCATAATAATTTCAATAAATTACGATTGAATTGCCACAAGCTTTAGCGCGTGGGGTCTCCTAATTAAAGTCTGTCCGAAAATCCAAAGCCCTGTCATTGCGAGGCGTTTTTTGCCGAAGCAATCCCCTTGTATAATGACTGAGATTGCTTCGTCGCAATGACAGTACCGGGTGCGTTTGCGGACAAACACTAATTACCGGACTTTTAAGCCCGAGTCCTGATAAACCGGTTTGTTAAAACCCACTTTTAAATTTGGGGGACAATCTGATCCACGAGCTAAAGCTCGTGGCTATTCACTTGTTTTTTTAATGAGTTACAAGATTAACCTGACGACAATAAGTTCACTATGCCATCGAAAATGATTTCACCAGAGAAAAAAAATACTTCATTTAAAAATTTCAAGCCACTCACCATTACGTATCACGCTTCACAAAACAATACGTAATAAAATTGATAAAACCGGGCATTGCAAAAATTACCTACTTTTTGAAAAAATTACTAAACGTCTTATCCCACAATGATTTTCCCCTCGGGATAATTCACATTGATTTGTGTCTCTTTTTCACCAATCGCGTAAGCTAATGTTAATGGACCAACCCGTCCGATATACATCAATATGATGATAGTGATTCTTCCGGCATCTGAAAGGAGTGGGGTGACCCCAAGCGTCAATCCCACCGTCCCAAAAGCGGAGATACTTTCAAAAAGTAAATGAACAAAATGATAATCTTCGGCTGCGAAAAGTAAACCTAGCCCAAGAGATAAACACATCATCGAGACAAAAGTGATTGCAATACTTTTATAAACGATTTCCTGGGGAATTCGGCGTTTAAAAACTTCAACATCTTTTCTGCCACTAAGAAGCGTACGAAGCGTCAGGAACAGTACACCAGCAGTGCTCACTTTAATTCCCCCGCCGGTCGAACCAGGTGCGGCACCAATAAACATCCAGATCAACATCATGAAGATGGTAATATTTTTAAGCTGACTAAAATCGATACTATTAAATCCAGCCGTTCGCAAGGTCACGCTCTGAAAAAAAGCTGCCAATATTTTGCTGCCAAAATCGAGCTTAAAAAGTGAATTATCATATTCAAAAAAGAAAATGATAATCGTTCCCAGACTAATCAAAAAGAAGGTAAGTATTAAAACAATTCGCGTGTGAATTGTCAGGTGGCGGAAAAATTTTTTGGCTTTCCAATTATAATTTGATCGATTTGCCACATTCGCCATAACAGAAAAACCCAGCCCGCCTGTAATAATCAAGCCAGCGATCGTTAAGTTGACAATCCAGTCACCTTGAAACCGAACCAGACTATCAGGAAACAAGCCGAATCCCGCATTACAAAAAGCGGATATTGAATGAAAGATGGCGGCAAAAAAAATCTGATAAAAGCTATTATAATAAGGAATAAAGCGAAAAAAAAGAATGAATGCCCCGATGGATTCGATCCAGAATGTAAATTTGATAATATCAATAATAATTCGGCGTAATGTCGGCGCATCGGGCACTTCAAAAATCTCCTGTAAAGTGACTTTTTCCCGGACTCCCATTCGTCGCCCAAAAACCAGTATCAGAGAAGTTGACAGGGTCATAATTCCCAGTCCACCAGTTTGAATCAATAACAAAATAACGACCTGACCGAAAGCAGAAAAATATGATCCCGTATCCACCACTACCAGACCGGTCACGCAAGTTGCTGAAGTGGCGGTAAATAAAGCGGTGGTTAATGGTGCCCCTGTTTGATGGGCCGTGGCTGCTGGAAAAGTTAATAAAAAAGTCCCAATTATAATTATAATAAAAAAAGAGAATAAAGTCAACTGGGCAGGATTCGTATAGAGTATCGCTAAAAAGCGTTTGATCAGGGGGGTTTTAAAAATGATATAAAAATATGAAATAAAGTTACGACATACAATTAAAATGGCCGTTGTTTCGAGATTCATCGGGGCAAACAGAATGGCGAATATCAGAATAAAATCCAGTGAACTTTTTTGAAAAAATTCAATTTTAGAAGCAGCAGAAAAGTATCGAATCGTAAAATGAGCAAGATAAATGGCCAATATCGAGATATCAATTAGGAAAATGAAATTTTTGAATGTCGCTGAAAATGGTAAATTATAACCATATTCGATAAAAATCAGGATTAAAATTATGGTGCTTTGTACGACCCCCAAAAACTGAAATATTTTTTCGATTCGATTGCCTGTTGTCGAAAATAAGCGCGTTTTAATCATCTCGGGAACTCACTTCAAAAATTGGATTAAAAGTGAACGGTGGTACCACCGACTTTGGGGTAGCAACCCGATACAATTTTTCTTGTGAATTTAAAGGTTCTTTTCCCCGGCGGTTCACTCGTGAATAATGTCCATCTGCATTCAACACTCTTGCTTTGATATTATCCTGTAAATTATAATCCAAAATTTCCTTCAGCCGGCGTTGCGCATCTGGATTTTCAACTGGAAATAAAGTCTCGATGCGACGGTCCAGATTTCGGGGCATCCAGTCAGCGCTTGAAAGGTAGTAAAGCGGTTCTCCCCCATTTTCAAAATAAAAAATTCGTGAATGTTCCAAATAGCGGCCAACGATACTGCGGACGGTTATATTTTCACTAATTCCAGGAATACCAGGTCGTAAACAACAGATACCCCGGACGATGAGTTCAATTTTTACATTATCAGCGGATGCTTTGTACAAGTATTGGATAATTTTCGTATCAACCAGCGAATTCATTTTGGCGATAATATGCCCGGTTCGACCGGCCTGACTATGGGCAATTTCATTTTCAATCAGACGAATAAATTTTTCTCGTAAATTTAAAGGGGCTACCGCTAATTTACGCCAATTTCTCGGCTCTGAGTAACCAGTAATCAGATTGAACAGATCACTGACATCGGCCCCAAAATCCTGCTTGACGGTAAAAATACTGCAATCAGTGTAAATTTTGGCGGTGATATCATTATAATTCCCGGTTCCCAGGTGAACATACCGCCGAACCCCCTCTTCTTCTTTCCGTACAATGAGAAGTGCTTTACAGTGTGTTTTAAAGCCAACAATGCCATAAACCACATGACAACCAGCTCGTTCCAGCTTTTGCGCCCAATTAATATTGCTTTCTTCATCAAAACGTGCTTTAAGCTCAATGAGTACGGATACCTGCTTCCCCTTCTCGGCGGCACGCGCCAGCGCATGGATAATCGGCGAATTGCCACTTACCCGATAAAGCACCTGTTTAATCGCCAGCACCTGCGGATCATCGGCGGCGGTCTCGACCAGTTTCACAATTGGATCAAAAGACTCAAACGGGACATGTAAAAAAATATCTCGTTGTTTGATATCATCAAAAATATTTTCACTTTTAAACAGACCGGACGGATTCGGTGGTGCTTCTGGATATTTTAGTTCTTTAAATCCCGGCAAATCACTCAGATTTTTCACAAAAGTTAAATCCAGCGGATTTAAATGCTGATAAATTTCATAATTTTTAATTTGAAACTCTTCTAACAACATATTGAGTAAAATTGAATCATCGGCGCTGTTTTCCAACTCCAGCCGCATGACTTTGCCTGTTTTTCGGGATTTTAATTTCTTGGCAATTTCCGCCAGCAGATCTTCCGCGCCTTCTTCATCCAGATCAAAATCGGCATTCCGGGTAATGCGAAATAAAAATTCAGACTGAATTTTGTAACCTTTGAAAAGTAACGGCAAATGATGTCGGATAATATCTTCCAGGTAAATAAAAGCGAATCCCTTATCCGCCGGAATTCGAATAAGCCGGGGAAAAACGGTCGGCACTTGCATAAACGCATAGAATGGCTTTTTTTCACCTTCTTTGCTTAACGCAATAATAAAATAAAGGGTGCGATTAATAATTACCGGAAAAGGATGGCCGGGATCAAACGCCATCGGGGTGAGAACAGAATAAATTGAATTATGAAAATAATCCTGCACATGCTCGATTTGTTCATCATTTAGCTGGGAATATTTTTTAAATTCGATACCATATTTTTTTAACTGTGGCAGAATTGAACGCTTCAAACAGTTATATTGTTGTTCAACCAATATTGAAGTATTTTTGGCAATCTGTTTAATTTGCTGTTCAGGTCTCAGCCCAGCGGGATCCGGTTCCTGATAACCAGCCTCTATCTGATCTTTCAATCCACCCACCCGAACCATGAAAAATTCGTCAAGATTTGAGCTAAAAATTGAAATAAATTTCAATCGCTCCATGAGTGGATTATTGGTATCAATGGCTTCTTCCAGGACGCGTTTATTAAATTCCAGCCAACTGAGTTCTCTGGAAATAAAATATTGTTTTTTTGAATATGGCGTATTTTTTTTCACTTTGATCATCCCAGAACCCTTTCAACTGTTAACAAGGTTTCAGTATAGAAAAGTTGGGAAAAAAGGTGCTTACAATGGTTAAATGCCCATCTTTCCAGTGGAACACTGGTTTTTGTCTTAATTTTGAAGATCACCTGATTTTTGTCTGGTCTCATTTTAATATCAATTTCCTTGACGCTGCCGGAATGACTTTTGTCCAGCGCATTGGCAATTCGTAAAATCGAAATTAGTTTTAACACCGATAACTGCTCTTTTCGGGTCAAAGAAAATTTTTTAATCAGTTCCAATTCCACCTCAAGATGCCGATGATTCCGGGCAATCAAGGCAATCAACATACGCTCGCGTTCAGAAAGGCCAGTAATCGGCGACATAGTTACCAGATATTGCGAATGAAGATGGTGATTTTGATCCGCGATATAATGTCCCACATCATGAACCAGTGCCGCGACACGCAAATGACGCAGGGATTCTTTCGGTAATTTATGGAGCGAATGGGTTTGCTTAAAAATCTGTTCACTTAATTCAAGGACTTTTTCAGCATGTTTTTCATCAACTTTAAACTGGGATGCCAGGGTACGTGCTGAAGCTAATATGTGTTCATCAAAGTCAGGTAATGGATTATAATAATCAACCAGGACCCCCTCGGCCATGCTGCTATTGGGCAAAATAATACATTCTGCTTTAAAAGTGGTCGCAAAATCCCAATAAACAATAATAGCCGGCAATAAAATATCAGCCACATCCGTCGGAATTCTATATTGTTCAATAAATTGTTCAATGGTGGCGTTTTTATATTTTTCATAAAGCTGAACAAACCAGTCCGGGGTAACTTTGATAAATGATTGTTCGGCTAATTGGGGAACCAGATAGTTTATCAGTTCGCCAATAATACTGCCAGTCACGACAAAATGGGTAATGTTGTCCATTGGCATTAATTTTTTCAGGAATGCAATATCGGCATGAATGAAAGCTTGCAACACTTTATAAAATTCAAAACTCTGAACATCAATATCATGGAGAATTTCACGAAGTCGAAGACTCCCGATTTTTAAGGTTTGAATCCAGATAATTTTTCCCGCTTTAATAAAGACACAACGGGCGTTACCGGTGCCCAGATCAACTAACAAGGCATTGGGCGCCAGTTTTTCCTGTGCTTTCTCCAATTCATTCAAAACCGATAGAAAAATAAATTCACAATTCTCCTGACTTTCAATAATTTCAATCTTAAATCCCGTTTGCCGGAGAATAAAATCCTGAAAATAGGCACGGTTTTGTGCTTCACTGACGGCACTGGTTGCGACAATCCGTGATTCGCTGATTTTATAATCCTGTAAAATACGCTTGAATTTTTTCAAAATTTTCACCGTCGCCAGTGCGCTCTCCTGACTGATAACATTTGTCAAAAAAGTGTCAACACCGAGTCGGATGGATTGTGACAGACATTCAATTATTTGAAAGCCCTTCTTTTCATCCCGTTCGGCAATCACCATCCGAATGGCGCTGGTACCCAGATCTATCACTGCAAAATGATTATGTTTCTTCATGTTAATTCTATATTGTCTTAATCAATTATATTCATCCTGTTGTCATAAAATACAAGTTAAGTTACAACTGGAAAGATGGATTTAATTTATGAGAAACATTAAACATACAAAAAAAATTACAGAATAGCAATTAAATTTTTATGACAGAAGGTAAATCGCATTAACCCATAAAAAACGGAACCTGGGTGTTTTGGAAAAATAGTCACGACCTCAAAATTCCAAGTAATTTAAGTGGATTAAATAGTCAAAAAAATTTTCCCCTGCTTAAGCTGATGAATTCGTTTTGCACAAAGACTTCCGGATTGGGGTGAAACGTCTTTGTACAAAAAAATACGCTAACATTTAATTTCGAGGCAATACACGACCCATGTTCTTTATCCTGGGACTATTAAATCTCACTCAATTAAGTACTATTCATTCTGAATATAACAAGAAGTTATCCCCGAATGTTTGGTCATGAAGTTATCAAAACGGAAACATGAGATACCCAAAACCAGCATCCGTTCCAGGTTTATCGATCTTTTTATTCATCCGCTCTAAAATCGTACAGGATTTTCATATTGTGCGAAATGAAGATGTAACCGTTCACCGGGTGGATCGACGCGGTTATTCCCGAATGTTTTTGGCAGAAATCCATACCTTTTTAAAAATATGGATGCCCGATAGGAGCGTTCGGGCAGGACAGGTTTTACCCTTTTTTATTGAGTGGATTCGAAAAATTATATTGAAATTTTATAAATTCAAATTGTTATAATAATTAATCAGCATAATATCATTATTGGCTAAATAAATTAGTAATTACCATTCATATAAAATGAATTGAATAGTAAAATATTATAAAAAAAATCATCATCAAATATGCCAAAATAAGCTATTTTTAAGCATTTTGACGCTATTTTTGGGATTAATTGGATGTTCACGCCACCCACAGAAGCCACTGTAGATGGGGCGTGAACATTGGCATTTTGAGATAAGTTATTGTTTTTATTGAATTGAATTTTTTAAAAATACCGGATTTGTTCACGCGGATGGTTCGGTATTCTTGACAACGCAATTGGGGCGCTTCAAATTATGTTTGTTCGGTGATATTTCATTTTGCTTTTTGGATTTGCGAAACTTGCTCCACCTAAAAATTAAATTGTGGACCTTAAATGAAATTTTTAACTTGACTTTTTCCCTTTATTTTATTAAATTAATCTGAAACCGATAAATCGGATTTCGATTTATCGGAAAACGATTAAAAAAAGAGGATGATAATGCAGGTAAATCAACCTGAATATAGTATGCGATTTTCAAATGCTTTCATTCCCATCATGCACTTTTTTCATAGCGTGGCATTGGAGGCATCAAAAGAGGCGGAATTTTCATTGCCGCAATATCGGATGCTGATGCTGCTTTTGCATAAAGGGGCGATGGGCGTGCCGGAATTGCAGCAGGAGCTGGGGAATGCACAAAGTTCAGTAAGTGAAATGGCGGAAAAGCTGATCCAACAAAATTTATTGCTCCGGGTGAAGGATGAAAAGGATCGTCGCCGGACAATTTTTCATCTGACCGCACGGGCAATCAAGCTATTAGAAGAGCGAAAAAACGCTATTCAGCACTGTTGTGATAGTATTCTCAGCCCATTACAGCCGGATGAACAACGGCAATTTGTTGAAGCCTTTGAATTGATCCTCGGTTTTATTCAAAAAATCAAAAATCAGTCACCTAAACCATAACAGGAAAATGAATATGCTAATCAAACAGAACCATACTTTTCAAATCAAAATTATCCTGTACCTGATGATGTTGTCTACCATTTCGCTTCTGGCTGGAGAAAATCTGCAGCTTGGCGATTGTCTGAAATTAGCCTATCAAAATAGCCATTTGTTAAAGGCAACAGCCGTGGATAACCTCATCGCTGATGAAAAAGTGGCGACCAGCAAATCACAGCGATTACCATCCGTCAATTTAACCAGTCTCTATACGCGAATTGGTAAGATTACCTCCTTTTCGATTCCCATGGGTCCCGGAGGCGAGAGTCGGACATTTCAATTTGGCACCCCCAATCGGGTAAATCTGGACCTTAAACTTCAATTGCCGGTGTTGACGTGGGGCCGGATAAATTCAACGATTGGTCTGGCGGAATCCGGGAGACGTATGACAACCCTCCAGACGAAACAGGAAAAAATCAAACTGACAGATCAGGTGCTGCGGAATTTTTATCTGGTGGCTTTCCAGCAGGAGTTAATTAAATTGAATAAAGCCAGCGTCAATCGGGCAGAAAGTTTATTAAAAATCACCCAAGAACGATTTTCAGCCGGCCTGGTGCCCAGATTGGAGCTATTGCGCGCTCAGGTTCAATTAAAAAATACACAAAGTCAATTGCAGGAATCGCAGGACAACCTTTTTAAAAGTAAAATCATGCTGGGGAAGCTATTGGGTCTGGATGCAGAAGAGATTTCGCTGGTGGCTGATTTTAAATATCAGCGGGTAAATTTAAACGCAGATGAGATTTTGAATGAAGCGCTTGCCATTCGTTCTGAATTGATGGTTTTTAAAATCCAGGAAGAATTGAATGAACATCAGGTTCGCCTCGCCAATAGTACCAATAAACCGAATTTATTTGTTTTCTCGGGATATACTATCACCAATGGATTCGAACCCATGGATCCCAATCGGTTCGTGGATAACTGGAACGCCGGCGTACAGTTGGTTGTCCCGCTATTTGATGGTTTTTCGACTAAACATCAAGTCCAAGAAACAAAATTGCAGCGTCAGGTCATTGAACTGCAAACCGCGGAAATTCGGGATTTAATTCAGATGCAGGTGAGGCAGGCGCTGGTTAGTTTAAATCAGGTAGCTGATAAGATTGATGTTCTTAAAGCGAATGTTGCCTTGGCGTTGGAAGCGCTGCAAGTCGCCGATACGCAATATCAGGAGGGTCTGGCTTCTTCGCTGGATGTCTTGAATGCGCAGCAGGCATTATCACAATCCGAGCTGTCATATACACAAATGATTTATAATCATATCATAGCAAAGCTGGATCTCTGTCGCGCGCGCGAGAATTTCTCGTGGTTTGAACCTGAACCGGATAAATAGTGTTGGTTCGACAACGAATTCGGAGCGGTCATTGCGAGAAGCGTTTTATGCAACGAAGCAATCTCCTCCCATTTTATTAGGGGATTATGCGCTTAAAAGACAAGCTTCGGCAAAAAACGCCTCGCAATAAAAGGTTTCTGCTCCCTAAAAAAATTGAATTAAATACGATAAATAAACTTTTTTATAGAACGTAATTTCAGAGGAGATGACCCAAGATGCTTAAAAAATATATACTTATTTTAATACTGGCATTTTATATTTTCGGTTGCAGTCAGCAGCAAAAGACCGAAAAGAATTTGCCAATCGAAAAAGAAAAGGTAGCGGTCAAAGTGACAACCGTTATCGATACAACCATTGTTGAAACATTGGCTGTTACGGGCGAACTTAAACCATCGGCGCAAATCGAAATCTATGTAAAAACCGCGGGGTTAATTATATCCAAAGCCGTAAAAGTTGGGCAACGGGTAAAAAAAGATGAAATACTGGCAGAAATGGTCCAGGATATCCCCGGGATGCAATTTTCACCTTTAAAAATAAAAGCTACCAGTGATGGCATCATTACAATAGATGCGATTGAGGTGGGGAGCAATGTAACACCGCAACGGCCTGTATTTGCCATCAGCCAGTTGAATCCCATCGAAATGGTAGCCAAAGTCGCAGAATCCTATATTAGCCAGCTCAAAATCGGAGAAATGGTGCATGTGACCTTAAGTGCATTTCCCTCCGAAATTTTAAATGGGCGCGTCACTGAAGTGAGTCCATCCTTAGAACCGCTTTCACGAAGTGTAACGATTACAATTCAACTGGCAAATCCACAGGGACGACTTCGGCCGGGAATGTTTGGCCAGGCACGGCTTGAGATTGGCGAACATCCAGGCTTGATGATCCCGCTTGATGCCGTGGTTCAGACGGGTGTGATGCGATTTACTTTTCGAATTGATCAGGGGAAGGCGCAGCAACAGATGATAGAGACAGGCGTGATTGCCGGTGATAAAATTGAGGTCATGGGATTGCGGTCTGGTGATCAAGTTGTTGTTCTGGGCCAAAATTTACTGGAAGATGGCGTGGATGTGAGTATTATAGAGGACTAAGATTATGAAAATTGCCGAATTAAGTATCAAAAATCCTGTTGGTTTGACATTACTGGTGCTAACACTGATCTTATTGGGATTGGTCGCTATTCCCGGAATTCCAATTTCTTTCTGGCCAGAATTTGTGGCGCCCTCTCTTATCGTCATTGCACCCTATCCAGGAGTTGCACCGGCTGAGATCGAGGAATTAATCGCCAAACCGTTGGAAGAGGAGCTTAGCACCATTGACGGGATGGATGAGATTGAAACGACCTGCATCGAAGGCGTGTGTCGGGTGATTACTCGCTTTGGTTGGGGCGTCGATTTTGCACAGGCAAAACTCGATGTCCAGGATCGGACAAACCGCGCCAGTGCCCGTCTTCCTCGTGAAGCACTCACTCCTACTGTTTTGCAGGTGCAGGATTTTTTACCACCCGGAATAGAACTGGGATTTGCTTCCGAGAAGAAAGGGCTGAATGAAATTCGCGATTATGTTGAAAAGAAACTTAAAAATCGATTCTTACGGCTGGAAAATGTCGCCAATGTTCAAATTTTTAGTGGCAATGAACAGCAGGTGGTGGTAAGCGTCAATCCGGATTTACTGGCTGGCTACGGCTTGACATTAGCTCAATTGAATACCACGCTGATGACCGAAAATATGAATATACCGGCTGGTAAGATGACCACTGAATATCGCAATTATTTTTTGCGAACGATTGGAAAATTTGAACAGCTTGAGGATATTAAAAATATCATCGTTGGTAATCTTCAGGGGGCACCAATTTATTTAAAAGATGTGGCCGAAGTTGTTTTTAAGGATAAAGAAAACGAATCCATTATTCGTCTGAATGGAAAACCACTGGTGGGACTCGCGATTCGCGAAAAAAGTGGCGGTAATACCGTGGCAATGGTAGCCGAGGTCCGTGAAGAATTAAAAGCGATTGAAAAATTTTTACCCGACGATATCAAAATAACGGTTATCCGTGATCAGGCGACTTTTATCGAGAATTCAATTCAAAATGTTTTACAAAACGCTGCGATTGGTGCCATGCTGGCGGGTGTCATTTTATTAATCTTTCTGGGAGATATTAAAAATACCCTGATTATTGCCCTTTCAATACCCATTTCAATCGTTGGGACTTTTTTGCTGATTGACGCTTTTGGCTTATCAATTAACACCATCTCCCTGGGAGGTCTGGCACTCGGTGTCGGGATGATCGTTGATTCCTCAATCGTGGTTTTGGAAAATATTTTTCGAAATTTGCAGATGAAAAAAGATGCAAATCGTCTCCAAACGGTTGTTCAGGCCACTCAGGAAGTCGGATTGGCGGTTTCGGCTTCAAATTTGACTTCGATTGTCGTATTTTTACCCCTGGCATTTTTGGTGGGATTATTTGCCGTGCTTTTGGGTGAATTGGCATTGACAGTGGTTTTTTCACTTTCCATTTCGGTTGTTGTTGCGTTAACGGTTGTCCCGACTTTAAGTTTTCGGCTCATGCAAACCGATGGCAAATCAAATTTTCTGATTCGCACCTGGCAAAAAATCTTTGATTTTATCACCCTCGCCTATCAACATTCATTAAAATGGGCGTTACGCCATCGTTTTCTCTCGCTGTTACTGGTAACGCTATTGTTGGTAGCTTCAATCGGGATTTTAGGACCCAAATTGGATATTGAATTTTTACCCTCAATTAATGAGGGGGAGTTTCGGATTGAATTGGTCATGGCTGAAAGCACTCAATTGGAAGTGACTGATAAAATATGCAGGGATATCGAAGTTGAATTAAAAAGCCATCCCGAAATCGCCCAGGTTTATACCGTTGTGGGGGTTCTTTCCGCACGCGGGGAACTAAAACCCAATACAGCAACCATTACGATTGGATTAAAACCTGAATTTCTATCCCAACTCGATCAGGTAATGGATAGTATTCGAAGCCGCTGGAGTTCGTTACCAGGCACACGGGTAGTTGTCCGCCAGACCGATGCCACCGAGGGAATTCAGCGAGCGCCAATTAATGTCCGAATTGCCGGTGATGATTTGGAGATGCTGGCAACCTTTGGGGAAAAGGCTCTAAAAATCGTGGAGAATCATCCCCATGCCGTGAATGTAATAAGTTCCTTACAGGAGGGTCTTTATGAGTTTGGAATTCAGGTAGATCGATTAAAAGCCAGTGATTTAGGTTTATCACTCAATCAGATTGCCTCAACGATTCGCATTGCCAATGCGGGACTGGCGGTAACCCGCTTGAGTGCTTTTGGGGATGAATTTGATATTACCCTTGAAGTGGATAAAGAAAAAATTAAATCCGTGGATAAATTACTCAATTTGCCCTTGAAGACGATGAAAGGGGAGATTGTCCCACTGCGTGCGGTGGCGAAAATTTCATTGGGACGAGGACCCAGTGAAATCAAACGGCTGGATCAACAACGACTGGTTGAAATAAATGCGGATGTGGCCGGAGCTTCGCAACGACAGGTTGTCGCTGAAATTCAAAAGGCAGCACGTCAGCTTCAACTCCCACCGAATTATTACCTTTCTTTTGGGGGATCATCCAAGTCAATTCAGAACTCCTTTATCAGTCTGTTGCTGGCGCTGGGCATTGCTATTTTCCTGGTCTATGTCGTGATGGGTGCCCAGTTTAATTCTTTTGTACATCCATTTACGATTGCTTTCACCATTCCACTTGCGCTCATCGGTGTCGTGTTCGGACTGTATCTATTTGGCGCAGCCATTAGCATAAATGCCTTGTTGGGACTGATTATGCTGGTGGGAATTGTGGTCAATAATGGCATTCTCTTGATTGATTATATCATTCAATTACGGGAAAGTGGTCTGAATAAAACTGAAGCCATTCTTTTAGGTGGAACGACTCGTTTACGTCCGGTGCTTATTACCGCCCTGACGACAATTTTTGGTATGTTGCCCATTGCCTTCAGCTTTGGTGAAGGTGGCGAAGCCTTAAAACCCCTTGGCGCGGTGGTCGTAGGCGGACTACTGACCTCAACTTTCCTGACTTTGATTGTGATTCCAGTGGTTTATTCAATTCTGGATCGGAATAAGCGAAAAATCATCGAGTGATAGTGGTGGTCCTTCAAAAGTAATTTTGTATCATCGATTGAATAGGTTTAATAATTGACAATGTCATTTTAAATTTATCCGCTTTAATTTCATACCTGAAATTCAAATCTTCTATTGCAAAACAATCCCTTCAATGGTTCAACATCGCTTATCCATTGACATATATTCTAAAAAATAACATTTGTTAAAAAATCAAAATATTTTGGGATATTTTTCAATAACCAGGCGTTGAATGATCCATTAACAATCCGATTGTTTAATGACATTCCCGGTATCGTTAATAAATTTAAATTTCAATTGGTTTATTAACTTTTACCATCATTCAGTTTCAGGAGACCCTGTGTTTGCCGCCAGAATTGGAGAATTTGCCGCCCTGTCAACCGCTATTTTTTGGACCATCACCGCTCTTGTATTTGAATTGGCCGGGAAGCGTGTTGGCGCATTAGTTGTGAATATTTTAAAGCTTATTCTGGGTTTCTTTTTCCTGGGATTTTATTCATGGTTTACACGAGGTTTATTTTTACCAATTGATGCCACACCGAATGTCTGGTTCTGGTTATCACTGTCTGGACTTATCGGCCTGGTGCTGGGCGATCAATTTTTACTGCACGCCTTTGTGGTTATTGGTGCGCGGGTGTCCATGCTGATCATGTCGCTGGTTCCCCCATTAACAGCATTATTAGGCTGGATACTGTTGGGTGAGATCTTGACACGCCACGACCTTCTGGGAATGATATTGACGCTCATTGGTATTTCCATGGTGGTTCTGCAACGGAGTCCTGAACAAAACAATTTACAATTTTCCCGTCCTTTGGCAGGCCTTCTGATGGCATTCGGTGGCGCAGTTGGGCAAGCCGTGGGACTAATTTTAAGTAAATTGGGGATGGAAAACTATGATGCGTTTGCTGCCACACAAATTCGTGTTTTTACAGGAATTATCGGATTTGCAGCGCTTGTATTTTTTATGCGCGCCTGGCCCCGGGTGCTGGCTGCTATAAAAGACCGATTTTCATTTCGACTCATTACCGTTGGTGCCATTTTTGGCCCTTTTCTGGGTATTGGTTTTTCCCTGTTAGCGATTCAGCATACCAATGCCGGTGTTGCCGCGACCATTATGTCCATCGTGCCGGTATTTATCATCCCCCCCTCGATGATTCTCTTTCATGAGAAACTCACCGTTCGGGAGGTCTCTGGGGCAATTTTGGCAGTTGGCGGCGTGACAATTTTAGTTCTTTTGTAGCTGTTAAATTGCTTTGTGTTGAAATTGAATTGATTTGTTACCTTAAAATCTAAAATGGAAATTTTTGCTGTTCAGAATCAATGCAGGCTATCCTCCTGCCTCCTCCAAATTCCAAAGAACAGAATTCCGTGGAGAGAAACCCTCTATTTTCGCTTTTTGAAAACCGGGAGATACAACGGGGGTCAATAATTACTGAAAACGATTCGTTTACGAATTTCAGGTGTTAACATAACGTTTTATTATCCCAATACGATCTTCAACTCCGTTTCGATCTTCCATTATTTTTTTGTTAAAAATTGGCTGATATTTTCATATAATTAGAACTTCCATTAAAATTATGATGATTGTCACGATTGCACTCGAATTAACTTGTATATATAAACGAGAATCATTCAATGAATTCTAATTCAACTGAACTTTTTGAACAGCTTAAGCGTAAGCGAACGCCCGTTGCAAAGTCAAAAACGGCGGAAAAAATCTATTTTGTTCTTCATTTTGATGAAGCTGGCGCGTACCTGACCGTGGCGGATATTTATCTGCAACCCGTCAGCATTAATTATGACGCATTTACAGGCCCAACACGTGATATTTTAAAAACAATTCAAAAAATTGAAGATAAAAATAACTATCAGGTCTTTTGGGAAAACCCAAAACATCGAATTTATCTATTCGAGAATGAATACCTGCTGTGGCTTTTGCGCCATTGTGATAATTTTATAAATGTTGGAAAAGAACCGATTTCTTTCAAGGATAGTCCGATTCGAATAACGCTGAATATTTCACCAAAAGATGCTGCGGTTTTAAAAAGTGAATTTGTTCTGTCAACGCTCGGAAAAAATTACAAAAACATCAGATTCCTCACCGAAAATCATATTTTAACTGGCAATGAGATTTTTCAAACGCCATCAATATTTGAAAATTTTAAAAATTTTCTGCTTTTTGAAACCACTTTTTTCCCATCCATGCTGGATAAGTTTCTTTCTCTCTTTTTTACCTATTTTGAAAATATTCAGGTGAAATATGAGAATTTTCGCTTTGTTGAAGGTAGTCGCAAAATTGTCCAGCCAACTTTAATTTTCGAACGGGTTGATGCAGAAAACACACTATATTTGAGAATCGCCAATACTGTCAGTGGCTATGATGTGGACTTTTTTGAAAATTATGAAATTACAAAAGTCGTTTCAATTGATGAAGTTGAGCAAAAAATCACCGTCAGTCCACTGGAATTTGGTAATTATGACACCTGCATCGATGAAGTTTTTAAGGCGTTGAAAAAACAGAGTCGGCCGGCACAGGAAGATTTAAATTTTTTTCAGGAGGATAATTTATTTATTATCCAGAAGGATCTGGCACGCGATTTCATTTACAAAGTGCTGCCCAATCTCATGTCGCGTTATCTCATTCTGGGGGCAGAAAAATTGAAAAATTATCAGATTCGTACAGTCACCCCCCGACTCAATTTATCGCTGGCGCATGGCATCGATTTTCTGGAAGGTGAGGCGACCCTCGATTTTGAAGGGCAGGAACTCCCCCTTTTCGATGTACTGAATCAAATCGAGAGCAATTCGTATGTCGTTCTGAGTGATGGAACCCATGCGCTTATCAATAAAAACTATGTCAATAAGCTAAAACGCCTTTTTAAGAAGCAAAAAGCGCATTTGCGTCTTTCCTTTTTTAATCTTCCCATCGTCGAAGAATTAATTGATGAAAAAATAGCCGCTGAAGTTTTTAAAGGGACTCGTGAGATATTTCTGGGATTCAATAACATCAAGGATATGGAATTGCCTTTTCCGAAAATTAACGGCGCGCTTCGTGAGTACCAAAAACAGGGTTATAAATGGATCAAATATTTGCAACAGCACAAACTGGGCGGCTGCCTGGCGGATGATATGGGACTGGGAAAAACCGTTCAGGCAATCACACTACTGGCTTCAATTTACCCACCAGAGAAAAAAGTATCCTTAATCCTGATGCCGAAAACATTGCTTTTTAACTGGGCAAATGAAATTCGTAAATTCGCACCGGATTTAACTTTTTATACTTATCATGGCATTCAACGTGAAATAACCGAAGCTCTGTCGAAAAATTTAATCCTTACCACTTATGCAACTATCCGAAATGACATCGAAAAATTTAAAGATATCGAATTTCATTATATAATTCTGGATGAATCCCAGAATATCAAAAATTTGAACTCACAATCAACGAAAGCCGTGATGTTATTAAAAGCGGATCACCGTCTCTCGCTGAGTGGAACGCCAATTGAAAACAATTTGCTTGAGCTGTATTCGTTATTTCGGTTTTTGAATCCGGCTATGTTTGGCAGTCCCGAAGATTTTAATCGTCATTATGCTTATCCCATTCAAAAAGAAGAAGATAAAGAGGTGCTTTTTGAATTAAGGAAGAAAATATATCCATTTATTTTGCGACGGGTGAAAAAAGAAGTATTGCAGGAGCTTCCGGAAAAAATAGAACAAACCCTTTATGTAAATATGACGCCGCGTCAGAAAATTCTGTATGAGCACCGGCGGCTGTTTTATTATCAGATGGTCAAATCACAAATTGCCGCCAATGGCATTCAAAAATCCCAATTTTTTATATTTAAAGCAATTAGTGAATTGCGGCAAATTGCTTCTATGCCGGAGGTAAAAAGCAAAAATCAAATAATTTCACCAAAACGGGAATTATTACTGGAAAATATAACCGATGTTTTGGCGAATAACCATAAAGTGCTGGTTTTTGCAAATTTTCTCCATGTATTGGATCGGGTATCGGCCGATCTGGAAAAGGCCGGCGTGCAGCATCTCATCATGACCGGCGAAACCCGAAATCGGGAGGAACTGGTTGATCGTTTTCAGAATGATGATATGTACAAAGTCTTCCTGATAACGCTTAAAACCGGCGGTATTGGCCTGAATTTGACGGCCGCCGATTATATTTTCATTTTTGATCCGTGGTGGAATGTGGCGGCAGAAATTCAGGCCGTTGATCGGACACACCGCATTGGACAAGATAAAACGGTTTTCAGTTATAAACTCATCACCAAAGGCACCATTGAAGAAAAAATTTTACAACTGCAGCAATTGAAAAGTGAGTTGTTCAATAGTCTGATTTCCAGTGACGGCGCGTCCATCAAATCGCTGAATGAAAAAGATGTGGAATTCGTATTGGGAGAATAGGCGAAAATGAGTGAACAGTTCATTTATCAACCAACACAAATTATTGATGCTTTTGAAAAAACTGAAAATTGGACGATAAAGACGAATACTTGTGTTTCCTGCCACGCTTATCTGTATGCTTATTTCTGTCAAACCGCTAAGGGAAATTACTGCCTCCAGTGTGCTGAGGAAATGCTTCGCGATGCAGCAAATGAAGTTGACTTAAATGCTTGGTCGGCGGAACAGGTGATCAAAATTTTACGGAATAGCCTTCCGCTAAGCTTACTCCTGATGATCCTTTGGCGTTATGATGAAATTAAAACCTTTTTTCCTGATCCATCCCTGGAACAGTACCAACTTTTCAATCAGCTTCTCGTGCAAAAGCTCAATTTTATTCATCGAAACCCGTTAGCAACTCTGGTCCGACAGGCTGCGCATGAAGCCTGTTTGCGCGAAGGTAAACATCTTTTACCGCTTATCCTGCGATTGGCAACTTCCTCGAAGCAGCTTTTCCCAAAAGTTATTTTAACGGCGGGTAAGATGGCACCAGAAGATAAAATCGTACAAAATTTGCTTGAAAATGCCGTGAAAAGCAATTGGTATGAAATTCTGGAGCAGGTTGCTCTGGCCATTAAAGATTGCGAATTGCCCTGGGCTAAAAATCTATTTGATCGCGTTTGGCCGAAATTACCCTCGGATATTAAAAAGCGGGTTGGTGCAAAAACAACACCGATACAGGCGCCAGTGATCCCGGACGCCCCATTAGTACCCGATTTAGTCATTACAAATTTTCCGGAAGTAAACCAGATAATCTATCAGAAATTATTGCCTGAAATTGAATACTACTATAGCTTAGCCCGGCTTCAACAATATTACAGACGTTATCTCTATCAGTTTTTTGAAAATCCTGATTTCAAGAAAAAATATCAATTGAAGCAAAATAAACTTAAGAAAGCCGATTATGTACATGGATTAGCGGTTATTTATTCATCCCAGGACCTTTTTTTAAAGCTCTATTCGCTTTTTCCCGATAAGGTAAAGAAGATCTTCGATAAATTATTGTGGGGACTGGAGCCTTTTAACATTGACACGATTGAAAAAGAATTTAAAGTGCTCCTTATTGCAGGAAAATCTTCAAACATGGTCCAACTTCATTCCGATTATCTGATTTTTCAGGCGAAAAGGGAATATAGCTATGGTTATTTTGCTTTTTCTGCTGTTATCAATTATCTTTTTTTGGCAGACACATTAAGAATGCAATTTCAATCCTATTTCTCACTGCCAGAATTTGCCAGAATAGTACCGGTGGAAAAACCCAAATATACAGAATTTATCCACGAAGATCACGCACAAATTCTTGAACAAATTTCTGTATACCAGTACTATTTAAAACAAAATTATCTGGAATATACCAACAATAACCGGGTGTTGAAAAACTCTCTTAAACAAATGGTAAAGCATTGTCAAATTGTTGAATTTTATGAATCTGAAAAAGGTGAGCTGGCTTTTTTAAAAACAAATCTTATCATTGAATTTTTAAAATCCAGAAATTTTAACGAAAAAAACGATCCCTTAAAAAACATAAAAGGCATTTTTGATACGTTTTTTCATGATTCAGAATCAAAATTTTATCTCATTCCAACCATTTTTCAATTCATGCGGCGACTGGGAAATTATCAGGATTGGTTTGGTTTAGAGTATCAGCCACAAGGTCCAAATGAATTTTTGAAATTACTGATGCAATTTCCCATACAGCAATGGATTTCAATTAAAAACATAGCTTCACACCTTTATTTTAAAGGAATGTTTTATAATAAGGAAGATTATTATAGCGTTATGAACTGCTATCAAAAATTAATCTATTCTAAAGTTGGTTACCTGCACCAGGATGAATATCCTCCTTTTAACGCTGAAATTTACTATGATTTTTATATTACCCCCCTGTTAAAATCAGTAATGTTTTTGCTTGGTACTTTTGGAATAGTTGATCTGGCATATCAAATACCTTTGAATAAAAAATATCAACACGGAAAGAATCTTTATCTTACGCCTTTCGATGGTCTGGAATATATTCGCTTAACAGAATTAGGGGCGTTTATCATTGGCTTGAAAAACGATTTTCAGGTAACAACTTCACCGAAAAAAAGCTTCAAGCTAACGCTGGATGAAAAAAACTTATTGATCTTTCTGGAGGGTGAGAATAACATCAAGCGAATTATCCTCGAAAAATTGGGCGAAAGAATTAATACGAATTGCTATCGCATCACTTCCAAATCATTTCTCCGTGACTGCAAAAGGAAAGCAGATATCCAGAATAAGATCGCACTTTTTAAGAAAAATATTTCCAATAAACCAACCGCAATCTGGCTGGACTTTTTTCAAAAGATTGAGGAAAAAATCAATCCGCTTAAATTTCGTGGTGATCTGGTGGTCTTTCAAATAGATCAAAATAATGAACTGCTTCAGCTACTAGTGAAGGATGAAATTTTAAAAAAATGTATCCTGAAAGCTGAAAATTATCATATTCTCATTGAACAAAAAAATTTTAATAAAATCAAAAAACGCCTGGAAGAATTTGGCTATTTTATTGACATCCTGGAGTTGCAGGCTGATCCAGAGGAATATTAATAATGCAATTTTTTCTTACCCGAATTAAAAGTTTTAAATATGCTTTTCAGGGAATTTTTCTGCTGTTAAAATCACAACCCAATGCCTGGTTTCATGCGCTGGCGTCAGTTGTGGTCATCTCACTTGGCGTTTATCTAAAAATAACACGCGCGGAATGGTGCTGGTTGGTTTTGACCATGATTTTCGTCTGGATGGCGGAGGCTTTCAATTCAGCGATAGAATTTCTTAGCGATGCCATCACGCAGGAAAATCATCCATTGATTGGTAAGGCCAAAGACCTGGCAGCGGGAGCGGTGCTAATCACCGCAATTGGGGCTGTTGTAATGGGAATATTAATTTTTGGCCGATATTTGATGTGATAATTGATCATTTCGCAAATATTAAAAGACAGGATAACTGATGGGCAATATTTGCGTTTTTGGGGCTAATTGATGAAAAATCACAAATCAATTTTTTTCTGTTGATCCTGTAAATCCGGTGCATCGCTTTATAAAAACAGGTCGGGAATCGTCTTGGGAAATTATTATTTTATAAATAAGCAGCGCTCGCTCATCCGCTGCGAACCGACCTTCAGTAAGAGCACATAATAACCACTGGGTAAATTTCCGGGCTGCCATTTAATTTTATAATCTTTGGCGGTACGAAAGCCTTCTTCAATAATGCTCACTTCCTGCCCCAACATATTATAAATTGTCAATTTAACATTTGCCGGTTCTCGCAGCGCATAGCTGATCGTGGTTTCTTGCTTGAATGGATTCGGATAATTTTGTTTTAATTCGAATGAGCGCGGTTGATGCTCCGGCTCAATACGAAGACTATCCAGATATTCCAGCCCAAATTCATAAGCCCCGATGTCTGGTGCTTTACCTGAAAAATTATCATTGATATTCGGGATTAAACACCCTTTGTCAATTTCCGGGCTATTGGATTTCAGCCGAAAATCCTTTCCACCCGCATCCAGAAACTGGCTGATCTTCGACATCGCATGTAGTTCCTGCTGGGAGTTTTGTGAAAATTGCGTCAGGGAAGTATAACTTTTATTTTTCCATTGCACAAAACGTTGTTTATCCGTTGTATAAAGATTGTCAAAGTCGAAACTGGCGTTTCCATTTAAATACTCATCTTCCAGTGCATAAAAAGTACCGGATAGAATATTATTGCGAAAGGTAATATTATTCCAGGGACCAGAGCTGACCAGCCCACTGGTTCGCGGATTTCGGGTGTATGCCGTATTATGATAGATATAACAGACCCCGGTAGTCGAGTACGAAAATTTAAACGAAGTAAGCAGGAAATTTGAAATTACATTTCGCCAGGCATACACGGGACCTTTTGTAATAGGTGCCAGTGAAATACCAACGGTACAATTATACATGAGATTATTCCAAATTCGCAAGTTCGTACATGTCCCTTCCGGCTCGATGCAGTCGTCCCCAATGTCGTAAAGCAGATTATTATAAATATCAACGTTCCGATTATAGCTCGCATCCTGATAATTATCCCAAAAAGCGATAGTGATGCCATTAAAATAGCCATATATCTGATTTTTCCGAATAATATTACCCTCACCGGCTTCAAGGGAAATGGCGGCACCTTCGTGATACGAGCCTTTAACAGCCTCCCAGGGCCATTGATAGATGGATGTTTCCCAAAATTCGTTTTGTTCGATTAAATTTCCGTTTGAAGTGTTCTCTTTAAGCCAGAGTCCGATATAGGTTTGGTGAATTTTATTTTTACGAATAACGCTTTTGGATACATTTTTCAGATAAATTCCCTTGCCATAAACCGAACGGCCATAATACTGAACGTCAAATCCTTCCAAAATGACATAGTTCACATTATGTAGAAAAAGGGCATGTTCTAATTGTGTTACCTGGAGGTATTGTTTATCCGGATCCGAACCATCACTCAGTCGAATATATAATGTGCGATTGGCATATACCCAGCTTCCGGGAGAACTGACTTTGGGAGAATTTAATTGACTTACCCGATCGGCACGATAAAGCTGCTGACCATCGGCATAAACCTGACCGGGCTCATATTCAAGAGGCGTGCGATAGATGCCTGGTGACTGGTGAAGTTGCCAGTTATCAATATTGTCCTTAACGGCAAAACGCTGATCCGAACCATCCAGAACCACTTTTCCATCTGCCCGAAAGGTGACATAATTTCCCGATTGTCCCCCACGTTCGATAGTTGCACTTTGGAAATAAATACCTGGCCGGACATGAACAACGTCGCCTGCCCGGACCTTATTAGCCGCCTTTTGAATCGTTTTAAATGGCTTTTCGAATGTCCCAGGATTTGCATCATTCCCATCAACGGCGACATAGTAATCTACCCCATTCATCCTTTTCTGAACGGGTTGTGGCGTGGTCTGAAATTGTATCACCCGAACGGAATCATCCGACGTTCCGTCTGGATCTGAAAATGAAAATATCGCTTCATACTGATTTTCCGCCTCCAGTTCAAAAAGACTTCCAATGAAGGTATTGGCATCGGTTCTGGCCGGTGAATGACCAATTTTGAATGTTTGCGCTGACACTGGACGATATTTAACAACAACCGAAGCATTCAGATTGTTATCGCCTTGAATTTGAATTTCATATCCTAAAGTATTGATAGTGGATGAAATGATAATATTTTCAAATCCAACCGGATTTCCAGCAAATACCAGTTTCAGGAGACTCATGGAAAAGAATAGCATCCTCCATATTTTCATAGAATTAACCTCACTTGTAAATTTGAAGCCACAAATTGTCGGAATTTCATTCTGCAAATCGATAATTAGTGTCTGTCCGAAAATTCAAAACCCTGTCATTGCGAGGCGTTTTTTGCCACAGCAATCTCCTTGTATAATGACTGAGATTGCATCGTCGTCAAAAACGCTCCTCGCAATGACAGTACCGGAGGTGTTTGCGGACAGACACTAATTAAGTTTTTTATCCAATTAATCCGATTGATAATAATTTTCAAAAGCGTAATTTCAATCTGGAAATTTGTTGGTATTTCCTTAACGATATGATGTAAAATTTACATCATGATATTATTTTTTTACGACTTTTTGGAATGAGATGTGTAATACACCAATTGGCTTAATTCATTAAAAAACAATAATTAAAAACAGGTTAAAAATCAAATATTTTTTATTAATTAACAGATTTTCAGAATTTAAATTACTTATAAATGCAAAAGGTGTACCATAAAAGTTACATAATTTTCATAAATAATGGAAAAAAACCTTGTATTTTTCAAATTTATGTGTTATCTTTTCAAAAATTGTAGCACGGAGTTTCTATGAATTATTTAATTAGATTTGGAATTTCCATCGAAGCATCTCTTTTGGATCAGTTTGATAAGCATATTCAAGCCCATGCGTACCGAAATCGCTCTGAGGCCATCCGCGATTTGATTCGCAAAGAGTTGATTCAGGAACGCTGCCTGAAAAGTCAGGAAGAGGCATTGGGGACGATTACGTTGATGTACAATCATCATGTTCGGGAACTTCCACAATTATTGACGGAAATTCAACATCATTTTAATTCAAATATTATTTCATCCATGCATGTTCATCTTGATGCGCATAATTGTATGGAAGTGCTGGCTGTGCGTGGTCAAACAACTGTTTTGCAACAACTGGCCGATCAATTGATTAGCGCAAAAGGGGTGAAACATGGCAATCTGGCCATGACATCAATTATGGCCGGAGAATAATTTTTTTCAATAATCGTGCTACGATTTTTAAAATTGTAATACATTTTTTTTCATTTCTTTTATTGGAGGTTATATGAGGTCTTCTGTAAAGTTATTTATTATTTTCACGTTGATCATGCTCAATTGTTGGCCAGGATTTTCGCAGCGAAAAATTGTTGAGGGCGATTCGATTCGCTATGAATTTTCTCCTTTAGTGGTGACCGGATCTCGTTATACACTGGCGCGCGAGAATCTGGCCGCCGCCATCACTGTTATTGAAAAACCAGTTCTGTTAAATGCCCCCATGACCACGGTTGCCGAGGCTGTTTCGCAATTTACACCAGGTGCTTTTACGACCCGACGCAGTATCATGGGGTTCGGAGTTGCAGCGGCAGCGGCTGGTGGCATTACCCTGCGCGGCATGGGGGGGAAACCCAATACGCAAATATTGATTTTAATAGATGGTCGTCCTGATTTTCAGGGAATTTTTGGTCACCCCTTGCCCGATGCTTATCCACTGGACTATGTCGAGCGGATTGAAGTCCTTCGTGGGCCTGCGTCTGCGGTTTATGGCACCAATTCCATGGGTGGCGTTATTAACATTATTACCCGGGAAATCGACCAGCCAGGCTTTGAGACCCGTATTTCAACCGGTTTCGGAAGTTATCAAACACAGGCACACGTCATCCAGCATGGCGGAAAGTTGGGCAAATTTGCGTATTACCTGACCGGAAATTACCAGCACACTCAGGGGCATCGACCAAACTCGGGCTTTGATTCCCAATCGTATTCATTAAAAATGAGCTACGATTTTAATTCTCATTTTCGGTTACGCGTTTTTGGTAGTACAACGCCTTATCGATTTCATGATCCAGGTCCTGAAAATGGCAAGCCCGACTTTGAAGTCGGTGATGTTCATCGCAGCACCATGGATTTCACCCTCGAAAATAAATTCGGAAAGACTAATGGTTCCATCAAAATTCACGGCAATTTTGGTGAACACGATCTTTCCGATGGCTGGCATTCGATAGATCAGACAGTTGGCGTAGTTGCATTCCAAAATTTTAATCTACCGGCTGAATTTAAAACCACCATTGAACTGGATGCGAAGCAATATGGTGGATTGGGGGAGAATAAACTGGCAACCTCCTTTATTCAAAATACGTTGGGAGAGGAATATATCACCGAAGTGGCGGGATTTGTTCATTTACAAAAAATTTTCTTTAAAAAATTAATTACCGGAGCTGGACTGCGGCTTGAAAATCATTCTAAATATGGCTCGGAATTAGTGCCTCAATTTGGGATTGTTTATCAGCCTCTCACGCAAACTTCCTTGCGGACATCTGTGTCAAAAGGCTTCCGGAGTCCCACTGCACGGGAACTTTTCTTCTTTCCCACGGCGAATATTGATTTAAAACCTGAAACATTATGGAGTTATGAAGCCGGTATTTCGCATACTTTAACCCATTGGCTGAATGTCGATTTAACTTACTATATGATTCAAGCAGCAAATTTAATTCGCCTGGATACGTCGGTCAGACCAAATCGTACCGTTAATACCGGAAAAACAGATTACAACGGATTGGAATTGGCGATCCAGTTTCGACCGATACAAAATTTAAGCGGGAAAATCACTTATAACTACTTAAATTCTGAAGAAATTATTCCGTTTTCCCCGAATAAATTTTTCGGTCAATTAAATTATTCCTGGAATCGTCTGGCCATTGGCGGCTCAATTGAATCCGTACAAAATTTATACTCCGGGACAGCCGAAAATTCAAAAATAAAAAATTATACACTGGTTGGTATTCAATTGATGTACCAGGTTATTCATGGACTGGAATTCAGCTTAAACATGGAGAATGCTGGAAATACCGATTATGAAATTTTAAAAGGGTATCCCATGCCGGGACGGACTTTTATGGGTAAAATAAATTATCAATTTTAGCCGGTCCGATATAATATCTTCACTACCGTACACTTTTTGATTAAGCAAAACCTGCCCTCACCCTAACCCTCTCCCAGGGGGAGAGGGAATAGCTACGCCCTCTCCCTTTGGGAGAGGGTTGGGGTGAGGGCTTTGAGCGTGGTCTAAAAATGAATCTTTAAAGCAATGTAAAAAAGTGTACGGTAGCAAAATAATATCTAAAAATTGTATCCGCTCAAAAATTTTGAGCAAAATAATATTATGCGGTCATTCGGCGCGAAGCGAAGAATCTATCGTATCAAGCAGTATCGGTTCTCTTCAGATTCTTCGTTCAGCAAAAAATGCTGAACTCAGAATGACAGAATCACTCTCAATTTTTGAGGGGATACTAAAAATTAAAGTATCGGTTCCAAATCGTGAATATTCGTTATCGCAAATTTGAATAATATCAATTAGTTAATTTTACTTAGTCAGATTATATTCTTTTGTCATTCTAAATCCCACGTTTTTTGTGGGATGAAGAATCCCGGCATTTCATAGGAGAGAGATTCTTCGTCAGCAAAAAACGCTTCCTCAGAATGACATCTTAAGCGAGTTTTTCATAATCTTTGATTCTAATCTGACTAAGTAGAGTCTGTCCGAAATTGCAGGACACATTGTTAATTTGTCTGAATCTAATGCTTGATACAGGCTCTAAGCTTGGCAAATTGGCAATTTGCCCTACATAATAGAGTTTGTGGACAGACACTAAGTAGTATTAATTATATGCTTTTTATTTGACTGAATCCTTTTATCCGTTTGGAACCGCGATTAACAGCGGAGAAAAAATGAAATCATCGACTTATCTTATTTCACTGATGGCCGTGTTCCTTGCTATGGCTGTTCTGATTCCGATTGTTTTCCATACACTCGGATTGGGAGCAACATTTTTACCGATGTTTTTACCAATTTTATTGGCCGGTTTTTTTTTAAGTCCTGTCCATGCCGGAATTGTTGGCGTGGTTGGGCCTGTTGTTTCTTCGCTGTTAACCGGCATGCCACCGCTTTTGCCCGTAATACCGGTTCTTTCCACTGAAGGATTTGCGCTGGGATTTGTCACTGCATTTCTTTATCAGACCAATAAATTTTTGCCCTGGTTTTGCGTTTTAACTGCACTTTTGATTGAGCGAATTATTCTGATTCTGGTGATCTTTTTAATTGTTCCACTCTTCGGTCTGCCACCACGGGCTTTTTCGATTGGCGTACTGGTCACCAGTTTACCGGGAATTATTCTCAATCTCATTGTGGTACCATTATTAGTTAAAATATTGAAACATCGGATCAAACAGGTTAATTAGTGTCTGTCCGCAAATACCCCGATTCTGTCATTGCGAGGAGCGTTTTTTGCGACGAAGCAATCTCCGCTGTTATTCACGGGGTGATTGCGAGCCTAAAAAACAGGCTGCGGCAAAAAGCGCCTCGCCATGACAGGTCTTGGTATTTTCGGACAAACACCAATTAATTTTGAATTTTGATTAAAAACAGGTCGATATGAACGATTTTGAAACGAAAAATTATTTTAATCAATTAGCGGAAAAATGGGATCAACATCCGATTGAACCGGATAAAGATGACCAATTATTACAAATTTTAAATCGATTACAAATTCAGTCCAATGCGCGTATTTTAGATGCCGGCTGTGGAACTGGCCGTCTATTTCATCTAATCCGCGCGGTTATTGCGAAAAACACACCGTTTTATGCCATGGATTATGCCTTTTTGATGACTCAACAGGCTAAAAAAAAGAAGGCGCAACCAATTTACCCAATCTGTGGTGATGTTCAGCGATTGCCAATTAAGGACAATCAATTTAATATAATCCTGGCATTTGGGCTTTTTCCGCATATTCAGGAGCCGAAATCAGCATTAATTGAATTCCGCCGCATCTTAAAAAAAAATGGGAAATTGGCGATTTTTCATTTAAAAGGGAGTCGGTCATTAAATCAATTTCATCACCAATTGGGGGGCGTGGTTCGTGATCATTTTTTACCCTCACTAAAAGAAATGCATATTTTATTTCACGAAGCAGGTTTGAAGGTGGATATCAGTGAAGATCTGCCCGATAAATTTCTGTGTGTGGGAATCAAAGAATGAGTATCAAGCGGGTTTAAGCGATTTATTATTTTCTCGTCCGTAAAGTGCTGTTAATTCCAGTAACCGATTTTTTAAGCCATCATGTAACATCGCGTCCGTATAACGCCAGGTCCAGTTACCGCCAACCTTGCTCGGGAAATTCATTCGCGCCTCGGAACCCAAATTCATGATGTCCTGCAAAGGGATAATGGCCATATCGGCAACCGAACTCAATGCCAATCGAATTAAATCCCAGGCGACATCATGACCATCACGGCCCATATACCGGCGATAGTGATCATGCTCATTGGGGGTGCCGGAATTACGATACCAACCGATAGCCGTATCATTATCGTGTGTACCCGTATAAACCACGGTGTTTCGGGGAAAATTATGCGGTAAATCCCGATTTTTTGCATCCGAACCAAAGGCAAATTGTAAAACGCGCATTCCGGGAAAGCCGAAATCATCCCGAAGGGCTTCAACTTCCGGGGTGATAACCCCCAAATCTTCAGCAATAATAGGGGGCAGACCATTTAATTGACGTTTAATGGCATTAAACAAATCGTGCGCCGGCCCTTTTACCCAACGCCCATTGACAGCAGTAATTTCAATGGCTGGTACCTCCCAGTAGGCTTCAAAGCCACGAAAATGATCAATTCGAATAATATCTACAGTCTTGAGTGTCATCTGAATACGTTCAATCCACCATTGGTAATCAAGCTTTTTCAAGCGATCCCAGCGATAGAGTGGATTTCCCCAAAGCTGGCCAGTGGCACTAAAGTAGTCCGGTGGTACACCAGCAACAATAGTGGGTTTTCCCTTTTCGTCCAGATGAAAAAGCTCCGGATGTGCCCAGACATCGGTGCTATCATAGGCAACAAAGATCGGAACATCACCAATTATTTTGATTCCATTGGCATTGGCATATTTTTTTACTTCATTCCATTGCCGAAAGAAAAGAAATTGATAAAACTGATGGGCTTTGATTTCATCAGCCAGGCGTTTTTTCCATGACTTCATCGCGGCAGGTTGACGCGTAGCGATTTCAGGCGACCATTCGGCCCACATGCACCCGTTATGGACCTCTTTTACGGCCATAAACAGGGCAAAATCTTCAAGCCAGGAGGCATTCTGTTCACAAAATTGTTCGAAATCAGTTTTGAGTGGCGACTTTATGTTTTTAAATCGGGTATAGGACTGTTTGAGCAGCGAATATTTATAGTAAATCACTTCACCATAATTGACCCGATCTTCTGGAAAGTAGGGGACTTCTTTTAAATCGTCAGCTAAAATAAGATCATCCTGAATTAAAGCTTCGGGACTAACCAGCAGCGGATTTCCCGCAAAGGCCGAAAAGCATGCATACGGCGAATCTCCAAATCCTGTGGGACCCAATGGCATGATCTGCCAGAGATGTTGTTTGGTTGCCACCAAAAAATCAATAAATTTAAAAGCCGCTACCCCCAAATCCCCGATACCATAACGTCCGGGGAGCGACGTCGGATGTAATAAAATACCACTCACCCGTTTCGATTCCATTATTCCTCCTGTCCACACCCAAACAGTACCTAATCCTAAAAAAATAAATTAATTAAATTCATTAATTTGCTAATTGTTCCATTTATATGAAGGTAATTTTATCCGTCATGTTCTGTCCGTTTTTTGTCGCCTTTGGGCGAATTCAGCTTTTTATCGTTTTTTCGACCAGAGCATCTGCTGTTCATCCCAAATCCAATCGGGTGCATCCAGGTTAAATTTAACCAGTTCCAGGGCTGGATTTTCCACCAATTTCAAGGTTTCAGCCCAGGACTTGATGCCGCTAAGTGCATCCAGTTGATGGAGATTTTGAAAACCGAGACAATTGGCAATTTTTAATGTCTTTTCAACTGGAAATCCCCGTATATAAGCGGTTAAAAAACCAGCAATTGATGAATCCCCGGAGCCAGTCGCACTGGCAATTTTGGCCACTTTAAACGCCGGACACCAGAGTTCGCGATCGGCCCAATTTTCTGTATCACCTGGTTTGGCAAATCCAATTTGATTTAATTTATCATGAGCCGCCGTCCGCAGGTAGAGTCCCCGATGGGCACTTTTCAGTGCAACAATTTTAGCGCCCATGGCAATAAATTCATCCGCCAGTTGAGAATGGATCGCCGGTTTAATAAAATCAATGACTTCATGTGTTCCCGCCTGTTTTTTATATTCAAAGTATCTGGTCGGGTGACTCATGAAGAATGCTTCTTCAATGCTGGGCAGAAAAATATCGATATAGGGTAATAATCTTTCCAGAACCTTACGCCAATTCACTTTTCCGGACGGGCTGTTGGCATCAGGCAGGGACATATCCAGGGAAGTTGTTACACCGGTCTGTCTGGCCGTTTTAAATATCTGGATCAATTCTTCCCCATCATTTTGAAAAAGCCCCTTCATCAGCGGAGGGTAACCCAGATGGAACAGCCGTGCCTGTCGAACCAAATCAAAATCAATATCCTGACTCGTAAAGGTATCATTTGTCCCTGGATTATGGAGAAATATCCGATCCAGACCCTGTGGTGCTAATGCAACCGTATAAGAACTGCCTTCACCAAGCGCGATCTTTATTCCACCGGCATTACCTGAATTTTCCAAGCGTTTTATTATTAACGAACCAAAATCATCATCACCAACGCGAGCGATAAACGAGACGTTTAATCCGAGTTTTTGTAATGCAAGGCCGGTATTTGAAACTGGCCCGCCAGTACTGATGGTAACGCTCCCGACATTAATCAGCTTTCCGGGAAGCATCATTTCGCCATAAGTTCTGCCGTTGGCATCCGGCATTTTGGGAATAATATCCAGACAGATATGGCCGGCGACAAGAACATCGTATTCAAATTTTGCATCGGTATTCTGCTTAGTATCCATGCATGACCTTCATTTGAAATTAAAAATTTGCATAAAATTAGTTCGATTTCTGCAAAATTGAAAATTGATAAGTCCAATATTTTTTTTGACAGGATTAACATGATATTTCAGGTATCCGCTCAATAAAAGAGGGTGAAATCTGTCATGCCCGAATGGTTTTGTCGGGCATCCATTAAAAAAACGTGGATTCCCGCCAAAAGCATGCGGGAATGACAGACAATGAGAATTTACCGTTAAATGTTCTTCATCTTTACCATCATATATTGAGCGGATACTATTTCAGGATTTAACACACTCTTTAATCCTTTGTGAAAATATACTAAAGCCGAAGTGGTTTTCGGATAATATCGTAGTCATCCCAAAGCCCTCACCCTAACCCTCTCCCAGAGGGAGAGGGAATAGCTACGCCCGCTCACCCGGGGAGAGGGTTGGGGTGAGGGCAAGAAAAATCGAAAACCACAATGGCTCTAGTATAAAAGTAACTAATGTTTTTGTTGAATTACTTTGACCGTCTCGCGCGCCACCACAATTTCCTCATTCGTATCCAGAACGAGTGCTTTAATTTTCGAATCTTTTAAGGAAATGAGTGGTCCCTGTTTCAAATTTGCAGTCAAATCCATTTTTAAACCTAAAAATGATAGTGAAGAGAGCACTTCCTCCCGAAGTTCGGCATCTTTTTGACCAATGCCGCCGGTGAAGGTGATGGCATCCAGCCCTTCCATGAGCACGATAAATTCACCGATATATCGCTTTATATCATAAATAAATTTATTTCGTGCCAGTAACGCGCGTTTATCACCTTTTGCAATGGCCAATTTAATATCACGCATATCGCCGGAGGTTCCGGAAAGCCCGGCTAACCCACTCTGCTTTGAACATTCCATCAGTGCCTGTTCCAGGGTGATTCCTTTTTTATTCATGATATATGGCAGGATAAACGGATCAATATCGCCGATTCGGGTTCCCTGAATCAATCCGGACTGGGGTGTAAATCCCATCGAAGTATCAATGGAAATTCCATTTTTAAATGCACAAAGGGAAGAAGAGCCACCCAGATGGCAAGTGATGATTTTATGATCATCCGGCGGCAAATTGAGAAACTTAACCGTCTCCCCCGTCACGAAACGATGGGAGGCGCCATGATAGCCATATTTGACCACGCCATATTTTTCATACCACTCGTATGGACAGCCATAGACTTTGACATAATCCGGCGCGTGAATATGAAATCCCGGCTCGAAGACACCTACCAGCGGTGTATTCGGCAGCAGATCACGAAACATATAAATCGCGGTGAGATAGGGTGGATTATGGGCAGGCGCCAGGTCACGATAGTATTCCATTGCAGCCAGCACGTCCTGATCCAACAGGACCGAGCCATTTTTCTCACCCGCCTGGATGGTTTTAAAACCAATGCCATCGATTTCAGCGAGATCCTTCATTAATCTATAATGAGGTTGTACCAGAAATTTCAGCGCATCCTGTACTGCCTCACGATGAGAAGGAATAGAACCAGTGGTGGCAACAACTTTTTCATCACCAACCCAATAGGTAATAATCGCATCTGTCGCTCCCACCCGTTCGGTATACCCCCGGGCAAGCGGCTTCTCAGTGGTCATATCGAGTAATTGAAATTTAAAACTACTGGAGCCAATATTGCAAACAATAATTTTCATATTATTTCCACCTATTGAATGTTGAAAGGATGATATAATTTAAAAAGAATAACCAAATTTCTGAAAAAAGGTTTCGTAATTGCTTATCCTTCAGAATTATACTCAAGCTGACACGGTTTTCGGATATTAATATAGTCATCCAAAAGCCCTCACCCTAACCCTCTCCCGACGGGAGAGGGAATAGCTACGCCCTCTCCTGTCTTCCCTGATCTTGTCGAAGAGGAGAAGGTTGGGGTGAGGGCAAAAAAATGAAAACCACTTAAGCACTCGTATACCTAACACGCATTACGTTTTACATATACTGTCCAATCCGAAGTTATGTTTATTTTTTCTCGATGAATAACGAATTATTTCAAACCTTCCTTTCCATTCAGTTGCTTCAAAATCGCCTCGGTCACCTGTTTCACCAGCAATTCTTTATCCAGACCCGCCGGATTTGCCGATGTCGATGCAGCCGGCGGATTTTGGCCACTGGTAACAGTGGAACAGGTACCACCACTTACATCACACGATTCGCAGGCAACCTCCTGCGTAATGCCAATTTTTTTCCGAATATCAAACAGCTTTTGGGTTTGTTCGGCATTCAGGGTGTTCACCGGACCTAATTGCGTTGCCACAAAAGTGATGTGCGCAAAGTGTTCCAGCGTCTCCATCTTGTAATAGGCATTGAAAATATCTTTACCAATCGTCAATGCGCCATGATTGGCCAGTAAAAAGGCGTCATAATTTTTCAGATATTTGAGCAAAGGCGTATAAAACTCTTCGGTGCCCGGTGTTCCATATTCAGCCAGTGGAATACCTCCCAGAACGATAATCACTTCAGGTAAAATACATTCTTTGAGTGGTATTCCAGCCACAGCAAAACCAGTAGCATACGGCGGATGGGCATGACAGACACTATTGACATCTGAACGCTCATTATAAATTTTCAGATGCATAAAAACCTCAGATGAAGGTTTTTTCCGGCCATCAAGTACCTTGCCCGCCATATCCACCAGTACCATATCTTCCGGTTTCATATAGCCTTTGCTGACACCGGTGGGCGTAATTAGCACTCGATTGCTATCTACACGGGCGCTAATATTCCCATCATTCGAGGCAACATAGCCACGAGCATATACCCTTCGGCCGGCCTCAACCAAATCCCGGCGCAGGGAGTACAAATTATTTTGCATGGGATTCTATCCTCAAAAATTATTTTTCGCCGCGTTTCGGAAGCAGTAATTCAACATCATCATGGGGCCGGGGAATGACATGAACCGATACTAGTTCACCCACTTTTTCCGCGGCTGCTGCGCCGGCATCGGTGGCGGCTTTCACCGCACCCACATCACCACGAACCAGAACGGTGATCAATCCACTACCAGACGATACTTTACCTAATAATTCAACCTGCGCTGCTTTCACCATGGCATCGGCGGCTTCTACTGCTGCAACGAATCCACGGGTTTCAATCATACCTAATGCTTCTTTAGCCATTTTGAAATCCTCCAAATAAGTTGTGCTATAAAAAATAAATTAAATAACTAGTTAGCTTGATAGGCTGTAGGTTTTTAGGCTTTAGGGAAAATATTTAAAAATGGTTTCAAATTACTTTTAAATAAATTTTAACCCCATATATTTTTGCTAACAGGCTAAAATGCTACAACCCAAACAACCTGTTTCTTTAAACTATTTGTAATTTTTGATATATCGCTAATCGCCTGACACGTGCAAAATTTTTGGGCGTACACACCCCTTCTCCTGTTGGACTGGCAATGGTGTGTGAAAAACTGCCTTCACCTGCTTTGGGACCATTGCCAGCGAGACTCGGTCCATTCACGACCACGATGCTGGTATTTAATTTTTGTGTATAGCGAGTAATCGTTGTTAAATGATTTGAATGGATCATCGCCGTATGACCATAGCCATGTTCAGCTTTCGCGGCCAGTTCAATCCCTTCTTCAGCATTTTTGACACGCACGACGGGAATGAATGGCATCATCTGCTCTTCCTGCACAAAAGGATGCTCGAATGCTGTTTCGCCATAGAGTAATTCAACTTCATCTGAAATCGTCAAGCCGGCCGCCTGAGCCAAGACACTGGCATTTTTACCAATATACGTTCTGGCAAGCCAGATTTGGCCTTTTTCATTCTTTTGAAAAGCTTTTTGCGTCAGGGAATCAATTTGGGATGCATCTAAACGCACGGCACCAGCTTCAGCCATGGCATTCATAAATTTATCAAAAACAGATTCGACGACAAAAATTTCTTTCTCGGCGATACAAAGAATATTATTATCAAAGGAAGCCCCTTCGATAATATATTTCGCGGCTGAAGTCAGACAGGCGGTCTCATCCACCAGGACCGGCGGATTACCAGGACCGGCGGCGATGACCTTTTTGCCCGATTCAAATGCGGCTTTCACTAGCGCCGGCCCGCCGGTCGCTGCAATTAACGCAATTTTGGGGTCATGAAAAAGCTGTGATACGGTTTCCATAGTTGGTTCACGCACCATGGAGATGAGATTGGCCGGCCCGCCATTTTCCTGAATCACGCGATTAAAGATTTCCATCGCATACGCGGAAACCTTTTTGGCCGCCGGATGAACATTGAAAACCACACCATTCCCTGGCGCAATCATGATAATCGTGCTATTTAGTAACACAGGTATCGGATGCGTGGAAGGCGTGATCGCACCAATTAGGCCATAAGGCGCATATTCTTCGACGGTGGTGCCATTATCTCCACTCCAGGAAGTCGTCTCCAGATCTTCGAGGCCGGGGGTGGCATCAGCGGCATTGTGGTGCTTGAGGATTTTGCATTTCACGCGGCCCATGCCCGTCTCTTCGTGCGCGCGACGGGCGAATTCCTCGGCGTTTTGATGCATAGCCTGACGCAAAGCCTGAATCACCCGCGCTTTTGTCTCTTTCGGTGTCCGAACCCAGATTTTCTGCGCCTGGTCGGTGGCGGCAATGGCACTGGGAATATCTTCAAAAATACCATTGTTTACCGAAGACGATGGCTGATCCGATACCAGTCCCTGCTGTTCCAGTTGCAGCATGACTTTTTGGACAATTGAATTGATTAATTGTTGTGAAATTTCTGCCATTTCTATACTCCTCTAAACCAGCGTGCCGAATTTTTCACCTAAATGCAGACCGGCTGCATTGGCTTCATCGGTATCAAGATGCATTTCTAAATTAAGCCCTGCTTTAACCCGGACTATCACCTCATTAATCGTGATACTTAACGGCCCGGAAGTTTTGACACTAACTTTCTGGCCATCGGTGATCCCCAGTCGCTGTGCATCCTGAGGATTCACATGGATATGTCGTGCAGCACGAATGGCCCCTTCCTTTAATTCCAGAATGCCTTTGGGTCCAATCAGGATGACCGGTGCTGATTGCTTGATATTTCCCGACAGCCGGTACGGAAGATCGATCCCCAGATAAATCCCATCGGTAAATGACATTTCAACCTGGGTAAAAGGTCGCGTAGGACCAAGAATTCGCACACTTTCGAAAAGTCGGCGCTTGGGACCAACCACCGTAACTGTTTCATTGGCCGCGAATTCACCGGGTTGATTTAAATCTTTCCATTTTGTCAGGTGATAACCCGCACCAAACAGAACTTCCAAATGTTCCTGTGAAATATGCAGGTGCCGGGCTGAAATGCCAATTGGTATCAACTTCTGATTTTCAGCCGGTGGCTTGATGAGTGAATCAACCACCTGGCGCACAACTTTTTCCACGAGTGCTTCGACATTTTGCTGAGTCAAAGTTATTTCCTTCTGCTACAAAAGATACGACATTTACTTTTTTCGTTAAATGAGATTTAACCACTCCGGTTCACGGTTTAAAAGTTCACAGTTCAAAGGTTCCCGGTTCAGGGTTTAAAACATGAATTACAAGTTTTTTTAACCCTGAACTCTGAACCCGTCAACCAGAGTATTTACAACTAGATATAATCTTTAAATAACTGCGGACTTGGTGCCGGAATGACCACTTTATTCACCAGGAGTCCTTTTTCTGCAACAATAGCGGCACCGGCATCCACTGCCGCGCGAACGGCACCGACTTTGCCGGTCATGGTGACAAATGCTTTTCCACCCAACGCCATTGCCAGACGAATATCGATAAGCTGAACTGACGCGGTTTTCGCTGCTTCATCCGCAGCTTGCAACAGGGATGCCACTGAAAACGATTCGATGACTCCCAATGCCCCGGGCTCCTTAATTTCACTTGAACCAGCGAGCGCCGGAAAAACATCCGGGTGGATGTTGGGAATAACCATTGAATCAATAACCGAAGTCGGCTGCAAACCTAATCCCGCCTCCACACTTGCCTGAACCGCAGCGACACTTCCGCCGACAATGACCATAAATTTTCCCGAACAAATTGTCCGTGAGATAATAAGCTCCACCTCCGCGGTTTTCAGCATGGCATCGGTGACTTCAAGGCCGGCCGCGATACTGTTCAATTCAATTAATCCAATCGCATTCTTTTTCATGGATTAAGCCCTCTCAATAATAATAAATTGTTCGGTAATTTCACGAATCTGGCCGGCAATGCTGGCATGAATTTTTGCTCCCAATTTATCATCTGGTACATCCGCAATCAATTGTCCAAATTTGACTTTATCTCCAGTATTTACAATCGGTTTTGCCGCATTGCCAATATGCTGTTTTAAGGGAATCTGCACCTGATCCGGTTCAAATTTTACATCGCTGAAAGCTGCGTGAGAATCATATTGAGTGACCCCTAATTTTTGCATCAAATGCTTTAAAGGAATCCGACGCGAATCTTTCATGGGATGCACTTTGACTTCAGTTGAACCTTCCCATTTGCCTTTGCCGATAGCACGTAAATTTTCAATGCCCCGTTCACAGGCTTCACGCGGGTATAACAATTCGGGACAGGAAAAGAGGGTGCATAAGCCACATCCACAACACAGCAGTGCATATTTATTCCACAGTTCGGGTCCCATCACGCTAAAACCCAGGCTACGCATCACCAGATGGGGCTGCACCTGATAACCCAGCAGATACCGCGGACAGAGTTCGGTACAATAGCTGCACTGATCGCAGGCGGAATGGCCAATGCGATCCATCATTGCCGGTGGTTTGGTATAGCGTTGGATTAAAGGATGATCGGCAGGAAGTACGATTAATCCGCCGGTAGTTTTGGTAACCGGTTTTTGTAAATCCTTTACGAATTTTCCCATGAGCAGACCACTTTCCATGATGGCAAATTGCGAAATGGTAGACCCGCCAGCTACTTTTAACACATCCGAAATGAGTGAACCGACAGGAACGCGAACTGTCATCGGTTCCTTCACCAGACCGGTGATTGTTAAAAATTTGTGTGTAACCGGAATTCCTTGACTGGCCTGATAAATATTATAGAGCGTTTCGATATTATTGACCACGACCCCAATCTGCAGTGGAATCCCGGCTGGTGGAATTAATCGTCCCGTAATTCCGTAAACCAGTTCATATTCATCACCAGCCGGGTAATAATCGCCAAATTCCTTTATCTCAAATGCAAAATCTTTTCGATTTTTTTCAAGTGATTCAATAGCCGCTTTATTTTTCGATTTAATACCAAAAACTGCTTTTGTGGCCTGAACCGACTGCGCCGCTAATTGAAGCCCCTGAATGATCTCCGCTGGAAAATGGAGCATCAGTTCACGATCTTTATGCAGTAATGGCTCGCATTCAGCCCCATTGGCCAGCATCCATTCGACTTTAGATGATAATTTGACATGTGTCGGGAAACCGGCACCACCGGCGCCAACCACGCCTGCATTTTTTACCTGTTCTACCAAATTCATATTATTCAATCACACAATTTTTATTGATTCCCAATCCGCGAACCAAGCCATTCCTTTACCGCTTCATTCAGTCCTTTTAACCGATGTACTTTTGGATTTAAAAACAGCAAATTTGCTGAATCGTCATTTCGTTTTTTAATCGATCGGGCATCCCAATAAACTGCTGGCTTAATATTTTCAATTTTCCGGACCTGAACCGAGAGGGAAAAGGCATTTTCATGGAGCACAATACCAACCGCATGAACGCCAATGGCGACCTGCCGGGCTAAAAATTTTACGGTTTCTTCCAGATTTTGCCCCGATTCGCGGTTACTAGCATACTCGGTAAAAGTAAAATTTAATTGATTCAGGTTATTCAGGAGTGTATTTCGTTCGGAATCATTGCAGCCGGAGATGATTATCCCCACCCCTGATTGAGCGGAATTCGATGGGGCAGATTTAATTTTAGGAGCCAGGTTACCCCCTCTATGAATTTTCATCCCGTTGGAATGAGCATAGTCCATGGCTGCCGGTGTCACAATCGCTTTTGGAGCAATTAATAACTCCCGAATGCCCTGCTGATGAAGTTGCCGCAGATCTTCCTCAATGATCAATGCCTTCCCGAACTGGTGCCGTTGGGAATTATTTTGGGTGGACGGATCATTTTTTGATACCAATTTCGAAAGAATTTCCGGCGGCAGATCTTTTAAAACCTGTTCCACCAGTTCGTAAACGATTTTTTCCAATTCAGCCCGGTTCATGTAGATGACGAAGACTCCTGCACCTGGTTTTCCTGATAGGTCCAATTAATATGGTACACCACACCCAGAATTATCGTCCGCAAAGGCATCCGGCGCTCGAATTCCAATATTTCTGTAGCGGCACGGCCTTCTGAAGCGACTAGTACGATTTCACCCTTTCCGACACCAATCGTATCCACGGCCACCATTGTCCCGGCTTTCAATTCTCCGTCCGGTGAAATGGGACGAACCAGCATGATCTTCTGATTCTGATATGATTCATGTTTGATAGTCGAAACAACGCTTCCAATTACCTGCGCTAGTATCATTTTGATGCCTTTTGGGGGGGTGTTTAGTGACTAATTGTTAAATTATAATAGTTTGCTTACTAGATACGTGATACGTAATACGTGATACGTAATACGTGAAATGTGAGACGTAATAAATCAAATTGAATTACCAATAATTTCTCACGCATGACGCTTTCATACATCAAATCAATATTTTAACAGCTCCCCTCCCCCGTCAAATATCGATTCTATCGACATAGCCCACAATTGTCGCATCAGAAGGAATCAGGTGATCGGCAAAAGGCGTGCAGGCTTCTGCGGAACCAACCCAGAAGACGAGATCCTTTTCCCGGGCATTAATCACATTTGCCGCAATGATGGGACTGCCCAGCGGCTTTTGATGCTCATCAATCGGCTGCATTATCGCCAAATTGATCCCCTCGAGATGCGGATCTTTGACGGTGGCCCAGACTTTTCCTAAAACCTGACCTAATTTCATCGGCTCCTCATTTTCCAGATTTTTGAAAAACCGCTTTTCCTTTAAATTCAACCGTGTCCACAATGGCCACAATACTGGTATCCGTGGGAACATTGGAGAGATTGGTCGTTTGCCGGGCGGAACTTCCCCGAACAATAATGACGACTTCACCAGCACCGGCACCGACAGAATCCACTGCCACAACATAATTGTTGGTCGGTTTGATATCCGGACCGAGGAGATTAACTAATAATAACTTAAGTCCTTTTAATCGTTCCGATTTGATAGTCGAAACCACGGTTCCTTCAACACGTGCGAGTTCCATTTTTTCCCTGCTAATGATGAAATTTTTATTTTAAAATCCAACTATCAATTTATTCAAATCATAAAAAAATTTATCGGGCAATAACCACCTGAACATTGGATAAGTTTAGCCGTTGCTGAAGACCCTCAGGAGGAGCCGAATCGGTAACCAGTACATCCAATTGTTTAAAATCGGTAAGAAAAGTCAAGGCTTTACGTCCGAATTTAGTGCTATCAATTAAAAACATCCGCTTATGGCTGCGTTGAATCATCTGCTGCTCAATTTCCACCGTCAGCAAATCCGTATTGGTGATACCGCTTTCATCAATTCCACCCGCGCTGGCAATAAACCAATCCGCATGTATATTTTCGACGACCTGCATTGCCAGTGGTCCAATGGTGATCCCCCCGCGCCGATGCAGCAATCCCCCCACGAGAATAACTTCCAGATTGGAATTTTCCAGGAAATAACAGGCAATTATGACTGAATTCGTGATAATTCGAAAATCCCCATCTTTTAAAAATGGGCACAATTGCATGGTTGATGTTCCCCCATCAATGAAAAGGGTTGCCTGAGCAGGCAACTGGATCACGGCCATTTGTGCAATTTTTCGTTTTTCAACAAGATTTGAAATCGACGAATGTTGCGTAAAAAATGGACATGTTGCTATTTCGGGTTTTGCATTGATCCGAATCACCCCGCCGCGAATTCGATGAGCCAGCCCCTTTTGAATCAGGTGATCCAGATCGCGAATCGCTGTGGCACGCGAGATTTCTAATTCCGCCACCACTTCACTCACCTGCAGATACTTTCGGGAAAAAAGCAATTCTTCCAATTTTTCTAATCGTTCAGAAGGGAACATGAAAAATGATAATTTATGATTAAATTGTGTCAGATTTTTGCGGAGTAATATACATATTTCATCATAAATTGTCAAGCAAATTATATAAATTTTTTATCAAAATGAAACAATTTAATCTAAATTGACACATTTCTGTAATATTGATTTTGTAACTTTTATCATGTCGTAACATCTAATGAGCAGGATATAAATGAAAACATCCTTTCAAAAATTTTAGCTAACAGTTATTACTTAAATTCAAAAATATAGCATTTTTTCGGGTAAAGTCGTTTTCGGTTGGATATTGATCCCCGCTGTATTTCCTCCAAATTCTGTTTTTAGGAATTTTAGGGGAATCAGGAACATGGCTGTTAGGTTACGATTATAACTCATAAAAAAACAATTGAATAGCCCTGAGCTTTAGCTCGTGGTTCCATGAGTGTCCCCCCAAATCACCAGGCTTTTAAATCCGAGTCCTTATACACCAGTGGGTTATAATCCACTTTGAAAATTTGGGAGGCAATTTGATCCATGAGCTAAAAAAATTGGTTTAAAATAACCTTGCGAAGGTTAAAACAGCACAATATATAGAATAAAATTAAAATATTATTCAATATATATGGTCATACCCATTCAAAAATCTTCGCGAGGTTAGTTCTCGGACAGCCTCTAAAGCTCGTGGCAATTCAATAGTGACTTGATAAATTTAAGAAATTTTTTATTTCGCCCTTTTTGAAACTTTCAGGAATGTTACCGTAAAAGAATTAAGAAGCGTATCAGATTTTTATGCCGCGCTTTATTGATCTTTTCTGAATGATGACATGAATTTTTCGAGTAATTTCATGAATTTTTAATATTTTGAAACTTTTTTTAGTGAATCAGGTCAAATATTAACCTGAAGTAATGACATCACTTGCTTCCTGATAATTTCATCTGTTTAAGGATATGCATTAAAATTTGGAATTCAATTCTGGCCAGTATTTCAGTTCAGGTCCCAATCATTTTAATTTACGTGAGAAAAAAGTACCCTGTCGGAGAGAATTTAAAGCGACTTGAACTATATATTAATAAAGGAGCTGTTGTAGAGCAATGAAAGTTAAATCTGTTATAAGGATGTTACCCTCAAAGAGAATTAGATATTTTTTATGTTTGGTTCTCTTTATCTCGGTATTTTCTGAAAGTTATGCACAAAATAAATTTCGCTGGGTCATCGGTGAAGAACTCACTTATAAAGTGAAATATGGTTTTCTGCGACTTGGAACGCTCACGATGCAAGTGGCTGATAGTATGCAAATGGACGAACAGAAAGTATATAAAACCCTGTTGTATATTGATTCGAATCCCATGATATTTTTTGTAAATATGCACAGCGTTTATGAAAGCTACATTGATGAGAACTTCTATCCCCACTTGTTTCTGGCAGATGAAAAAATTGACGGCAAGTATTATAAAACTCGCTATCGATTTGATTATCCCAATCAAATAATTGATGTCAAAATGACTGATCTGGAAGATACTTCAAAAATTATCATCAAACAGATGCCAATGGAAGAGAAAGTCCAGGACGGAATGTCATTGATTTTTTATGCCCGGGGAAATGTTCATCTGGCAAAACAGGAGACTTTAACTGCGTTTTATGAAGCCAAAATGGGTAAAGTTTTCATCCGTTTCAAAGGAAAAGGTGGTGCCATGAAAATAGACGCCCTGGAAGATTCTCAAAAAAGTTATGCGGTCGATGGACAGGCCCATCTCAAAGCTATTGCTGGATTTGGTGGAAAGTATGAAGGCTGGTTTGCGACAGATGCCCAGACACCGCCATTGAAAGCCAAATTAAAAGTATTTATTGGTTACGTGACCGTCGAACTCGAATCCTGGAAAAACTGGTTTGGAAAAAATGTGTCAAATCAGAATGCCACCATGCCGCATCAGGTAAATTCCGCGACGGTTAAAGCGCGGTAAACTATCTCCTATAAGGTTAAAAAGCAACCCAAATCTGTTACTGCGAGGCGCACTTTTTTGCGACAAAGCAATCCTCTAACTTATTGTAAACATGGAGATTAATGCTATTCACCTTTTAGTTATTTTGAACGATTTTAGATAATTTTGACATTAAATCTTTTGATCTAAATATAAAAGTCAAAATAATTAAAACAAAAAATTTTCTAATTTTTTTATCCTAAAATCATTTTGCTTTCAATCGTCTTGCCATCAAACGTCTTGCGCTCAATCGTCATGTCTCACTTTTAAAGAATAAAATCAGAAATATTAAGACAAAAACATTTTCTAAATCCGTTTCGACCCGTTAAATCTATTTGATCCAAGTTCTATAAAAAAATATAGGAATCTTTTCACCATCTGGAACGTTTTAAAAGTGGTATCCACTTAAATTCGGATTTTTCTTCGTTTACAATTTGAAATGGAGGGGAAAATCGATGATAAAAACCTACCGGCTCCGACTCATGATTTTATTCGGAATTTATCTACTTTTCGCACCCAACCCGGCTCATTCAGACGGCTATTTTCTTTCGTGCCAACAGAAAGGCCAACTGGTTTGGCTGGGTCGCATTCAGGGCGCGGATGAATATTGGTATAATGTCCGTATCGTTCCTGGCTATGTCGAGCCTTCACGATATGGATTTCGGTATCTCAAGCGCACCGGACGTGATCTGGGGGAATATTTGGGTGCGGAAAAATATCACAATCTGGCTGACCATGCCGGCGATGCTTACGAATGGGCATTTAAAGAGTCTCTCTGGAAATTTACACTCAAGGGAACGCCCCGCGCCTGGAAAAAATATTTCGTTAAAGCCCATGCACGACAGAAAAAACACGTTTTCGGCTGGTGGCTGGGGTATCCGTGGGCTTTTTTTCAATCAGTCGTTGATAATACCTTCCGAATTCCATCGGGATTGATTGGTATGGCCACCGGCGTCACCTGGGGAACTGTTTTTGTGCCTGGATTTTATATGACCAATTCACTTTTCAAAGCTTCATGGCATCTGCCGGTGCAAACAGTATTGGTACCGGTTTCAGGCTATGCCTGGAATACGGTTGTTGCACCACCATTGGCCCTTTTGGGTCAGAAACCAACGGCTGAACGTGCCGATGGTTTCTGGGTGCAGCGACTAAGCGACCAGGAATTGCGACTGGCGCAGGTGAGTCATGAACCATTGACAACCAAAGAAATCCATGAACTTGCCGATTGGACTCAATTTCTACTCAATGAATTTCATTCTTATATGGCTGAATCCAAACAGATTGATGCAGAAACTGAGGAACAAATAAAAAAAATCCGTGAAGCTGCAGTTACCCAAAAACGACAAATCGAATCCAAGCAGATGGAGTATTTACAGGCGTTACTCAACGATTCGACCCAACATGAAAAAATCCCCGCGCTACAAACGATACATCTTGATAGTGTGCAGATTTTGAAACATGCGAACGCCATCATTCGGCAACTACGCCACCGAAAGTCCTATACCGGTCAGGAAATTAAAGAAATTTATGAATTAATTAAAAAATATCCTGCTCCACAGGTCATTCACGCGCGGCAAAAAATCGAAAAAACGGATCCACTTAAGGAGGGAGTCGAGGTGATAAAGGGAATTGACTGAGGGGGCGAAAAATTTGATGCGTAATACGTAATATGCGTGATCGGATTAGGTGAAAATTAAAAAAATCAAAAAATAATTAAAAAGGAAAATTATGAATACGATAAAAATTGAACAACATCCGAGTGAAGAAACTTTGAAAAAAGCAGGCATTCGAACCTGGCCAATTTGGACAAAAGAAGAATCTGAATTTGACTGGTATTATGACCGTCAGGAAACCTGTTATTTTCTGGAAGGAGAGGTGACCGTGACCCCAAAAGATGGCGACCCGGTGGAAATCCATAAAGGCGATCTGGTAATTTTTCCAGCCGGTATGAGCTGCACCTGGAAAGTTAAAAATGCGGTGCGGAAGCATTACCAGTTTGAGTCATAAAATACGAATTAATGGTTCGCCGATTTTGAAATAATAAAAGGTAACCCTAAACCTTTAACTGATTTAATCACGCTCCCAGGAGGGTTTTTCCGGCAACAATTTGTCAAATTGGGCAATTAATGCGGCCTGATATTTCCCCGCGAACGTGCCATTTAAAAATCTATCCAGCGCCTCCTGATGGAAAATTTCCCATGATCGGACTTCACGACCGGGATGAATGGGAAAAAAAAATGCCCCAATCGAATCAGCCGCGTTTTTATCCCCCGGCGTATCACCAATCATTAAAATTTTATCAGGATCATACTTACCGCGGGCGAGCAATTCCAGATGCTCTTTTTTCGTCCCCATTTCCTGACCGGCTATTAACCGAACATATCGATCAAGATGATTGGCCTGCCATTCCTTTTGCAGCGATTCCACTGTGGTGCTGGAACACACAACAATATCCGCAACCAGGCTTAATTTTTCCATAATCGCGCGCAGATATGGAAACGGCTGGATATTTTTTACCTTTTCATCCACTAATTGATTGACCATCACACTCCATTCCAGTACTTCCTTTAAAACCGGATGCTGGGTCCGTTGGCACCAGTCAGCCAGCGAAGGATTACTTAGCGCATTCCCTGAATTAACAAATTCGCGTAATGGTTCGATAACCGGCAAAAAAACGCCCTGTTTTATCACTTCCGGACGCTCCCGCAGCAGATCAAAAATTCGTACCAGCGCTGGAAACCGATTTCCACCACGCCAGACTGAATAGAGATTCACGAATTCAGCGGTTTCCTGAACATATTTCGCAATCGCTTCCAGATGCCAGTGTTTAATAATCATTGGAATGAAACAGGCTTTTTGTTTCACTTCCATATTATCAAACACGCAGCCATCAGAATCAAAGGCAACAAAAAATTGGTGTTTTGGAATGAAGTTTTTGGGTCGATAAAGTGGATGAGGCATCATAATTTTTAATCCAGACGAAAAGTTAGCTTTTCAGGTTGTCGGTATTCAGGGAGTAGCGGTTAATTTGCATAACATCTTGCACATAAATTTCGCACGATATCGGGTACTTTTTCGGGTCGGTTCAAGAATAAAACTAACCTTGCGAAGGCTAAGCAATCAAAACCCTTCGCAAGGTTAGCTTTCAGACCGACACCAATTAGTGTCGGTCCGAAAATGCCCAATTCTGTCATGGCGAGGCGTTTTTTGCCGAAGCCTGTTTTTTAGGCTCGCAATCCCCTCATCAAACAGCTGAGATTACTTCGTCGCCAAAAACGCGCCTCGCAATGACAGTACCGGAGGCTTTTGCCGACCGACACCAATTAGAATCGCTTTGAATCGATTATCGCTTGATTCGTGCACTGCCGCCCTTCACGACGTGTTTCAACTCTTCAAGCGTGCACATGCTCGTGTCTCCACGCGTACTTTGTAAAAGGGCTCCCTGTGCCGCGCCATAATTAACACATTCCTGAGCAGTCATACCATTCAGAAAACCATAAATCGAACCGCTACAAAAACCATCGCCCCCGCCAACCCGGTCTTCAATTTCGAGATTTTCGTAGCGAGCAGACTGATAAAATTCTCCATCATAATACAAAATAGCGGACCAGTTATTCAGCAAGCCACTGACGACTTCTCGCAGCGTCGTACCAATCGCCTGGATATGCGGATAAGTATTGATCACGCGTTTTACCATGGCTTTGTAATTTTCAACTGGCAATTTTTTCAAATTTGCGTCGGTTCCTTCTACTTCAAAACCCAATACTTTCTGGAAGTCTTCTTCATTTCCAATGAGGACATCAATATATTTTACCAATTCTTTCGTCGTTTTAATCGCCTGCTCGCTTGACCAGAGCTTACTTCGGAAATTGAGATCATAACTCACCATCGTTCCATTTTCATGTGCGGCCTGCATAGCCTCTTTAACAACCTCAGCACACGATTCACTCAATGCGGTAAAAATGCCCCCGGTATGAAACCACCGCACACCGCGTTTACCAAAAATTCGTTTCCAATCGACTTCACCGGGTTTCATCCGCGAAGTGGCAGAATGACCGCGATCATATAGCGTAACACTGGCCCGGACACCAATTCCCACTTCGGTAAAGTTGAGTCCGATTCGATCCGTCTTCCCGACTCCATCGTATTTCGTCCAGACGACTTCGCTTAAATCCATCCCACTGGCACGCGCATGATTTCGGATAAAAGCGCCGAGCGGATTATCAGTCAGTCGGGAAACCCAACCTGTTCGCAATCCAAACCGGGAAAGCGCGTAAGCAACATTATATTCACCACCGCCTGCATACGCTTCAAAATAAGGCGTTAATTCGATGCGTTGATGGCCGGGGGGGCTTAAACGAATCATACATTCACCGAGTGAAAGTAAATCGAATTCACATTGATTGCCGGGTTTTATCTGAAGTGCCATGTGGTTTCCTCCTAAATTAAAATAAATGTTAAAAGTTGAATAATCAGTTCAAAATTTGAATGTTAAATTTATGACTTTCGATCATGAAAATCAAGAAAAATCGTAATGGATTGATAATGCGTCGAGTGTACAATCCGTTTTGATCGGTTAAATCAGTTCGATCCGCGTTCTATTTTGGTTGTGGCCTGGCTACATCAGGAATAGTAACTTCCTTTCGGTTTGAACACTTTTCCGGGGGGGAATTTAATTACAGGGTGCGGCATGAACTATATGCGAGCATATACCATAGCTATCAGATTAAAATTCCAACTCATTAAAAAACAATTGAATAGCCGCGAGCTTTAGAGGCTGTCCGAAAACAAAAAATTGGCCAATAATAACCTTGCGAAGGTTAAGAATAACACAATATATATAACCATGCCTGTTCAAAAACCTTCGCAAGGTTAGTTCTCGGGCACGCACTTTAGCTCGTGGATCAAATTGTCGCTATAGCTTATAAAGTGGATTTTAACCCACTAGCGTATCAGAATTCGGGCTGAAAAGCCTGGTGATGAAAGGGAGCGCTTAGGGAACCCCGAATTAAAGCTCGTGGCAATTCAATAGTAAGTTATTGAAATTCATGTTTTTATTATCTTAACCTGACGGCAGTGGGGCATATCCGGACAATTTGGTCATCAAATAAGGCAACGTTAGCGACATCCATCTTGCCCAGACCGTAAAGATTCGTAAAATAAGTGAGACCCAAATCGATAAAATTTAATTCGATATTTTGATAAAATTGTGGCTTCTGCGCTACGATTGAGAAGCTGGTCTGTTGACGATATTCATCATGAAAAATTCGGACAACAATATATTGACATTTTGCACCATAAAAATTTAATTTTGTAATATCACTTGAAATCGAAATGATATTCGAATGAAACTCATAAAGATTTTCCGGATCTGGTGCGAGGGGTTTTAGAATTAATTGAGAAAGCGAAACCTTATCCCCCTCAATTTTTTTAATAAAATTAATAACAGATTGAGAAACCGGCAATCTTAATTCCCGATTTAATATTTTATAAAATTTAACAAGATGCCGAAATTTTCTTTCACACCGCGGACATTCTTTCAAATGGGCTAATATTTGAATATTGGCCGGCCTCGGATTCAACCAATCCAGAACAACCCGCTCAATTTCCTGAAGGCTTGGGCATACTTGAACTATTTTTTCCATCATAACTTCTAAATCAATAAAGTGCGTTCAATTTGTAAGAAATTTATTTTCAATTTCTCTTTTATATACCAACAAACCTTTAATTTTACAGAAAATTAAAGCAAGGTCTGTAACTTTTTTATCAATTTATTTTTAGCAAGCTTCACGAGGTATTCAAAAATGGACCGCTCATCATCGCGGTACTGTCGCTGTGTCAGCCCGGGAAGGTGTCGGCAGAGGTAACTGAAGTTGGAATCGGTATTTTTCCCGCTGGCTAAATCACTAATATAATCCGTGATTGTCGCGAGATAAATATCGGCTTTGTGAGACGGAACTTTATTTTTATAAACATATTGCTGATAAATTTTCTTTTCAATATAAATAATGGCCTCGCTGATCGCCTGATCAATTTCCTGTAACCGGAGTTGGTCCATGGGGGATTCCGATTCAACATCGGAAATGAAACGTTCATGGAGCATTTCTTTATTAATACTCCGAATGAGATTTACAATCACATCCAATCCCAGATAATTTTGATACTCGGGATAATTTGCCACCACCATTAACATTTTTCGGATAATTGCTGAAACCGGATCACGAGGAGAATATATTATTAAAAATTGTTGTTTCAGAATTCGGTCGGGAATAACCGGAAGATGGCGCCGCAGATTTGGATATAAAACTTCAAGCGGTTCCGTTCGCATCAAACTCATATTCGATACGAAATTTTGATTTTTCATCAAAACAACTTCTGGTTGATAGTCAACGGATTGAGCCAGCATCGTGGAAAATACAAATTCATGCCCCATCTCTCGAAATGAATTTAAATCCGGTGCATTTTTTAACGCCACGCGGACATTTCTTAAAATTTTGGCCCCTTCGGGATCACGTTCCCGAAAAATTCGCGACAATTCCTGTTTCGTCTTTTTAATGACCAACCCACGAAGTTTGATTAAAATCGTTTCATCATCCAACATTGATGAACTATTTAAAACATCATCAAAATATTTACTAATTTGTACAAAGTGGCCGTTATCGTCCCGCATAAAGAGCGTCGCAATGCAATCCATGGCCACATCTTCCAGGTTACTTTGTGAGCCATATTTATCCAGACTGATATTTTTGCCCGTAATCTCCTGATATTTTAAATAGCTCACGGCTATCTTCTGCGAGATCGAGATGAATTCAAGCAATTCACTATGATTAAAATTTCCACTGCAAATCTGGTGAATAAGTGTATGTAAATTTTTTGACTGCATCGTGTTCCTGATTGCTAAAATGTTTTTCACCGTTTTGTGCATATTTTTTCATTTCCATTTTCGCAAATTTTATACCACATCGCACATATCAAATACCAACTCAAACCTGAAAACACTCCCGATATGATATAAAAAGTCAGCCATAAAAAAATTAATGAGTTCCAATTTTAAATGTCAGAAACAAAAATTGATGTGCCAGCTTGATAATGCCTGATAGATCAAATTTTTTAAAGTTTGAAATCAGTGACAAGTTAATCAAGGTAAACAAAAGCGAATTTTATACCCATCGCCATCGACAAATAACGTGATAATTTTTATCATTGGAATTTGAAATTAAGAATATTAAATTAATATTTTAAAAGCGTTAACTTGTTGATTTTATGAATATAAGGAGTATAATGCCTTTCTGTAGTGCCATCGCAGCCAATCAAGGCGCTGCACTCCTGAATTAGTTTAAACCTGTTACCTGTTTTTTAAAATATCAGGTTCTAAACAGATCTGTTCCAACTTTAAACGAGTCCATTCGGATGCTATCGAATTCCCCTCCAAATTGTTGGCACCTGAAACAGTGTTGCAATCTGGCACAAGCAGGGATATTCTTTAAAGGAGACATGGGGGAACGATAAGGGGTCGCATGATTGGCTTTTAAATTTTAAAAATCAAAAAATTTCAAATCACCTTTATATAAAGCAACTCAGCATATTTGTTTTGCAAATTAGCAATTTATTCGACAGATTTACATTTTTCTTATTGCCAAATCAGAAAAAATTATAAGCCGTTCACACAGTGGAACAAATCTGTCATTCCCGCATGTTTTTGGCGGGAATCCACCTTCTAAAAACAATGGATGCCCGACAAAAACATTCAAGCATGACTTGTCGCTTTATTTTAGAAATGGCAGCTATTTTCATGAGCATACCGAACACTATTGATCTGTAACGATCAAAAAATCAATAGCCTAACGCCAGTTGCTAAATACCAGATGCTTATTTCTGATTAAAATTTGTTTTTATGAATTTGTAATTTGTAATTTCGATTAATCATTCGATATTATAGCGTTTCATTTTCCGTTGAAGGGTTCGCAAGCCAATTTTTAATATTTTCGCTGTATGGGTGCGATTCCGATCAGTATAGTTAAGTGTCTCTTCAATGATGCGTTTCTCACTTTGATCCATTGATTCACCGATTTTAATCTGGATGGTACCACCTTCTTTTATCAGATGGCGATTATTGGGATTGGCGTTTTGAAAGGTTGCTGGTAAATCTTTTACGCGAATGATGCCATTTTTAATCGTAATCGAAGCACGTTCAATAAAATTTTTAAGTTCACGAACATTGCCTGGCCAATCATGTGCGATAATACAGTCCATCGCTTCTTTTGAAATTCGGGGGACATTGCGCCCGTTTTCTTCATTCAACAGCTTTAAAAAATGCTCCACAAAATACGGGATGTCCTCTTTTCGCTCTTTTAAAGGGGGGACATTGATATTAAACACTTTTAATCGATAATAAAGGTCTTCCCGAAAATTTTTCGCGGCCACTGCATTTTCCAGATTGACATTCGTCGCCGCAATAATACGAACATCGGTTTTATAAGATGTCGTTCCTCCAACCCGCAGAAATTCACGGGTTTCCAATACGCGCAAAATTTTTGCCTGTGTCATCATCGGCATATCGCCAATTTCATCCAAAAAGATTGTACCGGTATCGGCAACTTCAAAATAACCCTTATGCGTTGAAATCGCGCCGGTAAAAGCACCTTTTTCATGCCCGAAAAGCTCACTTTCCAGTAGGCTGCTCGAAATCGCCGAACAATTGATCGCCAAAAATGGCCTGTCCCGACGCTCGCTATTATGATGAATCGCTCGTGCAATCAACTCCTTACCAGTCCCGCTTTCCCCCTGAATCAAGACAGTACTCCGGGTGGGGGCTACCTGACGAATCTGTTCGAAAACTTTGCAAATCGCCGGTGATACCCCGATCAGTCCACCAAAACCATACTTTTCATCCAGTTTGCGGGATAAATCTTCAACCCGGTATTCCAGTTCCTGCTTTTCCAGCGCGCGTTCAATATGCAAACGAAGTTCACTGATACTAATCGGCTTTTTCAGGAAATAATAAGCGCCTTTTTTCATCGCCTCCACAGCAGATTCAATGGTTCCATAAGCTGAAATCACAATTACTGCAATGGCATTATCCCTTTGCTTGGCAGCTTCCAGAATCGTCTCGCCGGTGAAATCAGGGAGTTTAAGGTCGGTTACCACGATATTGATCACTTTGGTTTCAAGTAATTCCAGTGCCCCTTTACCATTTTGTGCCGAAAAGACTGCATAGCCAGCCCGTTCCAGTGCCCGACTAATTGCATGTAAACTGGCCTGATTATCATCCACCACTAAAACTGTCTTGCGATTATCCATAGCTTTTAACGATATACTTTCTGATTCCCAGATGACCTGATTTGTATCCATTTAAAAAATTTTAATAAAAGCATTTACCACAGGTGCAAAGCTTATCTGACAGGTTTTGGAAAATGAAGATACTCGACTCTTGAACAGAAAGCAGAGCCCGCTTCATCTTTAAATGGATTAAGATATTTTGCGCAGATTTGATATAAATTATCACCGAAATTTGCAACTAATATGCCATTATTATAAAAACGGACAAAAACTAGCATATCTGTATTAAAATTGTCCATTTTGAGCAAAATTCAGACCTTCATGGATTTGTCAATATCCTCAATCTTTTTATTGCATTTGATTTGCAGGAATGATAGTCGCGCGCAGATTTATTTAAATAATATTTCAGAAGAAAAAATGTCTCATTAAAAATATTTTACAGGGGGACAAGAAAAAAATCATTGGTATTCGGTAAATTGTATCGGCTTAATAACAAAGGGCAAGACCTGCGAGGTTTTTGTCGTGAGACGCCTGATGTTCAGTTTAATGATGCAACTTCAATCAGAAAACCTCGAAGGTCTGAATTTTATGGAATATTTTTGAAAGGATAATTCTAATTGTACCAGCTCAAAAATTAAGGACAAAATAATGTTACGCTGTCATTCTGAGTAAAGCGAAGTATCTGTTGTACCGCATCACAATGGTTGTTTTCAGATTTTTCGTCCAGTAAAACTTACCCTGATCACGTTTCGAATGGAATCATGAACTCAGCCTGATAAATTCACCCGCAAATTGGAGAGAATATATTTTTTTAACTAAAAAAAATTATTGCCGCATTATATATTCATGAATCTCATCTGCCGCTCGCAGCCCATCGGCTACGGCCTGAACCGCTGTGGCACCACCATTAATGATATCGCCGCCGGCAAATACACCGGGTCGATTTGTGGTCCGGGAGTCATCGATTGTTTCTACCAGACCATTGCGATTTATTTTAATTCCAGGTAATATTTTGCCCAAATTCGCTGGAGTTCGCTGACCAATGGCTTCAATTACCAATTGAACCGGCAATTCAGATTCAGTTCCCGGAATGAGCACCGGTCGCCGCCGTCCGGAAGCATCCGGTTCACCCAATGTGGTCCTTCCCAGACGAATCGCGTTTACCTTTTGATTTTCATCGGCAACATAACCAACCGGCTGCGAAAGAATTAAAAAATGGACGCCCAGATTTAACGCTTCATCTCGTTCGTTAGGCCAGGCTGGTAATTCCGCAAACGAACGCCGATAAATTAAATAAACATCCCGTGCACCAGCATTTTTGGCGACGACGGCGGCATCCATCGCGGTATTTCCCCCACCAATCACCGCCACCTGATCCGGGACACGGTACTTATCTCCCGCTTTCATCTTTTCCAGAAATTCGAGCGCATCAATTACATTCTGCGGATTGTCTTCAAACATTCGAATACCTTCCGAAAGTCCCAGACCCAGAAAAACGGCATCGAAATCAGTCGCAATAGTATCCAGATTTGAAGTTTCAGTCAGACGGAATCCAAGTCGCCAGGCTAAATGAGTGGGAGGAATGTCCTGAAAAAGTGCCTGAATTTCAGAATCGACATTTTGATATGAAATTCGTTTTTCTGGCAATAAAGATCGAACAATTCCACCCGGGAATGCACGGGCATCAAAAATCGTAACGGAATGGCCACGCTGGAGCAAGCTCGCGGCGCAGGTCAAACCCGCCGAACCAGCGCCGATCACCGCGACTTTTCGGCCGGTCAATTTATCGGGAAAATGGATTCGCGTGAGCCCCTGTACGCGGGCTTCATCTGAAACCATTCGCTGAATATCACGAATTCGGACACTGGTTCCACAAAAAATTTTCTCTACACAACCGCCTTCACACTGAACGTCAGCCGGACAGATATATGCACAGATTTCTGGCAGCAGATTACTTTCCGCCAGATGTTTATAGGCAAGCGAAATATTACCCTCCGCAAAGGCTTTGATAAATCCCGGAATATTCACGTGGGCAGGACACCCATCCTGACAGGTTGGATAGAGACAATCACGGCAGCGTTGCGCTTCCTGAAGTAATTCATCTTTGGCGAATTGTCGGGCGGCGCGATAACTGGGGCCATAAATCTGGCTATCCCGAACCACGCAACCAGTGTTTTTGCCATCACGCATAATTTGCGTACAGGCAGAACAGGTGACACATACTTTTCGGGGATTCATTTCCCCTTTTTCTTTTAAATCTTTAATCGAATCCGGATAAGCAAACATCCCGCGACCCTGTCCGATAAGTTGTGCACCGCCGGTTTTAAGGATGCCCGCCGCAATATATGGCAAAAATTGGCGTAGCCAGGAATAACCGGTCCCAATCACCGGCAAATCTGGAAAAGTTTGCTGAATCGTTCTTGTAATTTCAGTGAACCGAACGATCCCTTCGAGTGGATGTTCAGCCGGCAGATTCGCATTTTTGATGGGAAAATCGAAAGGACGACCAAAATGGGGATTAAAATATGGATTACCAATGGTAATATTTATCAACGGCACTCCCAGTGCTTTAAGTTGGCGAATCAGTTCAATTGGTTCGCGCAAATCCGGAAGATGATAATCTTCCGGACTAACGCCAAAACCATAAGGATAGGAAATCGCATCAAAAACATTGAGTCGGGTGGAGATAATTTTGTCCGGAAAACGCTTATGAATTTTGGCTAAAGTTTCCAGTAAAAACCGTGTCCGATTTTCAAAACTGCCACCATAGCGACTATTCTCACGAGTAAACGACGCCAATAATTCCGAAACCAGATAACGATGACAGCTCTTCAAATCAATGCCATCAAAACCGGCCTCAAATGCCAATCCCGCTGCTTCTACATAAATATCCTGCAAAGCATCCAGTTCATCATCAGTTATGAGCGGATAATCGGCCGGTAGATTATGCCGGGGATCAAGGACTGCACTGTGATGGGCGATAATGGGTCGTGGTTTAAAATATGGCTTGCTATAACGGCCCGAATGCGTGAGTTGAACGAGCAATAAGGGTCGTTGTTGTATTTCAGACTTAGCCACCTGCAGCGTTTGTTCAACCAATTTTTGATAAACCTTCACATTTCCTTGATGAAGATAAAACTGATGCGGATTTGAGCGGGCTTCTTCAACAACCGCGGTTGCTTCAAACCAGATCAGGCCGGCACCACCGGCAGCATAACGCTGATAACGCCGAAATGAGAGTGCTTGCGGTGCCCCGGTATGATCCGCATCAAAGCCTTCCATCGGATGAACCACAAAACGGTTCGGTAAATTGAATTTTGGTGTTTCTAGGGGCTTAAAAAGCTGTGAAAAATTTTCATCCATCGGCAGTGTCAATCCCAGATCTTCCAATTTTTGTTTGAGTTCCGCAAGCGTCTTAAAGTGAAATTTCTCATGTGCAGCCATTGTGGTTCCTTCTCCAAGAATTGATAATTAAGTTTTATATGATTCTCTATTGATGAGTCGGCGCTAAAAAGCTATCACCTTGTCATGCTGAGCGAAGCGAAAAATCTCTTATTCTATTGAAAAATATAGATTCTTCACGATGCTTCGCTCTATCCAGGATGACAAAATTACCCCTGTTAGACTGTACTCATTGATTGAATAATTTATTAACTTTCTTGAACCTTAAAAGTTCAGTATGAATCTGTGGCTAAATAAAATTAGTGTCAAATGAATATTCAAATTTTACAAAATTGAAGATTGGAACACAAAATTATCATTAGTTACTTGACTTACATATTTTAAATTATTATATTCCTGTCATAATTGCAATGCGAAAAAAGTCAAAGTTTTACTGAAATTGCCAAAAGATGAAAAAAAATATCTCTATTATTTTTATTGAAGATAACCTGGATGATGTGGAGTTAACTTTATATGAATTAAAGAAGCACTTTAATATCCATTATAAAGTCGTCGAATCCCGTGAAGATTTCTTTTTTGAAATAAATCAGCAAAATTATGATATCATTCTGGCTGATTATAAATTGCCAGATTGGACGGGGATGGAAGCCCTGCAATGGTTACGCCAAAATAACAATTTGACACCTTTTATCCTGGTCACCGGTGCCATTGGAGAAGAAACTGCCGCAGAATGTATTCGGGAAGGGGCCGATAACTATATTCTGAAGGAAAATCTGGCACGATTAAGCACAGCCATTGAACAGGCACAGGCAAATTTTCAAATCAAGCAGGGACGTGACCGAGATAAAGCCGCCCTTGAAGAATCAGAAGAGCTTTTGCGCGCGGTTTTTGAAAGTGCAATTGACGCAATTTTTACCAAAAATATTCAGGGTGAATTTTTACGCGTGAATGAAGCTTTTAAAAAATTGGTCAAACTGGACGAAAAGCAGATTATAAATAAGAAAAATAGTGATATTTATCCTGAGGCACTAGCTAAAATTTACGAACGCCTGGATCAATTAACCCTGAAGGGGGATACAGTAACCGAGGAAGTAATCCATGAGATGAACGACCAGCGACTGGTCCTGCAAGTAAACCAGGTCCCTATTCGAAAAAATAGTCACATTTTTGGATTATGTGGAATTGCCCGCGATATAACCAGTACACAACAGGTTTTAGACGGTACGATTAGTGCGATTACCAAGATGGTTGAACAACGGGATCCCTACACTTCAGGACATCAGTTGCGTGTTTCCGAACTGGCGACGGCAATCGCCAAGGAAATGGATTTATCACCGGAGCAAATAAAAGGATTACAATTAGCGGCATCCTTGCATGACATTGGCAAAGCGTTTATTCCTGCAGAATTACTCAGTAAACCATCGAATCTGACGGAAGCTGAAACCCGTATTATTCGACAGCATCCGGTGTTAGGCGCGGAAATACTTCGTCAAATCCCTTTCCCCTGGCCCTTAGCCCGATTTGTCGAAGAACATCATGAAAAAATGGATGGGAGTGGTTATCCAAAGGGCCTGGTTGGTGAACAGATTTCCCTTGAAGCCCGTATTATCTGTATCGCTGATATTGTCGATTCCATTATTACCCATCGCCCTTATCGCCCCGCCAAACGCCTCGAAGTAGCCCTCGTTGAATTGAAGTTACAAAGTGGCATCAAGTTCGATCCCAATGTCATCGCGGCGCTTGATAAAGTGGTCGCAAATAGTTACTTTGACCAAGGGTATTTAAAATAGGCATTTTGCGATTGACCGAAAACCAATTCCGCAGTTCAGTTTATAATTGAAATTTCTGACGATGAAACGCCCCATATTCCAGCGCTTCTTCCAAAAAAGCCTTAATATTTTCTAATGGTGTTCCCGGGACGATACCATTGCCGGCGGCCAGACACATACCACCCTCTGGTTTATCGAAAGTATCAATCAGAAAGCGAACCTCTTCGCGCACTCCATCAGGATCTTTTTCCTGCAAGGTATGTTGAACATCAATTCCCACCAAAAAATTCAATCTATCACCATATTCCCTGGCAACCAAAACTTCATCCATCGTTCCCTTTTGTACCGGATGAAATACGTGAACACCCGCCTCGATCAGCGCAGGAAGTAACGGTGTATTATTACCACAACTATGAAGCCACCAATGCATTTGATTTTCCCGCAGTGCCACACCAATTTTGTCATAATAGGGTTTAATAAATTCATCAAAAACTTCTGGACGCATCATCGGCTGCGTTTGGTGTCCTAAATCATCACTTGTAAAAAAACCATCAGGCGCAAACTCGCGTTTAGCACGTTTTAGATAACCTGTATATAAATTACACAAAGCTTCATGTAATCGATGGATTTTTTCTGGCGCCACATAATAATCTATTAATAAATTTTCCATCCCACGAATTTCCCAGGGGCGTTCAAAAAATAATCGCCACCAGGCAAAAAGAATATATCGATTTTCCGCACGATATTTTTCAGCTTGCTGCATCAGTTGGTCGAATTGCGGGTCTTTTTCCGGATTAGGCATTTTATCGATAAATTCATCCAGTTTATCCCAGTCATCGAGAATTGCAGCGCTATCAAGTGCCCCGGTTCGCTCGGTCGACCAGGATAATTTCATGTTACGAATATCCAGTGGTTGAATCCAGAGCATGCCAACATCATCCGGATAAGAATGAAACTGTAAAAGCGTGTTTCCATATTTTTCGACCAAACCTTCCCCCCACCATTTAGCCATAACCAGGGGAATTCGCACTGGATTTTTTCGTTCAATGGCTTTAATTACTTCTTCGCGCGGAAGTGGTTGCCAGTTTTGATTTAATTGATGCATAATTGCCTTTCTTACAACAAACGTATTTAGTCTGAATTTCAATTTCAAAGACAATAATGTAACCAGTTTTTCATAAAATAGCAATCTTTTATTTTCAAAACTCATGAATTTCCTGATGTCAACTTCCATGTCATCTGAAAGAGCCAAAATTGCTATCTGTCACTGCAAAAATTTTTTCAAAAATTCAAAAAAATCTTTGAATTCGATAGAATTATATTTATATTAAATATCTATAACATTAAAGAACTTGAGTCCCGAGGCAGTCAGGTAATTCTTAAGATTGAATCAGCATCCTAACCAGAGGTAAACGAATGCAAAACGACCCCTCATCGGAAACGAAAATCATTGAAAATGAACTATTTTCGGAAGAAACTGAATTAAACCGCCGTTTAGGATTCACAGAAGCGTTTTCAATTGTTATTGGGCGTATTATTGGCTCCGGCATTTTTCGAACACCCGCACCAATCATGATATTGGTGGCTTCAATTAGTTTGTTCTATGGCGTTTGGATTATCGGCGGAATTGCAACATTACTGGGTGCATTTTTATATGCTGAACTGGTGGCGATGATGCCACGTTCGGGTGGGCCCTACGCCTATTTAAAAGCTGCCTATCCACCAATCTGGACATTTCTTCGGGGTTGGGCCATGTTTTTTGTGTCTGAAACAGGCGCAATTGCCGCAGTTGCGATGGTGTTTGCAGAGTATGGTAATCCGTTATTTAAGATGCTCACTGGTTCAAATTATTCACGTCCTGTCGAGGTGATAATTGCGCTTTCACTTATCTGGACAATAACCATAATCAACTGCTTTGGCGTGCATCTCAGTGGTATTTTACAAAATATTTTCAGTTTATTAAAACTAATGGCCCTGGGTGCTGTTATCGCGATTGGATTTCTCAAATCCGGACACATCCATCATTTCACCGACAATTTCCTGCCCGATCGATTCTCCTGGTCGACTTTATTGGCGGTGGGTGCGGCAATGCGCTATTCATTTTTTGCCTATAGCGGCTGGGAAGGACCAACCTATATCGCCGAGGAAGTCAAGAATCCCCGCCGAAATTTACCACTTTCAATTCTGGTTGGAATTACCGGCGTGATGTTACTCTATCTCGCGGCGAATAGTGCCTATATTTACCAATTACCTATCGATAAAATTCAACAATCAAAATGGGTCGCCACCGATGCACTCCAAATGGCAATTGGTACCGTCGGTGGCATACTGATTTCAATCGCGGTGATGCTCAATACCTTTGGAAACGTCACGGCACAGATTCTCTGCAAGGCGCGTACCTGGTACGCCATGTCCCGGGACGGCCTTTTCTTCTCGGCATTGGGAAAAGTACATCCAAAGTATCGAACGCCAAATTATTCTTTAATCGTTCAGGGCTTTTGGGCATCGGTACTCCTGCTCGGGGCAGGTTTTGCAGAACATGCTTATGAAACTATCATCGACTTTTTTTCGTTTACTTCTTCTATCTTTAATGTATCAACATTTGCAGCGGTTTGGGTATTACGCCGCAAATATCCCGATATTAAACGATATTATCGGGCGTGGGGTTATCCGTACACGCTTATCATTGTATTGATAATCCAGATCTGGTTTATGGTGACAACCCTGATCACAGCGTTTATCCCCTCATTGTGCGGGATATTATTGACCTCAACCGGATTGATTTATTATTATCGTCATGCTATTTTCAATAAATCAGGGATAGAATAAGAATATCACAAAATAGTGCTAAAAAATAGTCAAATAACAGGGGATGTCGCCCTTGGTTTAGGCGCATTGGAAGCCAATGTCCGGTTGGTCATCGGATATCCTGGCATCCCCGGCTCCAGAGCTGTTGAACATTTACAAATGAAGGCATTTCATCAGCCACTGGTGGTTCAGTGGAGTAACAATGTTCAATGGGCATTGGAAGCTGCACTGGGGGCATCATTAGTTGGTAGCCGTTCATTGGTAAATTTGGGTGTAACTTCGCTCAATTCCAATTTTGACGCGTTGCGAATGTTGCTTTACACGCGAATAAATGCCGGTTTCGTCATTCTTATTGGCGATAATCAGGATTCTCTCAGTTCGCTTGAGCTTGAAGAACCTTATTTCTATGCCGAATTACCGCTCTTCGAACCCACCAATCCCGAAGAGGGTCAGGAAATGATCATTAAGGCTTTCGAGCTTTCGGAAGAACAGGAATTACCGGTGCTGTTACGAATTAATACTGAATATTGTCAATCCCGAACAACCATTCAACAAGCACCAATAAATTCAGACACAATTCAACCCGAAATCTCGCATAGTCTGATAACTTATCATCACCAAAATTTTTCCATATTAAGCTCTTCTGAAGGTTATCAGCAGTTACGCCGGCGGTTAAGTGAAATCGGACAAATATTTGAATTATCCCCTTTTAATCGCGTGGAAGGTTCCGGCCATATTGGTATTATTGCAATTGGCCAAATGTATAATAAGATTAAAACCGTACTGGGTGAAGGTTATGAAGATAAATTTTCAATACTGAAACTCGGCACACTTAATCCGATTCCACAAGCTACAATTGCCTATTTTCTGGAGAATGTATCGCATGCCTTTATCTTTGAAGATAATGGACCCGTTATTGAAAAGTTCATTCATCGACTGGTTAAACATCTGGGCTGCGAGACGCGGGTGTATGGCCGCCTCTCCAAACATATCCCCCGGGATAAAATACTTTTTGAATGGCAAATTGAAGAAGTACTCACCGCAGTCCAGCCGGCTTTTCGACCTCATACATCATTTTTGCCGAAAATGAATGAAAATACCCGGCTGCAAACTTCAGCGATATGTCGTCACTGCGATCTGGTAGCGGGATTAAATCACATTTATCAGGTCATTACCCGCGATTTTTCCCAAAATCTGCCGATTATCGTCAGTGATCGCCCGTGTCATTTACAAACTGATATTGAAAAATACCCCCAGCTCTTTTTTAACGATTCCAATGGTTCGGTTATCGGCATTGCAACCGGAATCGCCAAATCTCAAAAAGTGAAGCGCGTTATTGCTATCACCGATGCGGCGACTTTTGTTCGAAAAGGGATTGATCCCCTGATTCAGGCATCGCTTATCAAAGCGAATGTATTACTCCTCATTGTCAATAAAGTTGAAATGGTTAAAGAAGTAAGTGATGAATCTTTCCTGGAGAAAAATTTTTCACCACATTTTTTGCCTTTGGATAACTTAATCAATGTCTGTCAGGTCGATATGTTTGAAACGGTTGAGACATCAAATCTTGAACATCTGGAAGCCAGCTTAATCGCGGGACTAAATTTGGAGAATTTGGCGGTTATTGTTCTAAAAAATAATTGTGAATTAATTAATTAAAACAGCATATATCACTTTAAGATGCCTGATTTTACTATCACTTTAAAAAAATAGTCAAGAATTAAAATGAAAATCAATCAATTTATCGATCACACCCTGTTAAAGCCCGAAGCAACCCCGAAACAGGTGCTGCAGCTTTGCGAAGAAGCACAAAAATATAATTTTGCAGCAGTTTGTATCAATCCGGTTTATGTCCCGTTAGCTGTGGACAAACTTCAATCAACCTTAATTAAGGTTTGTACCGTTGTCGGTTTTCCACTTGGAAATAATATTTCGCGAATCAAGGCTGCAGAAACCGATAATGCCGTCGCAAATGGCGCACGCGAAATCGATATGGTAATTCCGGTGGGGCAATTAAAAAGTCATGATTATCAGTATGTAGAACAGGACATCCGAATGGTGGTTGAGGCGGCAGCTCCACTTGCCATCGTTAAAGTCATTTTGGAGACCTGCCTGCTCGAAGAAACTGAAATTATTACCGCCTGTAAAATTGCACAACAAGCCGGTGCACATTTTGTTAAAACTTCAACTGGTTTTAATAAGGCTGGTGCCGCGGTGGAACAGGTCGCACTTATGCGAAAAACCGTTCGAAATGATATGGGGGTAAAAGCCGCGGGTGGAATCCGCGATTATGAAACCGCTCTTAAAATGATAAACGCCGGTGCCAACAGGCTGGGGACCAGTGCCAGTGTGGCCATTGTTGAAGCTTCGAAATAATGGCAAAATCGGCACAATGACCACGATAATTTTTCGTCCGTTTCGAGATATAAAGTAAAACTTGTGGCTATTTCTTTGTTTTTTAATGAGTTAAAATCCTAATCGGACGACGATGCGATACTGAAGGATTTAATTTCACACTGAAGATAACTTCAACAGAAAAAAAATGCTTCCTGTCAGAATTTCAGCTATCAAATAAAGTCAATTCCTCAAATCAATCTGCACCACAATCTATACAACTGGTATTATTTTTGTTACAGTTGCTTTCGCACCAATTGCCGGGCGCGAGTGATTACTGATGTTCCAGCCCTGCTTTTTCGACCAGACTTATCAAATTTTAATTAAAATCGTCAATTTCGTACTCAAAATCTCGGAATTGAATTTTGTGACGATCATCGATCACCATATTGAGCATCATATTTTTTATAAATTGGTAAGCCAGGTTCAATTTTGTTCATCAAACCCGATTGTTTTCTGCTGTAACATTTGTTTCCGAAAAGAACGGATGCATTAACCGAGAAGGATTATGAAAGTATGTTTGATCGGATTAAATCAGATATTCACCGCTATATTCGCCTGGATGCTGACGTTGCAAATCCATCATTCTATGCAAAAGCGTTGATAATTTTAGGCGAAGCGCCACTGCACGCGTTGATACTTTATCGGTTCTTGAATTGGAGCCAGCGAAAAATCAAAATCGGTGTTATCCGAAAGCTCATTACCATAATAACCATTCCCTTTTCTTTCTGGTATAAAGCCATTTGGGGAATTAATATCGAAACCGAAGCCGCAATTGGAAAAGGATTTTACATTGGACATCCGGGCGGAATCCACATCGGTCCCATTCGAATGGGCGAAAATTGTAACATTGGCCATAATGTGACCATCGGTATCGGCGGCAGAGGTGAAGCGCGTGGCATACCCGAAATTGGGAATCAGGTCTGGATTGGAGCTTTATCCGTTATTTTCGGAAAAATTTCAATTGGTGACCATACAACGATTCTTCCTGGCACAATTCTTTCTAAAAGCGTGCCCGATCACGTCACCGTTGCCGGAAATCCCGGTCGGGTGATTTTACACGATACAGATAATGACGAGATTATTTTCGGCACCATTGTTCGGCCAATGGATTTTAAACCAGAAATTTAATCTGATTTCGCGGGTGTCAGAGAAAAATTATGAAGACTGTGGGGATATATGAAATATTATATTTTTCGGAATACAACGATAGAAATGTTATTTAGCCGGTATACAGCAGAATTTAGTGGTTATGGCGAAATAAATAACTTGAATATTGCGGCTGATGCATTTATCTGGTTTTATTTGCCACCCATCAAACCGAATCAGGAGCAATGTATTAACGAAATTCAGGATTATTATCTACGCCTTGAATTAATTCTCCCCCAAATTCCGGTACAAAAGCAATTTCTGATTTTCACTTTGGAAAATCTGTTTCAAATCAACTGGCAAAACTCTGATTTTTCAGTTAGACGGGCAATTCATGAATATAATCACAAATTATACATACTCGCCCAGGAATATCCCAATATAAAAGTGATTGATTTTTATGACTTTATCAACCGATATCATCCGTCCACATGGATTGATTGGAAATTTTATTACCTCTCCCAGATGGTTATAAATCCCAAACTGGCCGATGACTTTCAGGACTGGTTGGCGGCCAAAATAGATGCGATTCAATCAAAACGAAAAAAATGCCTGATTCTCGATCTCGACAATACTCTCTGGGGTGGTATTCTGGGCGAAGACGGTCTTGAAGGCATTAAGCTGGGGAATTCATATCCGGGCAAAGCCTATTATGACTTTCAGCTCAATATTTTAGAAGCTTCAAAAAATGGCATCATTTTGGCTATTTGCAGCAAAAATAACGAAAATGATGTCCTCGAAGCCTGGGAAAAAAATCCCTCTATGATATTGAAAAGCACCAATTTCGCCGCCTATCGCATCAATTGGCAGGATAAGGCCACCAATATTCTCGAATTGGCAAAGGAATTGAATATTGGCCTCGATAGTATGGTCTTCTTCGATGACAATCCGGTGGAACGAAATCTCATTCGAACCACCCTTCCGGAAGTTACCGTGCCGGAATTTCCAGAACAGCCCTATAATTTATACACTTTTTTTAAACAGATTTATGATAAATATTTTCAAGTTCATACCTTGACGAATGAAGATAAAACCAAAACCGAACAATACCTGGCAAATGCCCAACGGACACAATTTCAGAAGGCTTTTTCGTCACTGGAAGACTATTTTACCAGTCTGGAAATGGAACTCACTATTCAGCCGGCCACGCCTTTCAACATTCCACGAATTGCCCAGATGACTCAAAAAACCAATCAATTTAATTTAACCACCAAACGCTATACAGAAACCGCTATTCACCAATTTCTGGCTGATAAAAATCTGATTTGGGGACTCAATGTCAAAGATAAATTTGGCGATAATGGTCTGACAGCGGCCTGTATTGTCATTTTAGATGCAGCAAAAAAAGAAGCGCAGATCGATTCTTTTTTATTGAGTTGTCGGATTTTAGGACGGGGTATTGAAAATGCTTTTCTAAGCTGGATTTTCAATTATTTATTTGATTCAGGCATTGAAATTATTAAGGCTGCTTATCTCCCCACTGCAAAAAATAAACAGGTGGAGAATTACTACGAAGGAATGGGATTCGAACTGCTGGAAAAAAGTGCAACACAAAAAACTTATCAACTTCAATTAACCAAAAAATTTGTTGTAAGGGACTATTATAAAATACGGATTAACGAAAATGAGACAGGAAATTAAAAAAACCATGGCTGTTATCTTTAAGATAAATGAAAACAGCATTCCAGAAAATATTGAAATGAACAAAATTGTGAATTGGGATTCGCTAAATCACTTAAATCTGATTGTTGCACTGGAAGAAAAATTTAAAGTATCCTTTGAGCCAGATGAGATTGCAGAAATGGTGAATATTGATAAAATTGTGGACATGATCCAACGGAAAACTGCATAGGGATAATGTATGACCCAGATCAGGACAGTAGATAAAACCGATTATGAAAAATTATCGCTATTTCTGGCAAATTTTCAAAATGAAAAACGGACACAAGAATTCTGGCAATCCCGATTTCAACTTTGGTGGGATCACAATCCAGCATTTTCTGAATCCACCATCCGGGGCTGGATTATTATAGATTCGGATCAAATAGTTGGCTTTTTAGGAAATGTCCCTTCATTTTTACAGTTATTTAACGATCAGGTTACGGTTTATAGCTCAACAACCTGGCGCGTTCTGCCAGAATATCGTGATAAAAGTCTATCTTTACTCTATCAGCAGATGAATCTCGCGAAAGAAACGTTGTTATTTAACACAACGCCGAATAAAACGGTTAAAGAGATTATGCATCTATTAAAATTTAAAAAATTGCCCTCGGCCATTGATACAGAATGGGTTTTTTTGCTGAATTTTCAAAAAGTGATTGAGAAAATTTTTCAAAAAAGTTCAAAAGCGGATTCGTTACAGAATATCTTGGCCCGGTGGCTTAGTCGGCCAGGTGGTTTTATTCTTTCGCTTTACCAATTGTTTCGGGTGAATCGATTTCGAACTCATCATTTGAAAAATGTTCGGCTAATTGAACGGGCTGAAAATCAATTTGATGCGCTCTGGGAACGTACTCGCTATTTATATGCCAATACAAACATTCGAACCGCCGCCATCATTAATTGGTATTGCTTTCATAATCAATTATTCAGTAAAATAGTTTTTGGTTATTTCAATAATGACCAGCTTTTAGGCTATGCGATTTTTGTTCTGGATAAAGAATTAAACGCTTTAAAATGTTTTGACCTCTGGTATGACCCGGATGAAGAATATATCATTCCGGCACTGGTCAGTTATGCCCGAAAATATGCTAAAGAAAATTCATTAGATTCAATCCGATTTCCCTATTTTAATCAAACAATTGGACAGTTGTTTGACAAATACGGTCTTTTTAAATCTCGTTCGAATGAAAAGAAAAATTTTTTCAAATGTAAGTCCGATATCGATGAGGCAATAACGGCGGAAAACTCCTATTTTGTCCTGGCACAGGGTGATTTGGGACTTTAATATAAAATAGGAACCGCATTAATGTTTTTCATCGATTGGCTACTTAAGATTTTGATTAAGACTAAAAAGCCCGGAATTGTCTTTTTCGGACATGGCGTGACGGAAAAAATCCAGGATCCTTTCATCGAAAGCTTACATCTCCCTTTCGATCATTTCAAAAATTTAATAAGTTATTATTCAAAGTTAGGTTTCGAATTCGTTTCAATGGAGACCGTACAAAAAATTATTTCATCCAGAAATAACCATCATCGTCCCTGGCTGCATCTGACATTCGATGATGGTTATAAAAATAATTTCACGACGATTTATCCTTATTTAAAACGACAAAATATTCCATTTTCCATCTTTATTTCTACCCATCATATACAAACCAGTGAAAGATTTTATACATATCGAATCCGATGTGCCATCATCAACACAAAAAAGATAATCACCCTGCCTGATTATGACCTTTTCCTGGCGCCGACTGCCAGCCGGGAAGAAAGAATAGCTTTCTATGAAAAAGTCAGCCGTACTTTTAAAAAATTAAGTAAAGCCAATGGAATAAAATTTATCCAGGAGGTGGATGCTTTGCTGGATGAAACAGAATGGAACTATTTTAATAATTTGTATCAGGCCGACGAAGTAATATCACCGGAAGAATTGCAAATATTGGGAAAAGATTCACATGTTCATCTTGGTTCGCATTGTCATACCCATCTTATTTTAAATCAAGAAATAACTGCAGATGAAATTCAGGATGAAATGGCGCTTTCACTGGATTGGCTTCTTCAAAATTATCAAAATTCACTATTGACATTTTGTTATCCCAATGGAAAAGAAACTGATTTTTCACTCACGGCGAAGAGAATCTGTCAGGAAACAGGTTATTCATTGGCTTTCACAACTCTTCAAAATCCTGTTACAAAAGGGATTGATCGATTCGAAATCCCCCGCCCAGGTATATCCGAAAACATTCAATTAGCCCGCAAACAATTGATTCAATTGCTGCTGCCGGATATTCTTAAACGATTCTATTGTCCTTTTCCATGATAGCTGCTTATTTTTTCAAACTAATTTCAAATCAACTATTATTACAACGTTAAGTTTGAAAACGCATAAAATCTGTAATTCTAAAGTTGAAATGAATGATGTTCACAATCAATGAAGGCCCCCCATAGCCGTCAGGTTAAGGCTTTAACTCATTAATAAACAAATGAATAGCCACGAGCTTTAGCTCGTGGATCATCATGCTCCCTCAATATTAAAGTGGGTTTTAACCCACAGGAGTTTAAAGACTCGGGCTTAAAAGCCCGGTGATTATCGGGAGGCGTTCATAAAACCACGAGCTAAAGCTCGTGGCAATTCAATTATAACTTATTGAAATTCAAATTGTTATCACCTTAACCTGATGGATATGGAAGGACCCCCTCCTGCCTCCCCCAAATTCCAAAAAACGGAATTTGAGGGAGAGAATCCGGTTCTCTCCCCCATTTTCGCTTTTTAAAAACTGGGAGAGACAGCGGGGGTCAATTTTTCACTGAAACCGACTTCCGCTGAGATAAAACAATTCATTTTAGATTTTTAAATAAATTTATTTTTTTAACTTTATTAACTTAACGTTGTAATACTATTCATATCTTGTGAAAAAACAACGACCTGTCATTTCTAGTAAAGCGAAGAATCTCCTCAGTCATTATAAAGTTTAATTATTTCAATCAGCTTCGCTCAGCTCATCAGGACAAAATCGAGCTCTTTGGAGCGGATTTGATAATTGAATGACCAATTTTTATCACTTACCGCTAATTCTAAAATTTACAAAACATTAAAACGACACTGACTGTTTTTCAATGATTAAAAGTTAAGCTAATTAATCGGCAATAATCAACATAATTTATTTTTATTAAAAATTAAGTATAAACATAAATATTTCCCTTGACTATTTTTAAAAAAAACAGTATAATTAGGTTAACTTCTACCTCTCGGGGGATTAAATTTTTAGGCTTTGTTTTTTGTCAATTGTTGTCCTGGTCTTTCAGTATACGCTCAATTATGGCAAAATGCTATAGATAAGCTACTTTTAGGAAAATAATGGAAAACGCTATAATTTTCTTTTTTTAATTCCTATTCCTATTCCCATTCACAAATTAATTTGGAGAAGAACATGAAGAGACTAAAACTTCAACTCTTAGTCCTGACACTGGTTGTTGTATTACTGGCTTTCTTGACGGGCTGTGAAAAGGCAGTTAAATCACCTGTTGAGCCACAGACGGGAGAGACAACGATTCTGAGCAAGGATAATCCACAGGTAATGGCGGTTATGGCCGTTCAGGATCGTCATACCCCCGATTTAATGTCGGATGACAATGTTGTTGGAACGGCTACCGGCGCCACTGAAGATGGCCGTCCGGCGATTCTGGTCTTCTTGAAAGAAGATCCCAATACGGCTGCTTTAAAAAAGAGCAAACCCATCCCAGCAACGATTGAAGGCATTCCCGTGATCGTTGAAGTAACTGGCGTTATCAAAGCCCTGGCCGATCATAAAGCGAAACAAACCCCTCCCATTCAACTGGGAACTTCAGGTGGCTGGCGCTATGACCTGGCAAATGGCTATTGCTGTGGGGGAACGCTCGGTTCACTGGTTTCAAAAGGTGGCGTTCAATATGTATTGAGCAATTACCACGTTTTGGAAGCCGATATCGTCGCTGGCGGTAATAGTCGCGTGGCGACTGCTGGTGATCCCGTTATTCAACCGGGTTTGATCGATGTGGCATGTAATGCAGCGAATGCGCAGAATGTCGCAACCCTTTCCGGCATCAAGAGCCTGCCGGGTTCAAATGTCGATGCGGCGATTGCACAGGTTATTTCTGGCATGGTTCGTACCGATGGCGCTATTCTTGATATTGGAACGATATCCGCGACAACAGTTGCCGCTTCCATCAGACAAAAAGTAAAGAAAAGTGGCCGAACCACCGGATTGACACGCAGTACTGTCAGTGGCTTAAATGCAACCATCAGTGTGGCTTATGACAACGAATGCGCCGGTGGTGCTGCATTTACCAAAACATTTACCGGGCAAATCGTCATCAGGAATGCAAGGAGCAAATTCCTGGCTGGTGGCGATTCCGGTTCATTGCTGGTTCAGGATGTCACGACTAAGCCAAAGTCTATCGGTTTATTATTTGCTGGTAGCTCTACGACTGCAATTGCGAATCCAATTGGTCAGGTTTTAAGCTACCTTGGGGCAACAATGGTTGGTCAATAAGTTTAATAAATCTTTATTTGTGATAAAATTTTAAAACACCTGTCACCAATTCGATGGCAGGTGTTTTTTTTTTGAACATTTTGTTCTAATATGTCCTAAAATAAATTTGAATAGTTTATAGGGCAGTATACCTGTAAGCACCGAAACGAAAAAAAAGGTTGATTTTTGAAATGAAATTTGTATTATATAATTAGAAACTTACAAACAAAATTCGTAACCGTTCACTGGTGTGATAAAATAAAAGCTTCTGTTATGCCCGAATGCTTTTATCGGACATCCATTTGTCTAAAAAAGTATGGATTCCCGCCAAACTTGTACTCGAATGTTTTTGTCGGGTAAACATGCGGGAAGGACAGGCTCGATCCTCCCTGTGAACGGATACCAAAATTCAGTCGCTAATTTAACATTTTCAGGTCATTATAGGAAATGAGAAAATGGCTGGTATTTTTAAAAATAAACAAACGATCTTTTCGCTATTTTTAATTGTACTGTGCCTTTCTGGCACTTTTTTTTGTAAATCAGAAAATACTGAGGAGAACCAAAGTAAAGAGATTCAAGAAATGCGTGATATTAATTTAGTTTTGAAGGCGAATGCACGGGACGTTATGGCCATCCCCGGTGTGGTTGGGATTTATGTGGGCGAGACCGAAGACAATAAGCCCTGCCTGAAAGTCATGGTTGTTAAAGAGACCGAAGAAATAAAAAAGAAACTTCCCAGGGAATTGGAAGGCTACCCTGTTCTTATTCATGTGACCGGTGAAATAAAACCGATGCAATAATTACTGGCTTAATTGTTGGTAATCTGCAAACCAAACGTCTCTTTCATCTTCTCACGGATCGCCAGATTGATAGTCTCAGCCCACAGGTCTTTTGGATTAAAATCATCTGTAAGCAGTTCAGCTTTCACAGAATCCGGCTCATAACGATTCGCCCAGCCATGATTCCGTTGTATCACCACCCAGTGAAGATAAGGGTCCAGATTGACATAATCAGAAGGATGCCCCAGGACTTCATCATCGATCGCCAGCGTTCGATTGGCAGCCAGTAAAACAACATGTCCAAGAACATTCGGCGGTTCAGCCGTCGGCAGGGCGATAACGGTTTGAAAATGCTGACGTAATGTCTTTGCAACCGATTGAATTAACGCCGCATCCCAGCCAACCGCTTCCACATTAACGGCCAGAATACCCTCCGGATTAAGCCCGGATGACATCAGTTGAAATGCTTCCGTTGAAAGGAGATGAAACGGTATTAAATTTATTCCGGAGGCATCCAAAACAATAAAATCATACCGATTGGGATTGTGCTGCAAAAATCTTCTGCCTTCGTTTTCATAAATCCGGCAGCGGGTGGTATCCAGCTTAAAAAATTTTGCCGCAACATCAATTACAACTGGATCAGCTTCAACCGCGTCAACTTTCCAACTATCCCTGACGAAATCCCCCACAATTGAACCGCCCCCCAGACCAATTAACAGCATCTTCCCCGGCCGAAAAAATAGTTCTTTGCAGAGATCAATAACCACGTTATCGGCCGCTACCGGGTCCAGTGTGCTATCCCGAACCGCGGTACGGACAGCACCATCGATTAAAAGATAGCGGACTTCATCTTTCTCCACCACGCTAATCTCATCATAAGAACTTTGTTCAACAAATAACTGGCCATCCGCCGTATCAATCTTTGTTATGGGCGCTCGCCAGCTTAATACGAGACCCAGATGAAATAAAACCAGGCTAATCGTTACCATTTTTTTACTATTTTTACGATCCTTCCAGAAGCTCCAAACCGCAACAAGAATCGTCACCATTCCCACGAAGATAATCAGACGTGTTACGCCAAAGTGGGGAATCAATAAAAAGCCGGTTAATAATGCCGAAAAAACGCCGGCAAGCGTTGCAGTGGCATAAATATTACCAGCCGTTCGTCCGATTTCGCCGGGATTATCTGTCTTAATTTTAATTGCAAAAGGAAGGATCATTCCCAGTAGCGTCAATGGAGCGAAGAAAAGTATAATCGCTGCGCATAAAATCCCCAAACGCAAACCGAGGAAATCTGCCAGAAGCAGCACTGGCAATTTTATAAAAGAGATGAAAATGAGCCAGCTACCGGCAATCACAAATAATAAATTTAATCGCCAGGTGTTAACACCCTGATCTGCCAGACGGCCACCAAGTATGTAACCGGTACTGATAGCCACAAGTGTTACCGTTATAAATATTGCCCACAAATACAAACTCATGCCGTAAAATGGCCGTAATATTTGCAGCCCCAGTATTTCGATGGCCATCATAACTGCACCGGCAACCGCCACCAGGAAATATAAGTGTGATTTTTTCATAACGTTCCAATCTTGAAAAAAGGACAGGATAATATTAATTTTTTGAGATTCTTGAATTCAGGTAAATTTTAAATTCACTCCCGTACACTTTTATATAAATTATCATTAAACCACGCTTCTGACCCTTACCCCAACCCTCTACCAAAGGGCGTAGCTATTTCCTCTCCCCCTGGGGAGAGGGTCAGGGTGAGGGGTCAAATTTGACGTATGAAAAAAGTGTACGGTAGCAAAATTTTAAATCAATTAAATATAATATTTTTAATAAGAAGGTCAAGTATATTTTTAAAATAATTATAAATACCTCATAAAGCCATTGCATTCGACATTCCCGGTAGGTGAATTTTTCAACATCGTCATAAGCCAAAAATTGCGGCCCTGTTATCTAATTTCTTGGTATCCACTCAAAAAATCAGGGCGGAAACCAAAAGTGTTCGGCTCATTCAAAAAAATGACTGCTATTTCAAAAAAAATGAGCGACGCGTCATGCCCGAATGCTTATATCGGGCATCCATCGTTTCTTTGAAGCTGGATTCCCGCCAAAAACAGACGGGAATGACGGCGGCTCACCTCCCGGTGAACGGTTACCGACAACTCCTTAAAACTTCAAAAATCACCATTTATGGCCAAAAAAGAATTTCACCCAGGATCAGGGGTTACATTATCACCATGCTGTTACTGATTTTAAACGCCGGGCCTATCTGATTGATAGATATTTTTCTTGCTTCTTTCCATATTTTTTTTTATCTTTAAGTTTTAAAGCAATGTGAATTTTAATAAAAAATTTAGGACGATTAATAAGGAAGAAATATGCCTTCAATTTCAGATTTTCGTACGGGTATGGCCATTCTGCATAACAATGATATCTGGATCATTACCGAATATCAACACGTGACGCCGGGAAACTGGCGGGCGATGGTCCGTACCAAATTAAAAAATGTAAAAACCGGAAGAGTCATTGATATCACTTTCCGAATGACCGATAAAATAGAAGAAGTTCGTTTGGAAGAAAAAGAGATGCAATATTTGTATGAAGCTGATAATAACCTCTATTTTATGGATATGGAAACTTATGATCAGACTTTTATTCCCAATGATATTTTAGGAACTCAAAAACAATTTTTGAAAGAAGGAAATACGGTCAAGGTTCTCTTCCATGATAATAACGCCCTTACTGCCGAAATTCCAAATTTTATTGAGTTGAAAGTCACCGAATCTGAACCAGGTGTCAAAGGGGATTCTGCTACCAATATCTTAAAATATGCAACAGTCGAGACCGGCGCCAAAGTCCAGGTTCCGCTTTTCATTAAAGAAGGGGATATTGTCAGAATTGATACGCGTACCGGCAAGTATCTGGAACGTGTCAGTTATAAATAGTGTCTGTCCGCAAACGCACCCGGTACTGTCATTGCGAGGAGCGTTTTTTACGACGAAGCAATCTCAGTTATTATCCAAGGGGATTGCTGCGGCAAAAAACGCCTCGCAATGACAGGTCTTGATGTTTTCGGACAGACTCTAAATAGGGCAACTTCATCGTTCTGAAAATTTCAACGAAAATTTTGTTTTTAGCTATGAGAAACTGACTTTTTAGTTATCAATATAGATCCCATTGGAGAATGTAATCACCAATGGGATTTTTATTTAAATCTGGTTCGACGAAACTAAATTTCTTATGTTTTTGCCAGCGTAATGTGCTATTATCAAGATGCAACATCAGATAACTCCCCTCACTTTTTTAATAAAAAAAGTTGAAAAATTGGAATTTATTGATTATCTTCTTTTCTTGTGGATAAAAGAGATAATAACTATTTTAATCAATGGAGCAAACTATGCAAAAAAATCAGGTCGCGCTGATTACCGGGGCAGCTCGTGGTATTGGCTATGGTATTGCTGAGGCCCTGTCAAAAAACAACTTTCATCTGGTTATTGATGATGTTCATCCGCAGGAACAGGTACAGGAAGCACTGGATAAATTAGCTGCAAATGACGCGCTGGTGCTTTACATTCAGGCCGACATTTCCAATGCCGAACAACGAAAGCACCTCATCACAAAAATCAAAGAACGCTTTGGACGGCTGGATTTACTGGTCAATAATGCCGGTGTCGCCCCAAAACAGCGAATGGATATTTTAGAGGCAACCGAAGAAAGCTATGATCGGGTGATGACCATCAATCTCAAAGGGCCTTATTTTCTGACGCAACTGGTCGCTAACTGGATGGTTGAGCAAAAGCAGAATGATCCGGATCGAACGCCTAAAATAATTAATATCTCCTCGATTTCAGCTTTTACGTCCTCACCTGCACGTGGTGAATATTGCCTTTCCAAAGCCGGTATCAGCATGATGACCCGTCTATACGCGGATCGATTGGCCGAATTCGGCATTCCGGTTCATGAGATTCAGCCAGGCATTATTTTAACTGAAATGACAAAAGTCGTCAAAGAAAAGTATGATAAAATGTTTGCCGAAGGCGTCACGCCAATCCAACGCTGGGGCTATCCGGAAGATATTGCCAAAGCAGTGGTTGCGCTGGCGCTGGATTATCTCCCCTATTCCACCGGCGAAGTGATTCATGTGGATGGGGGATTTCATTTACGGCGATTGTAGTGGAATTTTGATTCATTCAGTAATCAATCAAAACAATTATTTTTGAAAGCGTCATGCGTGATACGCCAGACGTGAAATGCATTTTCTTTCACGCATTCCGTATTACGCATTACGTATCACCTATCACGTTTCATTATCATCAAAACCATCAACATCATCCGGAGGCAATAATGGAACATCAACAGGTAGAAATACAAGGGCAAGAAATCCCGGTTCATATCATCAATACCCTCATTGTCGGCAGTGGCGCGGCCTCATTACGCTGTGCGGAACAACTTGCAGCACTCGGACAGACGGATATTGCCATTGTTACCGAAAAAATTGGCGGTGGGACTTCAAATAATACCGGCTCGGATAAACAGACATATTATAAATTATCTGTTTTTGGAAAAGAACCCGATTCACCTTACGAGATGGCAAACTCTCTTTTTCAGGGCGGCGCCATGCATGGTGATCTCGCTCTCATCGAATCCATATTATCACCTGCAGGATTTTTCTATCTGGCGCAAATTGGCGTTCAGTTCCCCTATAATTATCTTGGTGGGTTTGTGGGATATAAAACTGACCATGATCCCCGGCAACGCGCCACTTCGGCCGGCCCTTATACATCACAACAAATGTTTCAATGCTTGTATCGTGAAGTAAAACGGCGCCATATCCCAATTTTCGATGAGCACGATGTCATTGCCTTGCTCAAATATGGGGAACGAATTGTCGGCGTTATTGCATTAGATAAAAATAAATTAAATGAATCCAACTTTGGACTGGTGTTATTTCAGGCTGAAAATGTGGTTTTTGGTGTTGGTGGGCCTGGCGGTCTTTATAAGACCTCGGTCTATCCCGAAGTTCATCTGGGAAGCATTGGACTGGCGCTGGAAATTGGTGCCAAAGCCAGCAATTTAACCGAGTCACAATATGGGTTGGCATCCATCAAATTTCGCTGGAATGTTTCCGGCACTTATCAGCAGGTGATCCCGCGCTACATTAGTACCAAACCGGATGGGAGCGATGAACAGGAATTTTTGAACCCCTATTTTCCCTCAATGGGACAATTGGCGACCGATATTTTCCTCAAAGGCTATCAATGGCCGTTTGATCCACGCAAAATTGCCAATTACGGTTCCTCTTTAGTTGATGTACTGGTTTATATTGAAACTGTGGTCAACGGTCGAAAAGTTTATATGGATTTCCGGGAAAATCCGCAGGGAGATAAGCGACTGGGGCGATTCGAATTTGAAGCACTACTCCCCGAGGCATATAATTATTTAAAAAGTTCAAAAGCACTTTTCGGCACGCCCATCGAACGTCTGGATAAAATGAATCCACTGGCGATTGAGCTCTATCGGGATCACGGCATCGACATCTGGAAAGAACCACTCGAAGTGGCTGTATGTGCCCAGCATAATAATGGCGGCCTGCGAGGCGATATCTGGTGGGAATCCAATATTCGGCATCTATTTCCAGTTGGCGAAGTAAATGGCTCGCATGGTGTCTATCGACCCGGCGGTTCAGCGCTCAATTCCGGTCAGGTAGGGGCAATTCGCGCTGCCCAGCGAATCGCACATGTTTATACACAATCTGAAGTCACTTTCGATACTTTTAAATCAGTCGCGCTTCCTCAAACAGAAAAAATTCTGAAAAAAATCGAAAAATGGCTTTCAGAGAAGTCAAGCTCTCTGACCGATGATCTTTTAAAATATCGTCATGAATTTCAGGAACGCATGTCCCGCAATGGCGCTCATATTCGTGAACTGGCATCAGTCAAAAAAGCGTTATCCGAAGCCTATCAGCAAATTCAAAAGCGGGATGAAATTCAATTGGCACAACGCGCGAATATTCCAATCGCCTTCCAGAATCGACAACTGGTTCTGGCGCATGCTGCCTATCTTCAGGCCATTCAAACCTATCTGGAAAATAATGGCGGAAGTCGTGGCTCTTATCTCGTCATGGACCCAAATGGCACCCCGGTCCTGGATGAACTGGGTGAAACCTGGCATTATAAACCAGAAAATCCAGCGCTGCGGGAAAAAGTACTGGTGACCCAATTAAACGAAAAATCAATATTTGAATCACATTGGGAAGCCCGACGGCCGATTCCAGCGGAGGATTATTGGTTCGAAAACGTGTGGGCCGATTTTCGATCAAAAGCCATCTTTCGAAAATAACCTGCTGTAAAAACTGAATCTTTCAGGGTTTCAATACATCGAAATCAAAGAAATAATTCAGTCATTTGAATCAAAAATTAAAAATGAAGAGACCATCGAGGTTTCGTTTCTGTTACTTATCATTGTAAATTATTAGTAAATTTGACATAACAAACCTCGAAGGTCTTCATGATTAAAAAACGGTGTTTAAGAAGGAGTAACAATGGAAAACACAATCATCATTGGCGGTGGCCCAAGTGGCTATACGGCAGCAATTTACACTTCACGCGCTCTTTTACAGCCGAAACTTTTTTCTGGAGCCACCCCGGGTGGACAAATCACATTAACCAATGATCTGGAAAATTATCCCGGCTTCCCGGAAGGTATCGGTGGATTTGAGATTTTCCAGAAACTGGATGAACAGGCGAAAAAATTCGGCAGTGAAATCATCAATGAGATAGTTACAGAAGTCGATTTAAAGAACCATCCGTTTACGGTGAAAACAGAGAGCGCTGTCTATCAGACAAAATCAATCATTATCGCCACCGGCGCTTCACCACGCAAATTGAATATCCCTGGCGAGAAAGAATTTACGGGCAAAGGCGTCTCCTATTGCGCCACCTGCGATGGTTTCTTTTTCCGGGGCAAACACGTGGCCGTCATTGGCGGTGGGAATAGCGCCCTGGATGAGGGCATTTTTTTGACCCGATTTGCCTCTAAGGTCTCCATCATTCATCGCCGCGATCGGCTAAGAGGTTCGGCCATTCTTCAGGAACGGGCACAGCGAAATGAAAAGATCGAGTTTATCTGGGATACTGTTGTCGAAGAAATTCAGGGCGACCAGATGGTACAAAATTTAAAATTGAAAAATGTCAAAACCAATGAAATTTCAAATTTTCCCATCGATGGTGTCTTCGTTTTTATTGGTTATAATCCAAATTCAGAACTCTTCAACGGCCAACTGAATCTGGATGAGGAAGGTTATATTCTGGTAAACGAAAAGAAACAAACCAATATCCCGGGCGTTTTCGCAGCCGGCGATATTGAGGATAAAATATATCGGCAGGTTTCCACCTGTGTCGGTGCCGGCACCATTGCGGCATTAGAAACGGAAAAGTTTTTAGCAGCGCTCGAAGGGAAAGCCTACCCGGGAAAATAACAGAAAGGACAAATCATGTCGAAACAAGCAGGCTATGTTGTTGGAGTTGATATCGGGGGAAGTAAAATTTTTGCTGGTGTAGTTGATGAAGCGGGAAATATTCTGAGTCGTGCCAAACGCAAGACCTTGGCCGCCGAAGGCTTTGAGGTTAGTCTGGGACAAATCGTTGATTGTATTACTGAAGCAATTCAAACATCGAACATCCCTGAAGAAAAAATATTAGCCATTGGTCTGGGTTCGCCGGGGCCACTGGATATTGAGAAAGGTATTATTCTTTATACGCCAAATCTCAACTGGAAAGATGCCCCATTAAAAGACTCAATCGAAGCTAAATTTAACAAACCCGTTAAAGTGGATAACGATGTCAACACCGGGACTTTAGGTGAACTGGTCTTTGGTGCCGGTAAAGGGGCCAAAGATATCATCGGCCTGTTTGTGGGAACCGGCCTCGGCGGTGGTGTTATCATCGATGGCAAGGTATTGCATGGCTTTAATCAAAATGCCGGTGAATTGGGACATATTATGGTAAATCCCAAAGGCCCGCGTTGTGGTTGTGGTGTGCGTGGCCATCTGGAAGCGATTGCCAGCAAATCCGGTATCGAAAAAATGATTCGAAAAGCGATTAAAGCTGGCAAACCCACCATGATACAGAAAGAATTGGAAAAGGAAAAGGGTCCTGTCAAGAGTAATTCACTGGCGAAAGCATATTCCAAAGGTGATAAAATCGTTCGAAAAGCCGTTAAACGTTCGGCCCGTTATTTGGGCTATGGCGTTGGTTCATTTTTAAACATATTTAATCCGGAAGTTGTTGTGCTGGGAGGTGGCATTATCGAATCATTTGGCCAGGAATATATCGACATGGTTATCGAAGTCGCCCAGAAAAACGTTTTCCCTATCGCCATTCAGAATGTACGCATTGTTCCCGCTGCATTAGGGGATGATTCTGTCATTCTGGGTGCTTCAGTGCTGGCATTTGAGGCTTATCAACAGGCACAGCAGAAGGCGAAAAAATAATGATACTCAAGCGTTAAAAAGTAACCAAAGGCTGTCATTGCGAGGAGCGTTCCCTTCGACAAAAGCTCAGGACAGATTTTACGACGAAGCAATCTCCCGTTGTTTTATGAGGTGTAATTACGAGCCTAAAAAAACAGGCTTCGGCAAAAAGCACCTCGCAAAGACAGGTTTTGGTATTCTTGATCCGGCTCTCATTATGCTGCCCCAAATCATTCTGCCTTTTCATTCAACCTAAAATATCTCAAACTTTACCAATCTCCCATCCAGCGGGCCATTTTTCAATGATTTCTTCCATGCCGGCCGCAAACCAATCGCCGGTATCAATTGCCGATCCCCAAAATAGATATAGGCCAATGAACCACGACAACGTTGCTTTAGAAAATCACCAATTTTCCGGTAAAAATCGATGATGCTATCTTTCTGCTTCAGACGGATGCCATACGGTGGATTACACACAATCACCTGATTTTCCAGATTCGGAATATCTTGAAAATCCAATACCTGTAATTTCACATTTCGGCCACCCGGGATTTGCGAAAGATTCTTTCGACTGGCCTGAATGGCGTCTGAATCAATATCACTCCCGGCAACAAGCCCCGCCGGCAATGAAATAATTTGCTGATCCGCCGCGGTTTTAACCTCCTGCCAGATTTTTGCATCAAAATCCGGTAAAAATTCAAAACCGAACTTTTTCCTTAAAAATCCTGCCGGAATATAGCAATGTTTCATCATCGCTTCACTCAATAATGTGCCGGAACCACACATCGGATCATAGAGTGGCTGACTCCCATCCCATTCGGTAAAACGAATTATCGCCGCGGCCAGGGTTTCCGGCATGGGTGCTTCCACCGACTCCAGCCGATAGCCACGCCGATGTAGCGAACCACCGGAAGTATCCAGACTGATGGTGGCGTAATTGTTTTCCAGGTGCAGATGAATCCAGACATCCGGCGTCTGGCGTTCCACACTGGGGCGGGAACCCGCATGTTCACGAAAATAATCCACAATGCCATCTTTCACCCGCAAGGCAGCGTATTGCGAATGGGTGATCTGGCTATTCGACACCACGGCCTGAACCGCGAAGGTGTGTTTAACCGAAAAAAGCGAGTCCCAGGGCACCGAATGCGCCTTTTTATAAAGCTCGTCGGTATGATAGCAATGAAATTTGATTAATGGCGCCAGAATCCGGGTGATCAGCCGGGATTGGTAGTTGATTTTGTACAATGTATGGTGATCCGCCTCGAAATAGATACCACAAAAATCTGGTTCAATCTGTTGCGCTCCGAGTTCAGCCAGCTCGGCCGCGCCGGTTTCTTCCATTCCCGAAGCAATCTGGGCAAAAAAGCGATGCGATTTTTGATATTCGAACATGTTTTTTCCATTTTTATGATAGACAATTTATCGTTAATCCGCCTGAATCTTTTATTTGGAACGCGGATGACACGGATTGAACTGATTTTCACTGATTGTGATTAGTTGATTTTAACCAATAGTACATAAGCTTTACCAAACCTTACACCTTTTGTTGGTTTGTTTAATTCCGGGTACCAATAACCTTTTGTGGTTCAGGTACGAGCCGGGTAAAAGGTTTGGCAAAGCATTCGATCCGCTTTGCCAAACCTCCCCGAACCACCAAATCTTCATACGAGATCAATCATAACCAAAACAATCAAATCACATTCGAAACCACTGGTTTGGTAAAGCTTCCCCGCCGACTTCAACACTAATCGTTTTGCCATTAATTATTTTGACTCGAATTATTTTGACATTTCAAATTTCATTGAGAATCTAACAATTTATTGGCAAAACCATTTGGGGCAAAATGATTTTTCATACCTCCAAATAGCTCATTGATACATCGTTTGGATGATGGAATAACATCAAAATGCCCGATGCTAACAAATAAAATCCAGATAATTCTCTGAATGAATGACCTCAAACGAGGCCTCCGGGTATTGCCCGAACCATTGCGATGGCGGCTTTGTTTGAACCGGTTGATATTTTATTTCATAGCCAGACAATTTTCCGCTTCTTTCCTCGACTAAATCTATTTCCTGTTTGTTATAAGTACGCCAGAAATATGAATCACTGATATGGCGCAAATATTCCTGCTTTTTCATACGCTCGATGACAATATAATTCTCCCACAATTCACCAACATCATTTCGCAAGGCGAGTGGATTAAAATTGCGGATGAGTGCATTCCGAATTCCATTATCACAAAAGTAAAATCGATGATTTTTGCTAATCTCTTTTCGTAAATTTCGACTAAAACCAGCGCGTTTAAAAATAATAAATACTTTTTCCAGTAAATCCAGATAACGTTCCACGGTGTTTTTACTCATCCCCAACTGCGTTCCCAATTCGTTGAGCGAAATTTCCTTCCCGATCTGGAAAGCGACTAATTGAAGCAATCGCACCAGCTTATCCGCATGGCGAACGCCTTCCAGTTCAAGAATGTCTTTAAACAGATAGGAACTGAGCATTTCCCGCAAATATTCCTCCCGCATCCGATTATCCATCAGCGTGACAATTTCCGGATATGCCCCAAAGATGAGTCGGGATTCCAGATTGGCTTTTGTTTCATGCGGTTTCTCAATTTGTGAAAGCTCGAGTTGGGCGATTGGAAATAATTTAAGGACATATTTACGACCAGTCAGCGGCTCACCAATGTCTCTGGCCAGTTCAAATGACGAAGACCCTGTTGCAATGACCTTAACATTCGGAATATGATCGACAATCAATTTCAGATTCAAGCCAATTTGCCGGATGTATTGCGCTTCATCAATCACCAATAGCGAATGATTCCCAACAAATTCACGAAGCTTTTGAATGGATTGACTTTCCAGATATTGCCGGACATAAATATCATCACCATTAACGAATAAAATTTTGCCTCTTTCATTTGGTAAATTTAAACAATAATTTTCAATAAACTTTTGAATTAAAGTCGTCTTCCCCACCCGACGGGCGCCATACAACAACAGCACCTTATTCGGGATAAGAAATTTTTCGATATTTTGGATATGATATTGAGGAATGTACATAATAATCTCAAATTTTGGTTAGTAAACTGACAAAATTTTAATTAAATTTGTCAGTTTAATATAATGCTAATTTTTGATATTGTCAATAAAAAAAAGACACCGCAGATTTCACAGATGAAAATTTTTGACAAGACGATTATAAAATGTTTTTGTTTTTAATCATTTTGACCCAAATTATTTTGACATTTCAAATTTCATGGCAACAAAACAATTTATTGGCAAAACCATTTTGAGCAAAACAATTTTTTCCCACCTCCGGATACATCGTCGGGAAAATGAGTTAATGAATATCCAATCAGCCGCTTTGCCAAACCTCCCCGAACCACCAAATCTTCATACGAGATCAATCATAACCAAAACAATCAAATCACATTCGAAACCACTGGTTTGGTAAAGCTTCCCCGCCGACTTCAACACTAATCGTTTTGCCCAAAATTATTTTGCCATTAATTATTTTGACGCTATTTATTTTGATTTTCGTTTGAACGCCACAAAAATAGATTCAATAAAGTGTATTATTTGGCAGAATCCGGTCGGGTCAATTCTTCCAGTTTGGTCAGATAAGCCATCGCCTCTTCGAATGAATCACCACACATTTCTTTTTCAGGCTTGAGATTTCGACAGACAGCGGGATAATCAGGTCGATCATGTATCAAACAAACATGATCAGGAGACAGATGAATACACCGGACGCCAGCCGGCTTGCCATGTGGCATCCCCGGTATTGGTGAAGAAATTGAAATTGCAATACAACAAGCACCACAGCCAATTCGACATTCCATTTAAGCACTCAAATCATTCAGTTTTATTTTTACGAATCAAATTTCAAATAAAATTGATGCCGGCTAAAAAGGCAATAATTTTTTAAGTTTAGCCGCAAATCGCCGGCTCATCATCAAAGGCTTTTCAAATCCCTGTAAGTAAACTAAGAATGTATAATTTTTGCACTTAACCACCGGCTCAACCAATTCAAAATTCACAATTGTCGAGCGATGAATACGAACAAAATATTGTGGGGGCAGCACGTCCTCCCACTCCTGTAAAGTTTTTGAAACAAGCTCTTTTTTATTATCTTTAAAAAAAATATAGGAATAATTTCCTTCAGCCACCAGACAATAAATTGAAGCCACTTTTATAAATTTCAACGCCCCATTGACCAGGATGTAGGCACTATCTTCATAACTGAGGGGCTGCGTCTTTTCGGGTGAAACACTTTCCCCGGCCAGAATCCGTTGAATCGTCAAATCCAATTGGGAACGAGTAATTGGTTTCAGCAGGTAATCAAGCGCATTGACTTCAAAAGCTTTGATGGCATATTGATCATACGCTGTCACAAAAACGACCTTTGCATTCACCTTGCCCTGTTCGAAAAGATCAAATCCCGATGCACCCTGCAATTGTATGTCCAGAAAAATTACTTGTGGTTTAAATTCATCAATTAAAGCGAGTGCTTGTGGAATATTCATTGCTTCGCCAACTACCTTTATTTCAGGGTATTGAGTTAACATCATCATGAGTTCTTTACGAAGCAGCCATTCGTCATCAACAATAATCGCTTTATATAGATTCATTTTACCTCATTCATCAGGAGTTTTTTAATTTAGCAATATACCAAAATCAATTTTTAATTTCAATAAAATTTTATTAACGGCAATCAACTTTATCCAGATGAAAAATCTAGATTTTATTTATCAGACGCAAATACAGCGAATTCAACCTGTCAGTCTGTTTTTCCGCTGACATTTAATTGACGCTTCACTTTGTCGACAAAAAATATCGTTCAGATACCAATCTAAGAAAAATATAAACCCCAGATGAACCTTTTGGTACACAATTCATGTACCTGAAGGAACAAATTGACGTCTGAAGCGATTAATTTTATGCTTATTTTAGGTTAAAACCATATTAGAGACGCTTAAAACAAATTGAATCGACTTTGGTACTGTCCTTGCATAAACATAATAACGAGCACAGCTTTGAAAGTGCAACAATAGAGGGAAAAACACGAATTCATTCATAACTCAATTATTGGGAGGTATATCATGAAACGAAATATCATTCTCTTATTAGTTACCGTATTAGTAGTTGCAAGTTTAAGTACCCTTTTTGCCGTTCCCCAAACTTTACAAAACATGAAAGAACGGAAGCAGGACAAGATTGAAATTTCAAAAGATGCCGCTGCAATCGCCGATGATCGACGGGATGTGGATCGCCTTTCCCATCTCATTATCCGCTGGGATCGGGTGCGGAAAGCTGGAAACGACGACGCTTTGAAAGCCATTGAGCAAAAGATTTTCGCCGAGTTACGTCAGGATTTGAAAGAAAATAAAATTCAAGCCGCCCAGGCTGGTGCTGAAGCCAAACGCTCAGCCGATGAACTCAAGCAGGATCGAAAAGAATTAAAGAAAGATAAGCGCGCCCTGAAGCGCGCCCAAATGACAGACCGTAAAATTGATGATATTAAAGTCGCTCATGAAAAACGTGACGATAGGCGCGATAAACGGGATGATCGTCGCGATATGAAAGATGATGTTCGCGATGCGAAACAGGCCCAGGAAATACTTCAGAAAAAACGACAGGTTGCCAAGGAATTAATCGCCATACAGAAACAGATCGATGCCCGTCCCGCCGTCGAGGAGGGACTTCAGATGAAACAACGGAAATTATTAGAGGATTACCTGGAATTATCCCAGCAGGAAGTCAAATTAGGAATCATCGAATCTAAAGAAGATCAAAAGGAATTGCACGAAGATCGTCGCGAGACCAGAGAAGATCGCCGTTAATTTTGATGATTTTTTAATAAAAAAAACCAGATGAATTCTATAACGTACTCCTTTAAGATTAAAAAGTAATTAAAACCTGTCATTTCGATGAACGTTTTTTCAGAAACAACAATCTCCTGTCGTTTAATAAGGATGATTGCGAGCCTAAAAAGCAGGCAACAGTAAAAAACGCCTAGTAATGACAGGTTTTGGTGTTTCCGGATAGATTGAAATTGTTGCTGTAATATTTATCAACCATCCATTATGACTTTATTTCCAATTTCTGCTTCTATGTTCTGTTGTATTTAATAAATCCCTCTTTCCCCTTGACATTCCCCCAAAAAAATCATATCTTAATTCATAGATATTTAAAAAATTAATCAAAAATCAATCAAACATGCCCAAAACCATCCATCAAAAATTTCAAAATCCAGCCATTAAGCACTGGTGTCAGCAACATCTACTCAATTTCTGTATTCTATTTGGTTCATCGGTGAATGGCCCGGTTCATGCCCATAGCGATATCGATATTGCCATCGAAAGTTCGCTTGATTGGGCACCACAAAAATTAGTATTAATTGGAGAATTACAGGATATTTTGGGCGGAGAAATCGATTTGGTCATTTTTCATAAAGATATGCCCCCACTGCTGCTTTATGAAATAATGATAAAAGGCGTACCGTTGTTTGTCGCCAATAAAGATATTTATCTTGAAAAACAAATTTATGCGATTAAATTCTATGACGATGTTCCTTTTTTAAAAAAATGGCAGGATTTATCTTTAAAAACGAATCTGGAAAGATTAAAAAATGTCACCCAAAATTACAAAAGAAAAAATTGAAAAAATTTTTGAGTATTTAAAAGTCCTTGAAAAATATCAGGATATCAGTTATGAAGACTTCCTGACTGATACGCACTTCATAGTTGAACGAGTGTTGGAATTACTGGTGAATACGTCTGCTGATTTACTGATGCATAAAATGGCTCTCGTTGGAGAAAGTATTCCCACGACAATGCGTACGACATTTCTGCGGGCAGGTGAGCTCAATTGGATTCCAATGGATTTAGCAGAAAATTTGGCCAACGCTGCGGGAATGCGCAATCTGTTGGTTCACGGATATGAAAAAGTCGACTTAAAAATCATTCACAAAAGCATTAAACCCGCCTTAAAGGATTTTACAGACTTCTGTGATTCTATTTTAACCAATTAATCCCATTTTTAACTCACCGGAAAATTTATCCTGATTATCCCAATTTTCCCTTATTTCGGCATAGTTTTTATTGCATTTCCCAGAAAAATTTTGAATATTATTTTAATCGGGAGGATGATTGCCTTCGTCTTTCTTGCACACCGAGGTGCCTCATTTTTTTTCATCCCCGTATTCAGGATAATTTTTCATTTTTTAAACTAAACAAGGATGTACAGTAACTATCAACACGATAATTCTGGAGGATTACATGGCAAATATTAACAAATTCATTCATTTTTTGACGCTCGTTTTCTGTTTTATTTTTTCAGTAATGGAATTCAGGCACAATCATATATCACCTAAAATTCTAAAATGGAAATTTTTGATGTTCAGAATCAATGGAGTACCCCCTCCTGCCTCCCCCAAATTCCAAAAAGCGGAATTTGGGGGAGATAAAGCGGGATTCTCTCCCCCATTTTCGCTTTTTGAAAATGGGGGAGAGACAAAGGGGGTCAAGACTTCAGAGAAAACGATTCATTTTAGAATTTCAGGTATCATGGTAAATCATACCAACTGGGACCCCGCCAATACCAGTCAGGCGTCACTGAATCCGGTGCGGCAGCAAAAAATTATGTTTGGTCGTCAATCGGTCGGATAAAATATTATCGAGGGTTTGCAGGCGCTTTCTGGTGCAGACGCCGTACGCTACCAAATTACAATTTTGAATGAACCCGGCAAATTTGATAAAGCCGCGCTCGCTCACTGGCAAAACGGCAGCAATTATGATCCAACCGGAAAAATCGATGCGTTTGATGCCAAAATTCGCAGTCTCGATAGCGACGGGAAAGCCTTTGGCGAATCAGCGAATATTGCCTTTTTTAAGTTCTGTTATGTGGATTTTTATCATATCGATCCCGATTTAACCATACTGTTTAATCATTATGTCGCCGTAATGGAAAAATTGATGGCGGATTTTCCCAATTGCAAATTTGTACACGTGACAGTCCCTTTATTCGCCCTTATTTATAATGGTGAAGACGAAATCAATATTCGCCGGCATACCTACAACGAGTTGCTTCGGGCATACATCAAAGAAAAAGGCGGATTTCTCTTTGATCTCGCTGATCTGGAAGCCCATGATGACAATGGTGTTATGCAAACTTTTGAATATAAAGGAAGCACCTATCCTGTTATCTGGTATGATGCAAGCAATAAGCATAATAACGGCTGGACTTATGATGGTGGCCATTTAAACACCAAAGGTGCCGAGTATATGGCGCTGGCCTTATGGCGCTTTCTGGCAGCGATTGTTGATGGGGCATTGCCAGTGGAATTAACGGCCTTTCAGGCAAAGGAAATAAATAGACAAATGGAATTGTACTGGCAAACCGCTTCAGAAAAGAATAATTTTGGATTTGAAGTGCAACGATCAGGCGACGGGATTAATTTTTATCCAATTGCATTCGTTCATGGAAATGGAACGACATCTGAACCGTGTTATTATCAGTATTCTGATACAAACCCGCCAGCGAAAGCGTTGTCATATCGATTGAAACAGATTGATTTAAATGGTGATTTTCAGTATTCATTCATTATAAATATCATATTAGAAAAATTGGTAATTAAAAATTTCTATCTGGGACAAAATTATCCCAATCCTTTTAATCCAGTTACTTATATTCATTATCATCTTCCGGAATCTCAATTTATTACCTTGAAAATTTATGATTCACAGGGGAGAATGGTTCAGACGCTATTTGAAGGGCAACAGGAACGGGGAGATTATCAGATTCCTTTTAATGCGGCATCTCTTCCAAGCGGTCATTACTTTTACGAATTAAAAAGTATCAACTTGGGAAAAGAAGTAAAAAAAATGTTGCTGATTAAGTAGAGTCTGTCCGAAAATCCATTTTTGTAGGGCAAATTGCTAATTTGCCCCGCATAGAGCTTGTATCCGGCACTCGATTCGGACAAATTAACAATTTGTCCTACAATTTCGGACAGACTCTAAGTAGAGTCTGTCCGAAAATACCAGGACCTGTCATTGCGAGGTGCTTTTTACCGACGCAACCCCCTTTGGTATCACTGGAGATTGCTTCGTCGCAAAAAACACTCCTCGCAATGACAGCCTGGTGGCTTTTTCGGACAGGCACCAAGTAATCTCTTTCACCATTCTTCATCATATATTTTCTCCATTTCAAGCAAAACTTGCATAAACCACCGATCAAACTGATCCATTGCAATCAAATTAAATGACATAAAAATTTCATTTCTCAAAAAATTGTAATAAAAATTTCAAAAAAGCCTTGACATTTATGATGGAAATGTGTAGATTTGTTTTGAAAATAAAGTTTCAATTTATCAAAAAAAATGAAATTTTAATTTCAAGGCAAAAATGAACAGAATTCAGCGTATTGAGACCCAGATTTATAAAATCATTGGCGATTTACCGCCGAACCAGAGAAAAGTTGCTGATTTTTTTCTGGAAAATATAAACCTGGTAGCCTTATTACCCATCAAAGATATTGCCGAGAAAGCGCAAGTGAGTGAAGCTTCGATTGTTCGTTTTGCGCAATCGCTGGGTTATAAGGGATTCAAAGAATTGAAGGATGAACTTTCATCCAGTCTGAAAGCCAGTTTATCCCCTACCGAGCAATATCAATTCATCACGTCCGAAAAAATCAAATCATCTGATACATTAAAACTAGTCGCGCAGAATGTTATTTCAAATATTCAGGCGACGATTAAATCCATCGATCCGCAAAAATTTTCGCAGATTGTGGATACAATAATTGCTGCCCGGCAGATTTATTGTCTGGGTCTGGAGCTGTCCTATCAATTTTCCACTTTAATGACTTTTTTATTACGGCTCTATAAATATGATGCCCATGCCCTATCCTTAAATTTTCTTCGTTTTCAGGAGCAAATAACGTTTCTTTCGCCGGCGGATTTGTTGATTGCCTTTAGTTTTTCACCCTATTCCCGCGAAACAGTGGAAACAGTGGCTTTTGCCAGAGAAAAAAAAATTCCAACGATTGTCTTTACGGATAAAAAGACAGCGCCGATATGCGAATTTGCGAACCATTGTATTCAAATTAAAACGGATAATATCATGTTTAGCAATTCGTTTGGGGCAATTGCCGTCATTATCAATGCGATTATCACGGAATTAAATTTCCGGGATCGAAATCGGACATTGGAAGCCTTACAAATCATTGAAGAAAGCATTCAGGACGAGCGCTATTTTATTAAATAAAAGTGATTACCTGGGTTTAAAGTTTAATAGTTCCTGGTTCAGGGTTTCAAAATATGAAAAACAGATTTCTAATCGTGAACCATGAACCAGCCAACCTGAATAATTACAAATAAATATGATCAGAAAAAACTTTCACGCCAATAAAATGCTGAGGTTAACGTGATTGATGAAAAACGAATTGTCGAACTGTTTTTGGAATTAGTAACAATTGACGGCATTTCTTTACATGAACGGAATGTAGCTGATTATGTCGTAAATCAACTTAAGAAGCTTAAAATTAATAGCCATGAAGATGCGGCTGCCCAAAAAATTCAGGGGAATTGCGGGAATCTTATTGTTAAAAAAGACGGGGGGATGGATTCATTACCAGCACTTTTGCTGACGGCACATCTGGACACCGTACTCCCGACGGCAACGTTAGTGCCAATCATTGAAGGTGGCATCATTAAAAGCAATGGGAAGACCATATTGGGAGCCGATGATCGAAGTGGGGTGACGCTGATTTTATATCTGCTGGAATATTTGATCGTCCATCATCTCAAGCATCGAAATCTGGAAATTGTCTTTTCAGTGAGTGAGGAGTTAGGAATGTTCGGCACGATGGCGCTGGATTATTCGCAAATAACGGCAAAAGAGGCACTGGTACTGGATTCTTCCCGTCCGCCTGGATTTTATGTGATGAAAACCCCGACGACCATCGACTTTGAAATTAATTTTATTGGCCGTCCAGCCCATTCCGGTTTGTCCCCACAAAGCGGGATTAATGCGCTCTCAATGGCCAACGAATTTATCAATCGCTTCCCGTTGGGTAAAATTGATAACGAAACGGTTACCAATGTCGGGGTTATTCAGGGTGGAAATGCCGTGAATGTCGTTCCTTCCAATATTAAAATTTCTGGTGAAATGCGATCATTTAATGCCGAAACTTTAAAATTCTTGCAATTCCAGATCACCTCCGATGCCCAGCTCATCGAAAACAAGTCAGGCGGAAAAATTGTTATTCAGTTTACCCCTGTTTTTGATGGATTCAGTCTGCGGGAAGATATGCCCCTGGTTCAACAGCTTGAAAAAAACATCAATTCACTTGGTTTAACGCCTGAACCGCTTATTTATTTTGGCGGGAGTGATGCCAATGTTTTAAATTCACGGGGTATAGAAGCGATTAATCTGGGAGTTGGTGTTCAAAACCCACATTCCATGAACGAGCAGATAAAAATTGATGATTTAGTAACGATGTCACATCTGCTGCTGAAAATGGTAGGAGCGGAGGCAGCATGAGAAATTGGATTCGCCCGATTTTCTTTATTTTCATTTTCACTGTCAGTAATTTTAGGGTGGACGCCGCTAATAATCAGCGTGGCCATCTCATTATTATCGGTGGCGGCGAGAAACCAGCGGCAGCGATACAAAAATTTATTAAATTATGTGAAAATGCGCCAATTTTTGTTATCACGTCTGCCAGCGGGGTGCCGCATGAATCCGGGAAAGCCGGTATCGAGCTTTTTCAGTCATTTGGTGCGCAAAACGTTCGAGCGTTATTTATTGCCGGTCCCGACACGGCTAATTCTGACAGCATTGTGCAACAGATAGCAAATGCCCGCGGCATCTTTTTCACCGGCGGTGTACAAACACGGCTGACAAATCGATTGCACAGCACCCGAACTGAACAGGCCATCGTTGATTTATATTTCAAAAAGAAGGGCGTGATTGGCGGAACGAGTGCCGGTGCTGCGGTGATGAGCGAAATCATGATTACCGGCGATGGTGATTGGACGAAACTGGAAAAAGAAAATATCAAAACCGAAAAGGGATTTGGATTTTTAAAAAATTGCATCATCGATCAACATTTTGTTATCCGGCAGCGAAATAATCGACTTTTGAGCCTGGTAATTGAAAAAGAGTTGCCAGGAATCGGAATTGATGAATCCACTGCCATAATTTATTATCCGGATGATCGAATTGAGGTGATGGGAAAAGGTTCTGTTATTATTTATGATCCACGTTCGGCGCAAAAGATGGAAAATCCGGATTCAGCGAAACTTTCGATAATACATTTACGCATGAGTGTTTTGCGGGATGGACAAAAATTTGATTTTAAAAAAAGTAAAATAATTCAATAAAAATATCCGTATTCCCTCAAATACAGACCTTTGAGGTTCGTAAGCCTGCTATCAGGTAAATTGACTTAAAAACAACGGGATTAAATAAAGAATCTCGAAGGTCTGAATTATTATTTTGAATTTATCATTTATTTTTGGGCTTAAGCGACATGAAAAAAATGAAAATGCCACATACCCTGGTCATTATTTTTTCTTTTATCATTATTGTGACACTGCTTACCTGGATTATTCCCGGTGGAAAATACGAGCGAATCATCAATAAGGCAGGCAAAGAGCTTGTCGATGGTACCAATTTTAAATTTGTTCCAGGCAAGCCACAGGGACTATTTGCCCTGCTAAAAGCCCCTATCAAAGGCATCATCCAGATGGCGGATATTATTGGATTTATTTTACTCATTGGCGGCGTATTCGCTATCATTCAGCGAACGAAAGTGATTACGGTTTCTATCTTACGCCTCGCAAAATCTTTACGTAACCGCCGGCTCATCATTATTCCCGTGACAATGACCCTCTTTTCAATTTTCGGCGCCATTTTTGGAATGAGCGAAGAGGTGATTCCCTTCATCCCGATTTTCATCACCATGTCGCTGGCAGTCGGATATGATTCAATTATTGGCACATCATTACCATTTATTGGAGCTGGACTCGGTTTCGCTGGCGCGCTTTTTAATCCGTTTACCATTGGCATTGCCCAGAGTATTGCAGAACTGCCAACTTATTCCGGTTTAGTTTATCGCTTCATTGTCTGGATTATTGTGACCGTTGTCGGGATTGTGTTCATGATGTGCTATGCCAGACTCATTACCAGAAATCCAAAAGCCAGCCCGGTTTATGAACTCGACCGACAGCGACAGAAAGAACTCGAAGCCAACCTGCCGGAATCAATGGAATTTCATTGGCGGCATATTTTGATTCTCATCTGGTTTGGTCTGACAATTTGCGCCATGATTTTTGGCGTCTTATTTTATAATTGGTTCATCATCGAGATTGCTGCACTTTTCCTTGGGATGGGATTAATCATCGGCTTTACCGCCGGATTATCCTTTAATGAAATGACTGATTGTTTCGTGGAGGGAACAAAAGACTTGATTGGTGCAGCACTGGTCATCGGATTTTCAAAAGCTATCGTAATCATTGCCACCGAAGGTCAAATCATCGATACGATTATGTATGGTCTTTCCAGGATGACAGCTTCATTTCATGCGATTGTTTCCGCCCAATTTATGTTTGTGATCAATACAATTCTGAATTTTTTTATTCCTTCCGGAAGCGGAAAAGCTGCCCTGACCATGCCGATTCTGGCACCATTGGCGGATATTATCGGTGTTACCCGGCAAACTTCGGTACTGGCTTATCAATTGGGTGACGGATTTACCAACATGATCATTCCCACTTCAGGGGTAACCATGGCCGTACTGGGAATGGCCAGAATTCCCTGGGAAGTCTGGGCAAAATGGTTGTTTCGTTTCGAAATATTCCTCTTTATCCTGGGTTTATTATTGTTAATTCCCCCGGTTTTAATAAAATGGGGGCCATTTTAACCACTATCAATTCTTTTTTATCAGGCGTTTCACGATTGTGGAGAAAAAACAATGCTTAAACGAATTCTTTTGCTAAGTTTTTTGATCTTCAGTTTAGCTGGATCGAGCCTTAAGGCTGCAAATTATGGCAAAATCAGTGGGAGAGTTTTCGACCAGGAAACCGGCGAACCGCTGATTGGTGCCAGCGTGATCGTTGAGGGAACTCAACAGGGTGCGGCAACGGACCTGACCGGAAAATTTGTCATCTTACAAATTCCACCCGGTGAATACAATTTACGCGTGGATATGATGGGTTATAATTCAGTTCGTCAGACCGCGGTACAAGTTCAGTCCAATCGAATTGCTTATGCTGATTTTTCGCTGGCGTCGAAAGTAATAGGGGCCGAAGAGGTCATCGTTGTCGCGGAACGACCTGTGATCGAGAAGGATATTGCCGCAACCCAACGCACGGTCACCGCGAATGATATCACCCGAATCCCCACCACATCGATTAGCGATGTATTACAAACCCAACCGGGAGTCGTCAGTTCCGGTGGCTTACATTTTCGGGGAGGCCGGTCCGGTGAAGTAACTTATTTTATCGACGGCATTCCGATGACTGATCCGTTATTTTCCGAAATTTCATCTTCCGAAATCATCAACCGGGATATTATCCAGGAGATGCAGGTTATCTCCGGAACCTACAGTGCCGAATATGGCAATTCAATGAGTGGTATTATTAATATCACCACGAAAGAAGGAAGTAGCCGATTGAACGGAAATCTGGATATTAAATCCTCAAAAGCTGGATTTGAAGAAAATAGCCAGAATTATAATCGATTGGTGCTGCGGGGAAATTTGAAGGGGCCGATTTTTTCTCCAAAAACGAATTTTTATCTTTCGGCTTCGCATGATGACCGGGATAACTATCTCCCCTGGGGGTATCGTACCGAGAGGAATATTTTCGGTAAAATAACCGATCGGCATCTCAATAATTTTAAAATTTCTTTGGGATTAAACCTGTCAACAGGTAAACGGAAAAGCTATTCGCACGCCTGGAAATATATTCCCGACCAATACTGGTATGAGCCGCGAACTAATTCAAAAATGGCACAATTGGGCATTACGCACACGCTGACACCGCGGCTTTATTATACCTTTAATTTCTATTATAGCAGTTACCATTATGACAGCGGTGATTTTGATTATCGAAAATTAACGCCAGCCTATCAACGCGATGCCAATAAAGAGTTCTATCTTCAGAGTTTCGTCAGTACGTATGAAGAAGACGATCAAAAAACTTTTGGTCTCAAAAGTGATCTATTCTGGCAGGCCTATAATTATAACGAAGTCAAATTTGGTTTTGAGGTTAAACAACATGAGCTTGATCGATTTTATATTAACACCCCGTATTATGATGATCATATCCTGGATAATTACCTCAAAAAACCATTAGAGGCCGCTGCTTATATTCAGGATAAAATTAATTTCTCAAGTATCATTTTGAGCGCCGGATTACGATTCGATTTAACCGATCCCAATTCCGATTACTGGCCGAATCCGTATGACACTTTTAACAAACGGCTTGACGAGCTAAAAACCGCCAAGGTTCGTACACAACTTAGCCCCCGCTTGGGGATTTCATATCCGGTAAGTGATAAAACCGTCTTCCACTTTGGCTATGGACATTACTTTCAACGACCAGAATATCAGTTTATTTACAAAAGCATCAGTGAGTCGAATTCCGAAGGGGTCTACGATGTGGACAAAGATGGGGACATTGACTATGATGACAATATCATCATGAACCTGCGAAGCGGAAATGGTCGTTTCGGCAATCCGGATTTAAAACCTGAAAAAACGATAACCTACGAATTTGGATTAAGTCAACAACTCTTTGAAAACTATCTGTTCAACGTTTCGGTATATAGCAAACGCATCACGAATCTTACCGGTGCCAGAACTTTTTATCCAGCGGATAAACCGGAGTATTGGGAAACTTTCTCCTTACATATCAATGAAGATTTCGCCTATAATAATGGATTTGAAATCCAGTTACGAAAAATTTACGGTCGCTTCTGGTCGGGTCAAATGAACTATACCTATTCCATCGCCGAAGGAAGTAGTTCGGGACCCTTGGAACGGGTTGGAATTGAAGAAGCCAATCGCCAGACCCTCAAGTTTTTCCCGTTGGAATTTGATCAGCGGCATACCATTAATGCCAATCTGCTTTTCGAATTAAGGAAAGGCGAAGGTCCCAGCCTGGGAGGAGTCCATATTCTGCAGAACTTCAGAAGCTCTTTGTTATTTCAATATGGTAGTGGCCTGCCTTATACAAAAGGAACGCGCGGTGCCACCGAACCTTATGAAATCAATAATGCACGCCTGCCTGAAAATTGGACTATTGATTTAAAAATTGAACGCCCCATTCAATTTGGCAGCCTGGAGGTGATGCCTTATCTGGAGGTTTATAATTTAACCAACCGGAAGAATGTGGTTTATGTCGATCCCTTCACTGGTCGACCCGATTATAGTTACGGGCGAACCACCGAATATGCGGCGAATCCGTTAAATTGGGGATCTCCCCGCATTATTTATCTGGGTTTAAATTTGTACTTTAATCCAAAACGAGGTCGATAAACATGAGTACAAAAAAAATAATTTCAATGCGCCTGTTCATTTTATTTGTCAATGTTATTCTCTTCAACGCGCTGGTGCACGCTGGTTTAAAAGATCGTGCTTTCGCGACGCATAATATTGGAAAAGTTGGTTATTTTACTACCAATATTGGCCAGTTTTATCCTTACGGCGGTCAATTTGAAAAAACGCTGGAATATCCGATAAATTCCGGTCATATCTGCATGTATCGACAATGTTTGATGATAGGCGAACCAGCCAATGTGGTGAGTGCCGCTGACGGCCGTTTCGAAGAATTTGACGCCATCGGTGGTTATAACTCCGGTCAGGCTAAAATTGCCATGAGTGATAATCCCGCCACCTGGCCTGCAACTGGATGGCCAATTAAAGATGCACAGGGTAATCCAATCTTTCTCGCCCAGCAGGAAAGCTACTGTGTCTACAGCGATTCCACCAACTGGCGTTATAAAAATAATAAAGAATTGGACAAATTGCTCGATTTTCGGGTTTATCAAACAATTTATAGCTGGGGTGTACCGGATGCTGATAAATTTTTAATCCTGAAATTTGAAATTGAAAATAAAAACACCCGCCCGCTGACCCAAATGTATTTTAACTTTTATTCTGATCTGGATATTGGGGGGCAGGAAAATGATACGCGTGAATGGTCAGATGACTGTATTAATTTTGATAAAAGTCGCGAATTAGTTTATTTCTATGATTCCAATAGTTTTAGTGATGAATGGGGGCTGACAAATCCTTTCCTTTCCGGTGTCACTTTTCTCAAAACTCCAAATAATCAAGGTATTACCGATTGGCATTGGATCGATGTGACCGTCGATGAAGTGGCAGTCAACAGTGCTTTTTGGGATTCGGTGAGCTATTATCTCATGTGCAGTGACACTTCATTCTTTCATAACAATCCCCGGTTAAAAGTATCCGACTACTTTCATTTAGGGAAAAATCCGATAAATGGTACCCATTACGATGATCCCGCAACCACTCGTATCACCGATGAAAATGGGAACCTGATTGGTGGTGCCATGGTCGCCTATATCTGCAATGGACCTTTTGATATTCAACCCGGCGAACGGATAGAAATCTGGCTTGGTGTCATGGTTGGCGATAATGAGGCCGATTTGCTGGAAGTGACGGATAAAATTCGGGAATATTCGCGGGATGGATTTAACATTTCAGTCGTACCAGCACCAGATTTAATCGGGCTGCCAGGGGATCGAAAGGCGTATCTCTACTGGAGTAATAAGCTGGATGTTGAATATTCCAATCCGATTTTAAGTCCACCAGTAAATGATCTGGAAGGGTACATTCTCTATCGGACTACGGATCCCTCACTTTCCAACTGGGAAGAAATTATGCGAATCCCCATGCGCGATAAAGCGGCGACATCCGTTAAAGCACGCGCTTATGAATTTATCGATGAAAATGTCTATAATGGCTTTACCTATTATTATAATCTCTGTGCCTATCGTATCGCAAAAACAGGTAAGATTGAACAGTCCCCAATTTTGGCTGATCTGGAGAATCTGTCAAATCAACCCAATGCGGTTCAGGTGAAACCCCTTTCCACACCGGCATTAAACGCCCAGGGACTGGAAAGCATCAAAGTCGTGCCAAATCCATATATTATTTCCGCTGTTTGGGATGAAGCACGACTGGGGAATTCACCTTTTGGTGAACCAATTCGCAATCTGGCGTTTACACACCTCCCGGTGGACGACTGCACGATTAAAATATTCACTATCGATGGCGATCTGGTCAAAACGATTTTGCATCAGAATGGAACGGCACGTGAGGAATGGAATCTGTTAACCGATGCAAATCGCCCGATTGTTTCCGGTGTCTATTTTTATCATGTTGAAAGCAATTTTGGTGAAAAAGTTGGCCGTTTTGCAGTGATTCGATAACAAAGCTTAGAGGGATGAAATATGAAAACTTTTTTCATTTTAATAATAATTCTCATCTGGTTGCCCCTCGGATTAGCGCAGGGAAACCTGGGCCAGTCCGGTGCAAATTTTTTACAAATTGGTGTTGAACCCCGCGGAACGGCGCTTGGTGGTGCCATTACGGCGTTAACTGAAGGTGCTGCCGCGCTCTATTGGAATCCCGCCGGCGCGATTCAAACTGAAAATCTCGATCTGTACCTGGCGAATACCAACTGGCTAGTCAATACAAAATTGGTTTATGGCGGTGTGGTGAAAAATCTGGGGAGCATCGGTGCCATTGGTCTTTCCGTCACTTCATTTTACATGGATGAAATGGAAATTACCACTGAATATGCCAGTGAAGGCACTGGTGAATTTTTTGGCGCCGGCGATCTGGCTATTGGACTATCCTACGCGCGTTCGCTGACTGATCGATTTACATTTGGCATTACCACAGAATACATTCACGAATATATCTGGAATCAAACAGCCTCGCAGGTCGCATTTGATGTTGGTTCTATGTACCGGACCGATTTTTTAAATCTCCGGATTGGAATGGTTATTCGTAATTTTTCCGGAAAGATGAAATTCGATGGAAAGGATGTCGATTCACAAATTCAAAAAGAACTGGATCGAAATCAGACCAATAATCCACGCGTGGAACGATTAACCCCTGAATTTCGCGTTCCGCAGACCTTTCAAATGGGAATTGCTTTCGATCCCGTCACTTTTTCATCAAACAGATTAACGTTACTCATGGATGTCGATGTCCCTTCAGATAACCACGAACGACTTGTTTTTGGTACCGAATACAATTTTAGAAATCGGGTTTATTTACGGGGAGCTTATCGGGTCAATTACGATAGTGGCAGTCTTGCATTTGGTGTTGGCTTGAACTTCAATGCATTGATGACGAATGCCCGGTTTGATTATTCCTATAATACCCAGGGCGTTCTGGGAAATGTCCATCGGTTTGGCGTTGGATTCAGTTTAGATAACGGGCGGCAGGGGCATAATGTCGAAGGGAAGTAGCGATACTTTCGACAGATAATATACTATTAACGAATGGTTTTCGGATTTAGAAGAACTGAACCCACCCCTAAATCCCCTCCTGGGAGGGGCCAGGGGCATAGCCGTCAGGTTAAGGTGATAACAATTTGAATTTCAATAAGTTACGATTGAATTGCCACGAGCTTCAGCTCGTGGTTCAATGAGCGCCCCCCTAATCACCGGGCTTTTAAGCCCGAGCTCTGGTACTCCTGTGGGTTAGAACCCAGTTTAATATTGGGGGAGCATTATGATCCACGAGCTAAAACTCGTGGCTATTCATTTGTTTTTTAATGAGTTAGAACTTTAACCTGACGGCTATGGCAGGAGGGTGTCCTTCATTGATTCAGAATATCATAAATTTCCATTTTAGAATTTTAGATATTAAATTTAATCATTCATCAATTTTTATTCTGTTTCCTTGAATTAATATTTTTAAAACAAATCCTGAGCAGGGAAAGGAACTATTTGCCCTGTTCATTTTAATCATGTAAAGATGAGAAGCAATGCGAATACTTTTTATCATATTCATCATTTTTCTATCGTTCGCCTCCAATTTACCCGCACAGGGTTATCTCTGCATTGTTGGGGGAGGAACCGAAAATTATAATGACTGGTCGGATGAACCCTATCAGTGGATGGTAACACGTGCCCAAAATGGACCAGCACTGGTGCTTCATTATGACGAAGGATCAACCTGGCTGGAAAAATATTTTAAAAGCTTTGGTGCGGTATCCGCCCAGAGCCTGGTTATTTCTTCACGAGAGGCCGCGAATAATTCCGCAAATTACCAATTAATTCGAAAAGCGAAATTAATATTTTTACGTGGTGGAGACCAGTATAAGTATTATCAATATTGGAAAGGTACGTTAACAGAACAGGCCATCCGTGAGGTATTTCAATCAGGTGGCGTCATTGGTGGAACCAGTGCCGGACTGGCAGTATTGGGAGGTATCGATTATATTGCCACCAATCGTTCCGCTATCTCAAAAGATTGTATACAAAATCCTTTTCATCGGGACATTACCCTCGCAGATGATTTTTTACCCTTCCTGCCAGGTGTTCTTTTCGATAGTCATTTTACCCGACGGGCACGTATTGGCCGATTACTCGCCTTCATCGCGAATTGGAATAAAACCTGGCAGACAGACATTCCTGGTGTAGGGATTGATGAGCGAACGGCTATCTGCATTGAACAGGATGGAAAAGGCCTGGTTTCAGGTGCCGGTGCTGTTTTCATCATGCATCCAAATTCCAATTCGTTCCTGAAATGTGAAAGTCAGGTTCCGCTAAACTTTACAAACTGGACGCTTCATGCTTTGACAGCCGGTTTTAAATATGATTTTGTAAATCGTCAGCTTATTTCATCACCCGAAGGTGCGAAATCAATTCAGCCAGAGAATGCTTTGATTCAAACTCCCGCAGCAAAACTTATTTTTCAAAGTTTAAAAACCCCGGTGCAGGGACGGGAACAATTTTATCGGTTTTATGAACAGGCTCGCGAAAAGTCAATCATCCTCATCACCGGTCCGGACGACAAAGAATTTTTAGCTTATTTAACCCAATCCCTTCAATTTTCAAATATCAACCAAATCCCGCTCACTGCTGAAAATTTCATTTCAAATGATTTGGCGAAACAAATTGATGAAACTGATTTCTTTATTTTAGCCGGTTTGACCCTCCCGGCGGCACAGAATCTCTGGAACAACCAAAATGTGCTGTCCGAAGCCATGTTTTCACGGCTAAAAACTCCTGAAGTTCACTTACTCTGGGTTGGAACTTCACTACCAGTGGCGGGCACAAGCTTCATTACGAACATTGAATCCAATCAATATAATCTGCAGGACGGGAAATTATTGACGAAGGCCGGTGCACGCTTAATCCATCCGATAAACATCATGCCGGCAATCTTTCGGGATGATGATTTTTCTGAAAATCGAATTGGAGGTATTTTCTGGCAATTAATTAAATCACCCGGTGCCCCATGTCTTCTCCTGGATGATGAGAGTGCCGTCGAAATTTATCAGGATGAATTAACGATACACTCACAAACTCCAGTACTTCTCATCGATGGGCAGGGAATCAGCGTTATCGATTCATCCGATTATAAACGCCGAAGCTATCTATCACCGCAACAAACAGCGGCATTTTATGGTGCACAATTACATTGTCTTTCGGCGGATACTGAATTTGTCTATAATTTAAAAACCAGAACCTGGCAGCAAAAAACATCTGTCCAGAAGAATAAAAATCAACATGGATTTCAAATACCGTCGGATTTTCAAATTCAGCCATTTCCCAATCCCGGCACGAATTTTATCCATTTTAAAATGAAACAAAAAAGCCCCAAAATTCATAATTTAGAATTCGTAATTTATAATATTTTGGGGCAAATTGTTTTCGAAAAAAATGTTCATGGAAACTTTTTTGAACAGGACCTTTTGTGGGATGGAATATCCAGGAATGGTGGGTTAGCGCCGGCCGGAATTTATTTTGCAAGCATCAATTTTAATCAGACATTTTTTCAAACAAAATTCACACTGCTCAGATAATTTCACTGCCGTACACTTTATCGTTAAACCACGCGTGTGACCCTCACCCCAACCTTCTCCTAAAAGGCTGATCTTGAACCACATCTGGGTACTGGACTCGGGGAATTGAAGTTAAAGGAGAAGAGGACGCAACAAATGGCCTGATTTGTGAAAGTCACGCATTTGAACTCATCC
>DYKB01000122.1 GCA_020722815.1 Caldithrix sp. | reverse complement strand
CCAAACCCGGGACACCACCAACCTTATTCCCTTATTGGTGATGATAATCAAATGAAGCAATAAGTTAATAAGGTTAAATTGCAGGGACCCTCGAATTGTTACGAAGGTCAATAAGGTCGATTGGGTTTGATCTCGTGGCCTGGTTGATTAAAAACCTTATTAACCTGAGGAATCAGTAAAACCGGCGACACAACAAATTTGATACTATTCCCTGTGATCGGTTACTTTAAAGTTGTATCCCCTCATCATTGGGTGAAAAATTATTCCCATAATTTTACACTATGCTCAAAAATCAGGACAAAAATGAACAAAATTGCCAATTTTCAGGTATATAAAAAGTACCTGCAAAGTGAAAAGGGATTTATGGGGACGCAATGAAGCGAAAAATAAAGATTATACGAATACAATCGCGTATATGTATCGGTGGGCCATCCATCCACTCGGAAATCCTGTCAAAATATCTTGATCCGGAACGGTTTGACACCATCCTTCTGGGGGGTGCGCTGGATGAAGGGGAAAAAAGTCGGGTTGCCGACTTGAAACGAAAGGCGATTCAGATCAGAACTATCGGGGAAATGGGACGTGAAATTTCTTTATGGTCCGATTTAAAGGCGCTGATAAAACTTTATCGCATAATTCGTCAGGAAAAACCGGATATCGTTCATACCCATACCGCAAAAGCCGGCGCTGTTGGAAGAATAGCCGCCTGGCTGGCAGGCGTCCCGATTATCATTCACACATTTCATGGTCACGTATTTCATCACTATTTTGGAAGATTAAAAACCAGGCTTTTTATTCAATTCGAACGATGGCTGGCAAAAATTACCACGTGTATTATTGTAATTAGTCGCTCCCAGAAATACGATATTGTGACAAGATTTAGAATTTCGCCGGAAAAAAAGGTAGTAACCATTCCATTGGGCCTGGAATTGGAACGATTTTTGTTGATCAATAAGGATAATTTTGATTTAAAAAATGAGTTAAATATCCCGAAAAAGGAGTTTCTGGTTGGTATTGTTGGCCGAATCGTACCGATAAAAAATCACGAATTACTTTTGAAGGCTATTAAACTCCTCAGAGATCAGCAATTTCCTGTTCATTTATGCATTGTTGGGGATGGTGAACTTCGTGAGCAACTGACTAAGAGTGCCCGGGAGAAAAATATTTTCGAATTCGTTCACTTCGTTGGGTGGCGTTTGGATATGGAAAAAATCTACTCCGGGATGGATTTGCTTGCTTTGTCGTCTTTAAATGAAGGCACACCGGTCGCAATCATCGAGGCCATGGCCAGCCAGGTTCCAGTTGTCGCCACGGCAGTTGGGGGTGTTCCTGATTTAATTACAGATGGCGTAACAGGGCTTTTGAGTATTTCTAATGATGCCAAGGATCTGGCTGAGAAAATTAAACAGATTTTAACGGATTCTGAAATGAAGCAAAAAATCCTCAAAAACGCCCGGAAATTGGTTGAGAGGAAATATCATTATCGTCGGCTTATAGATGATATACAAAATTTTTATGAAAAGTTAATATTCAAATGAAACGAGGCAATTTTCATTTTTAAATTAAATCTCGCATTAATTTTTTCAATTTTTTGATGTAAGACAAGAAAAGTCCAATTATTCATGATTATATTATGAGTGTCAAATAAAGAATAATTAATACCCGTACATTCAGGAGTAAAATATATGATATTAATCACTAGCGCCTCCATACTGGCCTTTCTTGTATCTGTATTGGTGACGCCCGGTGTAAAAAAATTTGCGCGAAAATATGATATAACAGCTAAACCGAATCATCGAACAATTCACACCACACCAATCCCTTTAATGGGAGGAACGGCAGTATATCTGGCATATCTTGTTGGAATTATTTTTATTTATTTGTTTTCTGATGGAAATTATGATAAGCTATTACATGAAAATTTGAGTTTTATAATCGGTGGAACGCTAATCCTGTTCCTGGGTATTTATGATGATATGAAAGGCGCATCCAGCTATCAAAAATTTTCAGTTCAGATTTTAGCGGCACTGGTTGTTATTGGTTTTGGTTATCGCATTGAATCCGTTGTGAATCCATTTGGCGGTGTATTTGAACTGGGTTGGTGGAGCTATCCGGCAACCATTTTCTGGCTGGTCATGATCAGTAATGCTTTCAATTTAATTGATGGTCTGGATGGCCTAGCTTCCGGTATTGGCGTGGGCGCGGCATTCACCATGATGCTGATTTCCCTCTGGAATGGAAATCTCGTTTCGGCATTGCCCGCAGCGATTTTGGCGGCATCGATTACAGGCTTTCTGATTTATAATTTTAATCCGGCAAAAATATTTCTGGGCGATTCCGGCAGTCTGGTCATTGGCTTTTGGCTGGCCTGTTTTTCGATTAATGGTACTTTTCGCACGGAATCAGCCATCGCGATTATCATTCCGCTGATTGTTTTCAGTTTGCCGGTTTTGGATACCTTTATGGCTTTTTTCCGTCGGGTAAGATTGGGGATTCACCCTTTTAAGGCCGATAGAAAGCATATTCATCATCGATTATTGTATCTCGGCCTGTCACAGCGACAGGCCATGCTGGTGCTGAATGGCATTAGCTATTCCTGGGGTCTGCTGGCGTTCGCCGCGGTTGTTTTGGGGAATCAATTTAGTTTGATTTTTGTTGCGCTGGTTTTTATAAGCATTTTATATGGATTAAATCGGCTGAGCCGTCTGGAAGTTTCTGTCAATAATTTTCATTCTAACAATTAAAAACCTTGCTTTATTCACACTAAGTTCTTAAATTATATAGGGATGATAATTATCCCTGTATTTTTTTCCTCAACTTTGCTTTCCAGTGACTGATCGGTTTTGAGCTATTCTTTGGAGTGCGTTTTGGAGGATTCATGCAATTGAAACGGATTTTGACCAGTATGATCCTGGTTTTAATCTTTATTTTCCCTGGATTAGAACAAAGTAAAGCCTTCTGTTTACATCAAAATATTCAAATTCTTCGATGTGATGATACTGGCATCATTGTTGAATTCAAATTCAATGCCCCAGCGTTTGAACCAGCTCATATTGCCGGGGAAGTGTTCGATCGGGTTACGATGGAAGGTTGTGATCCTTTCCCGATTGCAGGCTATCCACAGGTCCCGATTTATGGAACCCTTCTGGCAATCCCGCCTGATGGAAATTACCGGCTGGAAATTCTGGAAGTTCAGCCTGAAATTATTCAAAATCGATTGATTCAATCTGTCCCATTTGTTGAAAGTCCTGATTCGGATGAATCCTCGACTCCGATTGAATATAAACCAGTGGCTGAGATATATCGACAAAACAAATTTTTTCCCAATGAATGGGCTGAAATCGATGGTGAAAATTTTCTACGAAGTCAACGGGTCATTCGGTTACAATTGAATCCGCTGCGATTCAATCCTGTTTCACGGGAAGTTATTTTCACGAGTTATATCAAAATAGCGGTTTATTTTCAAAATCAATCAAATTCCATCAATTTATCTCGTTTGAGAGCCTCTGCTGATCCTTACTTTCAAAATATTGCTCAGCATACCATATTAAATTCTCATTTCGCAAAATCGTGGGTTGCCCCAAAAATAACTTCGATCCAAAAAGCCCCATCATTTTTGAATCAAATTGAGCCGCTATATAAAATTCAAATCAAAATGGAAGGATTATATCATCTGAGTTTTGATTGGCTCAGGCAAAATTCAATTCCAATTGAACAATTTGATCCGCAATCAACAAAAATTATCAATCGGGGCCGGGAAATTCCAATTTTTGTGTATGCAACAAATAACCAATTTTCCTCAGGCGATTTTATTGAATTTTTTGCTGAACCCAATCGACATGATTCTTCCTATTTTGATCCGTATACCGATACTAATGTCTACTGGCTCACCTGGGGTGGTGAACCGGGTCTTCGAATTTCAATAAAATCAAGTGTTTCCAAATCAGCTAAAGTGATTAAAGACATCGTTCAAACTATCCATCTGGAACAGGAAAATGTCTATCATTCAGGTGATACCAACACCGAAATTTATACCACGGAACAGGTACCCAGTGAGGGCTGGGTCTGGCGCTTTTTTTATAAAGGCGAAAGTTTATCAATTCCATTGGAAATTGCAAATCTGGCACCTGGAGCGGACGAGGCGGAAATTCGCGTTCGATTTCATGGGACAACTTATGATGTTGCGTTTCCCGATCATGCCATGCAGGTGGAAGTAAACCAACAGGTTGTTGGTAAAATTACCTTTAATGACCGTGATTTTGCGATCCTCGACACAACGTTCGATGCGAAAATTTTGGTAAAGGGACAAAATCAAATAAAAATCACTTCAGTCGGCATTCCGGGGACAATTCTGGATCAAACTTACCTGGATTGGGTTGAACTCGATGTGCCAGTCTATCTCGAAACGGAAGATGATGCCTTTAATTTTACGATCCCTTCGCAAAATGAGATCTTTCGGTTTTCCCTGCAGGGGTTTAAATCAGATACAGTGCGGATTTTTGATGCCAGTCGCCAGGAATTTATCCTGCCGCTTTTCATCAAAAAGGAAAAGGAATCGATAATTTCGCTTTCTTCTGCCGGATTTAATGCTGGTGCATTTGTGAATATCGAGATGGATGGTCAGAAGCTCATTAATCCTGGCCGGCGGGGTTTTAATCTGGTCACGATTGATTCTTCCGGCCAGATTTTGGAAAAACGTGATTTTGATACGTATCAGTCCGCTGAAAACGCCGACAGTCTGGCTCAATTCATTCAGAAACAGCCAACGGGAACCTATATTCTGGCTGCCATTCGGGATGAAGGCGCACAATTTCTCAACGAGGCGGCAAAAGCTGTTATCGAACAAATTGGAAGTGCACAGATACGAAAAGTTGGAATCCGGGATTCCTGGGGGATTATTGGTCGAAAAGGCGCGTTGCCGGGAACCGTGCCGGAAATTTATAAATCTGCTGATGAAGGAGTCGCCAGTGTCATTGATACCATAAATTTTTTGGGAACGGTCAACCAACATCATGTGGTTTTTTCCGATAGTGTTTTTGAGGCAAAGAAATATATTGTCTGTACACCGCAATCGATGAAAGTTCCTTTCTCAATTAAATTAGATACGTTAGCCAATCTACTTGATTCAAAAAATCGGGCGGACTATATTATCATCACCCATCGAAAATTCCGAACCAGTGCGGAAAGACTGGCAGCGCATCGACGCGAATTTAATCAAATTCAGGTGAAGGTCGTTGAGATTGAAGATATTTATGATGAATTTAATCATGGCATTGAAAATCCACGGGCAATTCGGGACTTTTTAAAATATGCCTACAATAACTGGCAGTCTCCCGCGCCTTTTGCTGTGGTGCTGTTTGGGGATGCCAGTTGGGATATTCGGATGAATTCAACCACTTCGACTAAAATTAATTATGTCCCTTCATTCGGAAATCCCGTGAGTGACCACTGGTTTGTTTGCCTGGATGGTGAAAAGGATTATTTGCCGGAAATGATTATCGGTCGAATGGCCGTCGAAACCGAAGAGATGGCAAGAGTGGTGGTGGATAAAATCATTGAATATGATCAGCTCACCCCGGCGGCCTGGCAAAAGGATATTTTATTTATTACCGGGGGATTTGATTCCTGGGAACAAAGCCTTTTTATCAATCAATCCAATCGATTAACTAAAAATTTTGTTCTGCCACCGCCAGCCGCCTGTCAGGGAATCATGATTAATAAAACCACTGAAGGGCGCTTTGAGGGGGAGAAAAAGACAGAAATTCTGGCCGAAATGAATCGGGGCAAGCTCTGGATTAATTTTTTAGGACACGCTGGCAGTCGCACCTGGGATTTAATGTTCAACAATCCGGACGTGGATGAAATTGAAAATCCCGGAAAATATTTTTTTATTACCAGCATGACCTGTCACACCGCGCGATTCGCAACTCCCGAGAGCAACTGCTTTGGCGAATTATTTGTAAATCGGCCGCAAAATGGGGCGATTGCCTTCTGGGGCACTTCTGGCTGGGGATTCCTGGATCAGGATTATATTTTATTGGAAAAACTTTTTCCAACGGTTCTGGCGGATACGGTTCATTCGTTGGGTTCCGCGACGACAGCAGCGAAAATAAATTTGTATTCGAAATATGGCGCTGGCTTATTCAACCTGGTTTCCCTGCAGCAATACACTTTAATTGGCGACCCCCTCACTGAAATTGCCCTTTCGAAAACGCCGGAATTGGTGTTGCAGAAAGAAAATATCCAACTTCAACCGGAAATACCGATAGAAGCTGATTCCATTGTTTCTATTAAAGTGAAAATACAAAATTGGGGATTGGCAACGTCGGATAGCGTAGAACTCGAGATTTTGGATTCCCGTGAAGGGCAGCCGGTCCTGAGTATTGGAAATAATCTGAAATTCCCCCCAATTGGACTGGAGGATACCATGACCGTTGCGTGGCCGATTGCCGGAAAAGCAGGTGAGCATCGGCTGGACCTGATGGTTGATCCGCATTTTTTAATTCCGGAATTTACGCGCGATAATAATTCACAAACTTTGCCGGTTTATGTTTATTCGGCGACTTTGACTTTGTCAAAACCGGTCAATTATCAGGTTATTCAGACGCCAACACCCTATTTGCAGGTAAATTCATCTTTAAATCCATCTCCATCTCAAATATTTTATGAATTTGAATTGGACACCAGCGTGCTTTTTACTAGCCCTTTGCGAAAAAGCATACGTGTTCTCGAGACGCCGATTATAACCCGGTGGCAGACGCCTGAGCTGATAAATGAAACGACTTATTGGTGGCGCTGCCGCGCTATAACGAACAATGAAATCGGGACCTGGGTTCAAAGCGCATTTTTTGTCGATTTTGCAACAACCGGTTTTGAAATCAGAATGAATGCGCTGGCGCATTTGCGTGATTCCGACTTAAATAATCTGGAAAAATCAGCGAAGGGCATCAGGCTTCAAATACGAAATCACTTTATTGAAGTGCAATCCGGTGGTTTTGCCGATGGAAACCTGGCGCGCATTTATTTAGACCAGCACGTGGTGATGGAAGTTGGGCGTGGCTTTAATGTGGCAGTGATTGATTCAAAAAACGGTCAGATTTTATCGACGGCCATTTTTGATACCTGGTCAAATCCCAGCGCAGCCGATTCAATGGCACAATTCATTCAGGGAATTGGACCGAATCACTATATTTGTGTCGCTATCAAGGATGAAGGAAGTCGCTTTCTTCCTGAAAATGGAAAGCTGGCGCTGGAATCAATCGGGAGTCAATATTGCCGACAAATTGGTAGCCGGGATTCCTGGGCGATTATCGGAAAGAAGGGTGCCCTGCCTGGTACGGTTCCTGAATCTTATAAATCCACTGGAACAGGTCTGGCCACGGTGAGTCAGGCTTTTACCAGCCATGTGAATTCCGGTACTATGGTTTCTTCAATTTTGGGACCAGCAAAAAAGTGGTATAAATTTCAGTGGGATGAAGAACTTCCGCTCACGAACGATCCCATTTCGCATCAAATTATCGCTTTTAATCAAACCACCAGTCAATGGGATACGCTGAATCCAATTTTAAGCAATGCAAGCGGCGTTGATCTGGCATTTATCAATCCTCAGGATTATGGTCGATTAAAAATTCTCACCAGTTTGACATCACTTACGGGAGAATTTTCACCCGTATTAAAAAGCTGGCGTTTATTCTATGAGCCAGTTCCTGATCTGGCTACGACTTCAACCCTGATTAAAATTGAACCAGATAGTGCCATGCATCGGCAATCCGTGACGATCCAGGCCGATATTTATAATGTCGGTTTGGCTTTGGCAGATAGTTTTGCGGTCTATTTTTATGCACAACCGGCAAAACAGGAGCGATTTTTGATTCAACAGCCAATTTTAGTAAGAAATTTGCTACCTGATTCGCTCATTCATGTCGAGATGCCCACCGAGGCGAATGGTAATTTTGATACCATGGATATTTTTGTTGAAATTGATCCCAATGATACTGTGCGGGAACTCTTCAATTTTAATAATTCAGGAAAAGCGCGCCTCTTTGTCTTCGGGGATTCCAGCAAACCGGTGGTTAAAATCACCTTTGATGGTCGGGAAATACAGGCGGGGGATTGGGTCAATCGTCAGCCGCAAATTCGTATTCAAATTTTTGATAATAGTCCGGCGGCTTTAATGGATACGACACAAATACGACTATTTTTAAATGATAGAGTTGTCAGTTATAAGGGAAGCTCAGGACAACTGACGCTGATTCCAAATTTTGAGACGACAGGGTCGAATTTAAAAGCCACGATCTTGTACCGACCGGATCTGGAAGATGGAACCCATCAATTAACGCTGCTGGTAAAGGACGCGTCCCAAAACCTGACTTATTTTCAAAAGAATTTTTCGGTAGCGACGGAATTAAAGATTCTGGATGTATTGAATTATCCAAATCCGTTTCAGCTTGGTACAACATTTACCTATATTCTCACCCAGGCGGCGGATAATGTCAAAATCTATATTTACACCCTGAGCGGGAAATTGATTCGAAAAATTATGAATGCACCGGCTCAGGTGGGATTTAATCAATATTTCTGGAATGGCCGCGATCAGGAGCAGGATGAGATCGCAAATGGTGTTTACTTATATGAAGTGACCGCCCAACAAGGACAGAAAAAAGTATCTAAAATAAGTAAAATAATCTGTATGCAATAACAAGGAGGTTTAAATGGCCAGATATCTGGTAACAGGTGGTTCGGGGTTTATCGGTTCGAATATTGTCTATGAATTATTGAAAAGAGGTCAGGAAGTCCGGGTACTGGATAATTTTTCCACAGGACGACGGCAAAATTTAACCGAAGTATTGGATAAAATTGAATTGGTTGAAGGTGACTTGCGAAGTGCCAATATCGTTCAGGCCGCTGTCAGAGGGATAGATTATATTCTTCATCTGGGGGCGCTGCCCTCTGTTCCGCGTTCAATCGCTGATCCGGAAGCCAGCACGCATGTAAACATCAGTGGAACGCTGAATCTGCTCATGGCCGCGCGTGATGCTGGCGTGCGACGGGTGGTTCTCGCCTCGTCTTCTTCAATCTATGGCGACGTGGCGGCGGAATATAAAGTCGAAACCATGCCGCCCAATCCACTCTCGCCCTATGCGGTCTCCAAAATCGCGGCGGAATATTATTTTCAGGTGTTTAATCGCGTTTATGGACTGGAAACCGTCTGCCTGCGCTATTTTAATGTCTTTGGCCCGCGCCAGGATCCGACTTCGCAATATTCAGCCGTCATCCCGAAATTTATCCGGGCGATTCATACCGATCAGCCGCCTGTTATTTTTGGTGATGGCTCCCAATCCCGTGATTTTACATTCGTTTATAACGTTGTCCATGCGAATTTGTTGGCTGTTGAAACGCCCGGAATCTCAGGCGAAGTCTTTAATATCGCCTGCGGGACGAATATTAACCTGCTGGAACTGGTAGCGCTCATCAATAAAACTTTGAATAAAAATATCGCACCGATCTTGCATCCGGCGCGTGTCGGTGATGTCAAACATTCCTGCGCCGATATTTCCAAAGCCCAAAGTCGATTGAATTATCAGGTTCAGGTTGATTTTGAAACCGGGTTGCAAAAGACGATTGAGTGGTATCTGGGGAATGGGGGATTGAAGTAGGCCATTTATCAATTTCATTTTACCCCAGATTTCGCAGATTTCATAGATGGATTAATTAGAGGCTGTCCGAGAACTGGAAAATTGGCCAAAATTAACCTTTCGAAGGTTATGAATAACACAATATATAGATTGAAATTGAAATATTACTCTCTATATATAATTATACCGACTCAAAAACCTTCGAAAGGTTAATTCTCGGACACGCTCGAATTAGTGTCTGTCCGCAAAAGCCGCTGGTACTGTCATTACGAGGAGCGTTTTCTGCGACGAAGCAATCTCCGCTGTTTAACGACGGAATTGCGAGCCTAAAAAACAGGCTTCGACAAAAAACGCCTCGTAATGACAGGTCCTGGTATTTTCGGACACGCTCTAATTAGAAAAAATCTGCGCAATCTGTGGTCATTATATCAACTCTTCCGCATTATAGATGACTTTTCCGGTCTTCCATATTTCCTCCAAAAAACCTCCTGGATCATTTCCGGCTTCCAGTAATACCGGCTCAATTCGATCTTCAAGATCATTTCGAAGATAACATAATTTTGCGGCTGAATCCAAGTAATCATCGCCGATTCGATCAACAATCACCGCAACATCGATATCACTGTCAATTCTGGCAGTTCCTTTCGCATACGATCCAAACAAGATGACTGCTTTTACAGGAAAATGCTGCCGTACGATCCGACTATATTTTTTTACTGTATCGATAGCTGTTGCCTGATCCACTGATAAAACTCCTTTGTGCCTTTGATTAAATTTTACATCTCTCTAATGAGAGCTGTTGTAACAATTTTTCTTTATATGACGGATATCGCGCCTCAATGTTCATTGGCTCTAATGCATTTATAAGGTTTATTTGTTCTTTTGAAAGGCTTGAGTAAATTCCACATTTTTTTGTTAATGAAATAAGAAGATGAATATAAGGTGGAACTTCTTTTTTTTTAAAGACATAAAGTGCTTTTAATGCTTTCTCAATCACCTGATGACACATAAATCCAACATACAAATATCGCCGGGTTTTCAACATGGCACTGGCCGTTTCCAGATCGTATTCTGCCAGATCGAGCCAGTATTCGATTTTATCACTCATCTTCAATAATCTCGCATTATTTCCCTGAAATAAATACCCACGAAACAGCGATTACTTAAGCTTGATTTTGAAACCGCCACTTTTAATATGGGCATTCGTAACCGATCACAGGGTGAATAAATTAAACGTTCCTGTCATGCCCGAATGCTTTTGTCGGGCATCCATTTGTCTAAAAAAGTATGGATTCCCGCCAAAAACATGCGGGAATGACAGATTTGATCTTCCCTGTGAACGGATACAGGCATTCTATTATAAATTTATTAAAATTAATGCTAAATGTAAGTGAAAAGATTGAATATCCTTCTATGGCAGGATATTTTTATTGAAAAGCATCACTGCACGAAAGGATCATTGTATCGCTCAATAATGGATGGTAACGTATCCACTCAATAAAACAGGGTCGTACACCCTTTCAAAGGTTTTAAACCTTTGAAAGGGTAGATTTCACCATCC
>DYKB01000121.1 GCA_020722815.1 Caldithrix sp. | reverse complement strand
ATTCTGAACATCAAAAATTTCCATTTTAGAATTTTAGGTTGTAAAATAAGATGCAAATAAGACCTTCAAGATTTTTAAAACCTTAAAGGTCGACATAATTATTCGGAGTACTTTATGGAATCTTTTCAAGGCAATCATGAACTCATCAGTTTCCTCAAAAATACACTACGCGAGGATTTAAGTCATCACGGTGATATCACAACCCTGGCAACGGTACCGGAAGATCTGACTGGTGAAGCCCGTATTATTTCGCGTGGAAATGCCGTCATTGCCGGCCAATGGATTGCCGAGATGGTCTTTAAAAATGTGGAACCACGGTTAGTTTATCAGAATGCGGTTGAGGATGGGACAAAAGTGCTGCCCAACACCGTAATCAGCCGAATTTCTGGACCTGTTCGTGGCATTCTAACCGGTGAACGGAGTGCCCTGAATTTTTTAGCGCGATTATCCGGCGTAGCGACGATAACCAATCAATTTGTTGAAAAAATATCGGGAACCGGTGCCAAAATTCTGGATACCCGAAAAACAACTCCGGGCCTTCGCTTTCTGGAAAAATACGCGGTGAACGTTGGCGGCGGACACAATCATCGTTTTGGTTTATCTGATATGTTCCTTATTAAAGAGAATCATATTAAAGCAGCCGGTGGCATCACCCCTGCGGTTGAAAAATGTCATGCTTTTATGCACGCCCAGCAGATAAATTTAAAAATTGAAGTCGAAACAACCAATCTCAACGAAGTACAGGAAGCACTCAAATTAAAAGTTGACCGGATCATGCTGGACAATATGTCTGTCGAAATGATTAAAGAAGCCGTCAGATTGGTAGACGGGAAGGTTGAACTGGAAGCTTCCGGGGGTATTAATGTCCTGAACGTTCGCGACTACGCATTAACAGGTGTCAATTATATTTCCATTGGTGCCTTAACCCATTCAGCACCAATTGCGGATCTCACCCTGTTGTTAGATTAACAAAATTATTCGGTGACAGAATTTTCAATGAGTTTTTGATAAATTTCCGGTCGACGATTTGCCTTCCAGATTGAGTTTTTCTTTCCGGATCGGTGCATTTCAATTGTATGAAATAAAATTCCAGGGGTTGATAATTGATCAGCCTCGACTTCTCCGCGTGAATTTATAACGACTGTCGTTCCCAGGTGGCCTTCCGAAGGTTGTTCGTTTTTCTCAGATTTACCAGATGTTACCAGATAAATATCATTATCCAGCGCCCGATTTCGAAAAATCAGGCCCCAATTCAGATCATCCGTAAACTGAAATTGATGCGGCAAAAAGATTATCTCAGCCCCGGATAAAGCTAAAATCGCCCCGGCCTCAGGAAAGCTAATATCAGCCCCGATTTGAATCCCAATTTTGGCAAAATCTAATTCAAAAACAGGAAAAAGATCCCCCGAACTTATTTCTTTATTCGCTTCCATTGCCAGAAAAGGATGCGTTTGCCGATAAATTCCGGCAACACCACCATTTCGGTCGATTATAACAGCCGAATTAAATATTTTTTTCGCCGCAACTTCGAGGAATGGAAAAATCACATAAATTTGATTTTTCGCAGCAACCTGACGAATTAAATCCAGCGATTTTCCCGTCACTGGTTCTGCCAAAACATGCGGAGCCGTTGGCGGCAATCCACAAGCCAGTACATTTTCCGGAAAGAGTATCACATCCGCTTTTCGGCGCCCCGCCTGGTGTATGAAAAGAATCGCACGTTGTAAATTTTGCTCTTTTGTCGTCGATGAATCCGCGAGCCAGAGAACCGAGGCAATTTTTATGGTACGAGGTTCAACCGTCTGTGTTTTCAAATTTAAGCTATAAAAAGTCAACCCAAACAGCAATGAGAAAATTATTCTTTGCATGAATCCCATCCTCAGATTCAGTTTTATGATTTAGTGCTTGTCCGAAAATACCAAGACCTGTCATTGCGAGGCGTTTTTTGCCGAAGCAATCCCATCGTTAAACAGCGGAGATTGCTTCGTCGCCAAAAAACGCTCCCCGCAATGACCGTACCGGCGGCATTTGTGGACAGACACTATTTATACAGGGATAATATCCAATTTTTATTTGAAATGCAAGCTTTTTGCAAAAAATTATCTTGAAAATTTATTAACTTATTAGTAAAATATTCACTACCGTACAATTTTTTAAAAATCTTCTTTGAGTTACACTTAGGGCCCTCACCCCAATCCTCTCCCAAAAAACTGAGCGTGTCCCACATCTTCTACGGGACACGGGGAGATGGAAAAATGGAGGGAAATTCGCGCAAACCTGGCACCTATTGAACTCACCCTCTGGCCCCCTATCTTGAAGAGAGAGGGGGAAAAGCCGGTTTCTCCCCCCTCTCCTCTCAAGAGAAGGGGGGGATGAGTTCAAATGAGCAACTGGCAAAAATTTGGCACTTTTTGGCGCGCTATTCCTATTTGACATCCTCTCCCCGTGTCCAGTAACGAGATGTGGGTCAAGATCAGCCCAAAAGGAGAGGGCGTAGCTAGTCCCTTTCCCCTTTGGGGAGAGGGTTAGGGTGAGAGGTCTGATTTTGCATAATCAAAAAGTGTAAGGTAGCAAAGGCGTCTTAACCTTAATTAAATATTTTCAACAAATAATGGAGCAATTCACCATGAAAAAAATCATTTCAATTTTCGTGGCAATGGCACTACTTGTCGTTCTTTTTATCACTTGTGATTCAGGGGTAAAATTTCGACAAATTTCTGTCAGCGAATACCTGGAAAAAATGAAAGCCGGCTGGATTGGTCAGATGGCCGGTGTTGGCTGGGGTGGACCAACCGAATTTAAATGGCTAAATAAAATTATTCCCGAAGATCAAATTCCTGTCTGGCAAGAGCAGATGATCAACCAATTTCATCAGGATGATATCTATGTGGAAATGACTTTTCTAAGGACATTGGAGCAGTATGGCCTTGATGTCTCCAGGCGCCAGGCCGGGATTGATTTTGCCAATAGCCGATATCTGCTCTGGCACGCCAACAAGGCAGGACGGGATAACTTACGCACTGGAATTGCACCACCGTATTCCGGCCATCCGCAGTATAACGCACACGCGGATGATATCGATTATCAAATCGAAGCGGATTATGCCGGTCTCATTGCGCCGGGAATGCCACAATTGGCAATCGAGTTGGGTGAAAAATTTGGCCGGCTCATGAACTATGGCGATGGGCTTTATGGGGGTCAATTTGTGGCTGGCATGTATGCCGAAGCCTTTTTCAATACAAATATTGAAGAAATCATTCTGGCGGGTCTTCAATGCATCCCCGCCCAGAGTCAATATCATGAGTGCATTACCGATGTCCTGCGCTGGTTTCGGGAAAATCCGGATAATTGGGTGAAAACCTGGGATTTGATCAATCAAAAATATCATCTAAATCCCGATTATCGCAAATTTTCCTGCTCCGGTGCCACCTCGGATTTCAATATCGATGCAAAATTGAATGGGGCCTATATCGTGATGGGATTGCTTTATGGAAAAGGGGATCCGGATAGCACGATTATTATTTCAACGCGATGCGGCCAGGATTCGGATTGTAATCCATCCAATGCAGCGGGTATTTTATTCACTACATTGGGTATGTCTAAAATTCCGGATAAATTCAAAGCCGTTATGGATAATGAAACCAAATTTTCCTATACTGAATATAATTTTCCACTTCTGGTGGAAGTGTGTGAAAAATTGACCCGTGCTGCAGTATTACGTTCCGGTGGAAAAATTGAAAAGAATTCAGCGCAGGAAGAAATTTTGTATATTCCCGTCACCAAACCAATTCCGGGCAAATTGGAGCAGTGCTGGGAACCGGCGCCCATTTCAGAAGCTGTTCAATTTTCTGCTGAAGAACTTGCCCAAATCAAAATTCGAAACCGACCGGCTGAAGATTTTATTCATGAATGGCAGGTAAGTGGGCCGTACAACAAAAATCAAACCCCAGGTGAAAATCTGTTTGACATCGTTTTTCCGCCGGAAGAAACAGCCAATAAAAAGGTAAATTGGCAAAAAATGCCAATGGGTGAGAAAGGCTTCAGTCAATACATAATTCAATTGGACAAATTGTTCTCACAAGAAAATTGTGTTGCCTATCTCAAAACGAATATCTGGTCACCAGAAGCTCGTCCAGCCACGCTGGAATTAGGCAGTGATGATGGAATAAAAGTCTGGTTGAATGGTGAGTTGGTACATCAAAATAATGTCAAACGCGGCGTGAATCCGGGAGAAGATGTCGTCCAAATCCAGTTGAAGCAGGGCTGGAATCCCTGCCGGCTGAAAATCACCCAGGGGACAGGTGGATGGGGTGCTGTTGCCATTTTGCTGGATTCTTCGGGTAAAACGATGAAAGATATAAAATATCAGGCAGAATAGCAAATGATTGTCAGATTTAGAATCGAACAGCTTCTTTCATCATTTTAGGAAACTTCTGGAAATCTCAACTCAAATCCATGAACACACCACATCCTTTAAGCTGAACCGATAGGCAAATTAATGCCTCCGCTAAATTCAATAATAACGCAAAATTTATTGAATAAACTATTTTTATTTATTGACATTTTCAATTTTTATTGATATGATTTTTTAGATGGTCATTTCATACAAAATGGAGGATAATCAGTTAGTTAAAAAAAATTTGAAAAACATCGATTTAATTTTCTCGCATTAATCAATTCATTTTAACTTCTTTTTTTGATAAAAATTGTCTTTTTTTAGTTTTAAGACTCAAGAGGAGGATTTCAAGATGCAAAACTTTTTAAAATTTATCTCAGGTCTCATCATCCTTTTTTTCTTATTGAGTAATTCCCAACCTGTCATATCCGCCGCTGTCTATATTAAAAATTTTTCAAGTTTTCCCGCTTATCCCTATAACACGGCTGCCTATAAACAAGGGGGGGCTTTCGTTGGTTGTGGCCCGACAACGGGTACCATGATTTTTGCTTATTTTCATCATGTTGAGAATATGTCAGCATCTACAGGATTACTCACCAGTCCGGGTACCGGTGTCAATGAAGGACTCAATACGGCCTGGGTCCTACACGGTTCGCAATATATGAACACTGCCGCCAATGGATTTGGTTCGGTTTACAATATTGAACCCGGCCTCGAAAATTATGCAACCAGTAAGGGGCATAAGGTCAAAGTTGTCATTCATGCTTCACCGACCTATAGCAATCCCGGTTCGTCTGAAGCCAGTTGGCTGAATGACTACGGCCCATTCGGCGATGCCTGGACCAACGATGGCATTTTCTGGCGCAAAAACGGGAATGTCTGGGACATTGATGCCAATGATTTCTGTACTTTCGTGGATGGCAAGCTTTCTCAGGGAATCGCGATCTTTTTAACAATCGATACGAATAATGACAAAAGTGGTGACCATTGGGTTGCGTTGGTTGGTTACGATCGAAGTACCTCAAGATATGCGTTTTACGATACGTATAGTACCACGGTACAATGGGCATCTATTAAATACTGTAACGGCCCGGGCGCCCCTTTTACAAATTCAATTTCAATGCTCCGGACGGTCACCTATCAGGGTTCAACCACGCCCCAGTTACCACCACCATTAAAGCTCCTTGCTTTGAATTATTACAATCATGCCATACCACTGGCCTGGAATCAACCGGCTGGTAGTGCAAAAATACTGGCTATCTCTAAAAAATCGACTTTATATCAACCGGTTGAAATGGAAATTGAGTTCAATGTGACGCCTGAGGAGTTGCCTGGCAGCCTTCTGGGGATGGATGATCCATTTTCAATGAATGAAACCAATTCAGCAATGGCGCCACTTGGCTATAATGTGTATCGAAGCACTTCTGCTACGGGTACATTCTCAAAAATTGCGAGTAATATTACGCGGCAGTATTATCGGGATGAGAGTGTGACCAACGGACAAACATACTATTACAAAGTAACCGCTATCTATTCGGGTGGCGAAAGTGATTTTTCCAATACCGCAAATGCCAGTGCCACTTCAAATGGCTATACGATAAATGCTGGCTGGGCATCTTCTCCACCGTCCATGAACGGCGTTATCAATGCATCAGAATGGGCGCAGGCCACTAAAACGAATATTATCTATCCCGGCAGTTCAGAGATAGTGACACTTTATTTGATGAACGACAATAGCAAACTTTATATTGCAATGGACGATATCCGCGATACTGAATTGAATCATCTGGATCAATTTGCCATTTTCTTTGATGAAAATAAAAATCGTGAATGGCCATCTTCTTCTCCCAGCGGGGAAGGTAATTTCTGGATCGCCTGGGACTCGACAGCCAACTCGACCTTCAGCTTATTTGGGCCGCGTGCGGGCTATTGGCCAGATCATTTAATATGGGAATATCGAATTACACCACCGGGTGCTTCTTATAATATGTCAATTTCATCCGGACACGTCCAATATGAAGGAACCTTTGATCTGACTTCCAGTCCACTGAATGCATCACCCGGCTCAACGATTGGATTTTTAGTCTTTACCTATGATAAGGATCCCATGGATTTCAATAGCCTCTGGCCGGAGCAAGTTGAACGTTTGAAAGTGATTACACCCGACATTCAATATTGGGGACAGGCGCCTTTCAGTTTTGGAGATGTTAAGCTGTCGACCGGGCAATCGTTTCCGGATATTTCCAGTAATCCAACAACCTGGAATTATGGTTTAGTCCCCTTCGCGAATTATTCTGATAAAACTTTTGTCATTAAAAATGATGGGGCGACGAACCTGAATGTCACGGCAACTTCTCTGTCCGGTCCAAACGCTGCTGAATTTAACATCCAGAGTGGTGGTGGCGCATTTACTTTGACATCTGGCGCGACCCGAAATTTAGTTGTTCGTTTTACGCCAACCAGTGAGGGTAATAAAAGTGCAACGATAAGCATCAGTAGTAATGATCCGGATGAAAATCCCTTATTGATCAGCTTGAATGGAAGCAGTACGGTTGCGGACATTGCCGTCGATCCAACTACCTGGAACTTCGGTTCTGTGACGACTGGCAGCTTTTCAGACAAAACTTTTATCATCAAAAATGATGGAACTGCAAATCTTGGCGTCACCACCACAACGCTTACCGGCACAAATGCATCTGAATTTATCATTCAAAGCGGAGGCGGGACATTTACCTTAAGCCCGGGGGGCACTCGAAACCTCATCATTCGTTTTAATCCCACCAGTTCGGGTAACAAAAGTGCCACCCTGCGCATTAGCAGCAATGATCCCGATGAAAATCCACTTTTGGTCAATTTAACTGGTCAGGGATCAGCACCCAGCGTTCCGGATATTTCTATAAATCCGACCACCTGGAACTTCGGTTCTGTAACGACTGGCAGCTTTTCAGACAAAACTTTTATCATCAAAAATGATGGAACTGCAAATCTTGGCGTCACCACCACAACGCTTACCGGCACAAATGCATCTGAATTTATCATTCAAAGCGGAGGCGGGACATTTACCTTGAGCCCGGGTGGCACTCGAAATTTAATCATTCGATTTAATCCCACCAGCGCTGGCAATAAAAGTGCGACGCTGAATATCAGCAGCAATGATCCGGATGAAAATCCCCTGCAGGTCAATCTAAATGGCAGTAGCCAGTCCACGACCACTACTCCGATTTTTCCGGATGCTACCACTCCGCAGATGGCTGGCAATGAATTCTGGGTAAATATAAATGTCGGGACGAGTTCGAAACCGGTAACGGATCTCTTTGGCTTAAGTTTTGTCCTGAATTTTACGAATACAAATTATATCAATTGCCTTTCGGCTGAAGCGGCTGCATTCTTTGGTTCAGATATTATCTTCTTCCCCACTTTAGATGATCCGAATGGTAAAGTCTCAATTGGGATGAGCCGAAAAACCGGCCAGGGTGGTGTGAGCGGATTGGGAACGGTTGCCAAAATAAAATTCACCTCCGAAATAAGTACGCCCAATAATCTGAATGTGCAATTTACCATTTCCAATGTGGTTGCGAATAATTCGGCGGGTGAACCGCTTACTTTAACACCGGAGGCATTAACAATTACGATCCAATCCGGTGTTATTGTCTGGCCAGGTGACACGAATAATAGTGGCAGGGTTGATCAGGCGGATATTTTACCGTTAGGACTCCATTGGGAACGAACTGGGCCGGCCCGGCAAAATGCCTCTTCCTTCTGGTCTGGTCAATTGGCTCAATTCTGGTCGCCTCAGGCAGCTACTTTTGCTGATGCCAATGGTGATGGCAAAATCAATCAGGCCGACGTGCTGCCAGTGGGACTCAACTGGAATAAGACGCATACAAATCTTTTCGCCAAAAATACTTTTAATTCCGCGCAAATTACAAAGAGTCAAACTGCCGGTAATCTGAGCATTTTAATTACTGGAAATTCCAATCCCGATCAGGATTTTTATATTGATATCATCGCTGAAAATGTAACAAATTTACTGGGACTTTCTTTTGAACTGATTTATTCACCAGCGATTGTCATCGATCCCATATCCGTTGAAACCGGATCCGCGAATCTGATGGGCACTGATCTGATATTTTTTCCAATGATCAATAAAAATGCCGGTACCGATTCCGGCAAAGTAAGTATCGGCATTTCCCGGATATTTAATCAGGGTGAAGTGAGTGGTACCGGATTGATTACCCGAATTCTCGCACACATGTCACCGAATGCGATTATCAATAGCAGTTCGACCTTATTATCATTAACCAATATCCAGGCCAATGATGCCAGTGGCAATCTAATTCCGATAAATGCGACTTCATTTAATTTGATTACAAATATCAGTACCAAATCATCCAGTTTACCAACAGAATTTGCTTTACTGGGAAATTATCCCAATCCGTTTAATCCCGGAACGACGATTGAGTATCAACTGGTGCAACCATCAGAAGTTGAACTTTTCATTTACGATCTGCAAGGGCATCTCATTCGCAGATTGATAAATGGTTCAATCCCGGCGGGCGTTCACCAAATCGCATGGGATGGACGTGATGAACAGGAACAAACCGTGGCGACCGGTATTTATTTTTACCGAATTGTTGTCAGGACGAATGAACAGGGTTCGCAAACATACACGGATGTAAAGAAAATGATGCTGATGAAATAATAATTTGCAGACCTTCAGGGTTTTCAAAACCTTGAAGATTCTGGTTTTTAATCAATTTTTGTATAATACCTGAAATTCTAAAATGAAATGTTTTTTCTGTGACGTCGTTTTCGGCAAAAAATTGACCCCCTCTGTCTCTCCCCCATTTTCAAAAAGCGAAAATGGGGGAGAGAATCCGGCTTACTCTCCCCCAAATTCCGTTTTTTGGAATTTGGGGGAGGCAGGAGGGGGTCTTTCATTGATTCATTAACTCACAAATTTCAATTTTAGAATTTCAGGTAACATTTTTTTGTATCTACTCACGCAACAGGGGCAAGACCTTCGGGGTTTTACTCGTGAGATTCCTGAGATTCAATATCAACACGGGATTTTAATAAGAAAACCTTGAAGGTCTGAATCTTACCCAACATTATTGAGATGATACTATTTTTTGAATCCCCTTAAAAAAACGTGGTAATAATACCCTTCGACAAGCTCAGGGTACGATAGATGCCGTTGGCTGAGATTGTCGAAGCCAATTTTGCCATTGAATTTCAAGAAGTTCGCCTTTTTTCTTGATAACAATCCCAAATCCTTTCCATTAAATTGCCGCTATCGCATTCAAAACTCTTGACAGAAAACTTAAAATAGTGTATATTCAACCTGAGCTGAATAATTCGTTGCAGACTAATTTCTTTCGGTCAATGCGACGAACGAATTAGTCAAATATAATTTGTCTACCATACTCATTATCAAAATCTTCGGAGGTTATGATGGATTTAAAACGTATTCAGGCTGCACTGAAAGAACGGAATATGGATGGCTGGTTATTTTATGATTTTCATAATCGGGATGCCATTGGCTTAAAAATTTTAGGACTGGATCCCAAAAAATTCACCTCGCGACGGTGGTATTATTTTATACCGGCAGTAGGTGAACCCCAAAAATTGGTGCATAGTATCGAACCGGCAAAATTAGATTCCCTGCCGGGTACAAAACACATCTATCTGCCCTGGCAGCAGCAGCACGAATTATTAAAGAAAATGCTTGGACAGGCCAAAACAGTCGCCATGCAATACTCGCCAATGAACGCCATTCCTTATAACTCAATCGTCGATGCCGGTACCGTCGAGTTGGTACAAAGCTTTGGTGTCAAAGTGGTTTCCAGTGCGGATCTGGTGGGTATTTTCGAAGCGCATATTTCTCCGGAAGATTATAAAACCCACCTGGAAGCGGGAAAAATACTGGATTTTACGCAAAGAACCACTTTTGAAGAAATCGGTAAACGAATTCAGAAGGGACAAAATCCTACTGAACTCGAAATTCAACAATTCATGCAGGGAATTATGCGCGAAGGTGGATTGCATTTTGAAGACGGTCCCATCGTCGCCGCGAATATTCATGCGGCTGATCCGCATTTTGAGCCGCGGCCGGATAATGCCGTTCCAATCAAAAAAGGTGATCTGGTACTCCTGGATCTCTGGGGCAAGTTGAAAAAACCGGGCAGTATCTATGCCGATATTACGTGGATGGGCTACGTGGGAAAAGATGTTCCGCCGCGTTTTACTGAAATTTTTCACATTGTGAGAAATGCACGCGATGCGGCCGTCGACATGCTGGAAAAACGCTTTGCCGCAAAGAAGGTCGTTTTCGGCTGGGAAGTGGATGATGCCGTTCGAAAAGTCATCACGGATGCAGGATATGGTCAGTATTTTATTCATCGGACTGGCCATAATATTGGACTGGAAGTGCATGGCAATGGCGTGCATATCGATAATCTCGAAACGAAAGATGAACGGCAAATTTTACCGGGTACCTGCTTCTCAGACGAACCCGGCATCTATCTCCCCCATGAAAATTTTGGCGTCCGCTCGGAAATCGATATTTTTGTGACTGATGACGGAAAAGTTCAAGTGACAGGGCCACGCCAGCGGGAAATTGTGCAGATTCCCGTTTAATATACCAAAAGACCTTTGTCTCGTTCCCACGCTCCGGCGTGGGAATGCCTGATTGTCTCGTTCCCACGCTCCGGCGTGGGAATGCCGTCTTCGACGTTTCACGTCCTGAGAGAATGAAGTATTTTGCATTTTTAAGCGGCATATAATATCAACTATCGCAAAGCGACCAGGGATGCATTCCCACGCCGGAGCGTGGGAACGAGGTCGCTTGGTCTCATTCTCAGGCGCTGGTGTGGGAACGAGGTCGCCTGGT
>DYKB01000206.1 GCA_020722815.1 Caldithrix sp. | reverse complement strand
ACATTCTTGATGAATTCTGTAAAATTTGTGGTTACAATCGAAAATACGCCATTAGTATCTTACTAATTTTCTTTTGCGCAAAATGGTCAAAAAATCATCAATATGCTAATGAAAGGCTTGGTACCAAGACATTTTCTTTTATTTTTAGTGCAGTCGCGATGACCATTTTACCCAGCCTGGTAAGGTAATATTTATAAGATTTCGCGATGCGTTTGAGCAACCCATGCAATCGAAGTCTTTTAAGAAGGCGTGATATTTGGCTGGCATTCAACTCTGGGAAAAGGTTTTTCAAATTTTTGCTCTTTAATCCCATGATATTGAATTCACCACGCGCGATAGCTATCATCAGATTTAAATCGCGTTTGTCAAAAAAATTGAATCCTGGATAGCTCCGCCCATTTTCTTTAATGGGTCTTGTTGTTTGATCGAGATTTCGATAACCGGTTTCATGGGTTTGAAAGGTTGAAATAAACTCCAGATACCGGCGATTGCTCGCTTTTAGATGTTCTTGCAAAGGGGCAAGACTGTAAATGTTCTTTTTCATATTTGCCATTTTGGCGACGCTTGTGCCATCACGCTGTTCTACCGTCCGGTAGTGCTTGAAAAAAGTAACGTCGTTGACGGTCGTTTCAATACGCAGGATGATTTGGTATTTGTCATACATTTTTATGGACACCTTACCCATGGAATGTTTGATGCGAGTACCTTGGAGGCGCACATGGTAATTATTTCCCATTTCGCCTTCATAGTTACCATGAAGTTTATGCCCGAGAAAGGTAGCAATATTATCCGGCTTTACAGTATGGATTGCCGTTCGAATCAATTCATTATAGATGGCCTGCAAGTCTGATTGTTTTTTAAATACAATATCGGTAGCATATTCGGCTTGCATAATGCTCCAGTGGTAAACTTGACCAAAGTCTTCATGCACCGGACAAAACAACCGGCTATATTGATCAAGTATTTGGTGAATCTCTTTGACCGATAGTTGATCAGAATGTTTTTGAGCTTGCGCGAAATCCGAGATTTCCAAGAATGCGTTATCGAGTAGATTAAAGGCAATGCCTGCTTTCATTAATTCCGAGGCCAGCAAGTTGTGGCCATTGAAATAAAACTGTAAACGAAAAGGGCACCATGTTGGCACGCGAAGATAGCACAATCCCAAACGATCATCGATAAAGTAAAAATAGTAATGAAGGCATTTGGCCGTATCTGGTTTTAAAAAGGTTTGGTGTGTTGTTTTGTCATGCCAGGGTTTGTAGCTGTCACAGGTTTCCATGCAGGAAATAATATGCGCCAGTCCCGGCTCATAGCCCCGACTCTTTAATATTTGTTGTACATGGTCTTCTTTTCGAATTGTGGATTTTTTGATATATTCAATTTTTATGCCGTTTTCTTTGGCGATGCGTTCGGCGTTTTCTCTGATTTTCACTCGCAATTGATCGGCCCAATGGGGATAATCAAAAATGCGAATCCCATGAGTATAAAGCCAACTGGTAATGCCGGCGGCATAACAGATCTGCGGCATGGTGCCGGTTATAATTACTCTATCATAACAAGATAGCATTCCGGCAATTTTATCGGCATATCGTTCGGTCAAGAGTTCCATAGTGCTTTCCTTGATAAAGATCAGGAAGAAAATATGAACTTTGTGCAACAAAAGAAATAATATAATGGCTCTGCGGCCTCTGCG
>DYKB01000205.1 GCA_020722815.1 Caldithrix sp. | reverse complement strand
AAAGAAATTCCATGGGGGCAAGATTTATTGAAAGCTGAATTGTTTGCGCTGTGTAAGACATATGAGCCGAATCCTGAGTATAAAATTGACAAAATAGCAGGTGCTGCTGGGCATTCGGTTTTGCGTACACCTCAATACCACCCTGAGCTTCAGCCCATAGAAATATGCTGGGGGGTAGTTAAAAATTACATGGCGAAACATTGTGATTTTACCCTCCAGAAATTCCGGGATAATTTACCATCGGCTTTTTCGCAAGTCACTCCGGAAACATGCCGAAAATTAATCGCGAAAATTGTAGCTGAAGAAAATAAGTATTGGGAAGAAGATGGACAAATTGACGAAAACCAAGGTATAGATATCAATAAGTGAGGAAAAAATGATGAATTATTAACAAATGTTGATATCAAGTCATGTGAAAAATGCTATAGTATTTCGTTTCGTTAAAATATTTACAAAAATTGATTTTCAGGCTATCCTTCAGAAAAAGGAGGATCGCCATGGCCAGAAAAACACAACGTGCACCATTGACATTGACAACCGACCAACGAATCAAGTTTGAGCAAATAAGTAAATCACGCACCTCTCCATTGCGGGAAGTCCAGAGGGCCAAGATAATAATATGCTACGCCGATGGCCTTCCGATAAGTCAAATTCAAGAACAGGTTAAAGTGAGCAGGCCAAGTATTTACAAGTGCATCGATAAAGCTTTAGCCGCCGGGCCTGATGCAGGGTTAAAGGACCATTATCATCGGCCATTTGATCCCATCATCACCGTTGAAGCCAAGGCTTGGGTTGTCAATCTTGCATGCACAAAACCAAAAGATCATGGATTGGCCGCTGAGCTATGGACTCTTCAGGAGCTTGCAAAATTCGCGCGCAAATATGCTTCAGAAGCAGGTCATCAATGTTTATCCAAAGCTGCCAAAGCAACGATCTGGCGAATTCTTTCTGCAGATGAAATAAAACCGCACAAAATTGAATATTATCTTGAGCGTCGCGACCCTGATTTTGAGAAAAAAATGCAGGAGATTCTCATGGTCTATCGAGATGTCAATCTGGCCAACGAGAACAAGCAAGGCAAAGACCATCCTTCGATCATCACTGTTTCTGTTGACGAAAAGCCCGGAGTGCAAGCCATCCAAAACATTGCACCTGATTTACCACCCAAACCTGCAAAGCACAAAAATGTGGGCCGTGACTACGAATACAAAAGGCTTGGCACAGTCTCTATTCTTGCTGCTCTCGACTTACACGATGGCAAAATAATTGCTCAAGTGCATGATCGACACAGGAGCTGTGAATTTATAGAGCTGCTCAAAGAGCTTGACAGCTACTACCCTCCCGAGTGCACGATACGTGTCGTCCTTGATAACCATTCTGCCCATATTTCGAAAGAAACAATGAAATATCTGACGTCTAGGCCTGGCAGATTTATTTATGTCCATACCCCGAAACATGGATCATGGCTCAATTTAATCGAATCGGCTTTTTCTAAAATGGCGCGAACCTTTTTGAGACATATTCGTGTTTCTTCAAAGGCCGAACTAAAAGAACGTATCCTTAAAGGGATAGAAGAAATCAATTCGGCGCCGGTAGTTTATCGCTGGAAAAAATTCGACCTCGATATCGCATGAATTGTAAATATTTTATTGAATCTAAATACTAGAGACAAGGAGACAGGGGATGTTATTTCCC
>DYKB01000204.1 GCA_020722815.1 Caldithrix sp. | reverse complement strand
GCTGTTGAAATCCAAATTATAGGGGTTAAAGAGCGTCCAATTTTTCTGGATTAGACCTAAAACAAGCTTAATTATACTCAAAAATTTTTACTTAAAGCATAAATAATGATTTACTTTCAGTATGTTATATGCTATACTTATGGCCATTCATAACATATGAAAGGAGTAATTCAAGTGAGCAAGAATACGAAAAAAAATATAGCGAAGCGAAAAAGAAAGATAGATAAAAAACTCAAAAAAAGAAACTGGGAAAATCAGTCACGTCCGATGCTGAGTGGAAACAATATCCACTACGATGTAGACGGACGTCACAACGGGATTTCCTGTGGCGGTATCGGGATCATTCATCAAATGGTGCAAAAAATGCGCTTACCCGATGAAATCAACAGCAAACTCGAATTGCTCAAACGTCATCTGCCGTATCATGAATCCGATCATATTTTGAACATTGCCTACAACATTCTTACAGGTGGCACGTGCCTGGAAGATATTGAGCTGCGACGAAACGATGCGGCTTATCTTGACGCGTTGGGAGCCCAAATTCTGCCTGATCCAACAACGGCAGGGGATTATCTTCGACGGTTCGAAGAGAAGGATGTTATCCTGTTGATGGATACTGCAAATGATATTCGCAAAAAGGTCTGGCTTGAACAATCGTCAACTTTCCGCAAAGAGGCCATTCTCAATATCGATGGCACTATCAAGGCAACAACGGGTGAATGCAAAGGGGGGATGGATATCTCCTACAATGGTCAGTGGGGCTATCATCCCTTGGTACTTTCATTGGCTGCCACAAGAGAGCCACTGTATATTGTCAACCGTCCGGGTAATGTTCCGTCACATAGCGGTTCTGCCTTTTGGATTGATAAAGGGTTGGAACTGGTATCGGATATTTTTGAAAAAGTATCGGTGAGGGGTGATACTGATTTCAGTCTGACGGGTAATTTTGACCGTTGGGATAAGCACTGCAGGTTTGTTTTCGGAATGGATGCCAGGGTCAATTTGGTTAAAATTGCCAATGATATTTCGGAGTCGCAATGGACGCTTTTTGAAAGAGAAAAGAAATATACGGTCAAAACCAAAGAACGCAAACGACCGGAAAATGTCAAAGATCAAGTGATTAAAAAACGTAAATTTAAAAAGATTCAAACCGAATCAGAATATCTGGCTGAATTTTCCTATCGACCCGGAAAATGCGAAAAGACGTACCGAATGGTCGTTTTAAAGAAGAAACTCGAAGTCATCAAAGGCAACCTTAGTTTGGAGGATGATGTTCGCTATTTTTTCTACATCACCAATGACGAAATCAGTTCCCTGTCTGAGATCGTTGAATTTTATCGAGATAGGGCTGACCATGAAAACGACATCGAACAGTTGAAAAATGGCGCCAGAGCGATCCAGGCGCCTTCGGACAGTTTGGTTTCCAACTGGGCATATATGGTCATCGCCTCGATGGCCTGGAGTCTGAAAATCTGGTATGGGTTGCTGATACCGTATCGCCCTCTGGGTAAGGCTATTGTCCGCATGGAATTCAAACGGTTTGTGAACACCTTTATCAACATCCCCTGCCTGATCGTAAAAACCGGACGTAAAATCTGCTACCAGGTTATCGGCTATAATAAAAAGATTCAGAGCATGCTGAAATTTTCGCAAAGGCTCAAGAATTTCGCCTTTTCATAAAAAGGAATTCAGAGCAGCCGTTTGCGCC
>DYKB01000120.1 GCA_020722815.1 Caldithrix sp. | reverse complement strand
AAAAATGACACAACTTTTGTGGCGAATTTGACACAAAAAATAAATAAATGTAATTTTGAAATCAACATTTGGAAGGTTCTATCTTCTGAGAGAAATAAGAAGAATCATCAGTGCGCAGCTATCCCCAATCCCCGCAGCTTCCGATACAAATTTGCCCGGTCGATGTGAAGGACTTCTGCGATTTTGGCGATCTTCCAGTCGTTTTCATCCAGCACTTTGAGGATGTAGTCCCGCTCAAAATCGTCCCGGGCTTCTTGCAGAGGCCTGGGTTCGTTCGGGGAAGTGATGGATGGTGGCCCTTTGGCTTCGAGCAGGGGGACTACCTCGTTCCGATCGATCAGGTCGCTTTGCTTTATGATCAACCAGACAATGATATTTCGATCGCAGCACCTGTTTTAGTATGAAAATGATGGGTAAGGTTGAATAAAGCAGAAAATCCTTTTTTATTGTCCCACCTAACTAATAAAAAGCCTTATTCACCTTAGTAACAAAGCCGAGCCGGGACAACACAAACCTTATTACCTTATCAGGCTATCGATCAAAAGCAAAATAAGCTAATAAGGTTAAAATTCTGGGGAATTATGATGGGTTACTAAGGTCAATAAGGTGCAGGGAATTTGGTCAATTAAACTGGATTTTGATAATTTAATGCTATCAGAAATAAAAACGTGCTAAGCAAGATTAATTCCTTCTCGCTTTGAATATTTCAGCAGAATGTGATTAAGGGGTAAGGCTTTTAATAACCTTCCAGGAAATTATGAATGATGTACTAAAGTGGACTCCATCCCTATCCACAGAGACATGCGATGATCTCCTGATGCACCTGCTTCCAGGAACCAATACCATCGAGAGCAACTTTCCAATCAAAGGCATCATCTTCGAGTTGCAGAAACCCCTCATGATTCGAAGGGTCCGAAAGCAATTTTTGAGCCTGTTCTCTGGTAAATTTCTGAAAATCGGCATAGCTCATCCGGTATTTTCTCTCAAATTTTCTGATCAATCTCTGGTACTTCTGCATCTGTCGCTGGATATAATTGAGAGTAATTGTTTCAAATGCCGTATCTACCGAATCGAATAGCCAATGTTTCATCAGTGGTGCGCCAATCGCTTCGATTTTTGTTGACATGGAATCACCTTTTGTGAATATTGCTTCGCTCGATTTTCTTTAATATACAAACTTTTGAAGCGAATTGCAAGCAAGAATATTATGATGAAGTAGTTATCCCCAACCCCCGAAGCTTCCGATACAAATTCGCCCGATCTAGGTGCAGGACTTCGGCGGTTTTGGTAATCTTCCAGTCGTTTTCATCCAGGACTTTGAGGATGTAGTCCCGTTCAAATTCGTCACGGGCTTGCTGCAGGGATTTGGGTTCGCTGGGTGAGAGAGCAGGCTGAGGTTCTTTAGCTTCGATCAGGGGAACAACCTCGTTGAGATCGATCAGGTCGCCCTGTTTCATAATCATCAAGCGTTCGACAAAATTGCGGAGCTGGCGGATGTTGCCGGGCCAGTCAAATCCCGAGAGATATTTGATCGCGGCAGGCGTCAGGATCGGCTTGGTAGTTTTATTGGTTTCGGCATATTTGGAGAGGAAAAAATCGAGCAGCAGTGGGATGTCGGAGCGGCGGTCGCGGAGTGGCGGGACAGTGATGGTGAAAATTTCAAGACGATAATACAGGTCTTCACGAAAAGTTTTGTCAGCCGCCATCTGCTTCAGGTTTTTATTCGAGGCAGCAATGATCCGCACATCGACCGTGGCAACTTGCGTTGAGCCGACACGTTGGATTTCGCCGCTTTCCAAAAATCGCAGCAGCTTTGCCTGGGCCGAAAAGCTCATATCGCCAATCTCATCGAGAAACAGGGAACCCCCGTCAGCCATCTCGAAGCGACCCTTTTTTGCCATGTTCGCACCAGTGAATGCGCCTTTGGTGTGACCAAATAGCTCGCTTTCCAACAAATTATCCGGGATCGCGGCGCAATTGATGCTGACCAATGCCTTATTTGCCCTGGGGCTCTGGTTGTGAATCGCTTGGGCGACCAGTTCTTTGCCGACGCCGTTTTCGCCGAGGATGAGTACCGGCGAATTGGTGGGCGCGATTTTTTCGACCAGGGAAAAGACCCGTTTGATTTCCGGCGATTGCCCGACCATTTGATACCGGGCTAATGAATCCAGTTTATAATGGATCAGCTCCTGCTGCAATTGGCCATGGGCCAGGGCATTGCGCACGGTGACCAGAATGCGATCCCGATCCAGCGGCTTCTCCAGAAAATCATACACGCCCATTTTCGTCGCTTCAACAGCCCTGGAGATAGTGCCGAAGGCGGACATCAATACGATGGGAACCAGGGGATTTTGCGCGATCATCTCTTTGGCGACATCGATCCCGGTGGTATCGGGCAGTTGAAAATCCAGCAGCACCAGGTCGATCTCGTTTTCTCCAAATAGAGAAAGCGCCTCGTTGCCGGAGTGCGCTTCTTTTATCTCATAGTTTTCAGCTTCTAAAATTTTTCTCAGAACTTGACAGATCGAAACATCATCATCTGTGATCAGGATGCTGCAGTTAGGGTACGACATTTTTCCTGGGCTTCCTTTAATTTATTAATCCAGGACCACCAATATTTTGTAATTTTTAATCCAATTAAATGACAGAATAATTTTTAGCAGAATAATTGAAATGATTCTGCTCTTAATCATTCTGCTTTCAGAGAGACCTTTTCAAAATTTGTCCAGTTTCCAAATTTGCAATAAAATTATTTTTGCAATCCGTGTGCCACAGATTCGGCGGCTAATTAGAGTCTGTCCGAAAATACCAAATTCTGTCATTGCGAGGCGTTTTCGGACAGACACTAATTATTGTTCGCTTGTTTGAACCGCAGTGACACCGTTGTCCCAACTTTCACTTCACTCTCAACCTCGAATTGTCCGCCATGGGAGTCCATAATTTTTTGAACGATACTCAATCCCAATCCCGTCCCTTCTGGCTTGTTGTAAGAAAAATACGGTTGCTTGATGCGATCCAGATACTCCGGTGGAATTCCGCAGCCGGTATCCCGAATTTCCAGTTCGATGAAATTCGATAAAACTCCTCCTTCAACCGCATCGCTGAACACCTGGACTTTCCGGGTCGAGATCAGAATTCTTCCCTCATCGCTGATGCTTTCCAGGGCATTATAAAATACATTTTTTATCACATGCTCAAATTGTCGCGGGTCAATCATAGCTGGGGGTAAATTTTCTTCCAGCTCCCAGTCGATCTGAACCTGGCTGGTTTTTCCCGGCTGCCATTGAGGAATCAACTCTTTGATTTCACGATTCAAATCGACCGGTTTTAGGACCGGCTGCTCGAATTCGACAAAGCGCATAAAACCATCGGTCATTTTCTTTAATTTGCTGACCTGGGTGATGATCGGCGTGACAAACTCTTCAACCTCGGCCTTCTGTATCCGGTTTTTGGTCCTGACTTGGTGCAGCAATTCTTCGGCATTCAATTTAACGGTGGTCAGCGGATTTTTAATCCCGTGCGCCAAGCGTTGGGCGACCGCTGCCCAGTGTTTGACCTGGCGGATATGTTCTTGCTCGCTGGAGTCGAATAGCATGAAACAGTGGGCTTTAACCCATGAGATGTAAAAGGCTTTGATGCGCAGGGGTACCGGATTGCCGGTGCCGGCCAGGTACAGGCAGTCGTAACAGGACAATTTCTCAGTCAGCATTTTTTCGATGGCAGCACCGATGGTCTGATGCCGGTGGTTGATTAAAATATCCGGCCAATTTTTCCCCTCGACCTGATGCGGAAAAACCTGCAGCAGGCTCGCCCAATTTTGGCCCAGCCGGAGCAACTGTTGCCGGTGCTTCAAAATCAACGTATTGTCAAGCACCTGGGTTTGCTCCAATATTTGCAGCAGCAAGCGAAAGGCGCGTTTGCCATATAACGAATTTCGAATCATGGCCACTGAAAAAATCAGCACGGCCAGCAACAATAAACCGATCAGATAATTTTGGCCCTGATGGCGAACTGTCTGGACAAAGCCAACCGCATGGAAATCGAAAATCCGGAAACTGGCTGTTTTGTCGTCGATTCTCTCGGCAATCAAAATCTGGTGCTTGTGCTCCAGTCGGATGAGCACCGGAAAACCGGCATTCGGTGGCATTTGTTGGGTCAGCAATTGCTTTAACTGGTGGTTTAAAATGACCAATTGGCGGTCTGCGGTCATACAAACCAGCTCCAGCATGCGGTCGCCATCCAGATCGCCGATGCCATAAACCGTGATTGGCCGGCGATACGGTTCCGAGCTGTACATGACGCTCAGGTCGCCGCGATACATTCTGACGAATCCGTCGGTGCTGCCGATGACGAACTCCTTGATTCCGTCGCCATCAAAGTCATAGCACAGATTAAAGGCTGCATATAAATTGGCGGTAAAAGCATGCCCGACTTTTTTGCGCTGCAATTCCGTACCATTTGTGGGGTCTAGCCGAATCAGCTCATCAAAGTTTTTGAATTTGGGATTGGTGCCATAGCGATAGACCACCAGCTCATTTTTGTCGTCGCCGGTCATGTCGCCCACAATCGGAATGGCGCCGGTCCAATAAGGCCCAAAGGTCTTGCGCCAGCGCGCATTGCCCAGGTCGTCGAGGACAAAAACATAAGCGCTGTCGTCCCGGGTGCCGTTCAGATTTACCCCGTTATCCTGGGCGTAACTGCCGAATATGATTTCGGCTCGGTTGTCCCCGTCTAAATCGGCCTGTTTTGAAGGGAGTACCAGGGGTCCGGCCAGATACTGCCATTCGGTATTCCCGGTCAACGGATCAATGGCAGCCAGCCCCCGGGTGCCGGCATCTCCGCCGCTGTCAATTCGAATAATGACCTTTTGGCGTCCGTTTCGATCCAATACGATTTCATTTAACGGCCAGAGCGATTGATGAAACCTGCCGTTGCGATCACGATCCTGGCCGCTGAAGAAGAAACATCCTTCCTTCACCAATGACATCTTATCATTGCTGTGCACATAGAGATCGAACGCTGCGGTGGTGGGCGTGTAATAGCCGACCAACAAGTGCAGTGAATCCGGTGATGTACCGGGCAGGAGGATGTAATGGCGATCGACCGGGATAATAAAGCTTTTTTGATGCTGCAGGTTGAGGTTCGAGTAAACATCGATCTGATTTGGGAAAATTCCCACAATCTCATCGCCCGGGGTTTCGGCGTTGACCTCCATAGGAAGTACGGTCAAGGCATTTCTTTGCCAGATGGAAAGCAGCTCATAATTTTTGGCCGGATCGGCAGCACGGCAGAGATTGGAGGTCAGTAAAAAAAGGAGCATGACAAATATGAGAAACCTAATTTTCATCATATCAACCGTTACGAATATTAATGATTCAGGCGCTACCGTCAATTCTTTCTCTTTATGATCCCCATTTAAATATCTTCCACCGTTGCGAGAACCCTGGTTTCAAAACCCCTTTAATCTGCTCAGGATTGTTCATCTAAATTGGTTCTCCTTTTATTGCTTTGATTGGATTAGAATAAAATAATTGATCTGCCAGCGATTTGCCAAATTTTTCGGCAATAATTTCATCCATCGTGCTGTCAGGGTTATGGTTCGGCCATTCGGCTTAGGCCCATCGAAAGCCACAAAATGGGCCCGGTTATTTTCAATCATTTTAAACGCCAACAGATTCATTTCATCGTATCTTCCTCGCACCCTGCCTTCATTTATCTGCATCAATCGTGTACGGTTCGAATACGATGACCTGCTTCTAAAAAATGGGGCACAAAACAATGCCTGAAGATGTGACAGGAACCATGTTTCGTAATGTCAGCCTGATAAATGACTTATTTCACAGCTTTTTGAAGCACAGATTCGTGTATATAAGGCCGGCGTTGAATTTTTGATTGTAGATCAGCCGAAATTTACGGGGCCAGGAATATAATCTTCCAGTCCAATTCTTTGCCGATAGTTGGATATTTGCGCTCAAGTGCATACAGAAAATAGATCTATAAAAAGTCATCTTTATAAACCTTTTTCATACGATTTTGTGACAAATTCCAGATGTTCTTTAAGCGATTCGATAATCTTATCTGGTAATGGTGTCAGTGAATCCTTCGCACCTTTTGCGTTATGGATTGTTATTGGTTTAAATTCAAAATCAACATCCATCACCCGTAATTGTAAGCATTCGGTTAATCTTAAGCCAGCACCATAAAAATTAGACCCACATTAACCAATTCATACCTGTAAGTTGACTTAAAATAACTTGAAGCGCTTTATGGTAAAAACAACAGGTAGTCTTTTGTTTTTTAACCCAAACCAGTTCACCTAAATCACCCAATTCTTTCTGTAAACATGTTAATATAAAAATATGATGGCGCATAAGGCCTGATCTTATGTGGAGTCGGATACTTGTTCCTTTATTGCCAGATAATTCAGAAAAAGTTGACTTTCTGCTTTTCCCATTTCAACGGGATGGCGTTTATGGTGATAAAATAAATATCCTAATCCTGTATTTATAGGCCTCTTCAGTTCGCATGCGATAATGTTTCATATAAATGGCCACCCGAACAAGATCAAGTAACCCGGATTTAGGAGCCACAATTGATTTATTAACAGAATTATCCATACATAAATCTCTTACAGGAGCAACCAGCGTATTTCCAATTGCTAAAAGTTATCAAAATCACATTTATTTGTCAAGGTTTTTTTAGAAAATATTCAATTTTTTTGCATTATTTTGAAAAATCCTTTATCTATCTGGACGTATGAAACTGGAAAAGCTTTTAATTTCGAATTTCGGATTGCGGATTTCGGAATGAGAATTAGAGATTTTAAATGAACAGCACGTAGGTTGGGTTCGTCTTTTGAACCCACCATTCACTTTCAATTTCAAATTTTGGATTGCGGATTTCGGAATGAGAATTAGAGATTTTAAATGAACAGCACGTAGCTTGGGTTCGCCTTTTGAACCCAAAATTCTGGCATAACCATGGTTCACGGGATTGACGTGGATGTCATTAACATGTTGGACAAAGTCCTTCTCGTCTTTCATAGTATGCTCCCTATAACGGCGTTGCCCAAGCGCAACTTCACTCTTTTCCTGCCGGGATTTATTGCGGATGCCCGGGGCGCCGCCTGCTTTCAGATAACGTTTGTTAAACATTCCTTTCATTAAACGCCAGCGTTTTGGATAATCACCATCATCTGGTGATAACCGCCATTAGCAGTGCAGGTGATCAGAAAGCAAACCGATAACTTCAACCTGACATGGGTACCTTTAATAAGCTTCTTTCCACACCGGATGCAATATATTTCGCGCATGTGCTAATGTCAAAAATTTTCGCCGGTTAAATGTTACGACTGTAAAAAAATAACCCCCCAGGTAATTTCACGCTTTTATCATTTGACATCGCTCTTTGCTGCTATTTATAATTTGTTGGGTTCAAAAAACGAACCCAACCTACCGACTACGGACTGCTAAAAATCTGTAGTGATCCAAAAAATCGCAAACAGGCGCAAAACCTTAGTTCAGACCCCTAAAATCACTGTTTCTTTTTTTAAGAGGTGAACTTGGGTTAATGGCTTGATATTGGTGATTTGTTTATTATACATAAGAACTCCTTCCAAAATTTGACCACGAAATACACGAAAAATGTCTAAATTCGTATGGGAACCGATAGTTTGAATCCACAAATTTTAATGCCAAATGCCAAAATTCAAATGCCAAATCTAATTCTCATTCGAATATTTAAATCCGAATGATACGAATTTATCCTGAATACAAATCGCGCAAATTCATTTCATTTCCGTGTCAGTTCTTTTCCGTGAGCTGAAAAAGGGCACGGAAGCGAGCTTTCACGGAATGGTATTTTTACTCCATCAAAAATTCAAACAGCCATTACACGAATTTTATTTTAAAAACCTATTTCCCGAATTATTTGCCTTGCTGAAATGTCCAACATGTCATACACCAGGATACCTTCGGGATGTTAGCCCAGTCACTATTCACTCTTCCCTATCCTCATTTTCCTGGTTTTGGGTGCCGCCAGGCTGCATGACGACTCCTTTGAAAATTTAAATAAAGCTACCAGATGCCGGATACCGGATTCCAGTTGTTAATGATTCCGGTCTCATGCCGCGAAAGCCCCACTTTCATAGTTTTGGGTGCTCCCGCCCAAGCGGGATCATGACGACTCCTTTGGAATGGGTCAGCGAAAAACTTTAGCGACGCTGATTGAGTGCCCGATCAGAGGAATTTACGGAATAAAATGCCAAATGTCAAAGTCAAAATTGCAAATCAACCCATTGAGAGTATCTTTTCGAAAATATTGGGCACGACCGTTGAGGTTTTTGAATCGTAACTTTTGATTACATGTTAATTCACGATACATCAACAATACAAACCTCTAAGGTTTAATTCCACTCTCAAATATTGAGCGGATACCGAATTTTTTGAAAATCATTTCCAACGAATTCAACTAAAGGTACAATCGTTTTTGTTTTGAGGGCAAAGACATTTGAAAAGAAGGATTTTTAATCGTACAATCTGAACCAGTCCACTGGCGTTTTAATGTCGTTTTTTCGTTGTTATCATATCCAAACACCTATTTCATTTTCTGATTGATAATTTTATAATTTTCTGAGGATCTTTTTGAGTTATGGTGCATCTAATATAATTTGTATAGAAATAAAGCAATGGTGATTCAGGGATATCTTTACGCAAAATGGAGAAAGGCTTTTAAGAAGGGAAGGCGGAAAGTTCTATTTTCCTGGCGAAATGTAGAAAAATTCAACATTATGTGCTGTGCGATTCTATCCAAAATTGGGATTTTCGTCCGGCCTCAAAGCTCTATTCTTGAGATACTATTCAGTTTGTGCTAATTTCATCACGAAAATAGCGATTAACTGAAATTTTATTCGCTGTTGCAAAATGGATGAAAATCTATCAATTAAATTTATTAAAAGTCGAAGCCATCACAATAAAAAAATCAAAAATTAGAAGGAATTAGCAAAAATAATGTAAATCGCCTTTGGTAAAAGGCTTGAAAAAAATGCAACTGAATTTAGTCCACCAATGAAATCAGGAGTGAACAATCGATTTAATTCAATTCATTCGTAGCCGCTCACAATTTTATGGTGGAATTCAAACCTTCGAGGTTTTTATTGTCGATATCTCGAGAATTGACTTGTAATCAGAAGTTCGGATATAAGAACCTCAAATGTCTTGCCATATATTTTTGAGAAGTTACATTCTTTTAACATTTAAATAAAAATACTCAAACATTAAATTAAATACTGTTATGGAGGTTGTCAAAATGCTTGAATGGATTAACAGCAAGGCCGAATTCGATGAGATCCGGAAAAAGAATGGTGAATTTTTAGCATTGTTTTTTTATGGCGATTTTTCGGATTCAGCAAGAAGAGCCTTGCAGGAAATTGAGGATTTTAAAAAAAATAATGAAAAAATCTCGATTTATGGAGTTGATGTCTCCAGGGTAAAAGGCATACATCACGAATTTAACGTTAAGAAAGTGCCGACTGTACTCGTAATCCAGAAAGGAAAAGAGATCGAAAAAATAGAAGGGGTTCAGAGCGCACAATTTTATGAACGCAGCTTCAATCATGCGAATCCCGTATTCAAAAAATCTAAAAAAGGTAACGATTCAGTCGCTCCAAGAGTGGTTGTTTACAGCACCCCTACATGTCCGGCCTGCAATAGTGCAAAGGCATATTTCAGACGAAAAGGTGTTCGATTTCGGGATATCGACGTCTCGAGAGATCAACAAGCGGCTGAAAGTTTGGTACGTCGAAGCGGACAGATGGCCGTGCCGCAAATCGATATCAACGGACAGTTAATTGTTGGATTTGATCAAGCAAGAATTGACAGATTACTTTTTAATTAAAAAGGAGATGACGTATGAAACTAAAACCAATTAATGGACGAGTCTTGTTAAAACCGCGAGCCGTGGAAGAAAAAACGGCGGGGGGTATTTATATTCCTGAGACCGCTCGTGAAAAGATGCATGAAGGCGAAATTATCGATATGCCAAAAGACTTGACGGACGAAGTTGTCGTGGGTGATATTGTTATTTATAAAGAATATAGTGGAACTGAAATAAAATTTGATGGTGAAGTCTATTATCTGGTCACCGTTGATGACTTGTTAGCAAAGTATGAATTGGCGGATGAAATCCCGGAATAGCGGTTGATAAAAAGCCCTTGCGATTGGTTGCTTATGCCTCGCAAGGGCAACCTATTCATGGGCTTTCATGGCATATTCGTAGTTTCTCGAAGAAATCTGGCACGAATATCGAGGTTTATAGGGTGGCTTCTGACTGCAGACTCTCACGGAGTTCGTGGTAGCAAAGAAAACAAGCCAGCGTTTTAAAAGGCGAGGTGTATAACTTCGCCAACCGAGGCTGACGCGGTCCTGGGAGAGTTGATAGCATCCATCTCGTAATTGATACCATGATAAAGCGCTGGTGACAGGTATTTACCCGACCTTTGCCTAACCAAGGCTAAATGGGTGGTTTGATTTTAAGCCACCAGCAGAAATCGCCACCGCCGAGGTGAAGGTCGACGTTGGCTAATTTGGCGTTGGTTCAGTTTAGCCGAGAATGGGCGAATGAATATTTTTGCCGGAAACAACGCTGTCATTTTAATGATTACTGAAAATGTCAAAACAGAAATTCCTCCGCAATAGACGCCATGGGGAAATATCGAGGTGATGAACCGATACGGCAGGGCAGCGCTCCAGGCCAATGCAGTGATAACAGTCGTGCCCACTAAACTGAAATGCACGCAAAATATAATATTTTGGCGAAAAAGGCGCCAAACTTCGTTTGCCGTACCGCAGCCCGGTAATCAATCGATACACCTGAATCATTGAAACCGACATAAGTAACCCAATAAGCGCCCACAACGCTTTTATGACCATAGTGATGCGACCCATCTTCACCGGCTCAATGCCCAGCCACCGTGACCAGCACGTAGTCTTTTGAACCCAACATTCTGACATAACCATGTTTCACGGGATTAACGTGGATGTCATCAACCTGTTGGACAAAGTCCTTCCCGTCTTTGATAGGATGCTCCCAATAACGACGTTGCCCAAGCGCAACTTCACCCTTTTCCTGCCGGGATTTATTGCGGATGTCCGGGTTGCCACCGGCTTTCAGATAACGTTTGCGAAACATCCCTTTGATTAAACGCCAGCGTTTTGGATAATCACCATCAGCCGGTGGTAACCGCCATCAGCAGTGCAGGTGATCGGGAAGCAAACGATAGCTTCAACCTGACATGGGTGCCTTTAATAAGCTTCTTTCCACACCGGATGCAATATATTTCGCGCAAGTGCTGATGTTAATAATTTTCGCCGGTTGAACGTTACGACCGTAAAAAAATCCCCCCCAGTAATTTCACTCTTTTATAATCTGACATCGCGCTTTTCTTCCAATAATAATTTGTTGGGTTCAAAAAACGAACCCAACCTACCGACTCGGTGCGGATTACCGCAGACGATACGGAGGGCATGCAACGGCTGGTTTCGTA
>DYKB01000119.1:8464-11579 GCA_020722815.1 Caldithrix sp. | reverse complement strand
GGCGTAGCTATCCCCTCTCCCTCTGGGAGAGGGTTAGGGTGAGGGCAATTTTTAACTCACTTATTTCTTAATTTTCAATTAGTTATCACCTTAACCTGACAGCTATGGTGATTAGGGGGGCGCTCATTGAACCACGAACTGAAGCTCGTGGCAATTCAATCGTAACTTATTGAAATTCAAATTGTTATCACATTAATCTGACGGCTATGCTCTCCGCTCCTCATTGTAAAAGTCTTCTTCTATTTAATATGAAAATAGCCATTAAAATATTCCGCGAACACTATCCCAGAATCCCTTTCGCACTTTCGCCGGTTTTGCTCCCACACTTGCCAGATAATGGTTCATATCCAGCACAGGCTTTTGTGGATTTCTCAAAATGTTGGCGGCATTGGTCAAAACCTGCGGTGGAAAGTGATCTTTTAAAAGCGAATAATTTTTATCGAAATCATTTTTTGGCAATGCCCGACTGGCCAGCCAGCCAAAAGTTTCAAGTAAATGCTCCAGTGTACTGCCATTATCAAATGAAATAATCGGAATGGGATAGTCGCTGCCATAGCAAAAATGCTCAGGTAACTCCTTAATGACGGGCATAATCTTGCGAATATATTTATATCGACCGGGTATGCAGAAGGCCGAAATATCACCATACAGTTCAGTATTTTGCGGCACCACCCGCACTCGTTTTAAAAAGGCATCAAAAACCTTTTCCCAATAAGCATTATTTTTATCTATCAACGATCCGATTGGAGTGGCACAATGGGCAATAATCACGCGTGCCCCTGCATTAAGCGCCAATCGAACCGCATCGCCATACTCCCGACTATAATGGCCAGCGGCTGCATTAAACAACAGTTCGTCCGCTTTGGAAATCCCGGCTGCCGGAATGGCATTTTCCGGACCGACATGCAGCAATAACGGCAATTCCAGTGCCGCCAATGCCTGATAAAATTTAACGCTGAGCGGATGCGTGGGATCAATTGCCTGAGAAGAGGGCAGCCATTTGCAAAGGACCGCGCCGGATTTCGCACAATACCAGAGTCGCTCGAGTGCATCAGGTGAATAGGGATGGACTGAACAACCAAATAGAAATTTGGGGTACATCTGGGTCAAATGGATAAGGTATTCATTGGAAACGTAAAGATGAGAATTTTTAGGAAGGGGCGTTCCATCTTCCTGGTATGCCTGATCAAGACCTAACAGAACGATTTTATTAACATATTTGGATTCTTTAAGCTGCTCTAACAAGACACCGATAAATCGTGGACCAGTTGCATTTGATTTAGTCATTCGGGTGACGACTTTAATACTTTCAAAGGTCAACGATTTCGTGAATTTGTCTGACCAGTAATAAAGTGCATCATTCTCATGCGGCGGCCCGCCCAGATGAACATGAATATCGATTATTTCATCCAATCGAATAATGGAATTCATGAATCACCTCACTTTCAAAAAATTAAATTGAAGTCATATTTGATTATAAGTGATTTTTAACTTAAATGTTCCTGTTTGTTTACAGAAATTTTGTAAACTTCTTAATGCAACTTTTTAAGCGCATACCTGGCAAGATTTTGTTAATAATTGACAATTTCATATATTGACATTTTCGAAATTAATGAGTATATATAAAATTCAATTTTTAATTTCGTAAGCTTAACGTCATTTTGTTATTACCATAGACTTTTTATAAATCTTTTTTAAATACACTTGTGACCCTCACCCCAACCCTCTCCCAGAGGGCTGATCGTGACCCACCTTTCATTACTGGACACGGGGAGAGGATGTTAAATAGTGTCTGTCCAAAAACACATCCGGAACTGTCATGGTGAGGAGCGTTTGGTGCGACGAAGCAATCTCCGCTGTTTAACGACGGGATTGCGAGCCTAAAAAACAGGCTTCGGCAAAAAACGCCTCGCAATGACAGGTCTTGGTATTTTCGGACAGACTCTAAATAAAATCTGAAAAGGACAACTAATGACCAAAAAAGTACTACGGGTGGGGCTGATCGGTACCGGTGAAATTGCCCGGATCATGCATTTGCCAGCCTGGCAGGAGTTAGCGAATGAAGGTCGGATTGAACTGACGGCCGTTTGTGATATCATTGAAGAACGCGCGCAAAAAGCCGCCGAGCAATTTGGCGCGAAAAAGGTCTATGTCCAGTATGAAAAAATGTTGAAAGCCGAACGCTTTGATATGATTGATATCTGTACGCCGAACGGGTGGCATCATCAGATGGCGGTTAATTCACTGGAAGCCGGCGCGCATGTGATTGTTGAAAAGCCCATGGCGACCAGTGTCGCAGAAGCCCAAAAAATGCTGGAAACTTCGAAAAAAGTTGGCTTAAAACTGATGGTTGCCCAACAGGAGCGATTCCAGGCCGCGCATGAGATTTTGAAGCAGGAAATTGAGGCTGGTCGATTGGGGAAAATTTATACCGCCAATGCGCGTTACCTGCGTCGTCGGGGAATTCCGGGATGGGGTAAGTTTCATATCAAAGCGGAATCTTTTGGCGGACCGATGATTGATGTGGGCGTACATATCATCGATTTGTGTGTCTGGTTAATGGGCAATCCCAAACCCATTGCTGCTTCCGGAAAAGTTTATCGGATGTTTGGCGATCGACCGGATTTGTGCAATGGGGAATGGGGCCGACCCTATCCGCCGCAGGAATTTGATGTGGAAGATTATGCGCTTGGTTTGGTGCGTTTTGAAAATGATATTACCATGATTATCGAAACCTCCTGGGCGGCGAATATTGCCCAGAATTATCATGGGGTGACGATTTTGGGTGATAAAGCCGGCATTTCTACCAATCCGCCAGCGATTATTGGCGCTACTGAAAATGCCTTGACGCGTGTTCAGTTCGACTGGCTTCCCAATATCCAGGCGCACCGGGCTGAAATTCGCCACTTTACAGAATGTGTGGAAAAAGACCTGCCGGTTCGGGTGCAACCGGCCGAATCAGTGGAAGTTCAAAAAATCATCAATGCCATTTATGATTCATCTGAAGCAAATCGCGAAGTGTTGATTTCCTGATCTGTAGATGACCGTCACCTTTTTGTTGGACAAATTGCCAATTTTTACTGTCTGATATTGTTTTCAATTGACTTTTTTCGCC
>DYKB01000119.1:0-8364 GCA_020722815.1 Caldithrix sp. | reverse complement strand
CCAGAACAAAACCAGAACAAAGCCAGAACACAATATTAAAGCGGGTTTTAACCCACAGGAGTTTAAGGACTCGGGCTTAAAAGCCCGGTGATTGGAGGGAGGCGTTCATGGAACCACGAGCTAAAGCTCGTGGCAATTCAATTAACAATTAATAATTAATAATTAATAATTATCAATTATCAGTTAAAATCAAATTGGCTAATCCCCGTCTGCCGCGAAATGAATCACCACTGAATTTCTGCTGACAACTAATTGACGATAGTGTACCTTTGCCTGCTGAAGCATTATTTTCGAGGCTTTGACGGGATCGGTATGGGCATATTTATCGGATAGATATACAATTTCTTTAATCCCGGACTGAATAATTGCTTTGGCGCACTCGTTACAGGGGAAAAGCGCCACGTACATGGTGCAGCCGTTTAAATTTTCACCAATACTATTGAGAATTGCGTTTAGTTCGGCATGACAAATGTAGGGATATTTGGTTTCGAGATAAGCGCCTTCTCTCGCCCAGGGGAGTTCATCGTCAGAACAGCCGGTAGGGAAACCGTTATAACCGACGCCGACGATTTTTTTTTGGGGATTGACGATGCAGGCACCCACCTGTGTATTGGGATCTTTACTGCGCTGCGCCGAAAGCAGGGCGATTCCCATAAAATATTCATCCCAGGAGAGATAATCGCTTCTTTTGGTAACTTTTGGGGACATTCGTTTTCCTTCTGATAGTGTTTTGCGATGTCAGGGCGTGATGCGTAAAGCGTAATGCGTAATTTTAATCGGGATATTTATGATAAAATCTTAGTTTACGCATCACGTTTCACGCATTACGCATTACAAATCAATCACTTTTAAGTCGTCGATCGATAATCAATTATTAAGGCATTAGAACTGAATCTGCCTTAAACACGAAAGCGATTGCCAATCAGCAATCGCTTTCAGTTATTATGAAATTTTTAAGAACAAATTGCTATTTCACATCGGTCAATGCCGCGACACCTGGCAGAACCAGACCGCCGAGGAATTCCAGGGAAGCGCCACCACCCGTGGAAACATGGGACACTTTTTTGCTCAGGCCAGCCTTTTCAATCGCTGCAGCAGAATCACCACCGCCGATAATCGAAACCACCCCAGTAGAAGTTGCTTCGGCTAAAGTCAGCGCCACGGCATTGGTGCCCTTCGCAAATTCATCCACTTCAAATACGCCCATTGGACCGTTCCAGACCACGGTTTTCGCGGTCATCACTTTTTGTTTGAAAAGTTCAACCGTTTTGGGACCAATATCGACACCGCTCCAACCTGCTGGAATTTGACCAGCAGGAACTACCTTCGTTTCTGCACCTGCCACAATTTCTTTTGCCACGACATTATCGACAGGCAGAATCAGTTCCACGCCTTTGGCTTTGGCATCCGCCAGAACCTGTTTCGCCAGATCGATTTTATCGGCTTCAAGTAAGGAATTTCCGATTTCCTGCCCCATGGCTTTATAGAACGTATAGCTCATGCCACCCCCGATGAGCAGAAAGTCGACTTTATCGAGCAGGTTTTGGATAACATCAATTTTGCCGGATATTTTTGCACCGCCCAGAATAGCCGCAAATGGTCTTTCGGGTTTGCCAACCGCCATGCCGAGATATTTCAGTTCTTTTTCCATTAAGTAGCCACTGGCGCACTGTTTAAAATATTTGGTGATTCCTTCGGTGGAAGCATGTGCCCGGTGAGCGGTTCCAAAGGCATCATTTACATAAACATCACCTAATTCGGCGAGTTGTTTCGCAAAATTGGGATCGTTGGCTTCTTCTTCAGGATGGAAACGCAAATTTTCCAATACCAGGACATCGCCGGGTTTCATGGTATCAACGACTTTTTTAGCCTCAGGTCCAACGCAATCCGGAGCAGTTAATACGGCTTTTCCCAGCAATTTTCCCAGGCGTTCGGCGGCCGGTTTCATCCGCATGGATTCGTTCACTTTACCTTTGGGACGACCCAGATGGGACATTAAAATAAGTTTTCCACCTGAAGTAATCACTTTTTTTATGGATGGTAATGATTCCACAATTCGGGCATCATTTCTGACATTTAAATTTTCATCCAGCGGGACATTAAAATCGACCCGCATTAAAATACGTTTACCTCTTAAATCAAGATCATCAATGGTTAATTTACGCATAAATTCTCCTCATATAAAATATTAAGATATGAATTAGTTTTCTCAACTTTCATTTTTTTGCGCTTCAACGACGGCGATCGCTGTCATATTAACAATATCGTTCACCTCGCAGCCTTGTTGTAAAACATGTGCGGATTTTTTCAATCCCATCAGAATAGGTCCAATCGCCTCCGCCCCGCCGAGCCGAATTAAGAGCTTATAGGCAATATTGCCAGCTCCCAAATCGGGGAAAATGAGGATATTAGCGGGGGGTTTTAAGGTCGAGAATGGGAATGTTGTTTTAATGATTTCCGGGAATATTGCCGTATCTGACTGCATTTCGCCATCGATCATCAGGTTTGGCGCTTTTGCTTTTACAATTTCAGTCGCTTTTTTAACTTTCAATGACATGGGATGTTCCACACTGCCGAAATTGGAAAATGAAAGCATGGCGATTTTAGGCTCAATATCAAATCGACGTGCCGTTTCCGCCGTGAGAATGGCGATATCGGCCAATTCTTCTGCGGTCGGGTCAATGTTTACGGTGGTATCGGCGCAGCAGACGATTTGATTTTTGAATAATAACATGTACATTCCGGCGATTTTATGGACATCCGGCCTTTTTTCAATTACCCGCAGGAATGGTCGAAGCGTATCGGGATAGTTGGTTATCAATCCAGCAACCACACAATCCGCATCCCCCATGGCGACCATCATTGGGCCATAGACACGGGGTTCTTTCATCAACTGACGAATCACATCCAGCGTCCGGCCTTTACGGGCACGCATTTTAAAGTAGGTCTGACAATAAGCCTCATAATTGGGGGATTCAATGGGATTAATAATTTCGGTTTTATCCAAATTTAGTTCAAGTCCCAATTCCTCAATTTGTTTTAAAATGACCTCACGCCGGCCAAGCAAGATGGGTTGAGCGATACCTTCATCGATCACCAGACTTGCCGCACGTAAAATTTTGGGGTGTTCGGCTTCAGTATAAACAACGCGTTTTGGCATTTGTTGTGCTTTACTAATTACAATTCGCATGACTTCTCGCAATTTACCCAGCCGGGCTTCAAGCTGGTCCCGATATTCATCCAGATCAATTTTTACCTGTGCCACCCCACTTTCCATCGCTGCTTTGGCGACGGCCGGCGTTTCCCAGAGTAAAACACGGGGATCAAAAGGCTTGGGAATAATATATTCAGGACCAAATATCAGATGATCCACTCCATAAGCTTTGCAGACTAAGTCTGGAACATCCTCTTTGGCTAATTTTGCCAGTGCATACGAAGCCGCAATTTTCATTTCATCGTTTATCGATCGTGCCCGGACATCCAGCGCACCCCGAAAAATATAAGGGAATCCCAATACATTATTGACCTGATTGGGAAAATCGGAACGACCAGTGGCCATAATGAGATCCTTGCGGGCGGCTTTGGCGGCATCGTACGTAATTTCGGGATCGGGATTGGCCATGGCAAAAATGATCGGATTTTTAGCCATAGAGCGTACCATATCCTGGGTAACACAATTAGCGGCGGAAACACCACAGAAAACATCCGCGCCTTTCATCGCTTCTTCCAGGGTTCGGGCTTTGGTGTCGCTGGCAAAGATTTCTTTATAGCGGTTCATTCCCTCTTGCCGCCCTTTATAAATAACGCCTTTCGTGTCACACATGATGATATTTTCGAGCGTGACACCCAATTTAACGTAAAGTTTGGCACAGGCAATACCGGCCGCACCGGCGCCATTTACCACCACAATCACATCCTGAAGTTTTTTGTTAACCAGTTCGACGGCATTGATTAAGGCCGCACCGGAAATAATAGCGGTTCCATGCTGGTCATCATGAAACACGGGGATATTCATGGTCTTTTTTAATTCTTCTTCGATATAAAAACATTCGGGAGCTTTAATGTCTTCGAGATTGATTCCACCAAATGTGGGTTCCAGTATTTGAACCGTGCGGATGACCTCATCGGCATCCAGCGTATTTAATTCAATATCGAAAACATCAATATCCGCAAAACGTTTAAAAAGAACACCTTTACCCTCCATGACTGGTTTTCCAGCCAGGGCTCCGATATTGCCAAGACCTAAAACTGCGGTTCCATTGGAAACAACGGCAACCAGATTGCCTTTTGCCGTATAATTATAGGCATCTTCTGGATTTTTTTCGATTTCTAAACATGGTTGTGCTACCCCCGGTGTATAGGCCAGGGATAAATCTCGTTGTGTTGAGCAGGGTTTTGAAGCAATGACTTCAACTTTACCTTTCCGACCACGACGATGATATTCGAGAGCATCTTGTTTTAATGACATAATTTCGGCGAATATGAAGATTCGCCTGAATCACCTCCCTTAGGAATGCAATAGAAACGATCATGAAGTAAAATGATTTAAATTTTCTGATTTATTAGAATGGAATTGTTTCCTTAATTAAAAGAACATTATTTTTGCAGACTTATAAATATAGCATTTTTCCCGTCAAATTCAAGTAAAATTTTTATTGAAAATTTCTTTAATAAGTTAGTGGATTTATATTGACAATTTGAAGATTTTTTTATATCTTTAACCAAATATTGACGATTTTTAATAATTTGAATTGACAACGATCATGATTTCACCGATTCGATACTATTCCGATCTGTTTTACGGTTAACTTCCTCAATCTGATAACAGCTGAACAATAGCATCCAAAAACATATAGACCAATTCTATTTACCGCATCGATCTAAAATTAGGAGAATAAAAGATGGATATCTTATTAGAAGCTTCGAAGGTTTCTGGTTTGTCCGTTGCGGAATTACAACAAATAATCAATATTCTGGTAAAAAGAGGGAATTTCTCCGCCGAACGGATTACTCAGGAATTATATACCTTTTGTGTCAAAATTGGGATGGTTCAATATTATTTTAAAACAACCCCAATTGAAACAATCGCAAATCATATTGAATCTATCAGCGCGGCTGAAATAATCGCATTGAATCGCGGTGGCAAAACATTGGAAGTTGATTTCGTCAGTGAACGTGAAGATTCCGCGCTCTATTTGATAAATGATGCTCATCAAAAAGGTGTTGAAATCGAAAGACGGATGGAAAAACAATTTCCCATTTACCGCATGCAAAGTTATCGGACGGCCGGTTTGGCATTGGAATCACATTTTCGAAGTTATTTTGTTCAAAAACCAGTATGGATTGAATCCAATCCAGCGCTACACGAGGATGATATCTATAAAGTTGCCGCAAAGCAATTTATCGAGACGACAACGAAAGAAGCCATCGACCGGTATCAGCGTGTTTTACGGGAATCGATGAACCTATACCAACCTTACATCGAGGTAACCGATCCGGTTCGTGACGAAATTCGAATTATGGTTGCAATTCCCCAGTGGGATAGCGATCGTTTTCTATCTGGCATTTCCGATATCATCAACTATTACGGCTTATGCAGCAAACATAAGTATGTGGAACCATTTTCAAATGGTCGATTAATCATGTCGCTTTATCTGGATGGGGTATCGGCGCGGCCGTATATTGAAGATATCGTCACGGATATTAGTTTGATTACGATTCATCCCGAGAGCGACTTGTCTTCACTTATCCGCAGCAATACCCTCTCGGTTCATGAAGCTTTTTATGCCCTGGGAGCCTGGAATTTTACTCACCAATTTCTCAGTAGTTGGGACGTGGAATATGTGGTCCTCATGGATTTCTTGAAGGATAAACCTGATTTGTTGGATATTTTGCATCGTTTGAGAACCAGACTATTGAAAGATTCTTACACTGAAAATCGTATTTTGCAGACGATTCAGCGATTTCCGGATGAGATCAAAAGGTTATATGAAGATTTTTCACGACGGTTTTCAATCAATTCTGAAGAATCACGCAATTTGCCTGATAAAGATTTGAGTTTCGAACATATCCCGCATGAAATTGATATGGCGATCCTGAACTTTTTCATGCTTTTTAACAAAACGGTTCTCAAAACCAATTTCTATAAAAAGAATAAAGTCTCTTTAGCCTTCCGGCTTGATCCCCACCAATTTCTGGATCCCCTCGAATATTCAGAGAAGCCTTTTGGGGTGTTTATGGTGCTGGCGAAGGAGTTTCGGGGTTTCCACATTCGGTTCCGCGATATTGCCCGCGGCGGGATTCGGATTGTAAAATCACGTGATCCGGAGAGCTATGACTTAAATTCGGATTCTATTTTTGATGAAAATTATAATCTGGCTCTCACCCAACAAAAGAAAAATAAAGATATACCGGAAGGTGGTTCCAAAGGGACAATTTTATTGAACCTGAAATATCAAAATAAAGGTGAAATCGCCTTTCAGAAATATGTGGATGGATTATTGGATGTCATTCTCCCCAGCAAATTGGTCAAAGATTATTTCAATCAGGAAGAAATTTTATTTCTTGGCCCGGATGAAGGGACGGCTGAGATGATGAGTTGGGCATCGAAAAGAGCAAATGAGCGGCATTATAAATTCTGGAAATCTTTTTCTACCGGAAAGTCGCTTGAAGAAGGCGGCATTCCGCATGATCTTTATGGGATGACCACCAATTCAGTTCATGAGTATGTCCTGGGCATCCTGCAGAAGCTTGGCTTAGAAGAAGAAAATGTCACCAAGGTTCAAACTGGTGGCCCGGATGGTGATCTGGGAAGCAATGAAATTCTGATTTCAAAAGATAAAACCATTTGCGTCATTGATGGCAGTGGTGTTTTATACGATCCGGAGGGGATTGATCGCACCGAATTGACCCGATTAGCCCAAAAACGCGTGATGGTTGAAAAATTTGATCAGCGTAAACTTTCCCGAAATGGTTTTTTGGTGCACATCAACGATAAAGATAAAACGCTGCCTGATGGAAAGCTCGTTACGAATGGACTGGAATTTCGCAATAACTTCCATATAAATCCCATGCTTCGGGGCGATATTTTTATTCCCTGCGGTGGGCGGCCCAATTCCATAAATATTCAGAACTGGACTAACATGCTGGATGAAAATGGCGTTCCACGTTTTAAGATAATTGTAGAAGGTGCCAATTTGTTCCTTTCTCAGCCTGCCCGTTTAGCTTTGGCGAAAAAGGGTGTGATCATTATTAAGGATGCTTCGGCTAATAAAGGTGGCGTAACATCATCCTCCCTGGAAGTGCTGGCCTCACTGGCAATGACCGATGATGAGTACGATTCGAATATGTGCGTCAAAGAAGGTAAAATTCCAGAATTTCGAAAGCAATATGTTCAGGATGTCTTGACAAAAATTCGACAAAATGCACGCGAAGAATTTGAAGTTCTGTGGAATGAATACAAGCGTACCAGTACCCCATTGGCGATTTTATCCGATCAATTGAGTGATAAAATCAACAAGATCGCTGATTCAATTCATAATTCGGAACTCTGTAAAGATCCGTCCATTTTACGGACAGTTGTGGAGGAACATTGTCCACCTTCCCTGATTAAAAAGCTTGGAATTGCAACGATTTTGAAGCGCGTACCAGTGAATTATTTGCAGGCGATTGTTTCTTCTTGGCTGGGAAGTCATTTTATCTATGAATATGGACTTGACGCGGATGAAATTCATTTTTATCAATTTCTCCATCGTTTTACCTATGCATAATCAATTCTGATTGAATCATATCTGGAGTGGTGTACGCGATTGAAGTACATCACTCCTTTTTATTTTATCCGGATGATTTGTTATCCGATTAAAAAATATTTGTAAAAGTTCAGCAAGGTAGAAACACGTCTCTATCCTGCCTCACGCTAGTTGGCGTTTATATGATTAGTTCGTTCGGTTAACGATTCAAAGTTCCCGATTCAGGGTTGTGAGTTTTGAGCATTTAGCCGGGAATTGTGAACCTGAGAACGATGTTGCGCTAGTGATAAATGATGTCTGATAATAGTCTAAGCCAGTGGCTGAACTTTTTGTTCACGATTCTCAAAATGATCCAGATAAGATTACATTTGTACATTTTTCCCCGAGGAATTCCACTGATCCCAATAAAACCAGCTTTAAATTAGCCTCCCGATATGCCTTTAGCTGGTTTAATTTCATTAAATTAATATAAATAAGTGATGTGTGGTCTATAATTTGAAGTATAAAACTCTCATTCCTTTAATCTTCTTCGATTTCGTCAGTTCATTTATCCGTTATAATTAACCCTACAACGATAGTTAATATAATTTAGTACTTGCATTTTAATACATAGTTT
>DYKB01000118.1 GCA_020722815.1 Caldithrix sp. | reverse complement strand
CAAGCGACTAAGGTTTAAAAAAAGCGAAAATAAGGTCTCTCAATTTCGAATTGCGGATTTCGGATTGCGGATTTATGCTGGAACCGCTTTGCCAAACCTCCCCGAACAAACACTCCATTTTGCGCGGCAGCAATGTCAATAAACCCCACATATTAATCGGAATCAAGGGTTTGGTAAAGCTAATATGGTGATAAAATCGGCGGAAATAGCTTTATTAAACCGGCACCTGATGTGGTTATTTCACCTTTATTTGTTATATTATAATTTTATTGGACAAGATGGAGCCGAGTTGAGGTCTGGTAAAGCTGACGGCCGCTTTGCCAAACCTCCCCGAACTAATAATATGCCGGTCGTGGCAGAAATATTAATAAACCACCAATCTCCATCGGCACCACTGGTTTGGTAAAGCTGATTTGGCGAGCATCGACCGGGAAAATAAAAATAACTGGGCGTAAAACGCCTGAAAAGGCATTCCCACGCCGGAGCGTGGGAACGAGAAGCAAAGGTGTCCTCCGTTCGACAGTCGAAAAAATTTTACCAAATTTTACTTCGATTTCAGGTGTCTGGAGTTGCCAATTATTTGCTGAAAATGGCACGACGAAGTGTCTTTCGAAGAAAAGTAATCAAAACAAATTGAATGACCTGAAGGATGAGATTGGAGAAAAAATTAAGGACTCAAAAGTTTTAGGTGATGATTATAAGCAAACCAGAGGAGAGGAAATTATTTCGGAGTCTTTTATTTTAAATTGTTATCTCCCTGAAAATTTATGTGATACCTGTAAACTATTTGGTTCGCCAATATTGGCGGCAAAAATTAAAATACAGGATTTACATATTCGGGAACCGTATTTTGAATTATCCGAAATCCGGGATGGCGTTGGTATTGACCGGGATACAGAAGTTGCCGTGGATCGGGCAAAATTTGATTTTGAAGTCATTCCCTCGCAAACTGAATTCGATTTGAAAATAACGTTAGAAAATATAAGTGACAAAGAATTCGCCATCTTTGCCCTCGGATTAAATGAATTTATTCAGGGAAATGCAACTATCGGAGGGCTAACTTCTCGCGGATTAGGTGCTTGTAAACTGGAAGACGGTTATTCAATTAAATTTGTTGATTTTACAAATCCTGCTCATCTCCAGGAATACATTTTAAATGGTAAAATGAGTGGGGAAAAATCATTTCAGGATTTGAAAAATTTGATAAAAATCCATTTATTAAAACAATAAGGAGAATCAACAAATGTTTAAGCAATTACTTAATGAATGTATCATAGATTTTACCCTTAATTTTGATGGTCCCCTGCTCATAAAATCCGGGACGATTGATGTAGAGGGGCATGAAATGAATTTTGTAAAAACCTTCCGAAATGGGGCTTTGGAAATTTTTATACCAGGAAGTTCCTTAAAAGGACTGATTCGCAGCCATTCAGAAAAAATCATCCGTACTTTAAGCAATGGAACACCCAAATGCTGTGACCCTTTTAATGACGGAAAAGATAAAACTCGACACGATGTCAGTATTGCATGTTCCACGAAATTTGAATGGCGAAAAAAAGGAACAAAAATTAAATCAGATGGCTCATTTGAGACTGATGATGTAGATAAAGAAGATTTAAAAAGTTGTTTAATTTATGCTCATGCCTGTCCAATCTGTAAGTTATTCGGTTCAACCAGTGAAGCCAGCAGAATTAAATTGGATGATGGATATTTTATCATTCATGATGAGCAAGACAATCAAGAAAGGCATAGACAAATCCGGGATGGTATTGGCATTGATCGGTTTACTGGCGGAACAGCAAACACCGCAAAATTTGATATGGAAGTATTTAGCGATTTAAAATTTGGCTCTCGAATATATATCCGAAATTTTGAAATCTGGCAGTTAGGATTATTGGCTTATACCCTCAATGATTTCAAAGATGGATTAGCCAGTTTAGGATACGGAAAATCCCGTGGTCTGGGAAGATTTAATATTGAATTAGATAAAATTAGAATTAGCTACCTTTCTCCTCAAATTCCTGAAAAACCTGAACCCCATTCACCAGCGCTTTATGGTATGAAATACCTTTATGGTGAGAATACATACGAGTTCTCTGGCCTGGAAACGGAACCTGTTCAAGTTACAGGCCTTCAATTGCCCCGAGCTAAAGATGCTCTGGGATTAAGAAAATATTATGATTTTAAACAAAATGAGCTAGCACTCGTATTTTTTAAAACGGTTGCCCCCAAATTTAATGATTATCTGAATAACTGGAATTGGAATTCTACCATGCAAATAGCACATTTTCAAACCAATGGAGGTGACTAATGGCGTTTATTGGTTGGAATTTGCTGGATGAAACAAAGCTGAGTGAGCTGTTAAGAATTATTACACCAAATTTGACCTATTCGGTTTTTCAGACGATCACTCAATCTTTTTTTAAAAGCCTGGATTTTCAAAATAATCTGCTTAATGGAATCCCTTTAAATCAGATCGAAAAAGCAAGACTTTTTGGCCTTGAAAGCGAAATTTGCTGGATTAAAAAAGGTTCGTCTTATCATATTATTTTACTCTGTGAAAATGAAAGACTATTCAATACTTACGGATCATTTCTTAGAAGTGGTGAAGGTGATATTCTGGAACTTGAACCAGAATTTAACGAACATGAACCAGAAAAACAAGTCATATTGTGGGGAATTCGGGATACAAAAGCCTTTGATGCAGAGAAATTCTGGTTTGAAGGACGAATACCACAAAAATTGAATTATCCATTAGAAAACAGGGGTGAGCGGGTGAAATTACTTTATGTTGAATATGCTGAAAAAAATAATTGGCGTTCCCGATTTTATCGATTTAAGGAGGTGACTCATGCCTGAGTTTCTAATTCCTTATAACTTTGTGAGAACTACTGAGATTTCGACTGGACAAAAGAAAAGCCCCGGGATTATGCATGACAAATTTTCCGGTTATTCCGGCAAAATTGTTTGTCAATTGACCCCTAAAACAAGGACTATTATTGCCGAAAATCCAGGTTTTGGTAGTGCTCATGAATTGTCCCAAATTTGTGATAATGATGGTAAGCCATTTTTACCATCCTCATCATTAAAAGGTATGTTTAGGTCAGTAGCAGAGGCTGTAGCCAATGGGTGTTATTTATTGTTTGATAAAAAATATCATTATAAACATATTAACCATCCGATTGATGTCGATGTAAGTCGAAAAATTCGTGGAATTGCCAGTTCCCCATGTTCTGATATAAATCATCTTTGTATTTGTTGTCGTTTATTTGGTATGGTTGGTAAACAGGATGATGTTCAAGCAGAAGGAAAAGCCATATTTGGCGGAAAAGTGAGTATTGGTGATGCGACGACAACAAAGGACGATTATCTGGAAGGTAGTTACAATAATAAATTAGTAGTCAAGGGGATTATGACTCCTAAGCCACATCACGATCTTTTTTATGAGATGAATGGATTAATTCGTGGGCGAAAATTTTATTATCATCGAAGAGATAATGAATTAAAAGCAATTTTAAATGGAGATGTCGGGGAATTCGATAAGTCATTTGTAAAATGGATAAAAGCCGAAGCGCTATTCCAATTTACTGTTAATTTTTCTAATTTGGAAAAGGATGAATTAGGTTTGTTACTTTACGCCCTTGAATTGGAAGAAAAAAAGGTAAATAATGAAAAAGTCGGCATGTATCATAAAATTGGCATGGCAAAAGCACAGGGATTTGGGAGTTGTGAAATAAAAATTACACGATTAGAATTGATGGATAATCCCCAAAGCCGTTATCAAAATTTTGGGACTGGAATCACCGATGCTCTAAACAAAAAACTTGACTTCCAAAAGCATTTCTTTCAAAGCTATTTTGGGAAAGATTGGATTCAAAAAGATGCTTTACCGAATATTTTTGATTTACAACGAATTATGAGTTTGAATGGATATCAATGTCATAATATGCATCATCCAGAACAAACATGGTTCGGAACAGATGAAGGAAGAAAACCTTTACCAACGATTGAAGATGTTTTTCTTAACAGAAATATGTTAATTGAATAAGTAAGCTTCTATTGAATTGGTATTATTCTAATTAACTAATTTTACGGAGGCCTCTGTGAAAAAACTATTATTCTCCATAACCATTATCATATTTCTATCTTTTTTTCTCCTGACGGTTTTTGCCCAACAACCTCCAAGTGACAGTACATCACGTAATTTAGACCAAAAGGAATACCAATTTCTAAAAGACCAAACCCAGAGTTTCCAGAAATTCATTGAAAATGAGCGCAAAGCACATCGTGATTTTATTGAAGGTTTATATACCATAGTTGTCGGGTTTGTCGGTGTTATTGTTACGATAGGCGGTGGTCTGTTGATCTTTTTTGATTTTCGAACGCGAAAAAATATTTCTCAGGTCATTAACGAACTATTTCGTGAATATGGAATTCAGATTATTGATGAAAAAAATAAGAGCATCAAAATCAATATCGATGAACTCCGACATATAATTGAGCTGGAAACCGGCTATAAAAAGAAAAGTATTCTCTTTTTAATGAGTGAGAACGACCGTCAAAGATTTGGCATCCGTGAATTGAAAATTATCGATTCGAGAGGGATTCAAAATTATCAGGTATATACCAATTTTGATCAGGCTAATGAACTGATTAAAAAAGAAACCTTTGATGTGGTTGTATATTATTATAATCCTGATGCTGCAGATCTAAAAAAGAATGGTGATAAGCAGGTCCGGGAAATTTTAGATTTACTTTCTAAGCGTCACTCAAAAACGCCGTTGATTATTTACAGTTATGAAAAAGGTGAATCAGGACGAATTGAAAAAATAGATATGGATGAAATTGGAAAGTACCCGTATGCCGTACCAGCTAATTTCCCAATTACGCTTGTCAATCTGTTGCATACCGTCACTAATTATTTCCCTGTCAGCTAAAACTTAAAATAGAAATGGATAATGATGAATGCACTTCTGATACACGGTAATCCAAATTATCATACTTTCACCAATGCAATTGTTGCCGCCAATGAAAAAGCCATGCTGCTTTTTAATAGCCGACTATCAAATATATTTATTTTACACTCAAAAAGATCTTATCAGGTTTTAAATGAAAAAACTGAATGGCTTCAGGAGCTTGAGAAACATCAAATTACATCTGATATTTTTACACAAAAAATAGTAGAAATAGATGCTTCCCCTGACTCAGTTAAGGCTTTTGTTGAATTCATCGAACTTATTTTAAAAGGGATGCCCGAAAAATCAAATTTAATGCTCGATGTGACCAATGGAACCACGGTTCAAAAAAGTTTATTGGCGATTGTCGCATATCTACTGGATTTTCCTCATCAATATATGATCGATATCACGCAGCTTGCCGAGAAGGTTAAGGAAATTAAGGGATTTTTACCGCCTGCTATTTTAGAAGCATGCTATGTACCCGTTCCAGAGAGTGTGATCCTCGATCATATTGCTTACATCAATCTGGCCGAGGTCCTGCGTTATAAAAAGATGATTGAAGGACATAAACAAAAATATGTGACACTTAATCCTGATAAAACAGATCCAGCTTTTTTTAAAGGAAATATTGCCCGCTCAATCCAGTTGAAATTTTCAGGGGATCAAAATGATGATCCGACAATTTATCGGATTTCGGCAAGTGCCCTGGCTGCCTCGCTTGAACATTTAGTCCGGATTATGGTTGATAAATATATTAAACACGAAACGGTTGAGGATAAGGACCCATTCGGCCCTAAATTAAAATTAATCGAAAGAAAGGTCTATGAAATTTCACCACCCAATTTCGATTTTAAATTCATGGAACTCCTGAATGGGATTATGCTCTATATTCGAAACACGACGACCCATAAAACCAAAGCACTGGGTATTATCGAAAAAATAAAAGCGGAGTTATCCATGCGCATGGTTTTCCCTTTTATTCAATTTTATACGGATGTTTTATTGCCAATTCTGGCGAATGCGCATCAAAAAGATAATCAAACGATTGAAAAATTACCGGAAAATTCAAAAATTCAATCCACAGACGATCAAATATATTATATCGGGATCGATGGCGACAATACTGGTGCATTCCTTGAAAATCTGTTCTTGTCATCAGCGAAGGATTCGGAGTTTTCAAAATTAAGTGGATCGGTTGAAAATGCACTCATTGAAATTAAAAAGAAAGTAAAAGCACAATATGGTAAACAGGCGGTAATTTTTGCGGCTGGTGATGATATTCTTTATAAGGCACCATATCATCATAAATTTATTGAGGAACTTCAACAATCTTATGAGAAAGAAACTTCAGGTTTGACCTGTTCGGTTGGAGCAGGGAAAACGTTAAAAGAAGTTTATGTGGCCTTAAAAATAGCCAAGACAACGCCTGGAAAGAATCGAATAGTGAAATTATAAATTTGTTGAAGGAAATGATTCCGTCTTCCTCTCAAATCAACCGCCTCATCGAAAACCAGTCCCTGAAAAACGAATCTAAAATCCGGGGCCTGGAATTAAGTCAAATCTGGGAGCCGACACCGAATGATCCGGTACAGCAGAAGCGACAGTTTTTTGGTACTAAAAATTTTGCTGCTTGAAAATGGTGAAATTTATTTTTATATTCTGATTATAAATCTTTAGAAAATTCAGACTTTCAATAAAAAAAATTCCAGGACTTGAACATGCCAACATTAGCGATTAAAACCAAGGAAATCATCAAGTTAATCGATCAATTGGATTTCCAAAACAAGGCTTTAATTTTTGACCATTTAAAATCGGAAATTCTGGAAAAACACGGGGACGCCCTGTATGCCAGGAATGATAAAAAACTGGTAGAATTTTCAATCATTGAGGATGAAATCGAAACAGAGGTTGAACGTGTCCGTGAAGAATTTGCTAAAAGAGGTCATTGATACAAAGGTGCTCATTAGTATTATCATTGGTAAAAAATTAAGAGAAATATTGTTTCATCTTAAAAAAGATCGATTTGAATCAATATTTTCTGATGAGACTTTCTCTGCGTTTTTATATGTACTAAAGAAGCCGAAATTTTCAAGATATTTCTCTGCCAGTGATATGCTTGAATTCATAGAATTATTAAAATTACGTTCACGATTTGTATATTCTGTTGATAAAATGAATTTATGCCATGATCCAAAAGATAATAAATTTCTTGAATGTGCCCTGGCCAGTCGTGCAGATTTTATCATTTCAGGCGATCCAGGTTTACTGGCTTTACATCCTTTTCGGAACATTCCGATTATAAATGCTAAAGAATTTATTCTAAAAAGCAATTCAGGATTTAATAATTTATAAGTGCAGGATAAAAATATGAACAATTCTTCGATCGACTCCCTCCTCGAAAACCAGACCCTGAAAAATGAATTCAAAATCCGGGATTTGGATCTAAATCAAATCTGGCAGCCAACACCGGAAAATATTGAACGTGAGAATGCGGAATTACATTATTTGCTTGAATTTGCGGTTAAATATCTTGAGTGTCGCAGCCGCAAGAAAATGGAAAAGATGGGCTATCTGTTTCCACCGATCAGTTTTTGTATTGAGCCGGATAGTGACTGGCTTAGGTTCAGGCGCTGGCTGCAGGGGAAGCCGATCAGAAAAACGCTGCGACAACAGTTGCCAGAGTCCAATAAAATGAAACCACCCGACAGTTTGTCTGAGGAGGAGATTGAACTTGAACTCAGACGTTTGGATCGGTTGCTGGATGAAATTGGTATTGTAGTGGATTTTATTGATGAGTTACCCCCGCGGCTGGTTTATGAGTATCTTTGGGAAACAATGGGTGAGGAATTTGAGTTAATGGCAGGCGGTGGTTGGCATCTGGATGCCTGTAGTGGCTATTGCCCCGGCTGCATCCGCCGGCCATGGTGTGATTCAGGCGGCGCCAGAGATTGGGATGCGGATCGTGTTGCGGGGAAAATTGTTTTTCCGGAGTCTGTGCTGCGCTTTGTCTCTCCAAGTCCCATGTCGTTGGCGATTATATGTGAACGTGGTGCAGCGGAGCAGCGAGAGAGGGAAGAATTTAAGAGAAATAATCAGAACGAATTTTAAGATATTAGCCCGATTATTTCAGACAGAACAAAATTTAACCGGTCTGTAATTATTTTGACCTGAATAATTTTGACATTAACTCTTTTGTATTAAAATCCCTTAAAAGAATGATAGTCAAACTGATTTTAGTCAAAATTATTAAAACAATTTGATTCAATATTTACGCTGAAAAATCCGTGAAATCCGTCAAATCCATAGCCTTCATGTTCCAATTCAAAAAAAATCGATTCAATCCATTGTAGCAAAGGGTTTTCAAATTGTGAATGCCATGTAAAACTCGTCCCCAGAGTCTGCCTAAGGGAATTTTTTTTATTTTATGCTAACATTTCCTTGAATTTTTCCTTTAATTTTATTATACGTGGAATCATCAAGTACATAGATCGATTAAAATAACTGAAAGGAAAAACCATGTGGCGGCGTCTCTCTATCGGTATTCTATTCATCATGGTCAATTTGCTGGTTGCTGGTACTGAAACTGAAATTCAATATCTTTCGGGTACGGATAAGGATCATACGGTCAATTGGGAGTTTTTCTGTACCGGCGGGCGTCAAAGCGGGCAGTGGACGACGATTCCCGTGCCTTCCTGTTGGGAATTACAGGGCTTTGGCGTCTATAATTATGGTCATGACCGAAATCCGGGCGATGAGAAAGGGCTGTATCGCTACACCTTTGCGGTGCCGGCTGCCTGGAAAGATAAACAGGTGGAAATTGTTTTCGAAGGTTCCATGACGGATACCGAGGTTAAAATTAATGGCAAACTGGCGGGACCGATGCATCAGGGTGCTTTTTATCGTTTTAAATATAACATCACTGCACTGGTTAAATTCGGACAAAAAAATTTGCTGGAAGTGACGGTGAGTAAGCGTTCGGCCAATGAATCCGTGAATCTGGCGGAGCGCCGGGCGGATTACTGGGTTTTCGGCGGCATTTTTCGACCGGTTTATCTGATGGCCAAACCAATCGAGAATATCGAGCGCGTGGCCATTAATGCCCAAGCCGATGGCAGCTTTGCGATTGAGGTTTATCTCGGTCCTACCCGAAAAGCGGATCGGTTATTTGTCCAGCTTAGACATATTGATGGGACACCGCTGGGGAGGGCGGCGCAGGCTTCGATTAAGAAAGGGCAAAATCCGGTCACGTTAACCAGCCAGCTTCCAAATCCGCTTCTCTGGTCAGCGGAAACCCCGAATCTTTATCTGGCTGAAGTATCACTTTATGGTCAGATGGATGCTTACCACATCATTCGGGAGAAATTTGGCTTTCGGACGATTGAAATTCGGCCGGGAAAGGGGCTTTTCATCAACAATCAGGCGGTGAAAATCATCGGTGCCAATCGGCATTCGTTCTGGCCGGAATCGGGACGAACGCTGAGCCGGCAAATCAGCATCGATGATGTAAATCTCATGAAAGATATGAATATGAATGCGGTGCGGATGTCGCATTATCCGCCGGATAAGCATTTTCTGGAAGTGTGCGACTCGCTAGGCCTGTATGTGCTGGATGAACTGGCAGGCTGGCAGGATGCGTACGATACGACGGTTGGTGAAAAACTGGTGAAAGCGCTGGTAACACGCGATGTGAATCACCCCTGTATTATTTTATGGGACAATGGCAATGAGGGCGGTTTTAATTATGATCTGGTGGATGATTATCACCTCTATGATCCGCAAAAGCGCGCGGTGATGCATCCCTGGGAGCCTTCATTTGGTATTAACACCTCGCATTATCAGGATTTTGAAACCTATCAGGCGCTGGCGCACGGGCCGGACCTGGTCATGCCCACCGAAGTGCTGCATGGCCTGTACGATGGCGGGCATGGCGCGGGATTGGCGGATTATTGGGACCTGGTGCAGCGCGAGCCGCAGGTGATTGGCGGTTTTCTCTGGGCGCTGGTGGATGAAGGCGTGGTGCGAACCGATCAGGATGGCAAAATTGACAAGTTTGGTAATAATGCACCGGATGGAATTGTCGGACCGTTTCGGGAAAAAGAAGCCAGTTATTATACGATTAAAGAAATTGTTTCGCCAGTGCTTCTTAAAACGAAAACGCTGGATGCCAATTTTACCGGGGCGATTGAAGTTGAGAATCGTTATTCATTCACCAATCTGAGCGAGTGCAAATTTTACTGGTCGCTGGCAAACTTTCGTTCGATTTTGGATAAACAATCGGGTTATGAGGTGCAAAAAGCGGATCATCTGGCCAGTCCGGATATTCCACCGGGCAAATCGGACATTTTGAAGCTGAATTTGCCGGAGAATTTCCGACAATATGATGTGCTGATGCTGCGGGCAATCGATCCCTTTGGGCGGTTGATTTATGAATGGTCATTTCCATTTACGCAGCCAATTGATTTTGTCAAAAAAATCGTTAAACCGGCCACGAAAAAGGCAATTGGCAGTGTGAAAGATGGAAAATTATCTATCACCAATGGGGAGGTGGTGATGGCGTTTGGAAATCGGGGTAGGATTCAGAGCATTTTATATAAGGGACAGCCTGTTTCCTTTAAAAATGGGCCGAATTTAATATCAGGGGGAACCCGTCCGGCAACGGAAAAACATTATGCCGAAGGGAATCACTATGTTCTTGAGGTGAAATTCCACAGTGCCAATTATGAGTGGCTGAAGTGGACCGCGTTTGGTAATGGCTGGTTCAGGCTGGAGTATCGGTATAATCTGCATGGCTATTATGATTTTATGGGGATTTCGTTTAATTATCCGGAAGAAAAAGTGACCGGTATGCGCTGGCTGGGGAAGGGGCCGTATCGGGTCTGGAAAAATCGTTTGGCGGGTGTGACGGATAATGTCTGGGAGAAAAAGTATAATGATGGCATCACTGGCGAAAACTGGATTTATCCGGAATTTAAAGGGTGTTATGCGAATCTGAGCTGGCTGGAACTTCAGACGCAGGAAGTGCCCATTTATGTGCTAACCGAAACTGATGATCTTTTCTTTCGTGTCTTTACACCGGGCACTGGCGTTGATCCGAGATATACAAAAGTCGATTTTCCGGGAGGCGATATTTCTTTTCTACATGGCATCGCACCGATTGGGACCAAATTTCGGCCGCCGATTAATTTGGGACCGCAGAGTATGACCAATCATGCGCAGGGCGTTTATTCGGGGACGCTTTATTTTTATTTTGGGGAGCTGACTGAGTAGATTTATCTTTTTTTATAGGATTGATTTTGAATTCACTCCCCGGCCCATAGCCGTCAGGCTAAGACTATAACTATTTGAATTTCAATAAGTTGCTATTGAATTTTACTGGTTACCAAACTCCCTGTTTGGTAACCTGCTATCCGAAAAGCTCCAGCTTTTCGTTTAATCGGATCGCGTTTTTTAATCCCGAAGCTGGCGCTTCGTGAATGGTGAAGTTACTATTGAATTGCCACGAGCTTTAGCTCGTGGTTCTATAGGTGCCCCCTAATCACCGGGCTTTTAAGCCCGAGTCCTTATACTTCTGTGGATTAAAACCCACAAAAAAATTGGGGGGGGGAGGGCAATTTGATCCACGAGCTAAAGCTCGTGGCGATTCATCTGTTTTTTTACTGGTTACCAAACTCCCTGTTTGGTAACCTGCTATCCGAAAAGCTCCA
>DYKB01000051.1 GCA_020722815.1 Caldithrix sp. | reverse complement strand
GGGTTTAGAACGTCGTGAGACAGTTCGGTCCCTATCTGTCGTGGGCGTAGGATATCTGCGGGGCGCTGCTCTTAGTACGAGAGGACCGGAGTGGACGAACCCCTAGTGCACCAGTTGTCACGCCAGTGGCATGGCTGGGTAGCTATGTTCGGACGGGATAAGCGCTGAAGGCATCTAAGTGCGAAACCCACCCCAAGATGAGATATCCCTTCCGTCAGGAACTGAAGACCCCTTGAAGATGACAAGGTCGATAGGCTACAGGTGTAAGTGTAGTAATACATTTAGCCGAGTAGTACTAATAGGTCGTGTGCCTTTCGAAGATCTACCTAAGGAGCAGATGGCTAATGGCTTAAATTTTTTTTCGCCAACGCATAATTTTAATAAAATCTTCCGGTGATTATTGCAGCGGGGTCACACCTCTTCCCATTCCGAACAGAGTCGTTAAGCCCGCTCGCGCCGATGGTACTGCATGGGAGACTGTGTGGGAGAGTAGGTCGTCACCGGATTTTTTTTGTATACTCCCCTGTTTTGCTTGTCTGCATTTTTCTGAAGTTTTTTATGGCTCATGTTTCAAAATTATTGCTGTTTTATTTTCATTCTTAAAACAATACCTTCATATTTTTCTTTCTGTTTACTTCTATTTTCACAAACAGCGTTAACTCCCCTGTGAATACCTTGCTTTAGGTCGGGAAGATTTGAAGCCAAATTTTAATTTTTGTTCATTAATTATTGGTATCATCGATTTGAATCTGATAAGAACATCCTCCTTTAAGGTAATTCTTTTGCGCTGTTACAGTTACGAACTATTCGCTTGCTTTTCTCAAAAATAAATTTTATTTTATAATATAAGTCATTTACCTGTATGCTTCTTGGTTGCCTTTAACAGGGGTATTTCATATACGGTCTAATAGTTTGGTATGATGAAATCAATTGATACCTATCACGTTAGGATTCAGTTCCAGATTCTTTTTTGGCTGATATCTTGTTTTACATTATTTTCACAGCAGTATCATTTTCATACCTATACTGAAGCAAGTGGTCTGTCAAGTTCAACCACTTATGATGTAAAGCAGGATTCCGCCGGTCAAATGTGGTTCGCCACCCGCGCAGGAATTTCTGTTTATGATGGTAGTAGATGGATGGTCTACTCTGCTTCGGCTGGCTTACAAGATCTCTCTTATTTGAAGTTGGATATTGATTCATCGAATACAGTCTGGACGCTCTCAAATTTACCACATCTTCGTGTTGCCTTTTTTTCTGAAAACAAGTGGCATTCAGTACCTCAACCCAGGGTTGAGCATGGAAAGATACAGCGAATAACAGCTTTAAAATCGCATGCTGATGGTATCACCAAAAAAGTTACCGCTGGAACCTCAAATTATGGTCTTTTTTTGTATGAGAATTCAGAATGGAAACATTTTTCACCCGATAATGGGCTTGCCGGCTGGAGTGTTCGCGGAATTGTTTTTTTTAAAGGCGCTTTTTATGTAGCAACTGAAAATGGTATTTCAATTTTAAATTTCAAAAATAACAAAATCGACAATTCGATAAATCAAAAAATAAGTTTACCGGATCTGGATTTAATGGCAATTGCTTTGGAACCGACCAATCTTAAATCGACATCGGATTGGAAAATATGGCTCCTTGGTAAAACCTGGGTTGGTTATATTCGAAATGAACAATTTTTTCTTTTTTCGAAAAAAATCGATTTTCCGGATTACTCGATCTATCCCCTGATAATTCAACCAGACCTTTTTGGGGGACTATATTTTGGGAATATTTATACACTTTATCATCTGGCCGCCGACTCGAAAATACAAACACGATTAACTATTGAAAATGGATTAATAACACTGGGAGCGACCTCTTTATTTATTGATCGGGAAAGAAATTTATGGATCACGAGTCATCGAGGCGTCAGTAAACTTATTAGTACCCGTTTCGCGAATTATAATAAAACGCATGGACTTTATAAAAACGAAGTCACCGCGATCCTTGAATCGGCGCCGGGTCACCTGGTTTTTGGCCATATTAATGGCTTAACTTTTTATGATGGTGTAAAGTTCAAAACCATAAATTTTCAGGATGAACAAAATTTTAATGAATCAGATACCCGAGTACTTGATCTGGCTATGGATCAATATCAAAATATTTGGGTGGCCGTCAACAATCTTGGACTCGCTAAAATTTCATTAAATGGTGATATTGAGTGGTTTAATGATAAAAATGGTCTCGGTAAGAATATCACGTCTATTTTTATTGATAAAAATTATCAGATTTGGACTTGTTCCAAAATGGGCTTGCAGCGATTTGATGGCGAAAAATTCGTCGAGTTGAATTTAGGTCGTTTCAATAAAGTTTTTATCCGAAAACTTTTTCCTGGTAGGAACAATTCAATTTTCATGGCGACGAGTAATCTGGGCGTTTTGCATTATGAATATTCAAAACCTGTAAAGCAATATGCCCATCCGCATGTCAACATGGCTAATAATGTATATTCGATTTTAAATGATTCAACAAACCGGATTCTGGTTGGAACTCTGGATGGTTTGTATGAAGTTCAGGATGGCCTTTTGACAAAATTTCGTCGGAAAAATTTTGAAATTAATCGGCCGGTTTATTTGATTATCAAAGATCGAAAAGGTCGACTCTGGTTTGGGACGGATAATGGTGTAATTCGCTGGGATGGGGATAACCATCGTGAGTTCACGGTGCGGGATGGATTCGCCGGCCAGGAAACGAACCGTTCTGCCGGATTGGTTGATTATCTGGGCCATGTCTGGATTGGAAGTGATCTGGGCGTTTCATGTTATCGGGAAGAGTTTGACATAGAACCAGAAATGATAGCCCCACCGATAGTTGAATTGGCCAGCGTCGAGATTAATGGTGAAAAACGCTCCGCTTATCATAATATGAAATTAAATTATACGGAAAATAATTTAATTTTTAATTTTAATTGTATATCCTTTGTCGATGAAAATCATATAATGGTCAGGACAAAATTAGAGGGATTTGATAACCAATGGCGCGTTGAAAAGTTAACGGCACCTTTTCAGGCACGCTATAACAATTTACCTTCAGGAAATTATCAATTTAAAATTCAGGGACAAAATGCGGTTGGTAGCTGGAGTCCGGTTAAATCTTCCGGTGCCATCATTATTCAACTTCCATTCTGGAAAACCTGGTGGTTTTATATTATTTCTTTTTTTCTTACAAGCTTAATAATATTAAGTAGTTATAGAATAGTCGCCGAGAGAAAATATGCCGCGATGCTTGAAATAAAAGTACAGGAAAGAACGGCGCAACTCAAAGCTTCTGAAACCCGGCTACGGAAACAAAATCAAGTTCTCATGGAATTGGCCAATTTAGAGACTTTTGAAAGCCAAAATCTTTATGAAGTACTTAAAAAATTTACAGAAACAGCCGCCACAACTTTGGATGTTAGTTGGGTGGGACTCTGGCTATATAATTCTGATCGGACAAAAATTCAGTGTGTCGATTTATATGATTTTGAAAAAAATCAACACTTGCCGGGTGATGAACTTGAAATTCAGAAATATTCAAATTATTTCAAAGCCTTGAGCGAAGAAAGAACCCTGGCTATTCATGATGTCTATCATGATGCTCGATTTCAGGAATTAGTCGGGTATTTCCTGAATACAAAAAGAGAAATCGCCTCTACTTTAGATGCTCCAATTCGTCACGCCGGTAAAATTATTGGGATTATATGTAGTGAAAATCAGGGGGAAAAGCGATACTGGACAATAGATGAGCAAAATTTTGCAGGTTCATTAGCGGATCTTATTTCTGTTGCGCTGGCCATTCAGGAACAAAAACGGGCGGAAAAGGCTCTGGCAGAAGAGCGAAATTTGTTACGGACAGTGATTGATTTGATACCAGATGAAATTTATGCCAAAGACCTTCAATCCCGCTTTGTGGTGACCAATAAAGCCGTCACCGAAATTTGGGGATTTAATAAATCGGAAGAAATAATCGGCAAAAGCGATTTTGATATTTTTGCGCCTGAATTAGCTCAAAAATATTACGATGAGGAACAACAATTAATCCGTAACAGTCAGTCAATTATGCATAAAATTATCCAAACACCGGATGGAGGATGGTTCTCGAGTTCAAAAATACCTTGGTTGGATAAAGACGGCAACATTATGGGATTGGTTGGCATTAACCGTGATATATACGAGCAGAAAAGAGCAGAGGCTGCCATCCAGGCAAATGAAGAAAAATTTCGAAGTATTTTTGAAAAATCTCCCGTTGGCATCGAAATCTACGATTCAAAGGGTAAATTAATCGATGCCAACCCGGCAAGTCTGGAGATCTTTGGTTGTCACGAATTAAAAGATATCCAGGGACTTGATTTGTTTGAAAATCCTAATTTTTCCGATGCTATTAAAGATGATTTACGTCAAGGCAAAATTGTAAAACGGGAGGTTGTTTACGATTTTGAGAAAGTCAAGAATCTCAAACGCTTTTCGACTCAAAAAAGTGGAACTATTTATCTGGATATCCTGATGACCCCATTCAACTCAGCAAATCATGATGAAGCGACCGGATTTTTAATTATCCTTAAAGATATTACCGAACATAAAACGATGGAAGCCGAACTGAGTAAGGCCAGCAAGCTCGAGTCATTGGGAATTCTGGCTGCTGGAATTGCGCATGATTTTAATAACATTCTCACCGCAATTATCGGGAATATTCATCTGATAAAAATGAATATTGCCCATGATGGGGAGAGTTTCGAAATTTTAAATGAAGCAGAAATGGCCGCTGGTCGCGCGAGTGAACTGACCCAACAACTATTAACCTTTTCAAAAGGTGGATTACCGATTAAAAAAACAGCATCGATTGCAGAACTTATCCATGATACGATTCGATTTGTCTTCCGTGGTTCAAATGTCCGTTGTGAGTTTCATATTCCACAAGATTTATGGCTGGCTCCGATTGATGTGGGACAAATTAGTCAGGTCGTCAATAATTTGGCGATTAACGCACTTCAAGCCATGCCCGATGGTGGAAGGGTCGTTGTGCGCGCTGAAAATGTTCAGCTCCCGCCAGATACTCCACTGCCGCTTGCACCGGGAAATTATGTAAAAGTGGTACTTCAAGACCAGGGTATCGGGATTCCGGGGCATGTCTTGCCTAAGGTTTTTGATCCATATTTTACGACCAAACCCAAAGGAAGTGGCCTTGGACTGGCAATTTCATATTCTATCATCAAGAAACATAAGGGACATATTTTAATCGAATCAGAAGCCGGTTTTGGAACCCTGGTTCAATTTTATCTGCCGGCGATACCGGACGCAGTCCTGTCGATTGAGTCGACGACATCACAAAAAATTATGGGTGATGGTCGAATATTGGTTATGGACGATGAACTGATTGTTCGCCAGGTTCTTGGTAAATTGCTAACGCGTTTTGGCTATCAGGTCGATTTTGCCAAAGAGGGAAATGAGGCCATTCAATTATATCAGAAAGCCAAAAATGAAAATCGACCCTATTTATTAGTGATTATGGATTTAACCATTCCTGGTGGAATGGGGGGAAAAGAGACTATCAAAGAGCTTTTGATGGTAGATCCAACCGTAAGGGCGATTGTCTCCAGTGGGTATTTTAATGATCCCATTATGGCGAACTATCAGAATTACGGTTTCAAAGGTTTTATTAGTAAACCATATAAAATGAAAGAGTTACAAAATATTATTTTTAATATCACCCATGGGATTGATTCCGAATCTAAAGAAAAAAATTAGTAAAGTGGAAGGAGCAACGCCGGTTCAAATAGAAATGAAAATAAAAATTTGAGCTCATCCTCCGGCCCCTTTTTCTTAAAAAGAGAAAGAGCCGACATTGCTGTTAGACTAAGAGGATAAAAATATAAATTACAACCTGAAATTCTAAAATGAAACGTTTTTTCTTCGGAGAACTCGCTTTCAGTGGGAAATTGACCCCCGCTGTATCTCTCCCATTTTCAAAAAGCGAAAATGGGGGTCTTTCATTGATTCATACCCTTACAAATTTCCATTTTAGAATTTTAGGTACAATTGAATTGCCACGAGCTTTAGCGCATTGTTCCATAAGCACCCCCTAATCACCGGACTTTTAAGCCCGTGTCATGATACGCCAGAGGGTCAAAATCCACTTTTAAATTTTGGAAGCAATTTGACCCACGAGTTAAAGTTCGTGGCTATTCATCTGTTTTTTAATGAATTATAATTTTTACCTGCCGGCGTGGGGATGAGTTAAATTATTGAAATAATACTTAAAATTTTATATACCGCTAATTTATTGATGTTATACCACTTTGTTTGAACAGGCTTTAGTATTCATTCGGGTGTTGAATAATTTAATTATTTTTATTATTTAAAAAAATTGGTGCTGAATAAAGTATGAAACGAATTCCAGGAATTGGATTAGAAACCTGTATCAAATTGAATGAAATAATTCAATTTTCAGATATCGGAATGCTTATTCTGGATAATGAGTTAAAAATTATTTTCTGGAGTGATCGCCTGGAAGAGTTGTATGGAATTTCTGAATCCGAAATTCTGGGTAAAAATTTATTAGATGTTTTTCCTGTTCTTGAAACAGAAGGATTGATTGCGCCTTTAAAAAAGGTTATAAAAGGTGAAAGCGCCGAGATTTTTTCATTTCAACATCAGACACTTTACAAAGGGATTCACTATATTGATCTCCGAGGTTATCCGCGGCAGAATGAAAAAGGGGAAATTACAGGCATTATCATTCTGCTGCGTGATGTGACAGATAAGGTAAGTAGTCAATTTGCCCTGAAAAAGTATGAAAAATATATGGCAAATATTTTTCAGGATGCCGCCGATGCGATTATAATTTTGGATGAGAATAATAAAATCGTTATGTGGAATCGTGGGGCGGAAGAAATTTATGGATATAGTGCCGTTGAAGTTATTGGATTGAAAATTAAATTAATCGTGCCAGATGATACGGAATCACAAAAAGAGATTGAATGGATATCGGAAGAAGTTAAACGAAAAGGCTACTTGAGGAATTGGCAGGCCAGCCGGCTCACCCGCGATGGGCGTAAAATTATTATTTCGTTAACCCGGACCGCAATTTATAATGAAAAGAATGAATATGTTGGTAGTTCGGTCATCGCGCGCGATATTACGGAAAGAATTAATCTAGAAAATCAGATTTTACAATCCGAAAAACTCGCGGCCGTTGGGAAATTAGCGGCTGGGATTGCCCACGATGTCGGAAATCCACTGAATTCGATTATTTCTATAACGCAGCTACTTTATGAAAAAAGTGATGTCTTCTGGCAGCGACAAAAGTTAAAACTCATTTATGATCATGTTGAACGTATTAATCGGACAATTGGTCAGTTGGTGGACTTCTCCCGACCGGCTAATTTTGTTATTTCGATTCAGAAGGTGAATTCAATTATTCAGGATGCTGTAAAAATTGTAAAATATGATCATCGGTTGCGGTATATCACGATTGAAACAAAATTACAACAAAATCTGCCGGAATTGAGGTTATCTTATGATCAATTTCTCCAGGTAGTCATAAATTTACTTCTGAATTCAGGCGATGCACTGGAAAATAAGGAAAATGCTAAAATCGAAATTATTTCATTACATGCCGGCGAGAAAATTGAAATTCATATCAAGGATAACGGTTGTGGAATTACAGCTGAAAACATGAAACAGCTATTCACTCCCTTTTTTAGTACCAAAGCGCCGGGTAAAGGAACAGGTTTAGGCCTGTGGATTAGCTATCAAATTATTAAACAATTTGGCGGGGAAATTAGTGTGCAAAGTACGCCCGGGATTGAAACGACTTTTAGTATTAAATTGCCAATAAATTCGGTAGCTGAACCAGCCGGGAAAAAGGTGGATGATAAAGCAAAAATTGTCGCTCCTCGGAATGCCTGATATATTTGTTCATGGTGAGCCATAATTCCAAAAATTTTTTTCATCAAGCGTTCAAAGCGGTCAGAGAGAAGCTCTCTCCGCGCTCGTTGTTCTCTTTATTTGATAATTGCCTGATTTTTATAAAAACAATCGGCGAGCGAATAACCTATCTAATTGATTTGACTATTTTTGTCGATTAATTTTTTGCCGTCTTCGAATCGCTTCCAGTCGCATATAATCTTTGGCACTATCATTTCGGTCAATCGTATCCTGATCGATGCTGTGATCGGTCCCCCCAGCATGGCGGATGACTTCATATATTGGCTCCCACACCCTTCCGATACGATATTGTTCCGACATTCGGAGAACTAAATCATAATCTTCGCCATAATTACGGCAATTAGGGCTGTCATTCATACCAAAACCACCCAGTTGTTGAATAATTTTGATATGTGCGGCTCGCGGGGCACCCGCACCATTAATCCGCAACAGGTTATTTCGACCATTTTCTTCAGTCCATTCATCATGGGTAACCACCGGAATTTCTTCCATGCGGGTAATTTCACCTGTTTGAGCGTCTTTTTTCCAGACTTCATACGAACCAATGACCATTGCAATACGTTGATCCGATTCAAAAACTTTTAGAATTTTTTCCACCGCATCGGGCTTTAAGCGATCATCGGAATCGAGCTGAATATAATACTTTCCCTTCGCGTGGCGTAAGCCCTTATTAAAACAGAAACCAAGGTTATTAATATCCTCAATAAATAATCGAACCGCCGGCTTATTCGAATCATATTTTTTCCCACCCGGCAGATATGGTTTAACGCCTTCAATCGTGCTATCAGCCGCACCACCATTGACCATGATGAGAACTTCAATATTTTGAACGGTTTGCGCCTGAATACTATCAATCGCCGTGGCAATAAAATCCTTCCGATCAAATACCGGAATAATAATACTCGCCATACATTTTTTGAACTTTTCATTTTCTGTAGCAGAATATTCTACTGGATGATAATTCATACCAGGTGCCAGATAGGCATTGATCCGTTTTAAGTGCTCGGTAAGGGCTTTTTCCATTTCCAATTGAACCGCTTTTCCTGCTAACAAATAGTCAAAAACATTAAATTTTTTTCCGGTAGCCTGAATAGAATAGACATGTCCATTGGTTTTGGCAGCAATGTGCACCAGGCGATATCGGGCTGAGACTTTTAAACGTAAATCATAGATGGCCGCGGCTTCATAATTTTCATCCAGCCCGCCCACATCCTGAAGAACCTGCCGGGGGAAGAAAAAGAGACTCCCATAATCCATATTATCACGAACGCGACCTTCATGATGATCCAGCAAATGGATTATTTTCCGATTTTGAGCATTTTCAATCAACAGATAATCCGCATAAACCATGCCCGCCTCCGGGTTTCGTGACGCCACCAGTTCAAAGCATTCGAGGGTGCTCAGACGAAATTCAATAAGGGCGTTTACATTCTGGCACAGGAGGACATAATCGCCGGTAGCCTTTTTCAACGCTGCATTCAGTCCCTGCGCCTGATTTTTATAAGTGCCGGGAAGATGAAAGATTTTTGGATTTTTTGAAAGCAATGGATTATCAACACCATCCCCCCGAAAATCTACCAATAATAATTCCCAATTCTCATAATTTTGTTTGAGTACGCTTTGAATGGTCTGATCCATTTCGGAGGGACTATAGCCTAAATTTTCGTGGTATTGCAGAATGATACTAATTTTTTTCATTTGCGCTCTCCTATCTTTCATCTTCCGAATTTATATGTTGGCTAATATTTATTCATTATTTTGTAACGACTCAGGTCCATGGTGAAGAAATATGAATAATGAAAAGTTACCAAGCATAAACCATGAATGCTAAATCAGCTAATCTGAGTCGTTACATTGTTTCCATTTGTCAAAAAGTCCGAAAATTTATTGATTATCCTGTTTATTCCTTTCCAGGTACCAATGACTGGATTCTTTCAATAGCTCGCGAATTCCATTTACCATTTTATAGGGTTCCGCCATGTAACCATCCTGCATCAGTGCCGTGAAATACAACTGTTCCACAACCTGGGTAAGATAGCTGTCATTGGGGTTTGAATTATAAATTTTTTGTAAATTCTGGATCAGGGGGTGTTTGCCGTTTACTTCCAGGGCCTGGGGCGGTAATTCAGCAGACTGATTAACCAGATGGAGTATTTTTTTCATCTGACCCGACATTGTCCCATCTGGATTTATTAAAACGACAGGACTTTCAGTCAAACGCTGGGAAATTCGAACATCCGTCACTTTATCGCCCAGAATATCTTTGATGCGCCGGCATAATTTATCCATCTCGCGCACATCGACTTTCTCTGCTTCGGTACTCTCTGGCGTGGTTCCGGTCTTCTCGTCCTTAATTTCTTCCAGCTCTTTTAAATCAACCTGATCAACCGATTGAATTGTCTTTTCTTTAAAGGTCTGAAGCCCGGTCATCACAAATTCATCAATGGGATCATACAGGTAAAGTACCTCAATTCCCTTTTGTTTATAAATTTCAAGCAAGGGATTTTGTTTCATTGCCTCATAGCCCGAGGCCGAGAGATAATAAATACTTTTTTGAGCTTCTTTCATCCGGCTGATATAGTCATCAAAGGATATCAATTCGTCAGGTGAGGTGCAGCTTGAAGAATTAAAACGGAGAAGCTCACCCACTTGTTCGCGATTGGTAAAGTCAATATAACCTTCTTTAAAAATTCGGGCGAATTGCTTCCAGAATTCCAGATATTTATCTTTTTCTTTCTCCGCCATCTCTTTCAAATGTGTCAGAACGCGTTTAACCAGGAGTGTTTTTATCTTAAAAACAACTGCATTTTCCTGCAAGGTTTCACGCGATATATTCAGCGGCAAATCCTCGGTATCCACAACACCCTTCAGAAAGCGCAAATAGTCAGGAAGTAATTCTTTCATCCCGGTTTGAATGTGAACCCGCCGGACAAAGAGGCTGACGCCATGTTCCCGATTGGCATAACTCGTCCATTCGTAATTGGTCTTGGGGAAAAAAACCAGTACATTCATTTGAATCGGGGCGTCGGCACTAAAATGCAGATAAGAAAGTGGTTCTTCCTCAGTATTGGCATGAAATTTATAAAATTCAATGTATTGCTCAGGTTTCAGGGCTGATTTAGGTTCGCGCCAGATTGCCGAGATTTTATTGAATTGTTCACCATCAATTTTGATTGGAAAAGGAACGAAATTCGAATATTTACGAATAATATTTTCAATACGAAATTTATCGGCAAATTCCAGTGCATCTTCCCGTAAATGAACTTCAATTTTCGTGCCTCTTGGTGCAGAAGTTTCAGGGGTGAGTGTATAAGTTCCACTCCCATCAGATTCCCAACTCCAGGCTTCAGCATCTTTTTGCGCGGATCGGGTAATAATACGCACTTTGTGTCCGGCCATGAATACCGAATAAAAACCGACACCGAATTTTCCAATTAAATCGGGTTTTTCCTGTTGAGAAGATTCTTTTAATTCTTTTAGAAAAGAGGCTGTCCCAGAACGCGCAATTGTGCCAATATTGGAGATGAGTTCTTCCCGGGTCATTCCAATTCCGGTATCGGTAATGGTGAATAACTTCTGGTCCTTATCGAGCTTAATACTAATCTCAAATGGAAGTTCCGGGTCTTGAATCTCCTTCCCACTGACACTTTCAAAACGTACTTTATAAAGCGCATCGGCCGCATTGGAAATCAATTCTCTTACAAAAACCTCACGATTGGTATAAAGCGAATGGGCTAAAATATCCAGTAATTGTTTAATTTCAGCTTTGAATTCTTGTGTAATCGTTTCGGTTCCTGTTCCTGGCATTTTACTTCCTCCTTATTATTTTAAATTTTCTCTTGAAGTTTAAAAAATACTTCATTATATATTGTAGTGTTTATTGAAGTTTATTGGTGGTTTTATTGATTGATTTAACTCCTTAAATATAATAAACAAGATGTTAAGAAGCAAGCAGAAAAATTTTTGAGCCCCAGGCAGAAGGCTCACCGAGTATTTAGATTTTAAATCTCAGGAAAATATATGAGAATCAAAAAAATTATCTTTCCGCTCCTGCTACTCATGTCTTGTTTTACACCGAACTGGGGACAGACCTATCTTATCAAAAATTACAACGAAAATGATGGATTGGGAAGTTCGATTGTAAATGACATTAAACAGGATTCTACTGGCCGGATGTGGTTTGCAACGCGAACGGGGGTCTCGGTTTATGATGGGTATGAATGGAAGTCATATAATCAAAATGATGGTTTACAGGCGATGACCTATTTCCGGATAAAAATTGATGAGAAAGGGATCGTTTGGTGCTTAGCCAATAACCGGCTTTCAATTTCATACTTTGTCAATAATAAGTGGTTCAGCATTAAGGTTGCCGATGCCATGGCGAATGAAAATAAGCTCACTTCCTTCGATTTAATTTATTGGGATAATGCGGTCACTTTATTTTTGGGTACGCTTAACGCTGGATTACTTGTTTATCATCAGGATGAATGGAAACACCTGACGGTTAAAGATGGCTTACCAAGTAATTCGATCAATAGCCTGGTGGTCTTGGATCAAACACTCTATATTGCGACGGATAACGGGATCTCAATTTTTGATGGAACCAGTTTTGATAATTCTATTCATAACATTTATCCGTTTCCATCACAGCGGATTATGTCGCTGGCTGTTGAAGAACTCCAAAATACGAAAAACGTGAATAAAAGACTCTGGATACATGGTTATTTTTGGCTGGGGTATATACAGGATAAACAGTTCAAAATTTTTAGTCGAAATGCCAAAATTAAATTTGAATTTGATCGGCCCCTGGTAGTTCTACAGCCAGATCAACATGGGGGAGTTTTTCTAGCCAGTCTGTTTGATATTTATTATTTTAAGCGAAAAAATCATCAAAAATTGCATATTGGCCGCGAAAAGGGCATTATATCTGAAGGCGCGACATCGCTTTTTATCGATCGTGAAAAAAATCTATGGATTGGGACACGCCGGGGAGTTAGTAAAATTGTGAGTCGCCGGTTTACCAATTTTCGTAAAAATGACGGTTTGCTTGAGGATGAGGTTTCTGCAATTATTGAATATCGTCGGGGTGAATATGTCTTTGGCCATGGAAATGGTTTGACGGTTTATAATTGGAACGGTTTTAAATCAATTAAATTTACCGAAAATAAATCCAGTGAATACAGGACCCGAGTTCTGGATTTAAAACTTGATAGCGAAAAAAATGTCTGGATTGCCGCATCGCACCTTGGCTTAGTGCGACTGGTACAGGATAGTCTCATTTTTTATGCGAAAGAATTCGGGTTGTCGGAAAATATTACCTCTGTTATTGAGTATTCGTCGGGGCAGTTACTGGTGAGCACCCCCAGTCGGATTCTTCTCTTTGATGGAACGCGATTTATACCATTTGACATAAAATTCATCCTTAAAAAAACATCGATGCCCAGTTTTAGAAAAATATTCAAAGATCATTTTGGTTACTTTTATTTTTGTACAACGGCCAATGGTCTTTTTATTTTAAAGCGTAACAAATGGATTTGGGTCCACCATGAAAATCCCAATATGAACAGTGTTTATTCAATTTGCCGTGATTCCCAAAATCGCATCTGGGTGGGGACGCAGGCCGGGGTTTATCTGTTGAATGAGCAGACCAATCGACTAATGGAATCAAAAGATTTTGAAATTGAACGACCCATTTATCTTCTATTTGAGGATCATAAAAAACGAATTTGGCTTGGAACCGATCGGGGAGTTTTTCGCTGGGATGGCAAAAAGTTGAATGCCTATACCTCGAATGAAGGGCTTGTCGGACAGGAAGTGAACCGTTCGGCTGGAATAGTTGATCAATTCGGGCGTATCTGGATCGGGTGTGATATGGGCGTCTCGTGTTATGAAGAAGAGTTTGATTATCAGGAAGATCAGATTCCACCACCAAAAGTTGAACTGACTCATCTGGATCTGGGGGTTAAAAATGAGCTCTTATCCCATGATATTGAAATCAGTCATGATAAGCGATTGTTTATTTTTCACTTTCGCGGCATTTCTTTCATTGATGAGCAAAAAATAGCTTATCGGACGATGCTGAAAGGATTTGATGAGGATTTTACTCCTCCGCAGGAATTGGAAAATCCATTTGTTCGGTACACCAATCTGCGCCCCGGTCATTATCGTTTCCTGGTTCAGGCAAAGAGTAAATCGAGTAACTGGAGTGAGGTCATCTCTTCTGGCATAATTGTCATCAAGGAACCTTTCTGGAGAACGACGACATTTTTAATTAGTATGATAATTTTAAGTCTGATTTTGATTTTGATTGTCGTCCTGATTCGTTTTTCGATTCTAAAAAAAGAACGGATTCGACAGGAAGCATTTTCCAGACGCTTAATTGAGGAAATAGAAAATGGGCGGAAAAAAATTGCTCATGATTTGCACGATAGTATTGGACAGAATTTACTCATTACCAAAAATGAAATACAAACGCTGTCGACTGAAATTAATAATCCATCCGAAATGAGATCAAGAATTGCCAATCTTGAAAATATGGTTGCTGGTACAATACAGGATGTCCGGGATTTGACTTCTGAATTGCATCCCCATATTCTGGAACAACTTGGTTTGACAAAAGCGATTGAAATCATCATCCGACGTCTGGTTCACTCGACGAAAATTAATTTTGTTTGGGAGATACAGGATATAAATTCAATTTTTCCCAAACAACTCCAGATCCATATCTTTCGGGTCATTCAGGAAGGTTTAAATAATATTGTTAAGCATTCCTGTGCAAAAAATGCCCGAATTCGCGTAAAGATTATGGATCGAATGCTCGATATTTTAATTCAGGATGATGGAAAAGGATTTGACTTTAAACCTCATCTTTTTAAACAAGAACATGGTGGTTTTGGGATGAATAGCATTCATGAAAGAGTTAGAATTCTAAGAGGAACATGCCGGATATATTCAGCGCCGGCGCAAGGAACTTCAATTAAAATTAATATACCAATCGAACGGAAAACTTATGAAAAAAAAAAGAATCATAATTGCCGATGATCATCCGATAGTTCGGGCTGGACTTCTAAAAGTTTTGCAAGCCATCAATAGCATTGAGGTGGTCGACACCTGTAAAGATGGTATTGATGCCCTCAATTCAATCAGGACCATGAATCCGGATGTGGCGATTTTGGATTTAGCGATGCCAGGCATGAATGGATTTGAAGTTATTCGAAATGTTCGCGACCTCGGCCTGAAAACCGATTTTATTGTACTGACGATGTATACTGAAGAAGAATATTTTCAGGCGGCGGTTGATGAGGGCGTAAAAGGTTATTTATTAAAGGATAATACCAACCAGGAATTAAAAAGCTGTATTGAGGCCGTTTTAGAAGGGAAGGAATATTTTAAGCCGCTGATTAACCAGCATAAGTCGCGTGAACATTGTGAATGAATTAGGCGATCACTGAAAAATTCATTCATAAAATGCAAACGAAGCAATCTCAACTCTTTCGAGATTCTATTTGAGATTGCTTCGTTGCCCTCGCCCTTATATCAAAAACAAAAATTGTAATTTAATTCCCAAAAGGTCATTTTGGGTAGAAAAATGTAATTGACTTTCAAAACTGATATAGCGGAAAATATTTTTTGAAAACAATGTCTGTAAGACAAACAGCGTCCCGATGATTGTTAATATTGATGTTTCGGCGGCTAAATTCCAGATCCATAAACTGATACGCCTCTTTCCAATTTTCAATATGCTGGATACTGGTAATAAACCGAAGATATTCATCGGTGCTGCCGCCAAATATTTTTTTGATGAACCGTTCGCGACTCATATCATCAATTAATTTATTGAGGTCGTCAAATTCATATAGCATTTCAATTATCCCCCTTAGTGAATTGTATTATTTACGCTGGACTCAGCCCTTCAACCAATGTTTTTTGTCCACAGCGCTTGAACAATACTACAATTCTTGAGCCATTCTCGTGTTTTTGCTTGGAAATTACTTCGCCAACATCATTAAATCGCCGATGATAGATCCTTTGCCCCAATGTAAAAGTTTTGCTTAATGAATATTCCACGACTGTCTGGGGTGCACCCTTAGACAGTTCGACAACTTCGGATGGGGGTTGAACAATATTGTTACTTTTAAACCACTCAACTGGGAAAAGAAAAACCATGTGGCAGCTTCTACATCTTAACCAAATATATTTCTGATCATCACTGGCACCGACATACTCCATTTTTCGAACACATTTACACCGCTTACATTCAGCCTGGTATCTTTTGCGCTTCAAATCCATATGACACCTCATTAGAATTCAAAATTATCCCAGCTCTTCAGAATTTTTCTCTTCTTTACTCATCCCACTTTCCATTAAGCAAGAAATATACCATAGTATGAATCGATTTTTTATTATTTATAATTTTTTGAAAAACAATATGTTATTAATTCTAAAATATTTCACAAAAAGTTTGGTGAATATGGCGAATCACGCCATTATGACTTGCTGAAGTATTTCTATCCAGATATTCACGTCAAAATGACGAGGTGGCCAATTTTTACCAATTAAATCATGTCAGAATGACCAACCTGTTAGTTTAATAAATACAATAAGATAGAGAGAGTCGCTGAACTGGCTATGGTTGCGGTCAAAATGACGCTGCTAACAAAATCGGGTTTGGCATCAAATTTAGTGGCAAAAAGCAGCGCATAAATGGCGGTTGGCATACTCGTTTGAATAATTAACACTTTTTGCATTAATTCGGTGCAGTTGATGATTCGGGTGAGAAAAAAGGCGATGATTGGTCCAAGCACCAATCTTAATCCTGATGCCAGGAAAATTTCATAACTTCGACTGAAAAATTTGGTTTGCGATATCTGGATTCCTAACAAAACAATGCTGACCGGTATGGAGGCGTCTCCCAGCATATTCAAAGGTTCGAAAATAAAATTGGGCACTGGAATGGTGAAATATTTGATGATTAAAGCAATGGTAATAGCATAGATATTGGGCAGTAAAAATATTTGTTTCAGGGCCTGAACTGGTTTAGAGTTCGCGCCGGCAGCTATAAAAACGCCAATAGTGGCCGTAATGCACACATTGATGAGTAATAGTATGATAGCCATTGATAAACCTTCATCCCCAAAAGCAAATGATATAAATGGTATGCCCATATTACCGGCATTAAATAAAACAATGGAAAGCGTAAAACCATGTGCCAAAATTTTGTCCATTTTTAACAAACGGGTGGTAAACCAGGTAATAAAGATGTTCAGGAGATAAAATCCGACTATAAAAAAAGCAATCTGGATGATGATGTTTATTTCTATTGGATTTTGAAGAAATTTGGTAAAAATTAAAGCGGGGGTTAATAGATATATTGTTAGATTGGAGATGGATCGGGTTTCAATGTTTTGAAAATTTCCTAAGGCAAAACCACAAAAAACCAATAAAAACACAGGTAATGTCGTCTGAATGATAATTTCCAATCTTGAACCTTAAATTTCTAAAAGGTATAAAAAAAGCCGGCATTAATTTTGGGACCACTATAATCATCAGTTAAACCGACGGTGCGATTAAAAGCAATATAATGATAACAAAATTCCATCGTCAGTGCCCAATTTTTAAATATCAATAAATCAAATCCGGCACCCACATTTACGCCGTATCCTGTTTCATAATCGCGGGATAATTTTCTGAATTTTGAATTAACAGGACTTTCACTACCCAGGGAAAAGGAAATTCCATAACTGACAAAAGGTGTCAGCCGTGATTCTGAGAGAATTCGTTCTTTTAAGTCTAACAGGAACATGACCACATTGGCTGAATACAGACTTTCTCTGTTTTGAATATTCGCCTGTGCCCAATAACCAAACGATCCGCGCAATGTCCAGTCCCCCAGTTGAGGACTGGTGACGAAAACGTTTAAAAAAGGTGAAGCCCCTTCGACACCAAAGGGAAAAGCTGATTTATCGCTGAGTGTATTCGGTTTCCAGGAACCAATTTCAATTCCCAGTGCAGCCCGTCCAAAGTATTTGGATTCCTTTGCGATGATACAAGCGGTGGCAGGTAACATAAAAATTATGATAGAAGTCCAGAAAAGGCTTTGAAATCGTTTCATGGTCTATTTTATCCATTCTAATTCAATATCCGGAAAAATCATGTCTAATAATTGATAATTATGAAAAATGAGCCACTCATAATAGGCTAATTCTCCACAACGCTGATACTTATCCGCCAAATCCAGTAATCTATTAAACGCTTCGAGATGTGCCAGAAATCGTCGTTTAGCATATTCAGTTCCGGTGCCGGTTGAAATTAAAAATGGCCAATCAGAACTCTGGAGCAGTAATAATTCGCGTAGTACCTGTTTTAAAATTTCTTCAAGCGGTGAATTTTGCCCATCTTTCATTTCCTTTAAAAAGGACTGGAGACGCTCCTCCGCTGCATATAATTTTTGCCATAACCCGTGTGTCTGAAAATTTAGCCAGGTTTTATGCATTCCACCATCACCCCAGGAACCTTCGTCCAGGATGGTGGTTGGATGTGCTGGTGTTTTCGCTAAATTTTCTGAGCAAGTTTGTAACTGGAGTTCCGGGTCTAATTCAATTTTTTTGAGCAGACTTTTTAAAAAATAGGGTCCCTCGAACCACCAATGGCCAAAAAGTTCGGCGTCAAATGGCGTTAATAAAAAACCGGGCTGTCCCTGTTGTTGATAAAATGGGCCAAGTCTGGATTTAATAACGTCCAGAAAATGACCCGCCTGTTCTTCATAACGCCCGGCAGCTTTATCTGGTTCATAAATTTTTTTATTGTCTAATTCCAGATCGCTGCCGGTAATTCTCCAATAACGTAAACCACCAGCAAAATGTTGCCGATGAAATTCGAGAAACCATTCATCACCGGGATAACCTGTTGTTTCCGACCAAACCTGGAGGCTGGTTGCCGAATCGCGTATAAATGCCGTTACGCCGGAATTTTTAGCATCGGCACGAAGAACCTGATAAGATTGATAAGGCGAGAGCCGCAGATTTTCCTGATATTTTGATTTGGCAACCGCTGATTCGATATTTGAATAAGGTGAATGATAATTAAAAGTATCAGCGTTCGCCGCGTGATAGATAAAGTATTTTAGCTGATTTTCAGCCAGAAATTCCTCGAGCCCTTTTCGAAAATAGCCGGGATTTCCTGGATCAATTTCTTCCGGGGGATTCCAAAAATTTCCCGGCCGATAACCACATTCCGGCAGCCATATACCGGCCGGTGGCTGGTGAAAATGCCGAATGTGAGTTTTAACTGCCGTTTTTATTTGCGCGTGTATACTGGCATCATATCGTAAAAGTGGTAAGTAACCATGCGTGGCGGCACTGGTAATAATTTCCAGGCAGCCCTGCTCCTGAAGCCGCCGGAAAGCCGCGATTAAATCGCACTGTAGATCATCTGAGAATTGTACCATTAATTGTTGATAGTACGCTTCCCACCGTTGGGCCAAATAAAAAAGCTGATCGTTTTTGTCTTTTATGAAAGTATTTTGATTTTGTTGGGCAATCTGTATTCTGGAATGAAGATAACCCTGCATCTCGCGATGAAAAGACGGTGCACTTAACTGTTCTGCAAGCACCGGAGAGATATCCATTGTTATTTTGGGATGGAATCCTTCCTGAATCAATTCATCGAGAATGTTTAGCAACGGAAGATAGGTTTCCGCCGCAGCTTCACCAAGCCATTCGCTCCCCTGCGGCCAACGCCCATGATTAAGCAAGTATGGCAAATGGGCATGCAGGAAAAGGCCATAATTTCCGATTACTTTGTGAGCCATTTAATTCTCCGGTTACTGGATTAATGGAAAAATTATAAAAATGTAAAAATACTAAATTTTATAGATAAAGTCAAGCAGGATTTATGATTATCATAGTTTCTTCATCGATTATAATCGGTGAGGAAGCCTTATTAAACTGATATTTGAAATTCTGAAATGAATCGTTTTCACTAATAATTGACCCCATCTATCCATAGCCGTCAGGCTAAGATTATAACTATTTGAATTTCAATAAGTTACTATTGAATTGCCACAAGCTTTAGCTCGTGGTTCTATATGCGCTCCCCCTAGTAATCGGGCTTTTAAGCCCGTTCTGTTGTATGCCTGTGGGTTAAAACCCACAAGAAATTTGTGGGGGCAATCCGATCCACGAGCTAAAGCTCGTGGCTATTCATCTGTTTTTTAATAAGTTATCACCTTAACCTGACGGCTATGCCTCTCTGTCTCTCTCCCCCAAATTCTGCTTTTTGGAATTTGGGGGAGGCAGGAGGGGGTCCTACATTGATTCTGAACATCATAAATTTACATTTTAGAATTTTAGGTGATAAATAAAAATGATTTTAAAATAAGGAGTATCGATTTTTGATTTTTGAAAGAATTAACGATGTGAGCGGGATATTCTAAAGTCTATATGTCCTGAATTAAAGAAAGCCAAAACAGAAAACGCTTTGTCATCGTGACCTGGCAGATTTTTATCTCAAAATGTGTTTGCGAATGAAAAACTATAACGAATCCAGCAAGTATTTTTCCGTGGCATTATTGATGACAGAAATACGCTCAGCTACAGCATTTATTTTATTTGGTGGAAATGGTAATTTTGTCTCCGTGATGACAAATTCATCCATGACAACTTTTAAAACCCATTTTGTCGCCAGATCGAGATAAATATCACCCTTGTAATGTGAGCTCCCTACCGTTTCCAGTTCCATTTCAGGGGTTGGATTAATGATGACCTTAAAAGCACTCTCACCTGAATCAAAATCTAGTAAAGCACAGGGGGATTCATTTATGGAACTTAGTCCTTTAAATGCCAAAGTGATTTTACCGTTTTTAAAATAAGAACCTTTTGCGATATTTGTACCGAGATGAACTGTCGGCTCAGAAAAAGCACTGGCGTGTACAATTTGATCTCCAATTTTTTCTAAATTCTGAATACCTTTGCCCGAGGTTGTTTTTTCAGCAAACATCATAAAAGAATGAAAATCAATAAAAGTATTATAAATCAGGTAATTTTGATCCGGTTGAAGCGATTTCCCCTGGCTATCCATTAGATTTTCGAATTTATCAGGTGGGATACCAAACATTTGATCTTTTTCATCATAGCCGGTGGAATCTGGTTGATAGATATAAGTCCAATTATTCAATATCGGAATAGTTGTTTCGGGGAGGGTATCACTTTTTATTATAAATTTGAAGCAGGTAAACACATCCCCTTTTTCATCTGCCAATTTGGCCGGTGTCCATTTAAGAAATAATTTGAAGATATTAGCGCCAGCACGGGTTCCATCGGGTTTGTACTGGGTTACCAGGGTTTCAGAAATAAAATATTGAACTTGTTGGGTGCGTTCACCCGCCAGCTTATAGGCTTGCTGGAAAATTTTTTTATTGATTTGTGGCCCGTTTGCAGTGAGAAGTGTTGAAATACTTCACCCCCAAAAAAACAAGGCAAAGTTTTTTCAATATTTTTGTTTTCAGATAGTTCCCTTTCATATAAATTTGCTGTTATTTTCAGCGTCATGAATATAATGGAGGGCGAATTGACAATTCGCCCCACGGATGAATTGTAATTTTTTGATAAAATCCAGTCTGTCTGATCATGTTTTTAGAAATTAAATTTTCTCTTTTTGTGCGGCAAGAATTTGCTCCAACTGCTCCAGATAAGCTTTAAAGGCCGCTCGTCCTTTTTCCGAAATGGCACAAATTGTTTGAGGCTTTTTATCACGAAACATCTTTTCAATGGTGATGAAGCCAGATTCTTCCAGCTTAGTCAAATGCGTACTTAAATTGCCATCGCTTGTCCCGGTTGATTCTTTTAAAAAGGTAAAATTTGCGCGCTCCACCGTAATAAAATTGAAAGAATCGCCAGTCGCGTCGGCGCATGGATGATGGGATCTAATTGCATTATTTTTTCGTGATTCATTTTATTTGCTCCGATTTTTGTATTGTCTATTGAGAATGACTCCTGGCAGAATCCAGCCAATAATAATTGCGGCAATTATTATCAGAAAACGATATTGGTTTTGTATCACGGCCATTAATATGGCGCTGATCCACCAGGCTGAACTAAGCCATCGAATGTAGGCCAATTCATAAATGACGCCTGTCATAAATACTGCAATTCCGGCAGTTACAGAAACCATCACGGGTAGTGCTGAAAAAGAATAGACATTGAGGAATGGGAACACAAAAGCATAGAGTAACAAGGCAAGTGAACACAAAACCCAAATTGTCAAAACCAATGTTTTGGGGTAAGATTTAACTTTTTCTCTTTTTTCACCCTGGTTCACAATTATTCCGCCAATTACGGCGTTAATCAGGGTAAGGACAATCATTGTTGGTAAAACCCATGCGTGCAGATGAAAAATTTCCAGCGAACTGATCGCTAATACGAAAAAGACCGCTGCAATCCCCATATAAATTTAGAAATGGCCGGATTCGGCTGTCTCTTTTCTGGATTTATCGATCATCTCTTTAATCATTGATATTTCTTGTTGAATTTGTTCGTGGTTCATATTAATCTCCTTTAATAAAGTTATTAAATATACAAAGTACTTTGAATTACAAAGTAAATAGACACATCTTTTTCCTCATTGTCAAGTCTTTCTTTAAAATTTTCTATAATTTTTGAGTGAGGGTTGATTTAAATGGCAATTTTCAGCCGATAAGTGAATGTCATATTTAACGAATGTTGTGATGGTTCGATTGAAATTCACGGTAAATGAATTTTCTTGAAGACTGAACGTAATAACGACCCCTGGATGTAAAATTTATTTTAAATTATCTCAAATTATGCAACCTGCAATGAGGCACTTTCGTATAATATCTGATAAGTTTATAAAACTCTTTAGGAGAATAACTTCTCTTATCATCAAATTATTTATCAAATTTAAAAGTAAAAATTTATGCGTCCGATAATAACTGACCTAATGAAAATTGAAATCACCAGTCAGAAAGAAAAAGAGGAAAACTGGAAATTTCGGGATTCTTTAAAAAAAATAAATCCTGAAAAGGTCGATGAAATGGTTTATAATCTCCTCCAAAAAATTGCACCTCAGATTGACTGCACTGCTTGTGCGAATTGTTGTAAACAATTGGAAGTTTCACTCACCGAAGACGATTTGGATAAACTGGCCAAACATTTAAATCTATCGCTCTATCAATTGATTGATCAATATTTAAAAGAAGATTCCGAAGCACCCCAATTCGTTTTTAAAAATCAACTCTGTCCTTTTCTGAAAGATAATCTTTGTTTGGTATATTCTGAAAGACCTGAAACCTGTCGGAGCTATCCTCATCTGGAAAGAAAATTTTTCAGCTCCAGATTACGTTCGATTATTAACAATTGTGAAGTTTGTCCGATAGTTTTTAATGTTTTTGAAAATCTGAAGGATGAAACAGGATTCTGTTTGCCGGCTTTTTAATATAATGGCAAAAGTATCCACTCAATAATTTATGGTGAGGTGTCATTGCGAGGCGTTTTTTGCCGAAGCAATCTCCTGGGGTAACCCACGGGATTGCTTCGTCACGAAAAACGTGACATTTCCATCTTTTATTGAGCGAATACTGGCAAAAGTAGGTAACTTACTTTTATATTGATATTTAATTCATTTTTTATTTTGATAAATTTTTGTAGAGGAGAAAAGAAAAATGAGACAAATTTTAGCGCTGCTGTTAATTTTTGCGGTATTTGTTGCGCTTTGGGTGGGTTGTGAAGGCCCTGTAAAGAAAGCCCAACTCATTCCCCGAAAAGTTTTTTTTGATAATCCCGACAAAGCCAATGTTCAATTAAGCTCGGATGGCAAAAATCTCAGCTTTTTGGCTCCATTAAATAATGTGCTGAACGTTTGGGTTGCGCCAGCGGATAACCCTTCGGCTGCACAGGCGGTAACGGCGGATAGCGGTCGAGGAATTCGTATTTACTTTTGGGCATATACAAACCAACACATCGTTTACCTTCAGGATGATGGCGGCGATGAAAATTGGGTATTGCATGTTGTCGACGTTTCTACCAAAGAAGATCGAAATTTAACACCATTCTCTGAAATATTAGATGAAAATGGTCAGCCGATTATACTTCCTTCTGGCAAAAAATTGCGGCCAACTGCCCAAATTTATCGTGTTTGCGAAAAATTTCCCTCAGAAATTCTGATTGGTTTGAATAATCGTGATCCCCAATTTCATGATGTTCATCGGTTGAATATTGAAACCGGGGAAATGACCCTGTTATTAAAAAATGAAGGATTTGCAGGATTTGTCATGGATGATGACTATCAAATTCGTTTCGGGATGCGTCAGACCCCGGATGGTGGCAGCGAATACCTCAAATTAACTCAAGCCAATCAGTGGGAACCATTCCTGAAAATTTCAATGGAAGATATGATGACCACTTCGTTGGCTGGCTTTGACAAAACCGGCACCCAAGTCTATATGATCGACAGTCGCGAACGAAATACAGCAGCCTTGAAAATTATGGACGTTCAAACCGGTGAAACCACCCTCCTGGCTGAAGATCCACGTTCTGATATTCAGGGCGCAATTGTTCACCCAACGGAAAAAAATATTCAAGCTGTTTCGGTCAATTATTTAAAATCGGAATGGAAAGTTTTGGATTCAGCCATTCAGGCGGATATGGATTATCTGAAAACGGTTTCGGATGGCGATATGTCAGTCAATACCCGCACCCTTGATGATCAGACCTGGATCGTTACCTATGTCGTTGATAATGGACCTGTTCGGTATTATCTCTACAATCGCCCTGAGAAGAAAGCAACATTTTTATTCACGAATCGGAAGAGTCTGGAAGGTTTACCACTGGTCAAGATGCATCCAGTGGTTATCAAATCGCGGGACGGGATGGATTTGGTCAGTTATCTGACATTACCGTATGGGGTGAATAAAAATGATGAACCAAAACCGACGACGCCACAACCGATGGTACTGCTGGTTCATGGTGGTCCCTGGGCACGTGATGAGTGGGGATTTGATGGCATGCACCAGTGGCTGGCCAATCGTGGTTATGCCGTATTAAGTGTCAATTTTCGTGGCTCGACTGGCTTTGGTAAAAATTTTATCAACGCCGGAAATCTGGAATGGGCGGCCAAAATGCATGACGATCTGATTGATGCTGTCAATTGGGCAGTAGCCGAAGGGATTGCACCAAAAGATAAAATCGCTATCATGGGGGGGAGCTATGGCGGTTATGCAACACTAGTTGGTTTGACTTTCACACCGGATGTTTTTGCCTGTGGGGTTGACATTGTTGGTCCGTCAAATCTTCAAACGCTTCTGAATACCATTCCACCCTATTGGAAACCACTTTTTGAAATGTTTGCCAAACGCGTCGGCGATCCCCGAACTGAAGATGGTATAAAACTTTTAACAGAACGGTCCCCCCTCACTTTTGCTGATAAAATTCAAAAACCACTACTCATTGGTCAGGGGGCAAATGATCCCCGGGTGAAACAGGCTGAGGCTGACCAGATTGTGAAAGCCATGCAGGAAAAAAGTATTCCCGTTACCTACGTTTTATATGCTGATGAAGGACATGGTTTTGCCCGGCCGGAAAATCGATTGTCTTTTTATGCGGTAACGGATTTATTTCTGGCGCAACATCTTGGTGGTGTGGCCGAACCAATTGGAGAAGATTTCAAAAATTCAACAATTGCGGTGCCAACTGGTGCCGAACAGGTGCCGGGATTAAAAGAAGTTCTTGATAAAAAATAGTTTTATCTTTTTAAACCTGATAAGACCTTCGAAGTTTTTTTGATTCCAGATAATTCATCGAATTTTGGAATCCTGAAATAACCAACTTCGAAGGTCTTGATTTTATTTGAAAATATTGATTCCTAAAACTTTCTATTCAATTAATCTGATCTTTATAGGAAGCATCGATTTCAAGCCGGTCATCGGCGCGATAGCGATAAATATCATCCAGGGTTTTAACGACGGAATTATTGACAATTTGGTAATATTTGTGACCGGGCCGGTTAATTCTTCACCAGCTTTACCCGCCATTGAACCGCGGATGATGTGCACTTTACCGGTATTATCGACATCAATCCGAATTGCCCAGCCACGAGCAACTTTTGAATAAATTTGAAGTGGCTGACTCCAGGAACTTCTCGTCCAATAGGTATAAAAGCCATCCCACAAATTATTTCCCAGATAATTGCGATAACACACGTGCGGAACACCATTTGAGTCCACGGCGACCGTGGCACCAAAACGAATCCCTTCCTCAGCATCGTCCGCAGCAGCCGGATCGACCAACATCTGTCTCATAATTTTCCCTTTCTTATCCAGCTCGGTGTACATGACCCCCTGCGGCTGGACCATACTAACGATAGGCAAATGCCCGGTCTTCACATCAATATCCATAGCCGGCGTGTCCGAAATCGTTCCGGCCGGATCCACTGAAATTTCTTCTGACCATTGTTGTGCCTGTCCTGTTGAAAGCATCAAAAAATTCACCAAAGCACAAAACCAAATCCGAAACCATTTCCTCTGCATCATCATCTGTTCAATTTTCTCTGTTTCTGCTAAAAATTCTTATTCAATTAACCCGAATGATTCATAAAATTACTGATTTGATCACAAATTTTTTAAAAATTTAATCACTGATATCGATCTGAGGTAGAAATCTTAATTTAGTAACCAGCGCCATATCGTTTTCCGGCAGAATAATTTGGCGGCAGAATATTTTTTTGATAGCGTATTTTGACATCCCGTGCGTTTGCTGAGTAGCTAGTTGATTGCTTTTACATCGAAGTACAGCATTCTGCTGCTTAATTAGTGTCTGTCCGAAAATTCAAAACCCTGTCATGGCGAGGCGTTTTTTGCCGCAGCAATCCCCTTGTATAATGACTGAGATTGCTTCGTCGCCAAAAACGCTCCTCGCAATGACAAGAATTGGGGCATTTGCGGACAGACACTAATTACCTGGTTTGGTAAAGCTCAGGCTTCCGGGATAAACCAGCACACTGTTATCCAAAGGGATACTTGCAGACAAAATATTTTGGGGGATCATTCAGAATTAAGAAGGGGAAAAATTAGAATTTTTTAAAGACGAAAAGAACTTAAACCGCCTCAAACTCCAGAGCTGTCGGCTTCAAACATGGTGAACGTTTTGATAAATGGAGAATTTCAATTCCAATGATTTCATTTTGATCATGATAATCAACAATAATCCTTGGCGATACTTCTTCAGATTCAACGACAGGTGAATCATCTAAAGAAAAATAAAGCGCATCGGCTGCAGTATCAATTTTTAATTTCATCATTTTCCTTTCATATTTTTATTAAAATCGAAAATTATCAATTCAATTCTAAAATGAAAAGTTTTTCCGCTGGTCAAGTTGTTTTCAATGGGATATTGACCCCCTCTGGGTCTCCCCCATTTTCAAAAGGCGAAAATGGGGGAGAGGACAATTCCTCTCCCGCAAATTCCGTTTTTTGGAATTTTGGGGGAGGCAGGAGGGGGTTCTTCATTGATTCAGAACTTTATATATTTAGATTTCAGTAAATAATAATGAGCGGATCACTCAGGCTTCCAAAATCGTGAATTTAGTCCATCATTTTTACGGACTTCACGCTGCGGGAGGTCTTATTATCTGTGCATAATTTAACAATCGGTTCTGAACCTCCCGCAGGGTAAACCTCGTACTGCCAAACGCCAGAAGCCAGTAGCCAAAGGCCAGCAGCCATCAGCCCCGTTTCAAAACATCCTTCAATTTCACCTCCGGATGATGGTAGCGTTCATATTGCGGGGTTTTCTTGCCGTATTGAATCGCTTCTTTCGGGCACCATTGGAGGCAAGCGTAACATTGTTCACACCGGTGATTCCAGACGGGTTTGCCCTCGACTAATGTGATATTGTTGGCGGGACAGACTTTCTGACAAATTCCGCATTGATTGCATTTTTCATCCACCCAGAACTGGCCATCCATTTTGGGAACCTGGTTGAAAGAGAGTTTATAGAATCCCGTATAGAGAATCCGCTGCCAGAGGGGGCCTTTTTCGACAGGCAATGTCTGTTTCGCTTTGATAACCGCTGCAATCTGCGGTATTTTTTCCATTGCAGCATCAAATTTCTGCTGCTGTATTTCCACCGGCCCTGGTCCGCCCCAGGGGATATAGTTGGATGGCATGGTGATGGAAAAACCGGCGTTTAATTTCATATTTTTAGATGCCAGCACCTTTTGCAATTGGACTAAAGTGTTGGAGACCTGTCCCCCATTGACGGCAACGGCGAAAAGGTACTGGGGATTGAATTTCGATAGCGTCTCGATGAGCCGCAAAACGGGTGCGGGGACGCCCCAGATATAGACCGGGAAAATAAGGCCAATAGTTTCGGATGTGATTGGCCTGGAATCGGAATTAAAAGTGGCAATCGGGATGAGTTCAGTTTCGCCTGATTCATCCGCGACTTTCCGGGCGACCCAGAGGGAGTTGCCGGTGCCGGTGTAGTAAAAGAGTGTTGTGGACATGGTAGCTCCTTGAATTAATTATAGGATGAGTTGAATTTGTTTTTGATTAAATCGTTGTTCAGGATATTGGATTACTTTTCAGCTAATTTTTATACCAACTTCGTTGGCAGGCATTCACATAGAGAATGCACTCCAGGGGGCGAAATTGGTTTCAGTCTTTTACGGATGGATTGATAAAAAGTTCGATGGATTCATGAGAATATGTTAGCCATTGATATTGGGGATCGTTTTTTCGGTTTGGGCGGCAGAACGGGGTTCAATGAACGGGATAATAATCTCATCATTGACTTTCAGTTGAGAAATATTGAGTGCCGGATTATATTTCAGCAGTAACCAGAGCGGGATGGAATAAATCTCATTACAAATCTGCCAGATGGTTTCACCGGATTTTAATTGATAAATACTCACCGAGGCAATTTTAAAGTGCTGAAAAAATTCATCTTCGATCATTCGATGATAGAGATTTCGGCGCTCAAGAAATTGGTCGCATGAGACGCTGCTAAAATCCAGCCGTATTTTTTGACCGATTTGAATGTCCTTCCCCTGACGGATTCTATTCAATACCCGCAATCGTTGGGTTGGGATTTCAAGCCACTCGGCATAATGTCCCAGCGTTTCCTCTGGCTGAACGATAATCGAGTTGTTTTTCAAAATTTCGGTTGCTCCGGGTACAGCATTGGCGTTGATTATTTTTTTATCGCCATTCTGTGAAATATTGACTTCCTTTTTCACATTAAACGGCGTAAGTCCATTATTTTTATCGGTTTCAAAAGCAAAATTGGCAGTGTTATCCGACTGTTGAACCGGCTGTATCTGAATTTGAGATAATTCATGATAAATGCCAACCAGGTCGACAGTATTTTCGATGGGGATGCGAAATTTGAATGATTTTGGCAAAGTGCTTTCGAATTTTAATGCTTGTGGTTTTATCGCTACATTATATTCATGGATCGTTTCAAGATCGAGCGCAAATTTTTCAGCCAATTCGAGAAGCGTAATATTCTTGGGTAATTCCAGATACGTGAATTTCAACGGGGATAATGGTTCGACTTTTCCAAAAATGAGGTCGGCATTTTTCCGGACATAAACGGCAGCAATGAATTCAGCATAAAAATTTCGGGATGCAAACCGAAAAGATGGGCTGTGATATTTTTCGAGAATAACGCCAAAATCATCCGTGCCCAATAAATTTTTAGCTCTTAATAAGCCATTTTTACCATGATTATACGCCGTAATCGCCAGGGGCCAGGTTCCCAGGGCGTCATAGTTTTCCTTGAGAAATTTTGCGGCAGCTTCTGTGGCAAATAAGGGGTCATATCGTTCGTCAATGACCTGATTAATTTGAAGATAATGGCTTGCGGTTTTATTCATAAATTGCCAGATGCCGGCAGCGCCTACTTTCGAGTAGGCTTTATAATTAAAGGAAGATTCGACATGAGGTATATAGACCAGTTCTTCGGGCAAATTATAAGCGCGGAAAACATGCAGCATTTCTTCATAATATTTTCCGGAACGAATGATGCCAAGGAGAAATTCATCACGCAATCCGTTTTGTACACGAATATTTCCGGCAGCCAGGCGAAACCGGTTTGGAGTCGTATCATTTCCGAACAAATGATAAACCAATTTCTCATGATTAGCCAGTCGATTGATTTCTTTGGGCTTGGTCAAGGCCAGTTTTTGGAGAATTCGATTATAGTTAGCGCGGGATTCATTCGCCTGCGCGTACATTTTTGAATAAGATAAATAGGACGAATCAGTTGTTTCTTTTTCAAAATTAATGACTTCATAAATAATACTCAAATCCTGAGCATCATGCAGAATGAGCTGTCGCGAATTATAGACGCTAAACACCTTAATCCAGAAGTTGACGTTCTTTTCCAGATTTTTCGGTACAGGGAATAAAGTTGTATCGACGGCAAATTTCCCCTGTGCGAAAAGCGAACTAACGCCAATTTGGCCAAGAAAAAGAAGTAAAACAATTTGTCGCCACCAGCGCATTCTAATCCTCCTAAAGATTAACTATCCGAATTTAAGAATTTGCCATTAACAAAAAATGATCCAGGTCAAATTTAAACAAAAAAAGCCATTGATTCCAGTGAAGGCAACAGCTTTGCACGTAATCCTCCGCCAAAACGGAAACGCCCTCGGAATAAGCACAATCAAATACTCGGTGTTATGGATTAAAATGGCCGGGGATAATTAAAAATTATTCTCAAATTTTTAATTAACAATGTGCTTATTGGTTCATAACATATTAATTCATCCTCTTAATTATGCGCTAGTTCTTTTGACTAACTCAAATTTGGGTTGCCTGGATGAAGATTTCCCGGAATAAGATTTTCAGTCTTCAGTGTCGTTTCAGTCGTTTTAGTAGCTAATTAAACATGCCATCTGCGTCATCGATGTCATCATCCAAAGGATCAACTCCGCCAACTAAATGAATATTTTGCGGATCTTTAATAAAAATACGGGTTAAAATTTCCAACAACTCTTCTTTATTTTTTTTCTTAAATTCTTCAATTGAATAACTGATATTGGTAAACCCGTCGTAGTCATTAATCCAGCAATACAGGAGTGCGACGACGTGTTTACACATTGAGCCATTTTTTCCACAACTACAGCGGTATGATATTTCTGCTCCATTCACCTGTATTTCTACGGCAAATTCGTGAAAATGTTCGTAGAATAATCCCGAAAGCTTGTTTTTAAATACAGTTGGTTTCACGATCTGGCCGCGACTATAAGAAGTCCAACCTTCTCCATTTGATACTTCCTGATCCAAAAGACTTACTTCACGTTCGGTAATATTTAGTAAGTCTTTAGAAACATCAAAAGTCTCTTCAATTCCTCTCATTTCAAAAAATCCTGGTACTTAATATTATAAATTCACTCCTGAACATTCAAGGTTTTTAGAGGTCCGGCTATTCAATTTTTAGCCTCAAAAATCAGCCAACCGCCTGATCACCTTCAATCAATTTGCTTAATCATCCCCCTCTTCAACAGATTATAAAATACACAAAAATAAATTAATATTCAAGTGAAAATTGAATAAAATTCATTTTATTTGAAAAATGACCAGCGTCATATCATCATACTGGTCCATCCCGTGGGAGAATTTATGAATCGTTTCGTAAATATAGTTTCGCAGATCCTGAGAGGAATGCCATTCGTGTGAAGTGATAAGTTCGTGTAATCTGTTTTCGCCAAATTCGATTTTTTCAATATTCAAGGCTTCGGTAATCCCGTCGGTATAGCAGATCAGAAAATCCCCCGGAAACAATTTGATTTGATGCTGATGATAGTGATAATTTTCATCTATTCCGATGACCAGATCGCTTTTATCCAGGGTTTTAAATCCCCGATCATGATGAATCAGTATGGGAAAATTATGGCCAGCATTGGTATAGGTAAACGTCGAATCCTTTGTGTTAAAAATGCCATAAAAAAATGTCGCATATTTTTCAGGCGCGGTCGTTTTCGCGATCTGGGTATTTACGATTCGCATCACTTCGGCCGGATTCGGACTTAGTTGCGCCGCTACCCGAAATGTTGCCTGCAAATTTGACATGAGCAGCGCGCCCGGAATTCCCTTTCCGGCAATATCGCCAATTGCAATTCCCAGATGCGCGTCGTCAATCTGAACGAAATCATAATAGTCCCCACCGACTTCTTTTGATGGGATATTAATCGCCGAGATCGCAAAATGATTTCCGAATGGAAACGTTTGAGGCAAAAGCATCCGTTGAATCTCACTGGCCAGTGAAATTTCTTCTTTAATAAGTTGTTTTTCAATTTTCTCTTCATAGAGCTTAAAATTTTCCAGCGCGATGGCAATTTGGGATCCCATAATTCGCAACAGTGATTTTTCATCCAGCGAAAAGGGCGTGTGCTCGCTGTTTTCGCCAACGCACAGAATCCCTTCCAATTCATTCTGAAAGGCAATCGGAATAAATAAATATGCTTGTAACTGCTCCAATTGTCTTAATTCGGTATTATCGCGAATTTGTGGAGCGATTTCATTAAAAAGTTGCGGTGAATCCTTCTGATTAATTGATCGAATAAATGCGCCACTTCTTGCAAATGAGAGTATTTCATTAAAATTGGGTCGGGAAACGGTATACTCACCATTTTTTTGTTTCAAAATGAGATGAACAGATTCAACTGACAGGACGCGTTTTAAAATAGTGGATATTTTGGCGCGTAATCGATCCAAATCCAATATCGTTAACATATCGCGACTAAATTCTTCCAGGATGAGGCGATAATCCAACTGTTCTTTCAAGAAATATTTCTCCAGAAATCTTTCCAGTGTGGATAAAATAGGTTGAAAGAAAAAAGCCGCGAAAATTAAGAATAGAATTTCCAGAATGGGAAGTTCTTTCCCGAAAACCTGGCCGGTGAATTGTTTGGTCATATGATAACTTAACAGATAGCAACCAACCAAAAATGCCGTACCGGTGGAAAAAAGGATACTTTTTCGAATAAAAAGATAGATATTCAAAAAATGATATTTAATAATCGCCCAGGCAATGGAGACAGCAGCGAGCAGAATCGCGAGAGTGGTAAAAAGATGAGCCTGTTGAAATGTCAAATTAATTGGTAATAGTTCGGGAAGCAGAAAAGCAATGACATACAAAAGCATACTGATAAGTATCCCCCCCGGGACAACCAGCTTTTGAAACGAAAAATGGGTGCGTTTTGTTTGATGATAACTTTCATACATCAATGAAAACGCGAGAATCAGGTAAAAAAGATTGATAAATGCAAAAAGTGTATTATGAATTTCATAAAAATAGGCCAGCAAATTTAAAAGCAAGGTTCCCAGAATCGCGATGGGCTGTAAAAAATTATCGAAAACTGAATTGGAAAAAATTGTTGTCCGCAGTAATATCTCATCCGGTGAACTAAAAACAATCAGCAAAATAAAACGAAAAAGATGCGGCAAAAAAATCAACTGTTGGTATCGGGATGCGCTGGATGATAATATTTTCGTTGGATAAAAAAACGAAAACATCAGAAGTTGGGGAAAGAAAAATTCCCAGAAAACAAAAATACGATTTAAAAACAGTTGATTGATTGTGGGAGGTTGAATTAACAAACCACAGCCAGCCATAATGCTTCCGGTGACACCAAAGAATAAGAGTCCACTGAAAATCCGATTAATTTGATGATGTGGATTATCATTTAAAATAATGAATCCCAAAAATAGCAGGAGTACGCCGCCGGTCAAATAGATTATAGAAAAAAGTATGGTCATGTATTAGATTCAGTTTGATTTGTTTTCTGGTTGCCCAATAAAAAGATTATAGAACACTTATTTCAATTTTTTTTGTTTATTTTGAATTTCCTTAAAACTTTTTTCAAACCACTGAAGTGCGATAATTGTTTTGGCATCCTGAATTTCGCCATTCTTAAGCATCTTCATCACATCCGGGACAGGTATTTGAACAACCTGAATGTCTTCGCCCTCTGCTGCCAGCCCACCACCAGCAAATTTGGCGTCAATATCGCGAACAGCGGCAAAAAAAAGGAATATTTTTTCAGAAGTCCCGCCTGGTGATACAAAAAACCGGGAAATATCGGTCAAATTATCTACCTGATAGCCTGTTTCTTCCGCAATTTCGCGAATGGCACACTTTTCAGGCTCCTGTCCATCCTCAATCATCCCCGCGATTATCTCAAACATCCAGGCCTGTTGCGGATCGCTGGCATAAACTGGATAACGGAACTGTTTCGTAAAGATAAAACTGTTTTGATTTTGATTATACACTAAAACAGCAACAGAGTTTCCCCGGTTGAAATTTAGTCGCCGCAGTTCCGGCGACATCGTGCCGTCGAATTTTTCATATTGTAAGAGCGCCTCGTCGATTTTGAAAAAATCATCGAAAATACGCCTGACTTTTTTAATGATGACTTTCACATTTTTCACCCTTTTAGTCGTTTTCTTTATTTACTTCACGTAAAAATTCTGAATACATTAATATTTGAAAAATAAAATGATAGATGCCAACGAAATAAATATACCACTGATGATTTTTGTTGATCAAACTTTTTTCCATTGCGGTTAACCATCCAACCAGCAGGGCAATGGATGTAAAAAATGAGATAAGAACGGCGGAATAATAAAATACATTACTGGGTTTATTGGCTGCCGGTTGTGAATCTACTCTCCAGCGAAAAATCTTTTTACAAGACTCTTCATTCAGTTTAAGATTTTGTAAATAAAATTTTTTGATATGATTCATTGCCCGGGCGCTTTCCATCCACGCCTGACGCAATCGAATAATTTTGAGATAATAAATCCAGCCGATGAAATTAAACGCCATCAAGGTCGTAAATAATATATTTTTAATAGGAAGGTCGGGATAATCTTTTGGTTTAAGGAATGCACCGAACAGCGTGATGGTTCCACCCGTGATGATTAAGAAATAATTCACGACTGTATGGCGATCATTCATAGCCTGGCTGGCGGTATCGTGTACATAATCAAACTCTTTCATCAGAATATCCGATATATTCAATTTTGCTTTTTGGAGCTTGACATTGACCATCAATTTTTTCGGAACAGGGGCAATTTTTTCATAGTAGCGTGCATACGTAAAAAAAATAAAAAAGTGAATCAATAGTGAATAGCCCGCGGCAAGTAATATTTTTTCCTCATGAAAATTTTGAATCGCTGTAATCACGATAATGCAGAAAAAGATGGAAAATAAAATCCAGATATACCATTTAAGCCGAATCAAATTAATGAAGAAAGGGGACAAAATTTTCATTCAATGCTCCATTCTTTTTGAAAGACAGCATAATTATGGCAACTCAACTTTCTAAATTAAGTGAATTTAACCAAATATGCCATGAAATGCAAGATAAAAATAGACATTTACATTTATCAGGGTGAAAAATAAAGCAAATTTTGAAAATGTTGTGCTGTTTCAATTATAGTCACCATTAAGAATTCAAATTCAATCTATTTCTGGCGGCATTTAGCTATCTGATTTTTCTATTTCTTCTTCCATGTCTGAAAAAGTCAATGAAAATTTTAAGCAGTCTAACATGTTTATTTTTAATCTTTTCATTGAGATATCAATTAATTTTACCTGGGAAAATGGATGAAATTTTTTCAAAATAACTGTTGAAAATAAAATTAATAATCATTATATTATTTCTCACATATACCACATACCATATTTTACAATTCATTAATTTGAATTTTAAAAAAAGAGCCAATAATTTTGTCCGTTTTTTTAAATTAAAAAAGGATAATCATAGTTATTAATAAGTGTGACTGTAAAATTTTGATTAGCATTTAATTAAATATTGCATTTAAAATATTTTTTTTATTATATTTTAATGTATAAATTTTATGCTTGCGAGTACTTACTTTTTCCATATCGATACTATTTACAATTTGCTTTAAATGAAAGGAAATGTCTTATGATGAATGTCTCAGGAAATAATTTCCCACGCGACACAATCGATCAGGCGGAAGCAATCTGCAATAGTTGGCAGGAATTACTTTCAAAATTAAATGTTCCGAATATTTCAATCGAAGCTTTTAAAGAAAAAATAGCAGCCGCAAAAGCAAAATTTGAAGCCACAGAACGTTTCCGAACCGAACGGGCCCAACTGGTTAAGGCTCGAAATACGAGTATATATAAATTATGGGGACTCACAAAGAGAGTGCGGAATGCAGCAAAAGCTACTTTTGGGGATAATGCTCCTGAAATGACAAAATTTGGCGGTAAACCGACACGCGAGCGAAAGCATAAAAAAAAAGGTGATGATCCGTTCTTAGATGACCAGTCGTAATTTTTAAATCGAAATCCGCTTTTAATAACGGGTAAAGTACAGACCTTCGAGGTTTTCTTATTAAAACCCTGGGTCGAACCGAATATCAAGAATTTCATAAAAAAAACCTTGAAGGTCTTGTCCCGGTTTTTTGAGGGATACGAATATTGTCTTACTTGATTGAAAATTATAGATTTTTCAATTCATTTCATCTCAAATAATAAAACCGACCTTTTTTAAATCGACTTATCAATTGTAAAAATAGCCAATGGTTGATAAAAAAAGTATTCGCTCAAAATTCATTGGTAAAGTTAGCTTCGACAGGCTTAGCCAACGGCATGGTTGTACTCTGAGCTTGTCGAAGGGTACTTTTACTATATTTATTGAGGGCATACATAAAAAACTTATACTTAATTATTGAGTAAAGTATAATCTATTGGCGCATCAAATGGAAGTTGAAAATCAATTTCTTCGTGATGCATTTCAAATTCATCCTTTCTCATATTTCTCTCCAGGCTGAATTTTTTAATTAAAAGCTTAACCGCACGCGCGGTCTCTTCGGCCTTAACAAGACATGAAACCCGCGTTTCAGAAGTTGTTATCGCTTGAATATTGATGTTTTCATCACCAAATACTTCAAACAACTCGGCAACGATTCCCGAAGGGTTATGTAAACCTCGTCCAATAATTGAAATTCGGGCCATATCATCATCGATTTTGACGGCTTTTGCGCCAATTTGCTGCGCTACTTGTTTTGCGGCTTGTTCAGCTTCGGGAATATCTTTTTTCCAGATCATGAATGATACTGAAGTTTCATTCGCATTCACCTTGTTATAGACTATCATATCAACATGAATTTTGGATTCAGCCAGCGCCCGGAAGATAATTGCGCCAATACCAGCTTTGTCCGGGACACCGATTAATGTCAACCGGGCTTCGTTTGTATCATGTGCGATACGATATACATAAGCATTTTCCATTTGAATTACTCCACAATTAGAGATTTACTTCTTCTGAATATTATTTTTCTCATCCTTCATTAATTTATATGTAAAACTGTCAACCAATGCCTGCCAACTGGCCTCTATAATATTATCGGACACGCCCACCGTACCCCATTCATCGGTTCCATCGGCGGATTCGATGAGAACGCGAACCTTTGCTTCAGTCGCCTGTTTTTCATCCAGAACGCGGACTTTATAATCTGTTAGATGCATCTCACCTAACGATGGATAAAATTTTTCGAGCGCTTTTCGTAAGGCGTTGTTGAGGGCATTTACCGGTCCAACACCTTCCGCCGCGGTATGTTCGGTTTGACCATCAACAATCACTTTGATGGCCGCTTCAGAATAAGGCATGCCATTTCGCTTCTCGATGATGACGCGAAATCCAGCCAGTTCAAAATAGCTTTTCGATTGTTCCAATGATTTTTTGATTAAAAGTTCAAAAGAACCTTCGGCTGCCTCAAACTGATATCCCAGGTGCTCCATCGCTTTCAATTTTTGAACGATCTCCTGCGTTTTGGGTGTCAGGTGTTGGAGATCGAGTCCATAATTTTCCGCTTTGGAGAGGATATTTCCCTGCCCCGAAAGGTCAGAAATCAGTACGCGTTGTTTATTACCAACGCTTTCAGGGGCAATATGTTCATAAGTTAATGAATTTTTTCGAATCGCGCTGACATGGATGCCGCCTTTATGCGCAAAAGCGCTCTGCCCCACATAGGGAAAATCGTGGCGATGCGGTAAATTGGCTTCCTCGCTAATGTAGCGCGATAAATCCGTCAATTGAGCCAAATTGATATCAGGTAATAAATCATGCGCCATTTTTAATTTCAACGCCGGAATAACGGAACATAAATTTGCATTTCCACATCGTTCGCCATAGCCATTGATTGTCCCCTGAACGTGTCCACAACCCAATTGTACCGCTGCCAGCGTGTTGGCGACGGCCATGTCTGAATCATTGTGGGTGTGAATTCCCCATTCAGCATCCATTTGGCGGTGAACATATTGAATTATTGAAATCAGTTCGGTGGTTAACGTCCCCCCATTGGTATCACACAGGACAAGAATTTTCGCACCAGCTTCCTGGGCTGCTTTAAGTGTCGCGATGGCATAATCAGCATTTGCCTTGAATCCATCGAAAAAATGCTCGGCATCATAAATGACTTCCCGACCCAGGGATTTGAGATAATGAACTGACTCGCGAATTAAAACGAGATTTTCAGGTAAATCAATACTGAGTGCAGTTCGTACATGTAAATCCCAGGTTTTCCCAAAAATCGTACAAACGGGTGCTTTCGAATTTATCAGGGCTTGAATATTGGGATCGTCCCCGACTTTAAATTTTGCCCGGCGGGTACTGCCGAAAGCGGCAATCTTCGCATTTTTCCAGGTTAATTGCGCCGCCCGGGCAAAAAATTCCTCATCTTTCTGATTTGAACCGGGCCATCCGCCTTCAATATAGTTTACGCCAAAATCATCCAATCGTTTCGCAATCCGGATTTTATCTTCCACTGAAAATGAAATTCCTTCTCCCTGAGTCCCATCACGTAAGGTCGTATCGTAGATGTCAACTTTTAGTGGTAACTTTTCCGATTTCATAAATTCGCTTTCTGTTTTTTTTTTAAAATTAAACTAAAATTAAAAATCGATTTCACTACCATACACTTTTTGATTTGTCAAAGCCCGCCCTCTCCCTGGGGGAGAAGGAATCGCGACGCCCCCTCCGTTTGGGAGCGGGTTGGGGTGCGGGCTTTGAGCGTGATTTAATGATGAAACATTAAATTAATGTAAAAAAGTGTATGGTAGAAAAAAATCGATCGCCAATTTCGTGAACGACAATAATTTTCTTCGCAAATTCAGTAATCAATCTCCTTCATAAGTTTATTTTAATTCTGATTGCAAAGCGGTCGTAATCAATTTTCCCATTTCCTGAGTCGAAATCGGAACTTTACCATTTTCGGCAATATCAGCCGTGCGATAGCCCTGATTCAGTACTTTTTCGATAGCGTTTTCAATCGCCATGGCTTCGGCCGGCATATCAAAGCTATAATGGAACATCATGGCTACCGAGGCAATGGTGGCAATGGGATTGGCGATTCCTTTTCCGGCAATATCCGGCGCTGACCCATGAACCGGTTCATACATAGCACTTCGGGGTCCCAAACTTGCCGAAGGAAGCATTCCAATGGAACCGGTTAGCATCGCGGCTTCATCACTCAGAATATCACCAAACATATTTTCCGTCAGAATCACATCGAACTGCTGTGGATTTCGGATCAATTGCATGGCACAGTTATCCACATAAAGATGACTCAATTTCACATCCGGGTATTCTTTCGCAATAGAATTGACCACATCCCGCCAGAGTTGATAAGTATCCAATACATTGGCTTTATCCACCGAAGTCACGATTTTTCGGCGTTTTCGACTCAAATCAAATGCAGCATGCGTAATTCGCGCGATCTCTGATGTAGAATAAACGAGCGTATTGATGCCGACTTTTTCTTGACCATTATCCCGAACCCCACGGGGCTCGCCAAAATAAATTCCGCCGGTTAATTCACGCATTACCACCAAATCAATATTACCAATTACTTCAGGCTTTAAAGTTGACGCGTCAATTAATGCCGAATAAATTTTGGCTGGTCGGACGTTGGCAAAAAGACCCAATTCTTTCCTTAATTTTAGTAACGCCCGTTCCGGTTTTTGCGCATGCGGTAAGTTTTCCCATTTTGGACCACCCACTGCACCAAGGAGGACGGCATCGCTTTCCAGGCACATTTGTAAAGTCGCATCCGTCAAAGGAGTCGCATGAGCATCAATCGATGCACCACCAACCAATCCGGGAGAAAAATTAAACTGAATCGATCGATTTTGGGCAACTATGTTCATCACTTTTAAAGCTTCAGCCACGACTTCCGGACCAATTCCATCCCCTGGAAGCACAGCAATTTTTTTTACATTTTTATTCATGTGTCATTCGCTCCTTTTTTATCCAGGCCATCAGACCACCGGCATTAATGAGTTGTTGCATAAATTCCGGAAATACAGTTGCCGGATAGGTTTCGTTTTTGGTTAAATTTTTAATTGTCCCGGTCTTGAAATCAATTTCGACCTGATTACCGGGTTCAATTTTTTCAGCCGCGGTTTCACTTTCCAGAATTGGCAGACCAATGTTGATGGCATTGCGGAAAAAGATCCGGGCATAACTTTTGGCAATAACCGCGCCCATGCCCGCGGCTTTTATTGCCAATGGGGCGTGTTCACGCGAAGAACCACAGCCAAAATTTTTACCGGCAACGATTAAATCGCCCGGGCTAATTTTTTTCGGGAATTGCGTATCGGCGTCTTCCATAAGATGGGCAGCCAATTCCTCCGGTTTGGTTGTATTTAAATAGCGAGCTGGAATAATCAGATCGGTATTAATATCATCGCCGAACTTCCAGACTTTTCCATTTATTTTATTTGTCATTTATCAAATTCCTTTTTTGAAAATTTAGTTATCAAACAATAATTGTTCATTGTTGATTTGATTGATATCACCTTTTGGGGACAGAATTTACATAATGCTGAGGATTTAAAGCTGGTTAATCCTGTCAAATTTTTTAAAGGTTGAACTTTATCAAAATACCGGATGCAAAATTTTGAAGCAATTGCCACCATTTATTCCGGAATTCCCAACTCGGTTGGTGAGCCAATTCGACCCAGAATTGCTGAGGCCGCAGCCAAGGCCGGACTGGCCAGATAAACTTCACTTTTCGGATGTCCCATTCGACCCACAAAATTTCGATTGGTGGTCGAAATTGCGCGTTCACCAGCCGCCAGAACTCCCATGTGGCCTCCTAAACATGGTCCACAGGTTGGAGTCGAAACAACTGCTTCGGCGTTGATAAAAATTTCAATCAGGCCTTCATTCAATGCAGTCAGATAAATCTCCTGAGTAGCAGGAATGACGATACAGCGGACGTTGGGATTCACCTTTCGTCCCTTCATAATTCGCGCCGCAATCCGCAAGTCTTCAATGCGACCATTGGTACAGGAACCAATAACAGACTGATCGATCGTTACATGAGTTGCCTCGCTGACTGGGCGGCAATTTTCCGGCAGTGAGGGGAAAGCAATCTGGGGTTCAATCTGGCTCGCATCGAACTCATAAACTGCTACATATTGTGCCTCTGGATCACTTTCATAAATTTTAAAATCGCGCTTTGCCCGCGGATTGACGTAATTTAAAGTGCGATCATCGGGCGCAAAAATACCATTCTTCGCACCAGCTTCAATGGCCATATTGGCCATGGTCAATCGGCCTTCTACAGACAGGTTGGAGATAGTTTCGCCGGTGAATTCCATGGCTTTATAACTGGCACCATCAACGCCGATTTGATGTATCGTGTATAAAATGAGATCCTTCGCGCTCACCCAGGGTTTCAATTTGCCAGAAAAATGAAACTTGATGCTCTCAGGGACTTTGAACCAGCACTCACCCGTAATCATGGCTGCCGCCATATCCGTGCTGCCAACACCAGTCGCAAACGCACCAATGCCACCATAAGTACAGGTATGCGAATCGGCACCAATAATGCAATCACCTGGGAGGACAATCCCTTGCTCGGGTAGAAAAGCATGCTCGATACCTGTTCGTCCCACTTCATAATAATGCGTTAAGCCTTGCGCCCGGGCAAATTCGCGCAGTAATTTAGCCTGTTCAGCCGATTTAATGTCTTTATTCGGTGTAAAGTGATCGGGAATCAAGGCAATTTTGCGCGGATCCCAGACCTTTTTGGCGCCCAGGCGGATAAATTCTTCGATTGCCAGCGGTGCGGTAATATCATTCCCCAGCACCAAATCCAGTTGCGCCATAATCAGTTCGCCCGGACTTACCGCCGCGCGTCCTGCATGGGCGGCTAATATTTTTTCAGTTATGGTCATTATGCTTCCTTTGTTTAATGAATAATTTGTTGATGGCGTCCAGGTAGGCTTTGATACTGGCTTCAATGACATCGGTACTGGCACCCCGGCCGACAATATTCCAACCATTTTTAATGATTTTGATGGTTACCTCACCTAACGCATCTTTTCCACCGGTCACAGCGTGTAATTGATAATCACCCAATTCGACGGTCATATTCGTAATTTTGTCAATCGCCTTAAACGCCGCATCAACCGGGCCATCCCCACAGGCGGCTTCCTGATAGATTTTGTCGTCTTTTTTCAAACCAATGGTTGCCGTTGGAACAAGCTGATTACCACTGGAAATATGAAAATAAGTTAATTCCAGTTCCTTCCGGCTGCCATAAATATTGTTTTCAATGATAACTTCCAGATCTTCATCAAAGACCTCTTTTTTCTTATCGGCAATTTTTAAAAATTCTTCATAGATCTGATTTAGTTCTTCTGTTGCCATTTGATAACCCAAAGTTTCCAATCGACTTTTCAAACCATGGCGCCCCGAATGCCGTCCCAATACAATTCGATTCGAAGGCAAACCAATCGACTCGGGGGTCATGATTTCATACGTCCTTTTATCTTTTAATACCGCATCCTGATGAATCCCGGATTCATGGGCAAACGCATTCGCGCCAACAATGGCTTTATTAGGCTGAATGATGATACCGGTTAAATGGCTGACCATTTTGCTGGTTCGGTAAATTTCTTCTGTCTGAATCCTGGTACGGCGTTTAAAAGCATCTTTCCGGGTTTCCAGCGTCATGACAATTTCTTCCAGCGAGGCATTGCCCGCCCGCTCACCAATTCCATTGATGGTACATTCAACCTGTTGCGCCCCATTTAAAATGGCGGACAATGAATTCGCTACTGCCAGCCCCAAATCATTATGACAATGAACACTCAAAATGGCTTTTGACATGTTGGGCACTTTTTCCCGAATTTCTCTTATCAATCCACCAAATTCATCGGGAAAGGAGTACCCCACTGTATCGGGGATATTGATCACCGTTGCGCCGGCATCAATCGCGGCTTCAATAATTCGAAAAAGGAATTGTTTTCCGGTTCTGGCTGAATCTTCAGGTGAAAATTCAATATCATTAAAGTAATTTTTAGCGTATTTTACCGCCTCATACGCCATTGCTAAAATTTCATCTTCTGACTTGCGAAACTTTTTTTCAAGATGAACCTGAGAAGTGGCGATGAAAGTGTGAATTCGTGGCCGTTTGGCGGTTTTTAAAGCCTGAGCACAACTATCAATATCCAACTTCATTGCCCGGGCAAGACCGGCAATGACTGGTCCCTGCACCTCTTCCGCAATCGATTTGACCGCTTCAAATTGTACGGGTGAAGAAACCGGGAATCCGGCTTCAATAACGTCCACGTTCAATCGCGCCAATTGCTGGGCAATCATAATTTTTTGCGGGACATCCAGACTGGCTCCCGGCGATTGCTCCCCGTCACGAAGCGTGGTATCAAAAATGATGACTTCATTTTCATCCATTTGGCTATTCCTTTATTTTTTTATTTTTCTACCCTACACTTTTTTACATTACTTTAATGATTCACTTTTAAACCACGCTCAAAGCCCTCACCCCAACCCTCTCCCAACGGGAGAGGGCGTAGCTATTCCCTCTCCCACGGTACCTGAGCTTGTCGAAGGGGGAGAGGGTTAGGGCAGTTTTGCTTAATCAAAAAGTGTACGATAGTGAAATTTTTATTTATTTTTAATCCAGCTCATCATACTTCTTAATTGCGCACCTACTTTTTCAATGAGATGATTTTTCATACGATTTCGTGTGGCATTTAACACCGGCCGATTCACCTGATTTTCCAGCAGCCATTCGCGCGCAAATGAGCCATCCTGAACCTCTTTTAAAATTTCTTTCATGGCCTGACGGCTCTGTTCGTTGATCACGCGCGGACCACGGGTATAACCACCATATTCCGCCGTATCGCTGACTGAATAATTCATGTAAGAAATACCACCCTGATAGAACAGGTCAACGATGAGTTTTAATTCATGCATACACTCAAAATAGGCGATTTCCGGCCGGTAACCAGCTTCAACCAGCGTCTCAAAGCCGGCCATAACCAATTCCTCAACTCCACCACACAGCACGGTTTGCTCACCAAAAAGGTCGGTCTCGGTTTCCTCTTTAAATGTCGTTTCAAGTACACCAGCCCGGGTGCCACCAATGCCTTTGGCATGGGCTAACGCCGTCTGTTGCGCCGTCCCACTCACATCCTGAAACACCGCGATGAGACATGGCACTCCCCCACCAGAAACAAAAACGCTCCGTACCAGATGTCCCGGACCTTTGGGAGCCACCATATAAACATCCACCGTTGGCGGCGGAACTATCTGACCGTAATGGATATTGAAACCATGTGAGAAAACCAGTGACTGACCCGCTTTTAATTGTGGCGCAATACTTTCCCGGTAGACGGCTGCCTGCACCTGATCCGGAACGAGCATTTGAATAACATCTGCTTTTGCAGCCGCTTCTTCGGCAGAAACCGGTTGGAAACCATTTTTTAGCGCCAGTTCATAGTTTGGCGTACCAGGCAATTCTGCCACAATCACTTTGACACCACTATCCCGAAGATTTTGAGCCTGGGCATGTCCCTGGCTACCATAACCAAGAATGGCAACCGTTTTATTTTTAAGTAGATTAAGATCAGCGTCATTATCATAATATAGTTTCATTTTTTGCTCCGTCACATAAAGTTTTAGTTTTTTTGTTTAATTACAAATTGAATTGATAATATAAAGCTATACTTCACCAATAAATTCACGACTCATTGCCACTTTGCCAGAGCGTGACACTTCTTTGATGCCAAAAGATTTGAGCATGCCAATAATGGCATTAATTTTGGCCTCACTTCCCGTAGCTTCGACCGTTAGCGTTTTCGGACTGATATCCACAATTTTGGCGCCAAAAATATTGACCACCTGCATAATTTCCGAGCGGGTTGTTTTGGTGCTATTCACCTTGATGAGAATTAATTCCCGATCAATGAAGCTTTCACCTGTCATATCAATGACTTTGATAACATCGATGAGTTTATTAAGCTGCTTATTGACTTGTTCAAGAACCAGGTCGTCCCCATTCACCACAATGATCATGTGACCGAGCCCGTTCATGGGCGCTACACTTAAGCTTTCAATACTATAGCCCCGCGCCGCAAACAGGCCGGTGATTCGGGTCAGAACGCTATGTCTGTTTTCAACGGTTACTGAAATTACATGTCGCATTATGCCATCCCTTGTATCATTTCGTCCAAAGCTGCCCCCGCTGGTACCATGGGGTATACGTTTTCTTCTTTATCAACAATAAATTCAAGAACTATTGGTCCCTGTCGCTTCATCGCTTCCTGTAAAACAGGCCGCACCTGAGAAATCTCTGTAACCCGTATCCCGGTGATGCCATAAGCCTGGGCAACTTTCGGAAAATCCGGAATGTAAATCGGGCAATTTTCGTCCGGGCCGGTACAATTTTTGGGACAGGTACTGCGCCGACGAAGACAGGTTGATGAATAACGATTATTATAAAACATCTCCTGCCACTGCCGCACCATTCCTAAATATTGATTATTAAGAATGGCAATGATAACCGGCAAATTATAAGTAGCCGCCGTTGCTAATTCCTGGATATTCATCTGGATACTACCGTCCCCGGCAATGTCAATGACTAATTTATCAGGATGGGCAACCTGGGCACCGATGGCTGCCGGAAAACCATACCCCATAGTTCCCAAACCACCGGAAGAGATGAAAGTACGGGGCTTGGTGTATTTAAAAAACTGTGAAGCCCACATCTGGTTTTGACCGACTTCGGTGGTGATAATCGTGTTCTCATCTGCCAATTCATAAATTTGCTCTACGATATATTGGGGCTTGAGCGAACCGTTTTGCTTATAAGTCAGCGGCATCTCTTGCTTCCAGGTGCGAATTTGTTCAAGCCATTCGGGATGATTCGCTGTTTCAATATGTTTTAATAATTCGATCAATACATTTTTAACATCCCCAACGACCGGAATATCAACTTTCACATTTTTCCGAATTGTCGATGGATCAATATCAATATGCACAATCACGGCATTCGGTGCAAATTTATCAACCCGGCCGGTAATCCGATCATCAAATCGGGCACCAATCGCAATCAGTAAATCCGCCTCCTGGACAGCCTTATTGGCATAAGCTGTTCCATGCATTCCCAACATTTTCAGGGAAAGTTCGTGTGTTTCCGGAAAAGCACCCATTCCCATCAAGGTTGTGGTAACTGGTATTTGTGCCCTTGTCGCCAATTCAAATAATTCATGGCTGGCACCGGAAGCAATAACACCACCACCGGCATAAATAAGCGGCTTTTTGCTTTTCTTGATTTCTTCCGCGACTTTTACTATTTGATTCACATGTCCAAACAGATTGGGCTTATAGCCGCGAAGCTCAATTGTCTCTGGATAGGGCTGCCGGGTTTTTTTCTGTTGCACATCTTTCGGAATGTCCACCAGTACCGGGCCGGGGCGGCCGGTTCGGGCAATATAAAAAGCTTCTTTCAATATTCTGGGCAAATCATCAACTGATTGTACAATATAATTATGTTTCGTAATCGGTCGAGTGATACCGGTAATATCCGCCTCCTGAAAAGCATCATTCCCGATAAGCTGCGTTGATACCTGTCCGGTTAAGGCGACAATGGGGATTGAATCCATGTGCGCCGTTGCCAGGCCGGTAATTAAATTGGTTCCCCCGGGACCAGAAGTGGCAATACAAACACCGACTTCCCCGGAGGACCGGGCAAAACCATCGGCAGCATGAACAGCCCCCTGTTCATGGCGTGTCAAATAAATCGGAAATTTTTCTTTATAAAATTCATCAAAAATATCGATAACCGAGCCACCGGGATAACCAAAAATGGCGCGGACTTTCTCCTTTTTGAGTGCTTCGACTAAAACTTGTGCCCCTGTACGTTCCACGTAAATTCTCCTTTAGTAATATTAATTGTCCAAATTTTTGTTATCTGTTGAATTAACTCACCACTGCACCAGCATCAGCCGAGGAAACGGCGCTGGCATAGCGTGCCAGATAGCCGGATTTGACTTTGAATTCAGGTTTTTGCCAGTTTTGCTGACGCTTTTTAAGCTCATCCGGATCGACTCTTAAATCCAGAATCCGTTTTTTGATATTAATATAAATTTTATCCCCATTCTGAACCAATGCAATAGGGCCGCCGGCCATAGCTTCAGGCGATACATGTCCAATACAGGGACCGCGTGTTCCACCAGAAAAACGGCCGTCTGTAATTAATGCCACCGATTCACCCAACCCCATTCCGACAAGTGCCGACGTTGGACTGAGCATTTCACGCATCCCGGGGCCGCCTTGTGGTCCTTCATAACGAATGATAATAACCGCTCCAGCTTTGATTTGCCCACTGGTGATGGCCTGCATGGCGGTTTCTTCTGAATCAAAAACACGGGCTATGCCTTCAAATTCCATCATTTTTTCTGAAACAGCGGATTGTTTCACCACACCGCCATTCGGTGCCAGACTTCCCTTCAGGACAGCGATTCCGCCGGTGGGGTGCACTGGATTTGAAAGGGGGTGAATAACTTCATTTTGAAAAAGTGAGGTTGCTTTCAAATTTTCCTGTACGGTTTTCCCGGTAACTGTCAATGTGTCATATAATTTATTTTCAAGGACTTTCATAACGGCTGGAATTCCGCCGGCAAATTCCAGATCTTCCATAAAATAATCTCCGCCAGGGCGTAACGAAGTTAAATGTGGCGTATCTTTGCTGATTTCATCAAATAAATCTAATGGCAACGGAATGCCGACTTCATGGGCGATTGCGGTAAGATGTAAGATCGTATTGGTTGAACCACCCAGGGCCATATCCAGCCGGATGGCATTTTTAAAAGCCTCGAAAGTCATAATTTGTGATGGTGTGAGATTCTGACGTACCATGTTTACGACCACCTGTCCACTCATAAATGCCAATCGTTTTTTCATCGCCGAACCAGCGATCCCGGTTCCACTTCCTGGCAGGGACATCCCCAAGGCTTCCGTCAAACAGGCCATGGTGTTGGCGGTATAGAGTCCCTGACATGACCCACAGCCCGGACAGGCTTCCATTTCCAGCGCTTTCAATTCCTCAAGCGGGATATTCCCTGCCATGTACTGACCAACGGCTTCAAAAGTATCCCGAACCAGGGAAAGGCGTTTCCCACGCAAGCGGCCGGACCACATGGGGCCGGCAGTGACGACAATCGCCGGAATATTCAGCCGGCCGGCGGCCATCAGCATGCCCGGCGTTATTTTATCACAATTCGTTAACAGCACCAGGCCATCCAGATTATGCGCATTGGCCATGGATTCAACAATGTCCGCAATTAATTCACGGGAGGGGAGTGAATATTTCATTCCAGAATGGCCCATGGCAATCCCATCGCAAATGGCGGGAGTCCCAAAAATGAAAGGCGTTCCTCCTGCCCGATGAACTCCATTCTCAATAGCGCGTTCCAAATCCCGCATGCCGACATGTCCTGGTACAATATCAGAAAAGCTGCTGGCAACTCCGATAAATGGGCTGTCCATGGCTTCACGAGTGATACCGGTCGCAAATAGCAGTGCCCGGTTGGGGGTTCGTTCGATTCCAACTTTTGTCTGATTACTTCGCATAGTTGATTCCTTTGATTTAATTCATTAAATAGTGACTTTTTTGTCATCTCAAAACAGGATATAAAAATCCACTTTGCCTGTGAGGCTATTCCTGTTTTTTTTAAGTAATTTTAAGTTGCGAGATTTTGTAAGTTTGTAGGAATAACCTCAGTTTGTAACTACCCTAGTATGGATAGAATGAGGCTATTTAGAATAATTATGGCGATTAGGATAATTATACCCTGAATCAGGCCAGATACTGAGAAGACGGAATTCGATAAAGTGGATAAAAAAAGGACAGAATTATCCTGCAGCAAAGTCATTGACTTTGATTTACCAAGCGAAAAACTTATTTTTACTACAGGATTCATCATTTGCTTTACCAATATGCTTTTTAATAAAAATGTATAAAAATACGTTGTGGGGAATATAAATAAAAAAAAAATGATTGTCAAGAGAAAAATAAATATTTCTGATTTTTAATATATCAATACGGCTGTTTATTTTTCAAATACGAAATGTCCACTTTCTAACCTTAATTTTTACAAAACATTATGGTAATAATCACTCACAAATTGATATAACAGATACTTCAATTTTCTACACACCTGAATGAAAAAAATCAGTTGAACATAAAATTATTACCAGGTGATTTATTCGAATCAAATTCGCCTTAAGAGCCGCCCTGGTCTAAAAGAGAAAATGGAACTATTTTATAAATGTGAAGTTAGGTTTTTGATTATAGCGACATTAAAACGATGTTAATCATTGATAAAATTGCATTTTTTTTGATCGATAACTACGAAAAAATATTGCAGGAGTTACAATGGGGCTACAATTAAAAAAAATTGATAACTTTAAGCCACGAAAAGGACCATTACTGCTGATTATTATGGATGGTGTTGGTCTGGCAAAACCGGGTAAAGAAGCCGCCAGTGCCGTGGTACAGGCGAAAACTCCAAATCTGGATCGTTTGTTCAAAAGTGAATTATTCACCACGCTTAAAGCGCATGGAACGGCTGTTGGCTTACCATCCGATAGTGATATGGGAAATTCGGAAGTGGGACATAATGCACTGGGTGCGGGTCGGGTTTTTGCACAAGGTGCCAAATTAGTGGATGGGGCAATTGAAAACGGTTCTCTTTTTAATTCTAAACATTTTAAGCACCTTGTTGAACAGGCAAAAGCTGGAAAAATGGTGCATTTTATTGGCCTTTTCTCCGATGGAAATGTGCATTCGCATCTTTCGCATTTGCATGCGATGATGGATTATCTGATAAAAAATGGTGCGAAACGTATCCGAATTCACCCCCTCTGGGATGGACGCGATGTTCCGGAAAGAAGTGCGCTGGATTTTCTGCTGCCATTTGAAGAAAAATTAAGCCAACTTCGTCAGGAAGGAACGGATATTAAAATTGCATCCGGCGGCGGCCGAATGAATGTCACCATGGATCGTTATGAAGCCAATTGGCAGATCGTGAAAAAAGGGTGGGATGCGCATGTTTTAGGCAAAGGTCGCGCTTTTGCATCCGCGAAGGAAGCAGTTGAATTTGGTTATTCACAAAATTTAACGGATCAATACCTGGATTCGTTCGTCATCGTTGAACATGGCGAACCTGTTGGTCGAATTCTGGATGGTGATCAGGTCGTTTACTTTAATTTCCGGGGAGATCGGGCAATTGAAATTTCCCGAGCTTTTGATGAAGAAAATTTTTCTTATTTTGATAGAGAATTTGTCCCAAAGGTCGATTATTATGGCATGATGGAATACGATGGGGATTTACATATTCCGAAAAAATTTCTGGTGAATCCGCCGATGATTGAGCGAACCGTTTCCGCCTACCTGGCAGCAGAAAAAGTAACTTCCTTCGCTATTTCCGAAACCCAAAAATATGGTCATGTGACCTATTTCTGGAATGGTAACCGGTCTGGCTATATTGACGCGAAGCTGGAAAAATATATTGAAATTCCTTCGGATATCGTCCCCTTCGATCAGAAGCCGAAAATGAAAGCCCGGGAAATCACCGAAAAGACTATTGAATTACTGAGAAGTGGAAAATATCAATTTGGCCGGCTCAATTTTCCGAATGGCGATATGGTGGGACATACGGGTGTCATGGATGCTGCTATTGTAGCCATGGAAACCGTGGATGAATACGTCGGAAAATTAATCGATGTCGTAAATGAGTTGGATGGCGTTACAATCGTGACGGCCGATCATGGCAATTGCGATGAGATGTGGACAGAAGAAAAAGGTATCCGTCAGCCGAAAACCGCGCATACGCTAAATCCCGTGCCATTTGTAATTATTGATAAAAATTGGCACGGTGAATATGCGATCAATCGTGAAATAAAAGGTGGACTGGCCAATGTGGCTGCAACGATTTTAAATTTGCTTGGTTTTGAAAAAGTGGCGGATTATGAGCCGTCGTTGATTAAATTCAAATGACTTGTAAGGGAGTTAGGTGTTAGGTTGTTCGGATTTGAGTTTTTATCAAACCTGAAATTCTAAAATGAAACGTTTTTTCTTCGGAGAACTCGCTTTCAG
>DYKB01000050.1 GCA_020722815.1 Caldithrix sp. | reverse complement strand
TCAGTGTATACATTAAATTGTAAATCTTAATATAATATTTATATACACTTAGGTGATTCGTTTACGGTTCAGCGTAGTAAACTCACGCTAGAAGTTGGTTCGAAAGGAGCTTGAGAACTTCATTGATAATTATTCAAATGAAAATGATTCATTTGATAACCTTAAATGATAAAAAAGTATACCTTTTTTTTTAACTCAGCGGACGTTGAGGCTTGGTAAAGCAACTCTCCACGTTTATCGCTAAATCAGCTTTACCAAACCTGTGGTGCCGATTATGATTGGTGATTTATTGATTTTTCTGTCTCGCATTGCATATCGATTGTGCGGGGAGGTTTGGCAAAGCAATGTTGGTGCAAACCGAAACCCAACCTTCATTTTCCCACCCCAATAAGAGCGAACAGGCCATCTTCCCTTTAAAATATTAAATATACGTTGCTAATAAATCCAGTTCCCCTAATTCATTCCTTGAAATTTATAATAAAAATGTTCATTTTTACATTGCAAATCGCTAATTGATTTGATATACTGGATTTTATAAAAGTTTGGCAATAAAGCGGTATGTTATTTTACCTAAAATTCTCAAATGGAAATTTTTGATGTTCAGAATCAATTTAGGACCCCCTCCTGCCCCCCAAAAATTCCAAAAAGCGGAATTTGGGGGAGATAAAGCGGGATTCTCTCCCCCATTTTCGCTTTTTGAAAACTGGGAGATACAGAGCATAGCCGTCAGGCTAAAGTGCTAACTCATTAAAAAACAAACGAATAGCCACGAGCTTTAGCTCGTGGATCAGATTGCCCCTAATATTTTATTGTGGGTTTTACCCCACAGGAGTACAGGCGCTCGGGCTTAAAAGCCCGGTGATTAGGGGGGGCTCATATAGAACCACGAGCTAAAGTTCGTGGCAATTCAATAGCAACTTATTGAAATTCAAATAGTTATAGTCTTAGCCTGACGGCTATGAGATACAGAGGGGGTCAATAATTACTGAAAACGATTCATTTTAGAATTTCAGATTTTAAAAAATCATAAATAAAATTAAAGGTGAGCATGATCAAAAAATTATTAATTCTAAGCGTCGCATTATTTATTTTGTCACTTTTTATGGCGTGTTCAACCAGTACTGGCCAACAATTTCGGTGGAAATACCTTTCGACCGCAAATGGTGATTTGCCTGTTCCGAATAGTGGGAACCAGCAAACGGCTTCGGCCATTATCGATGTTGACCAGGATGGTGATCAGGACTTTATGATAACCGAAAGGACAGAAGCCCCGGCCGTTGTCCTCTATCGTTATCAAAATGGTGTCTGGCAACGATACATTGTCGAAGCCGGCCCTTTGCATATCGAAGCTGGTTCTGCCGTCCACGATATTGATAAAGATGGTGATCTGGATGTGGTTTTTGGGGGTGATTACAAAAGTAATGAAGTCTGGTGGTGGGAGAATCCCAATCCCGATTTTGAAGAAAACATGCCCTGGACACGGCGGGCGATTAAAAGTTTTGGCGCGCAGAAGCATCATGATCAGATGTTCGGCGATTTTGATGGTGATGGCCAGGCCGAGCTTGTTTTCTGGAATCAGGATACGTTGAAACTCTATCTAGCCGAAATTCCAGCAGATCCCCGTAATGCCGCTTCATGGGAGATAGTTGAAATTTACAGTTGGAGTCGGGAAAATGAACCGGAACAGCATGGTCAATATCCGGGATGGAAGAGTTCCAACGAGCACGAGGGCTTAGCGAAGGCCGACATTGATGGTGATGGGAAAATGGATATAATTGGTGCGGGTCGCTGGTTCAGGCACGAAGGCGGCACGTTGTACACCCCGCAAATCATCGATGAACATTATGCTTTTTCCCGCTGTGCGGCCGGACAACTCATTGAGGGCGGGCGACCGGAAGTGGTACTGGTTGTTGGGGATGGCCGGGCGCCCATGTTCCTGTACGAATGGCAAAACGATCAGTGGATTCGAACGACGCTCATCGATACCGTACAGGATGGGCATTCGCTTGATCTGATTGATTTTAATGGCGATGGCTATCTGGATATTTTTAATGCGGAGATGAACCTGGGACAAAATCCCGACGCTAAATGTCGTATTTTATTGGGTAATGGAAAAGGGAATTTTGATGTGAACGAAGTTATGAGTGGTTTTGGCATGCACGAATCGAGAATCGCCGATCTGGATGGAGATGGTGATGATGATATTCTGGGAAAGCCGTATAATTGGGAAGCACCGCGGCTGGATATCTGGTTGAATGAGGCGAAAAAGTAGGGGGAAGCGTAGTGGGTGATTCGTAAGACGTGATTGAAATAATATAGGGCAAATTGTCAATTTGCCCTACCTGAGATTGCTAATAATAATAAATGCTCTCCACCAGGTTTTTATTCCGGCAAAGTTTGTCCTTTTGTCTCCGGCCCAAACCAGATGGCAATTAAACCGATAATATAAAGTGAAGCCATAACGGCTGCTGCTTTTGCAAAGGAGCCGTGAAAAACACTTACCAGATTACCGGTACCCAAAAAGACCCCGGCTGCCGCCAGTATGCGCCCAAAATTGTAGGTAATGCCTTCGCCCGTCGCACGAATTCGGGTTGGGAAAAGTTCTGGTAAATAAAGTGGTAACCAACCATAAAAAGTTGTGGTAGCAATCCCGGCCAACACCGCCATTGCAAGCAGGAGCGGGCCATAGCTATCCACAATTGCATAAAGTGCCACGGATGAAATAAAACTCAGGACGCAAAAAATCGCGAAGGAGACACGCCGGTTGAGCCACTCGGCAATGGGGCCACCCAGAAAGGAACCGATAATTTGCCCAAAAGCCATAAACATGGCAGCCGTTGCGCGTTGATGGGATGCATCGCCTTCGACTAATGTATTAACCCAACTTGGAATCCATTGAAAAACACCCCAGGTTCCAACCAGTACGACGGATGAATAAAGACAGGCCAGTAAGGTTCTTTTTAACAATGGTGGCCGCCATAATTGACCCAAATCAGCTTTTTCACCCTGTTTTTTCGCTTTTACCCAACGTTCCGGTTCCTTCACCGCCAATCGAATAAAGAACGCCAACACTGAAGGTAAGAGACCAACCAGCAACAGCACCCGCCAGCCAAAACCACCGACCGCTAATCCAAATAATGAACTCACCAAAAATCCGACGTTGGCCGAAAGACCCAGCGCACCCGCTAAAATTGGTCTTTTGTCATTTGGCCAGGTTTCCATAACCAGTGCCACACCCAGACCCCATTCACCACCTAAACCCAGTGCGCCCATAAAACGAGAGGCACCAAATTGCCAGGCATTTGTCGCTACGGCACTCAGGGCTGTAAAAATGGAATAAACCAAGACCGTGATAACCATCGATTTCACCCGACCAATTTTATCGCCAAGCCGGCCAAAAATAAATCCACCGGCAGCCGCACCCAGTAAAAAAAGGGCAAACATTAATCCAACATAGGGTCCAATAATACTTAAATCCTGCGTTTTAAGTAAATCTTTTAATGCCGGTACCGCAATAATTGAATAAATTCCCATTTCCATGCCATCAAACATCCAACCGAGCCAGGCAACGCCCAAATTTAGCCAGAGCGCTTTTTTCGTAATTGTTCCTGATGACGAATCAAGTGTTGACATCGTCTCCTTTTCCTCCGATTTCAGTAATCCGGTATATAGTTAAGAATTAATTTCATCTTAAAATCGTAATATATTAAATCCTTTAGGCTGTAAGTGTTAAAATTTTCAGGAAAACGATTCATATTCAGTTTTACAAGGATTAATGATACCTGGCAATCCCCTAAAAACCACAAAAGCGCAACAGGTCCGATACGATGAGCTTAAAAAACTAACCCCTAATTACCTGCACATTTATAATGACTGTTTATATAGGCAAAACATTAAATAAATGCAACAAAAAAATGGAGGGTGGTGAAAATTTTTTGAAAGTCGATTATTCTCAAAAGTCTGTTTTGTCTTATGGAATGGGTTTCGCTCAGGTTGGGCGAAATTCAGACCTTCGAGATTTTCATATTAAGTTCCGGTGATTAAGCTAAATATCAGTTTTTTGTATCCATTCAATTAATAATGGTGAATTTTATTCAGTTTGATAATGCGTAATTTGAAATGGATACTTATTTTTTGATTTCAGAACAAGGATTAACGATTTATGATTTTCCAGGTTTGTGAGGAAATGCCTTTGTAAATTACAAATTGTTGTATCCACTCAATAAAACACCCTTTCAAAGGTTTTAAACCTTTGAAAGGGTAGATTTCACTATCCTTTATTGAAGGGATACAAATTGTTAATCGGTATTCGTAAATCAGCTTTTTAATTTAATACCTAAATTTCTAAAATGGAAATTTATGGTATTCTAAATCAATAAAATACAACCGCCTACCTTGCCCAAATTCCAAAAAAACAGAATTTGGAGGAGACATAGCGGGTATAGCCGTCAGATTAAGCATCTAATTTATTTGAAAACAAAATGTTGAAAATATAATTATAATTCGAAAAGTACCAGGCATCTGACCCTCACCCCAACCCTCTCCCAGAGGGCTGATCTTGTCCCATATCTCGTTACTGGACACGGGGAAGTGGACACTCCCCTTCCCTGATTTGAGGGAAGGGGTTGGGGGATGGGTTAGAAAATGGTGTTGATAAGAACAAATTTTAACTTTTCTCCGGGTCACGATGAAACTTAATTAAAAAAAATATTTCTTTGTTATGTCAGCATCCTTTTTTACCCATCCCCTGGCCCCTTCCCTAACAAAACAGGGAAGGGGAATTCGTCCTCTCCCCGTGTCCAGTAAAAAATGTGGGACACGCTCCGCCCAGAGGGAGAGGGCGTAGCTGTCCCGTCGCCTCATAGCCGTCAGGTTAAGGTGATAACAATATGAATTTCAATAAGTTATAATTGAATTGCCGTAACCGTTCACCGGGGTAATAAATTAAACGTTTCTGTCAGGCCCGAATGCTTCCCCGATAAAGACATTCGGGGACAAGCTTGTCGGGCATCCATTTGTCTAAAAAAATATGGATTCCTGCCAAAGACATGCGGGCATGACCGATTCAGTCCTCACGGTGAACGGATACGAATTGCCATGCGCTTTAGCTCGTGGTTCCATGAACGCCTCCCGATAATCACCGGGCTTTTAAGCCCGAGTCCTTAAACTCCGGTGGGTTAAAACCCACTTTAATATTGAAGGAGCCTGATGATCCACGAGCTAAAGCTCATGGCTATTCATCTGTTTATTAATGATTTACAGCCTTAACCTGACGGCCATGATACAGGGGGGTCAATTTTCGCTCGAAAACGAATTCACAAGATATAAAATGTTTCATTTTAGAATTTCAGATAATAGGTGTCTCTTCTGGCATGCTGCGCGGATACAGTTTTCGCATGATAAAAAGCTCGAAGGGGTTTATCCTGTTTTTTTAAGGAGAAGCTTGAACAGCGTGAAATGAAGTCAAAAATTTATATTTTTCATCAAGTTGAGTAATTCTTGCAGTATCCGATCAATCAAGGAATACTTATTGAATTCGCCTGGAATAACAAAATTGAACCTTTTTAGAGTAAATTATGCATCAATCCAGCCAAATTCTCACTTTTCCCTTCCCTTCCAATCGAAATTTTGCATCCAGGTATTGGCTGTTTTCAATACGGCTTTGATGAAATCTAATGGATTTATCATTGAATGTAACTTTTTGAACAGTGGAATGCGCCGGAAGTAATAAATGAAGCTGAATTTGTGAATTTCCATCAAGATTTAATTCTATTGTTCTGTTATCAAAATTAAAATCATATTGAATTCCAGCCCCGGAAGCGCCATAACCGATTTGCACCGTTATCTGCGATATTTCAGCCGCAACCCAACGCGGGGAAAGTCGAATTTGATCGAATCTACAGCCATCATCAACGACCCCCGCCAATCCTTCCATAAAAGCATAAAGCATGGCCGATGAACCCCAGCCATCAGTGGGCGTGGCATCGGGACTGGTGCTGGTTTCGACCGATGAAGGCTGACCATTGGGGAAATACCAGAGATAGGTCGCATTGGTCTCCTGAATCATCTGTGCATATTGCGCCAGGATTGATACGCCATAAGCTTCAAATCCATGCTCGAAAGCAGCGCGCGCCAGTTCGCCCCCAACCAGAGGAAAGATGCCGCCATTGATATATGCGCCTTGAATGAGCTTTGGATCACCAAAACTTCCACTGGGAAAAGGCGGATCGATGGAAAACCATTCAGCAAAATCGTGTGTCGAATTTTTTCGCTGTTGATATTCAGACAACATCGCGACAGCCATTTCATGGGTGGTCACGCCGCGATTAATAGCAATGGGATTGGAGAACGAAAGCTGCGAAGCCTCATCCACGCCCGGAAAGCGAAAATCATCAAGTGGCAGGCGATGGGTATAAAAACGCCCGTTCCAGGCCAGTTGATTCAGTCGCAGTTGAATTTGCTCCGCCATTTTCTGCCAATAAACAGCACGTTCAGTATTCCCTACCTGAACATTAAGTTTTGCCATGAGCCGAAATGCCTCAAAATAGCCTGAATTATCTCCATGAAAAATCCCCCAGTGCGTCCGGTCGGTAATTTGAAAATTCAACCAGGGCTGATCCGCAGCGACATAATCAAAATCCCAGGTGTCGATGGTGAAAGCCCGTTTGACCAGGCCATGTTTTGAATCCCACCGCCAGGGATGGGTGGTGATATAGTTCAGGGCTTTTTCGGCGGCGGGGAGTATTTCCTGCAACCATTTATCATCCCCTGAACTTTGCCAGGCCAGATAAAGCGCCTTCACAAAACGATATTCAACATCGGCTTCCACTGGTACCCGCACATATTTGGTCCAGTTTTCGCGATCCATGGCACAGGAGACGAAATCGAATAGTGACCCGTTTTTCTGTTGTGTCGCAGCAAAATGCGTGATTGCACTGGTCATATCGTTTTCAAAATAGCGCGCCCCGCGCAAAATGTCTGAATGATCCCGAATCCATATCGCATTACAATCAGGACTGCGATAGCCGTGAACGATTTCTCCGTTGATGTTATCGGTAACTTGATCCTGGAAGAGAAAATTTTTAATTCGTGAATAGAAATCGTGAAAAAGCGGATGATTGAGTTTAATTTTTGTTTCCATGATGACCGTGTGAATTATGAATGTTGAATTGTTAGTTGTGAATTATAAAAATTGAGTCGCTATTCATGTTGTCTGGATAAAAGTTCATCGTTCATGGTTAGAAACCCTTCGTTTGCAACTTTTTTTTGCCCTGAACCGGGAACATTTGAACCTTGAACCAGCGTAATTACAGAGATAAATTTCTATCATTCATGAAAAGGAGTATTTGAAAAAATTTACACAATCCCCATCGCCTCATCCGCATGATACGAGCTCCTTACCAGTGGTGCCGATTCCACCAGTTTGAACCCCATCTGCAGCCCCTTGATTTTAAGCTGCTGAAATTCTTCAGGTGTCACAAAACGCTCGATTGGCAAATATTCCTTCCCAGGCTGCATATACTGGCCGAGTGTCAGAATATCACAATCTATTTTCCGTAAATCTGTCATAACCGTATTGACTTCATCCAGGGTTTCACCAAGCCCCAGCATTAGCCCGGTTTTGGTGGTAGCGCCATATTTTTTCGCCCGATTGAGAAGTTCCAGGGACCGGACATAATTCGCCTGCGGCCGCGCCAGTGGATACAGACGAGGTACGGTTTCGAGATTATGGTTCAGGACAGTTGGATGGGCATCGAGGACAAGTTGGAGTGCATCGGCAGAGCCCTGAAAATCCGGAATAAGAACTTCAATTTCACAAGAAGGGAGTCGTTTGTGAATTTCCTGAATGGTACTGGCAAAAAGATGTGCGCCACCATCGGAAAGATCATCACGCGTCACCGAAGTGATCACGGCATACTTCAACTCAAGTTGTGCGACTGCTTCAGCCACCCGACGCGGTTCATCGGTATCTACCGGCAAAGGTACACCGGGTTGTACCGCACAAAAACGGCAATTTCGGGTACAAATATCCCCTAAAATCATAAAAGTCGCCGTCCCTCTTCCCCAACACTCCCCGATATTCGGACAATGGGCACTCTGACAAACGGTATGCAATTGATTTTGGTGCACCATCTGTCGCAAGCTAAAAAATCGATCTCCAGCCGGCACTTTCACCTTTAACCAGTGCGGCCGGCGTTTGTAATTTAAACTCATCGTAACCTATATATTTAACAATAACTTGTGAATTATTATAAGAATCCGTTCACCGGGAGGATCAAATCTGTTATTCCCGCATGTTTTTGGCAGGAATCCATACTTTTTTAGACAAATGGATGCCCGACAAGCCTGCCCGCGAATGTTTTTATCGGGGAAGCATTCGAGCATGACAGAAACGTTTAATTTATTCCCCCGGTGAACAGTTACTATTATAAATGCTTATCACGCTTAACGCTTTACGCATCACGAATCCTCCCGGCGTAAAACGTAATGGGTAATACGTAATGCACAATACGTAAAAAAGTATCCCTTCAATAAAGGATGGTGAAATCTACCCTTTCAAAGGTTTAAAACCTTTGAAAGGGTGTACGACCATGTTTTATTGAGTGGATACGTAAAAAACAACCCGGAAAACATCCCCTATCAAATATGAATCGCTTCGCCAAGTGCGGCGGCAGCAGCCTCACCAACCGCTTCAGAGAGCGTCGGATGGGCATGAATGGTGTTCAGGAATTCATGGGCAGTGGCATTTGTTGTTTTCGCGAGACAAATTTCGGCCAGTAATTCGGTGACTTCAGGGCCAATTAAATGTGCCCCTAACAGTTCATTGGTTTTGGCATCGAAAATTATCTTGATCAAACCATCATTTTCACCCAGCGCCAACGCCTTTCCGTGACCTACCAGTGAATAGCGACCAACTTTTATCGCCAAACCTTTTTCCTGCGCCTTTTTCTCCGTCAGACCAATACTGGCGACCTGCGGTTGACAATAAGTGCAGCCAGGGATGAAGTTATAATCAATCGCTGCTGGAGATTTACCAGCCATGCCTTCCACCGTGCGAATTCCTTCTGCCGAGGCGACATGGGCAAGCCAGGGTGGGCCAATAACATCGCCAATGGCATATATACCTGGAATGTTTGTTTGATATGCCTGATCGACCTTAATATAACCTTTTTCTACCAACACCCCCACAACTTCCAATCCCAGATTTTCGGTATTTCCCTGAACACCAATGGCTACCAGTGCCTGCTGTCCCTGAATTAGTTGTGAACCCTGGGATGAGGCAGCCGTAATTTGAACGCCATCAGAAGTTAACTCAACCTTTTCGACTTTGGTGCCAGTCAGCGTATTTATCTTTTTTCGTCTGAAAAATCGAAGCAAATTTTGTGAAATTTCTTCATCTTCAATTGGTAAAAGCTGGGGAAGCATTTCAATGAGTGTGACCTTGGTACCAAAAGTGCTGTAAAGATAGGCAAATTCCACCCCAATCGCCCCGGCACCAATGATGATAAGTGATTCGGGAATCTGCTCCAGTGTCATCGCTTCCCGACTGGAAATGATTTTCTGTCCATCAAAAGGAACTCCAGGCAGCGCTCGTGGACGAGCGCCGGTGGCAATTATAATTTTATCCGCCTGAATCAAATCGATAATATTTCCAGTTGAATCAGAAACCTGAATCAGATTTCGTGCTTCAAATTTGGCAGAACCAGCGACATGCGTAATATTATTTTTCTTGAAAAGAAAGGCAATACCTTTGGAAGAACGTTCGGCAATCTGGCGACTGCGTTTCACGACTTCCTGAAAATTAATCTGCACATTTTCAGCGGAAATTCCAAAACGATTCGCTTTTGACATCAAATCATAAATTTCGACACTGCGAAGGAGCGCCTTGGTCGGGATACACCCCCAATTCAGGCAAACTCCACCCAATTCGGCTTTTTCAATCACCGCCACCTTCATTCCCAGTTGAGCCGCCCGGATGGCCGCGACATATCCGCCAGGCCCGGCACCGATAACCGCCAGATCAAACTGTCTTTTTTCCATTATCTATTCCTCTGTTAGTTTTTCCGGATTTTCCAATTGATTTTTAAGCTCCTGTAAAAATGCCGCCCCAACAGCCCCATCGATAACGCGATGATCACAGGAAAGGGTAACTTTCATCTGTTCCCCAACGATAATTTGCCCATCGTTCACTACCGGCACCGTTTCAATGGCACCAACGGCCAGAATCGCAGCTTCGGGTGGATTGATAACGGCTGAAAATTCATGGATGCCGTACATTCCCAGATTACTGATGGTGAAAGTCCCGCCTTTTATGTCTGCTGATTTCAGTTTCCGTGTTTTTGCCCGATCGGCCAGGTCACGGGCTTCTTTGGCAATCTGAGCCACTGTTTTCTGATCGCATGCGTGAACCACCGGTACCACCAGACCATCTTCCAGACCAACTGCAATACCGATATTGACAACCGGATGCAGCCGTATGTTTTCATTGCTCCAGGACGCATTCACCTGGGGATGTTTTCGTAATGCCTGTGCCACCGCTTTCACGATAAAATCATTGTAGCTGATTTTCTGTTCCAATTGTTTATTTAATTGCTGACGTAAGGCTGTTACTTTTTGCATATTGATGACGGTGGTCAGGTAAAAATGCGGTACCTGTGTTTTACTGTCAGTCATTCGCCGTGCAATCAGGCGTCGCATAGGGCTCAGTGGCCTTTCAATGCTATTGGTGGTAGAATTTTGGGGTAAATTGGATTGCTGATCCATTTTTAAATCACCTTTTGTGGATGTTTACAGTTGTAAACAATGAATTTTAAACGATGAAACTATTGAAAACCATACTTCGTAATAACGCCAGATTCTTCATAAACCATTCATCTCCGCCCGGAGTTTCAAGAATCTTTGGAATATTTTTCAATCGATCATCATTCATGAGCAAACAGAAAGCCGTTTCACCAATAGTTCCTCGGCCAATATTTTCATGGCGATCGACCCGTGAACCGAGGGCTTTTTTCGTATCATTTAAATGAATGACTTTCAGTCGCTCCAGGCCGATTATTTCATCGAACTCTGTCATGGTTTTCTGATATGTTTCTTCATCGCGGATGTCGTAGCCAGCCACAAAAATATGACAGGTATCGAGGCAGACGCCAACATTCGGGCGCCGTTCCACCTGCTCAATTATCGTATGCAATTGTTCAAATCGATACCCCACCGTTGTTCCCTGGCCAGCCGTAGTTTCAAGTAATACCTGAACCGATGTTTTTCCAATTTGATCAAGACAATAATTGATACTTTCAGCGATGCGCTGAAGGCACGATTTCTCATCGCCACCTTTAAATGCACCGGGATGAAAAACCAGATAGGGAATTTCCAGCAAATGCGCCCGCAAAATTTCATCAACAAAAGCGTTACGTGACTTTTGAAGTAACCCGGATTCAGCAGAACCGATGTTAATTAAATAGGAATCATGGGAGCAAACGGCTTTTATACCAGAAGCTTGATAGGCGGCTTTATATTGCTGAATATCGTCTTCCGAAAACGAAGGCGCCTGCCATTGAACTTGATTCTTAGTAAAAATTTGAATTGCCGTGCAGCCTAATTCCACGCCACGGGCAGGTGCCTTATAAAGGCCACCAGCAATTGAAACATGTGCGCCTAATAGCATTTTGGAAATCCATTTAATAAATTGGGATTTATGCTGGTGTACGCAGTTGAAGATAATTTAATGAATACGTAATGCATGATACGTAATTTTTAACCTGAAATTCTAAAATGAATCGTTTTTTCTGAAGTCTTGACCCCCTCTGTCTCTCCCCCATTTTCAAAAAGCGAAAATGGGGGAGGGACCCCCTCCTGCCTCCCCCCAATTTCGCTTTTTGGAATTTGGGGGAGGCAGGAGGGGGTCCTACATTGATTCTGAACATCAAAAATTTCCATTTTAGAATTTTAGGTTTAATTTGCAGCATGTCAAAATAACCGGACTTACACATTACGTATCACGACACATGAAATTTAAAGAAATCACTAAAATCAACAACGAAATATATCGAAAAACGACAAAACTATTTGCCTAGAAGCGGTTTAAGTTCTGCTTCGAATACCGATTTGGGTTGATAACCGACAAGTTTTTTAACGACTTTGCCGGTTTTATCAACAATAAAAGTTGTGGGAATCGCTTCAATACGGCCATATAAATTAGCAATTCTGCGATTGCCAAAAACAATGGTGTAGTTAAATTTCATCGTGGTGGCAAATTCTTTTACCGGATCGATACTATTATCCAGTGCAATTCCAATAATTTCCAGACCATCCGCTTTATACTTTTCACGAAGTTTCATAAGTTCAGGAATACCTTTTCGGCAGGGAGGACACCAGGTAGCCCAGAGATCAATAATCTGAACTTTTCCCCTAAAATCTGCGGAATTAATTTTTTTGCCTTCCAAATTTTCCAGAGTCCAATCGGGAGCTTGTTTTCCAATCACATCGGGAAAATTCTGGGCGTTCATTTCAAAAATAACAAATACAAATAAAACCGTAATTGCCAAAATAGAACTCATCATCCAGCGTTTTGAATTATTTAAAAAGAATTTTTTCATATTAGTGCCTCCTGATTTTTATTTAAATTTACAATTTCCACGAATCAAACTGACTTTCAATTAGATGTTATGGAGTCATTTTTTATTCAACCCAAGAGAAATATCTGGAGTTTCAAAAGTTAGTCGGTGGCTTCCCGGCAAAACAACGAACTGTCATGACGCGGTGCGTTTTGCCGAAGCCTGTTTTTTAGGCTCGGAATCACCCCTGATTAAAAAACCAAAAACTGCCTGGTCGCGAGAAACTCGTTGTAGCGACGGTATTCGATTCTTTTGCTCACAGGCGTCAATTTTATCCGTATCATATTTTATAATCCCAACAATTTTTTCAATTCGGGCGAATTAATATTATCACGCGTGATCACATGCACACCTGTATCAATTCGCTTTGCGACTGTTTCGCCCTTCAGCGCCTGCATGGCGGTTTTAACGCCCAGGTAGCCCATTTTAAATGGATCCTGGACAATGAGGGCGTCGACGATTTTTTCATTCAAAGCCTGAATTTCATTTGGTGCGGCATCAAATCCAACGACTTTCACCTGTCCGACTTTATTTTTACTCTTCAGTCCCTGAACAACGCCGATTGTTCCAGCTTCATTGGCCGCGAAGATACCTTTTAAATCAGGATGTGCCGTTAATATATCTTCAGTTACCGCCATCCCCATTGCGACTTCACTTTGCGAATACTGAACAGCCGCCACCTGAATGTCCGGATAGTTTTTGATGCCTGTCAGGAAACCACTTTCTCGCATATTCGAAGTCGCTGCACCTGGAATGAAAGGAATACAGGCGACTTTTCCATTTTTATCGATCAATTCAGCGAGAGCATCGGCAGCTTTCATGGCAGCAGCAATATTATCCGTCGCAATAAAACTCAGCGGGATATCAGAATCGAGCCCCGAATCAATGGTAATCACCGGAATATTTTTTTCAGCAGCCTTTTTTACGGTATTCACCAGTGCCGTGGCATCGCAGGCAGCGAGGACAATGGCATCAACGCCCTTGTTGATATAATCTTCAATAATCGCAATCTGGCCGGAGATATCGGTTTCGAGAGTTGGACCTTTCCAGATAACGTTCGCGCCCAATTCTTTTCCTGCAGAATCCGCCCCGGATTTGACGGTCACCCAAAATGAGTGAACAAGACCTTTTGGAGAAACGAGAATCTGTGGCAGATCAGCCTGTTGATCTGTTGCTGCCTGTTGATCAGTCTCGGTTTTTTGACCACAACTTAAAAATATTACAATGATGAGTAAAACTGAAAGCTGGCGAACTCGCATGATATCCTCCATTTTCAAAGATATGAAATTTATGTTTTCACAACCTGTTATTTTATGAAAATTAATAAACTTACGCTCGCAATTCATCGAATGTTCCAAAAGATAAAATTCCTTCAAAATATCTCAACGTCACGCATGAGAGATACCGGACGACTATTCCCATAAATTTACTTTAAAGCTGATATAATCACCCCAAATCTACTATTTTTTATTCCCTTTTTTTAACTGATCAATAAAAACTGCGATGACAATAATTGCGCCAATCGCAACCTGCTGCCAAAAATTAGAGATATTGAGTAAGTTGCAACCATTTCGGAGAAAACCTATCAATAACGCACCCATTAAGGCCCCCAACACAGTACCAGAACCGCCGCTCAGACTTGTTCCACCAATAACACAGGCAGCAATGACATCAAGCTCATAGCCTGTGCCCGCCGTAGGCTGTCCAGTGCTCAAACGCGACATTTCGATGATGCCGGCGATTCCACATAATAATCCTGAAAAGGTATATACCCACAGCAGATTGTTTTTAACACTGACGCCTGAAAGCCGGGTGGCTTCATAATTTCCACCGACGGCATACGTATACCGGCCAAAGCGTGTTTTCGCCATTAAAATTGACCAGATAACCCCCAGAATGATGGTAACCAGCACTGGTACCGGGAAAATGCCGCCCAAACGATTCGAACTAATCGCAATGAATGAATCGGGAAAGCCGAAAATGGCGACACCCCCTGTCAGAATCAGCGCAACACCCCGGGCAATTCCCATCATTCCTAAAGTCGCAATAAAGGGGGGAAGCTTCCCATAGGCGATCAAAAAGCCGTTGAGCATCCCACAACCAGCGCCCAGCAATATTCCAGCCATTGAGGCAAGGTAGATATTAATATTCGCCACCAGCATCAAGCCTGTAATCACCCCGGAAAGCGCCATGATCGATCCGACCGAAAGATCAATTCCGGCGGCGATAATCACACAAACCTGTCCGATGGCCATAATTGCCCGCGGTGACATTTGTAAACCAACGGTGAGTATATTATCAGCGGTCAGAAATTGAGGTGATTTGATAGCCAGATAGATCATGACCAGAAGAATAACGAATACTGAAATGTACTTTTTCAATTTCGAGATGGCAAATTCAATAGTCATAGGACCTGTCATTTTGATGAAGTTAATAACTTTTGCAGGAATTTAATAAATGGAATATAAACAATTTTTACGAAATTGTCAAAGAAATAATTTCAGGAATTACGAATATATCAGGAATGAATGTCCGGGGAAGGAGCGTCTGGCCGTCAGATTAAGGTGATAACAATTTGAATTTCAATAAGTTACGATTAGATTGCCACGAGCTTCAGAGGCTGTCCGGGAACTAAAAAAAATTGTCATGGCGAGGCGTTTTTTGCCGAAGCCTGTTTTTTAGGCTCGCAATCCCCTGTTAAAACGGCGGAAATTGCTTCGTCGCCCAAAACGCTCCTCGCAATGACCGTTCCGGGTTAGTTCCTGGACACCTTCTTCAGCCTGTGGTTCAATGAGCGCCCCCCCCCATCACCGGGCTTTTAAGTCCGAGCTCTTATACTCCTTTGGGCTAAAACCCCCAATAAAATTTTTTTAAGGGCAATCCGATCCACGAGCTAAAGCGGCGGTCCGAGGACTAGAAAATTGGTCTAGAATAACCTTGCGAGGGGTAAAACAGCACAATATATAGATTAGAATAGAAATCTTAATCAATATATATAGTTATGCCCATTCAAAAACCCTCGCAAGGTTAGTTCTCGGACAGACTCTGAAGCTCATGGCTATTCATTTGTTTTTTAATGAGTTATAATATTAACTTGACGGCTATGGGATGGAGAGATGGATTGGTAAAAGCGTAATATGGATATTACTCAAATTGCTGACGATGCATTATTTTGTCTGATTGATATAGGTCCAGGCATCGTAATTCACCAGCAGTTGCTTTGTCGCGTTCGCGCCGGTTTCTCCCAATACCTGCAATAATTGCTGATATTCTTTGTCGTTTATTTCATCACCAATCAGTTGATACAATTGCGAAAACATCGGGTTGAAATCGAGTTTCTCCGTGGAACTAAGACGTAATCCCAATTTTTCCTGGAATTCGACTGGACTGAGTGCAAAAGCACGCTCGGCTGCCTGGCGGGATTTTTCTTCATAAAAAGCCAGATTTTCTTTTAATTCAATCCATTTCTTTGAGGTTAATAAAGATTGAATAAATTTTTCTTGCTCTGGGGCTAATTTTACCCCCGGCTGGCTAACACGATGGAGAAATTTTCCCAATAACTGCGTCTGTTCCAACAGTTCACCCAGATCAGGTGTCGCGGCAGGTTCAGCCGGTACCGGCACAGGCGGACGCGTCACTTCAGGCCCTTTAATGACTGCTGGCGGGATGGCCGCAACGGCCGGTTTATCGGTTAGCGGTGGCATAACTGGCAATGGCGGGGTTTTAAATCCCTCTAATTTCTTTTCTAAATTCTGGAATTGTTCTTTTTGTTCGGCTTTATCTGCCGCCCGCATTTTTTGCAGATTTTCCTGTTCTTTCATGAGTAAAAAGTACTGAAATTCTTTCTCACTCATATCATCAATTTCTTTATGCTTAAGACTTTCATACAGCGGGTCTAAGAGAACATTCTGGCCTTGGAAAGAATTCGATTCGATGATGGCCTTTTGAACATTCTTTCGATATTCGCGATATTCATCCACCGACATTTCGGAATTATTCGCCAGACGAACTTTTTGAACCTGTCCCACCAGCAGCATATCGCCATAATTATAGGCATCCCGGGCACTGAGCGCCTGGAAAAAAATTTGTTGTTTACTCACATGAGTTACATAACATTTAACTTTATGTCCATCCTGGAGAATTAAAGAAACTTTCTCGTTCTTTTTAAATTGGCCAGAGGCAGCACAACTATACAAAAATGCCGCAACTACCAGGACGGCAATTAAATATATTTTTTTCATTGAATAATCACCTTCCAGTTAAAAGCCAAATCGACAAGATCCCAAATTTATATTTTGCAAAAATTTTCAACTGAAGCCTTACATTAATCAGTGTTTTTAAAACCGAATGGCCAGCGAAACTTCAAATTGATTTAGTGTGATATCTTCAACTAAAGGCCGAATATCTTTCGTGAAAGCTGATGATGTATTTTTCGAGCTACCCCGAACCCAGGCCACATCCAGTTTCATCTGTTTATCCAGTAGAAGCCCCGCTCCCAGCGTAAAGTATTTCCGATCACTATCCTTATCCGCATTTTTAAACGGCGAAGGCTCCAAAAATGTACCGGCCCGGAGTTGAATATTCAAAAATGGAACCGTAAATTCTCCACCCAGACGGATTCGGGTGACGGCCCGGTATTTATTTCGAAGATCCCGATTGATCTCGGTTTTTGTTGAATCATCACCATTAACTTTTGAAAACGGCGGATCGGTTTCATATTCCATCTGGCTCCAGTCCACATACTCGGCACCTGCCGCTAATACAATCTGCGGGAGATAAACTGACGCGCCCCCACCAATTTTAAATGGGGTTTTTATTTTATAATCAAAGCTAAAATCACTTTTTTCCTCATACGCCTGCCTGTCGAGATACGTTTCTTTATAGTGACTGGTTGAATTTTCTTTAATCTTCATCGAATAGGGCAATTCTGCTGTTCCAGAAAATCGCATCAACCGTCCCACCCGATAAAGCGCACCAAATTTGAAATTCATGCCACTTAATTCACTGGTAATCACATCATCCCAGCCATACGAGTCCAAATCCCATAAAAATACTTCATTTCCATCGCTTTTCTCGATATCCCATAAATTGGAATCATCCTTTGCGGTGTATAAACTTTGAAATTCGTTTTTACCCCGCCACCAATTTATAGAAGCGCCGCATGAAAGATTTGGTGACACATCGATTGCGCCAGAGGCCACATATTGTCCCAGGTGACCCCGTTCGAGTTCATCCCAGGATTCCGTCATCAGGTCATTATCATCTTCCGGATTTTCGATGGTGCCAGTCGGATTGAACCAGGAGAAGTTGAATCCGGAATCATATAACCGCGTCCGATTATAGCCAAAGGCGAAAACAAGACTTCCCCGGTAAGTTGGAATTGGAAATACGAAACCCAGCGCATCCATTTTGGTAAAATTTTCATTTCTTTCAGCCAGATAGGATTTATAGGAAGCCGTATTTTGATATTTTAAATGTGGAAATGAGGTCAAAAATTCCATCCGTCGAATGAGCGCCAGCCCGGCTGGATTCCAGTACGTGGCAGAGTAATCATCAGCCACCGAAGAGAATGCCCCCCCCATACCAAGCGCCCGCGCACCGATCCCCCAGCTACGACCGCGTACATTTAGTTCGCTCTGAGCCTGAAGTACATCCGTGCCTAAAAAACTCAACATTAGTAAAAAAAGAACTCCCCTTAAAAGTTTATGTTCTAGCATAGAATTCTCCGGTGATATTAATTATTAATGTCAAAATTAATGAACAAATCCATTTTTTTGTCAGGAATACTACCTTTAAGCCTGAAAATACCCTAGAACGGGATTATGCTGAAATAATTTGTCACCCTCACAAAATAAAATCCCTTTCAGTTTAGAACTCATCGTCTTCTGTGTCCTGAATTTATCTTCTTCCAGATGAACTGCGTTTGGAGGAACTCGAACTGGAGCCTGAACCAGAGCTCGATCTGGATGAGGAGGAAGAACCAGAACTGGAGGAACCACTACTGGATGATTTTGAAGTGGAACCTGAATATGAGGAACCTCGCGATGAGGAACGACTGCTACTGAGTGTTGAACTGCTCGAGGAACTTCGTCGGGACGAAGAACCGAAATAACTGGAGCTACGCTTGAAAGTTGACGGCGGTTTATTATTACTTCGATTTTTATGAATTGTCACCGCACTGGAACTTGATTTATTCGTTCGGGTCCGAGGGGTAACACGGGTATCCGAAACATTGCGATTTGAACTGGTTCTTTTGACGCGTTCTCTATCCGTCATCGTAGGAGTTGAACGTTTGGAAAGCGAGCTTACCGCAGAATGGTCGGTGTTAACAAATCGTCGTGAATTGCTAATTGTATTCATATCATCGCGAGCAAAACGTCTTTCACCGGTTCTTTGTGCGATATGCGATGAAGGAAGCATGCGTTGACCAAAATTTCTTTGTTTAAAATCCGGTCGTGCCTCATAACGCCAGCCCCAGGAAGGTTGCCCGTAATAATAACTATCCCAGCGCCAGCGTGGTCCATAATGATGATAGCTGTACCAATAAGGATCATACCAGCCACCGGCATACCAACTTCTGGCATATCCATAATGCGGATACCAGGCATACCAATTTAACCAGGGATCGTAGGTCGGAAACAGTAACAAGGCGTCCCATCGATTTAATGGCCGACAATAGATCGGATAGTCATTCCAGGAATCATAATAAACATTATATTCAACAATATGTTGTGTATCATCCAGCTCATCTTCACTATAATATTCCTCGGTGGAGTCATCGTCCACTTCTTCGGCATATTCATCCTCTATTTCGACATCTGGTCGATCAAGCTGTGTGTAACAGCCAACCAGCAGGAGGGAAAATAGCAGTAGAACCAGAAAAACACTCCGTTTAATTAATTTTTTTAGCATTTTAAATTCCTCCTCATCGATTTATATTTTTTGAAAAGCACCGGCAGAGATACCATCCGACATCTCTTTTATGTATACGAAATTCAATGGTATTAGTTCCTCATCATCCCGGTGATACTGGTTCATCAAACTAATTTACTCCTGCATTACACCATACCTTCAACACTTATTAGACGGTCGATTATGATTTATATTTACATTTTTTTTAAAAAAATTTCTAACGAAAACTGAATTTACGCGACCATGCCGGTTAATGAATCTTAAAATTCCCAAAAGAAACAGGGGAATTCATAAAATGGTTCCTGAAATTGTGAAAAAAATATTCTGTTAGGTCTTATTCAATGGCTAACATATTTATTTTATTAAAAATAAGAAGTGCAATACTCTTATACTTTTCAGCCTATAAAGGTGCTGAACTCCTGAATTGATCCAAAACTTGTTATCGGATTTCATGTTAACAAAAAAGAGCTACCATCTGGTAGCTCTTTTTCTTAAAAGGAGACAATTTTAGACTTTTTTTGACATTTAACCGCGTCTATTTATTTTTTGTATTTAAAATTTGTGATTTTTGAAATTGACGCCCCACAAAAACCGTATCGATATTCTGATAGTGAATGTGGATAACATCATAAAGGGTACTGTCAAAATTGATTAATGTATCATCATGAAAAACATGGAAAATATCATAGGTAATCACCGAATCAGGCATAAATGGTTCGGGTTTATCATGCTCAATATGATCTGGATTATATCCCCACATTTCAAAAATAACACCAACGCTGTCACGTTCAAAGCGAATTTTGATGGGATAATCATGATAATTACGATTCAGACCGCGAAGAAGTGTGGAAAAAATGGAATATAATGCCCGATCAGTTTCAATACTATCATAGACGGCGGGTATTCGATTCGCACCGGTAATTTGAAAATTAGCCTGAAAGCCCCAGCTATCCATAATATTCTGAACTTCGGTGGAAATTTTTTCCAGCACATAAACATTTCCCGACGGCGACAACCGGGCGATATCTTTTTCCCCATAGCCATTTTGATTCACATCAATGATTTCCATCTTGATGACATCGCTTTCCGGAATAAGACATTGATCAAGAATTGTCTGAATTAAATCCCGATCAATAATATTCGCCACGGATGAAATTTCACGATTGACCTGAACGACTTCTTTTCCGACAGGTCCAGCCGTGAGAAAATTGATTTTTTGACAGGGAATGATTAATAATAAAATTAAAATTATGAAAAATGACTTTTTAGCCATGATTTTGCTCACTATTTTCTTCTTTTGCTTTTGTATCCAACAATTTCCACTTTACAAAATACTCTTTTGCCTTTTCAATTTCACCTTTTCGTTTGTATCCTTCGACCAGTAAACGATAAGCCTGAATTTTTTCATTGGTTGACAATTGACTGGCAAATACCAACGCCTGGTGGCACATTTCGATGACTTTTTGGGGATTATTCACGGATAGTTTTGCCAATTCCAGATAACTTTTTCCCCGAATGGGGCAATCGATCGTTACGGCTTGCATAAAATACATAAACGCCACGCGTGGCATGTTACTGACATGCTTCACCCCCATATTATAGCACATGGCGCCGTAGTCTTTAAAATATTGCTTATAAGTTGAATCTTTCGGGGCACCCAGGCTGTCCTTTTCCGTATTGCGAATAACCTGTGAGAGTCGTTCTATCCCTTTCTCATGCTGATTAAGGTGCATGAATTCGAGGAGCGAGATACTCCAGTTTATTTGTGATTTCGTCCGTTCGGTTTTCAGCACCTTAAGTAATTGTCTGTAACCTTCTGCTGCTGCCTCGTAATTTTCTTTCAGTTCCATTCCCTGATACAGGTCTTTTAATTCACTGGCGCGGATATTTCCATCATCCCACTTAATCCAGTTGACATACGCCAGAATATCTTTTTTCTCTTTTTCCGACGAGGCGATATTATAGGCGCGTTGCAGTAAGGCCAGTGCAGTATCCGCTTCATAAAGCTTGGCTTTCGTATCTGCCTGAAAAAATATATAGTTAAATAATTTTCCAGTATCGACCGGCACTGATTTCATTTTCTGGATCAAACCTGAACTATCAGCAGGAATATCCCGAATTTCAAGCGGTGTTACCGCCAGTAAAACTTTTTCGGCTTGTTTAAAATTCTGATAAGCTTCTGCCCAACGTTTCAGAAAATAATAATTTGTACCTAATTTGAAGTAGAGAACCGGTTCACCGCGATTCATGCGAATCAATCCTTTGAGGACATCAATCCCTCGTTCATACTTTTTCGTTTCCTGAAATCGCGTAGCCATTAATTGATAAACTTTCGCTAACCAGGTTTTAGTTTCTTCATCAAAAGGATTGTCAACCAGTGCCTGTTCAAACAAACGCTGGGCTTCTTCAAGTAATTTGTAAATTTCAGTTTGAATAATCTGTCGATTTACCGAATCCGCCGGCATGTTTTGAAATTTACTGATTGCTGATTTTATTTTCTGGGTACCCTCCTGCCGCGAATCAGCCGAACGTTTTTGTGTGTCGGCAGGAATGGCCTTTTGAGAATCGCGTTTGGCTTCAATCAGATTCCACAGCGAATCACTGCGATCGACTTTTACTTTGCCCTGGCCAGTTAAATCCTGCGCCTTGAGCTGACTTTTCGGTCCAACAAAAAGACTGTCAATCAAAGAATCGGATCGGATCGCAACCAGACTATCTACCCCCGGTGGAAAGATGACAGGTGGTCTTTTACCAGATGTTGTTCCACAGCCATTTAGCAAAATACCCACTAATACGCCGGAAAATAATAATAATCCCCATAACTTTAAGCTATTCATGGTGTACTCCCGATTCAAATCAATACAAAAAACACCAACTTCTATGAAAAACATTTATTTATCATCCATTCCTGTACTTTTCCACCAGGAAAGAAAAATTTGATAAAATTCCTGGGTTTCTCGTTTGGAGGCTGGTTTTTGTTCTGTTCCAAAAGCCAAAATTTCATTTCGTGTGCGATGTACTGTCCCTGTTCTTAAAAAATGACTCGTTTGGGTGAAACCCTGATCTTTTAGTAACGTGGTTTGTCTTCCTTCTATTAAGCAAATTTTAATTTCATAGATATTTTCGATACACAACAAGTAAATTTCAAAAACCCGGCCATCAATTTCAAATTCCACCCGCGATGTCAAGTCATTTGATTTATATTCCATAAATTTTTTAGCAGCATCCGGTAGTGGCGTTGGATTCCGTTTCATCCATTCACTAAGTTTCTTCAAAATTTGAGGAATTTGTGTTTGTAACTTGGGCAATTCCTGAATTGGCATAATTTTGATTTTGCGGATCGGATTTGAGTCTTTCTTCTCAATTATTTTTTTCGGATCCCCGTCATCCATTACATAGACAGTTCGTTTCGTTCGAATGGAAGTATTCGCTGGTGCTGCCTCGATATGAGTATTCATATTTCGTTGAATCGGAACTCGAACCAAATTTCGGGGATCGGTATCATCCGCAATCGAACGGGACATCGACCGCTCAAGGTCAGAAAGATCATTTTGTGCCAACAAAATATCCTTGCGCTTCGGATCCTCTGTGAATTGGCGGTCCAATTTCACTTCGGGCGACTTCACTGGTCGAAACAGTTCTTCTAACTGATCCTGTAAATCCGGTACTGTCGGTTGGGGTATCGGATCAACGGGTTGTGGAAGAATTGATTCCGATGTAATTTTCAATGGATCGGGTCGGGGTGTCGGAATCGTAAACACGGTTTCCGGCCGATATTTCTCAAAAAGGATATCGATTGCGGGAATATCGTTCTTTTTTTGGGGCTTGGTGGGTACATGCATGATATGTAAAATAAAATAAACAATAAGCAGCAAGACGATTGTCAACAGGGTTGTAATCTTTTTTTCATTATCAACATGTACCAGATTGCTTTTACCAATTTCTAGTGTCTTCACCATACGTTCCCCCCATCTATTCATAACAAAATTCTACCATTAAATACTCAAATTTTTGAGTATCATCTTAATTTAGTATCTGCTCAACGTTTAAAAACGAAATAATGGCACGCAGTCATTCTGAGCAGAGTCGGTCCGAAAATTCAAAACCCTGTCATGGCGAGGCGTTTTTTGCCGAAGCAATCCCCATGGATAATGACGGAGATTGCTTCGTCGCAAAAAACGCTCCTCGCAATGACAATACCGGATGCGTTTGCGGACCGACACTAAGCAGAGTAAAGAATCAGTAATAATATACAACATCAGTTGTCTTCAAATTATCGCCCGGCAAAAAAACGCTGAAATCAGAATGACAGAATCATCTACAATTTTAGTGGGTACTTTTTATCATTTTCAACTATTTGTTTTTTATCGAATTAAGACTGTTTATCAATCTGAATCCCGATTTTAATAGGATATACTCCTGGGTATTTTATGTTTTTCACAAATATCCAGAACATCGATTGTTAATTGAATTTTCGTATTTTCTGATGAACGTAATACAACCAGCGTTTTAACATTTTGCGCAGAGTTCTGATTAAATTCATTCGTTAAATAAAGTTCGATTTCTTGCAAAGCAATTTCTTTAGGAGGAGCAAATTCCAATTTTTTATCGTTTTGTACATCTTCAATTCTGTAAAATCCTCCCTCAATAATAAATACATTATAAAGTCGGGTTTTGACTTGTGCTGTCGGCGTTGATTTGCCGGAATCAAGCTTGATTTGCGTTTTAAGTACAAAATCACTGATGTTCAGAAATCCTAATAAAATTATCAGAACGACATCGATTAACCGAATAATCAAACCTCCCTGATTCATTAAAAGCTCCTGGCTTAATCTGTTCTACGTTGTACATCAATACTTTTTACGACATTCAGTTCGTCACAGATAGTTGCTAATCGAAATGTAAATCCTGCCGGCGCCTCCCGATCAGAGCGAATTCGGACACGAATTTTAATTTCGTCTTTCGCTAATTCCTGTTTACGATGTGCAATAAAAGCTTTGACTTCTTCAAGATCTTTAAGAACCGTCGATTCATCATCTAACATATATTCACCCATCGTACTAATACCGATGATAAAAATTTGTTCTTTATCCGGATTAGTTAAAGGGATTTGCGTGCTCTCTGGTAAATTTATATCTGAAAGTCGATTAATTTCACTTATCGCAATAAAACCAAAGAGTAAATTCAAAACGACATCAATTAATCGAATTACTGCTGAGCTCTTCATCGCCCCCTCTTCCGGTTATTACTGTCCCAATGCCTGAATTTCAATTTTCGTTCGGCGCAATTTCCGCGAAGTTACCACTACGCGATTAAAACCTTTTTTCGTTCCCAGCGTAAAGTATGCCTGTGCCTGCCCATTGGCATCGGTTACTACCTCATATTTGCTCGTATTGCCGGCAAAAGACCCATTTCCCATTGTTATTTTGAACAAAACCTGAAAATCAGGAATTGGATTCATGAATCCATCTTTCACTTCCACCACAAAAGGTTCGGTCAATTGGCTGCCAGCCGGACCCGCCAGATTATTTCCAGAAACGAGGGTCATCGTAGCCGGTACACCGGCTTCTCCCTGCGCGAAAAATTCGATAAATTGCCCGTTCAGGCTTCGGGCCGAAACGCGCACCAAATTATCGCCCGCTTGCATCCCGGTGGTCAGATAAGTCATTGCCCGGCCATCAGTATCGGTCAATATTTCCTGAACTTTACCGCCATTCGAAAGACTTCCCTCGCCTTTTTCAACAGCAAATTTGACCAACTGTCCACTTAATCGATTGTCGTAAGCATCCAGTAACTCCACAACGAAAGGATTTTTTAAACGAGAATTTACCTGCGATGCCTGTGCATCTCCCGCGACATAGACCAATTTGAACGGTGGACCGACAGTAGCACGCTTGGGTTGCAATAAACTGGCATCAGTCGTTATATTTTGAGAAACTTCCATCTCCTGTTCGAGGAAACGTTTTTCCAATTCATATCTTTTTTGTTTGCTTTTTTCAATCTTGGAGATGCGAATTCGAAATTCATCAGCCTTTAATTGTAATTTTTCAAGGCGTTTATTAAAAAAGGAAAAAATTTCCGTCCCGAAAAAATTCAGGATAATACTCACCACTAATCCCATCAACGTTGTCACCAGCGCAATTCCCATTCCATCAAGGATGACCTGTTTGTCCATATTACCACCAAAGAAGGTTTCAAACATTCCCCAGACAGTTCCAAGCAATCCCAATGCACCCGCCGTATCTGATAAAAAGCTTAGCCTGGTTGCAAAGGTTCGAAATCGATCCTGTTGATACTGAACAAAGTTCACGACCTCTTCATGAAAACTGGATGTTTGGCCAGTGGTTTCAAAAATTTCCATCAACATTTGAAAAAGGGTTGTAATGATATTGGGAGGAGATTTATCAATCGTCTCATTAATTTCTTCGAGCGACATCAGGCTGATATTTGCATTTAAAATGGCATGGGACCGAAATTCATCTGCCGCCAATTCCACAATTTTATGCACAATAAGCAAAATTCCTAAAATAAAAACCCCATAGATAGGCCAACGCAACGTGCCACCAAGTCGCATTAAATCCCAAAAGCTCCCAATATCCTGTAAATTGGAGACCTTCTTCTTGTCATCATTTTTTGTCGGCGTTTCAGTTTTTTCCACCCCTGGATTTTGTATCGAATCCGTCTGGACGATGGTTAAACTATCCTGTTTTTCCAATAAATTCACATTCTGACCGCGTACCAGACTTGGTATTTTTATGATAATGAGTAATATCAATATCGTCCAAATAATTTTTGATAATTTTTCAGCTTTACTAAGCATTCAAGCTACTCCTTATATGAATCATTTCTCCTAACCCATTTTTGCTGGATAATAAAAAACGTATCTGGTTACTATATCAAACTTATTTTTGAGTCAGTTATTAATTTTATAATCCTCATTTCTGATAAACATTTTTCAAATTTCAGTAATCAACCATCATGCAATCAATTGCCCAGTTCAATAACCTGTTGTAATGACTTTTATCATCTATTAACTGGCAAAAAATCAGATATTTAACCTAAGCGAATTGAACGAATTAACGATTTAAACGAATACCGATTTTTTTAATATTTTTCTGAATCGGTTTGGCTTCTTTGGAAACCGTCACAATTAGACGCCGTTTAATTTTTCGAACATCGATAATCTTAGGCGGTGATTCAAAGACTTTTCCCTCTGAAGACGTCCACAGGAAGGTATAATAGTACAAATCAGGTGCGATTAACACTTGATCATTCCGGTGCCAGTCCCAGATGATTTCATGCGGTACATTCGCCTTGCCTTTAAATTCCTTTACCAGATTATCATTTGAATCATAAATTCTCAATTTCCATTCCCGATCATAATTTTCAAAATAGATAGGAAAGATATAAAATTTTGTATTTTCATGAGTTAAAACCGTTAAATTTTCAGTGGGAATTAAACCGCCCTGATTGAGCGTCTTGCTTTTCTCCAAACTGTCACTTTTTCCATGAAACACCGGCAAAACGACATCCACCTGTTCCTGTCTTACCAGATTATTTTTCATCAGATAATTTTGAATACCCGCCGCCCGATGACTCGAATTTCGCGTGGTAATAATTTCTGTCTTTAAATTCAAATCACCCTGCATCAACGAATCAAGTTTGTCCAGGGTTTCCTGATAGCCCTTGGTAAAAAAACCGACTCGTTTGACATCTGGATAGTATGCCCCAACTGAACGTGTGGGTAAAAATTGGGGATCATAGGTAGCCGTGGAATCCAGATCACCTAATTCAAAATTAATCAGACTTTTCAGTTCATCTTCAGTGAGAGTCGAATCGACCTTTCTGACAATTTGCTTGTCAATAATCTCCAATGAAGTCACGGTGGAATAAACTTCAAATCGTGGCTGTAACCATAAATCACTTTCCGGCATCTGAAAATGCAGATTGAAATCATTGGGTCTAAGTTTTTCGGGTAATCCGGGTTCTTTATCAAGAAAATAAGTCAAAGAAATTTGATGCGAGCCAAAGCTGCTGCCATGAAACTCCACGATTGGATAATCATAGGAATAACCAACGGCAAATCCTTCATAGACATCCATCATGCCATCGAAACGTAAAGCCTGCATTCCATATCCCAGCCGTAGATTTATCTTTGGTGCCAGAATAGGTTCAACCTCAAAGTAGGGATGAAAATCCTCATCTGATTTTCTAAAATAAAAGGAAGTATTAAACTTGCCAAATCCATATTTCACCCCCCCAATCAGTTCAACCGGTTGATAAAATTTCACAGTGGAAAGTGCGATATTAGGCCGGTTGATATGTTCGGCACCAACCGATAAATATAAATTGGGCATGGGCGAAACAAAAATTGCCCCGGTCAAACTGAACGCAAATTTGGTTGTACTCTTTTCAAAAATTGGATCGGGTACTTCTAAATCAAATTCAGAACGATTATATGCTTTTGAAAAAAGATTAGCCCGTAATCCGATTGAGAAAATACGAATATATTTTTGACTCAGACCAATACTGAAATTTGTCTGCGAATACATGGGAGAATTAAAATATTGCCCATTTACACTAACACCAATACGACCACGAATAAGATATGGAATTGATGCCTGAAAAAAACCATTTTTAAAGCCCAGTGAATTATCATCCAAAAAACCAAGATGAAAAACCTTCATCCCAAAGAGCACCTGACTTTCCTGATACGCAATCAATGCCGGATTAGCGAATCCTGAAATGGGATTATTAATATCCACTGGATTGGAAAATATCATATTTTGAGCTTTAATTGTCGGCCCGGTCGTCAGAATAAACAACATTCCCGACAACAAACAAATCCATTTAATTTGATGAATTCTCATCTGCTTCATCCTGAAATAGCCCCCTTCGCTAAATCCTTGACAATTCGAATCTTAAATTATCCAGTTTACCTGGCCAAAATGATGTACCCTTTTGCCGCAACGTTCTTCCCATCTTCCAGCGTATAAAGGTAGAGACCCGGTGGCATCTCATGACCACTGGCATCACGTCCGTTCCAGATAAACTGATGAGTCGAATTACTTTGTATCGTCAAAAAATTATGATGTTCAAAACTAAAAAGCCTTAATTGTGGATTTTCCAGGTTAAGTTGGGAAAAATCAAACTTTGCATCATCATTAAATCCATCCCCATTGGGTGTAAAAGGATTTGGTTTGACAAAAAATTTTCCTTCCTCAACGTTAACAACCAGTTCTTTCACATTATTCATCTCCAGAGTTTCCGGAATATCATCCCGGCTATCAACAACAACTTTTAAATAATGCGTTCCCATAGGAAATCTAAAAATTTTCGAGATCGTTATCATCGTATCGGCCGATAAAGGCTGGAGCAAAGAATCACTTTTTGCCGTTGCCAGACCGTTCGTCTGAAATTCGATATAGAAACTTTTCCCGGTCGATGCATATTTATTTTCAATCTCTGCCACGAGGGTAACCCGCTCATTTTTCTTAAGTTGTTCACCAGGTACTGTGACCAATTTTTTCACTATCAGGTCCGGCAAATTATCTTCAACCTGAAATGAGAAAGGATAAGGAAGCATCGGATTTGCCGGATTTGCCAAATCTGCCGCATGAATAACTCCTGCGACCTTTTCACCATTGGAAAACGGCCGATCCGGTTGATAGCGCACCTGAAAAGCAGCCGGATCACCATCGATTTGAATATTTTTTTCGATTCCATTCAGGAACAACTTTATGGTCGTCTTGTCAACTCCAGTTTGATTATCCCGGACATAAAATGAAATTTCGCTGTTCGATGGTACATCTTCACTCTTATCACGAGGATAGAGATCCGTCACAAAAGGAGGAATAATATCAACTGAAAGCTGGATGACAAATTGCCATTTTTCCACCGTCACATTGGCAGGTACCACCCGATCGGCGACTTTTACAGTCACGTTCACCGTATCACCAAGATTGAACGGATGTAATGGTTTATATTGAATTAAATAATTCGCTGAATCGCCATTCGTTGTATAATTTTTAATCTCAATATCATTTATTAAAAAATGGAACGACTGGATATCAACACCCGCTGTAAGATCAGAAATATTAAACTGGATCTCGGAATTTTGAGCAACTCCGTTACTACCGGGAAGCGGCTTTATCTTTGAAATCACCGGACCGGTTCTATCAATCAATGTTTTAAAATAATATGACTCCGTCATCTTATTTTTATCGGGAGAAAGATCCCGGGCGCCAATTTTCACCGCAATACTATCATTATAATTCCACCTGAAATGATATGACACCAGATAATCATTCAAATTACCCACAATCATCGGGTCAATTTCCTTCGAATTTAGTTCAATTTGAATTGAAGAAGAATCCACTCCCAGGATGTCGTCTTTAATATGCACCTGGAACTGCTGATAAATGGGAACATCGCTGGCAAAGGGTACTGGTCGGTGCCCCTCAGTATACGGCGGTGTCTTATCTGGAATCGGTTTTCTGATTCTGAAGGTTACTTCAACCGGCTCTTTCATCGAATTGGGTGGAGTTGATAAATCCGCCGCCATGATGGTCATTTTGACCAATTCTTCATATTGAAAGATCGTTTTCGTCTGATATCTGACAACCAGGTTCTGGGCGGTTGAATCGAATACAGGCTTTACCTCAATATCATTGATTTTTACCACAACCGAATTGGTATCCACCCCAGCAACATCATCATAAAGAACAATCGTTATGAGTGGCTGCTGGGTAACGTTTGTATCATTATTCGCGGGCGTCGTTTGCACAACAACAGGCGGTATCCGATCAACCGGCGTAAAAAATCGATACTTCAAGCGCATTCTATTTGATGGCACCGCAAAATCTTTAGCAACTATTTCAACCTTACATGTTTCATTGTAGGTGAATTTGTGCGGCATTTGATAACGAATAAAATAATCGAACTTATTACCGGAAATTTCCGGACGAACAACCGAATCATCAACCAGTAACTGGATTGAATTCTGATCAACTCCGCTGATTTTATCGAGAAGATGAAATGAAATATCCGTATTGAGATTCGTAATCACCTGGTTTGAATCAGGTACAAGTTGAGTTATATAGGGCGGTTGCAAATCGGTGGAATCGCCTGTATAAAAATGAAAAGCAAGCGGCCCCATTTCATTCGCCTGCCAGGCTAAATCCCGGGCAAAGACCGTAAACTCGATTTTCGATTTTGATTGAAATGGTTGTAACTGATTATAAGTAAGTTTAATATTTTTAAGATCACTGGTATCCAATTCCGGCGTTACCAAAACATGATTAACTTTCATCCAGATCGATTTATCATCGACACCGGCAATCGTATCACGAATCGAAAAAGTAATCGGTACGCTTACAGACTGGTTGCTATCCCCGTTCGCCGGACTTAAATCAGCCAAAAATGGCGCCTCATTATCGCGGGCAATATAAAATTGCCAGGAATCCGTTGCCATTTTATTCGGTTCGGTTTCTAAATCTGACGCATCAATTTTTACTTTCACCGTATCATTATATCGAAATTGCGGAATCGGCTGACATTCAACACGATAATTTAAACTATCACCTGTTATTTTTATTGGAACTTCTTCCCCATTTATTCGCATTTTAATAGACTTTGCATCAACGCCTGGATTCTGGTCCAGGACTTCAACCGAAATCGGCGTCGTTACAATCACACCTTTTGCCAGATTTTCAGGAAAATGATTCTGTGTATATGGCGGATTGGTGTCTGGTCTGAAAGTATAAAATTTAAAAATTGAATCAGCCATAACATTGGCCGGATCAGCCAAATCGCGTGTCTGAACTTTTACAAAAATAGTTGCATTATTTTGATAAGGGGTTACCGGTTCATAGCGTAATGTTGTTGTTGAATCATTCTGAATAAATTTAATCGGAACCAATATATCAGAAACAAAAAGTCGTGTCCGGGCCGAGTCAATCCCCGACAGATTATCCTTTAAGGTAACGGTTATTGGTTCATTTAAAGCGACTTCTTTCTGCTTCGGCAGCGGATAATGGTCGATAATGGCGGGCGCGGTAACATCCCGAATTATCCTGAAGGAAAATTCGACCGGCGCCGGCATGATATTCGGCTCTTCTGCCAAGTCGCTGACTGGATCCAGCCGGACGGCCACTTCCTGATTACACTTCAACGGTGTTTTTGGACGCAAAATTATCCGAACTTGCTTCATATTATCACTATCAATGGCGCGCGCGACGGCCTCAAAATCGCCATTATTAATTTTCATATAAGTTTTAATCGAAGAAGTATCAATCGCACTCTGGGCATCAGCAATTTCAATTTCTATTGGCAGATGAAAAGCAACATTTTCATCGCCATTCGCCGGATTGGTTCGTATCAGATAGGGTGGTGCATAATCGGGCGTTCCTTCCCCGAGTCCATAATAAGTATTAATTACCAGCGAATCTCCTGGTGCGATATCACGCGGATTCCACCACATCATCACCGAACTATCTTTAATGGGGTTATCCTTTTTCGCGTCGTAATCCCAACTGCTTTCTTCCCAATCATGCCAGTTCGCAATGACGAATTTATCCGGAACCGTTGCATCATAACCTTTGATAGTTCCCTGGGCTGAAAAAATAATCTCACCGGTTTGGGGATCGCGTCCCATCGCCGTCCACCACGGGGGGATGGTCGGAAAATCAAAACTCACCTCGTTGGTCATATTATAATTGCGGTAGTATGGAACCCGGATCGGCGCGCCATCGTCAGAACCTAACATCGTATCCAGCAAAATCCGCAGTCCGACATTTTGTGTTCTGGTCGCATCGGTATTGATTAAAACATATTGGAGTAAAATCGTATCTTCTGCTCTATTTACCGACCAGGTGCTATTTACCAGCCGGACGCGCTGAATCGCCTGAATTTCATTGAATTGCCAGACCCGCGAGATCATTTTTCCATTCGCCGATTTTAACAACGCCTGAAGATTCTGCCCATGTTCACTCCCAAAACGAACATCCTGACCACCAATTCGAAGCGTTGTATACGACATATCCGATAACGGGTAACCAAAAAGCAGCGCGGCCCCATCATCCGCCGGCGTATTGGGCAAACCTTCAACATTGGCGAGATTTAAACTTGAGCCCGGATATCTATCCGAAATAATGGCGGATAGATATTGATTCGAAATTGTATCAATATTATTGGCATTCAAAACAAAATTGATATTATTAACTTTTATATCCCGAGAAGTCACAAAGACCCGATCCGCCATCAAAATACTGGGTTTATCATCATAAAATTCACCCTTATAATTACCTGAACTGGCTTCCAGAATACCGATGGCATAACCATCCTCTGTATCGACATCAACACCTCGCGCTTCATATTCACCCCGTTCATTCGATTTTGCCTCAGATGCCCATACCGAATCACTGGGCTGCATAACCACAATCCAGGCACCTTTCAGGGGGGTATCATTCTCTGTCTTCACCGTTCCGGTAATCGAAGTCCCGCGTTTAAGTCGGAAATCGATATTGCGAACAGTCTGATTCATCTGGACTTCTATTTCCAGTGCCTCTTTTCGAAAACGCGTATTCGAATAAAAAGCCGATACGAAGCCGATTGACGACGCGACCGCTTTTACAAAATATTTCCCAGGCGGCAGGGCATTGCTTTTATATTGACCTAAAGAATCTGTAATCACGCGACTATGAACTGTCCGACTATTCGCCATGATAAAATGGACGCCAACGCCTTTTAATGGAAATTGCGTTCCGGTAACATTGGCGCGTCCCTGAATTTTGCCACCAGTACCCAGCTCAAAATTAATATCGGTTGCATGCTGGCCAGTGTTCAGTTTAATTTTATTGGCATTCGCTTTTTCAAATTGATTATTATAAACCTCGTCCATATAAAAAAGCTCATTTGGACAAATCGTATAAATTACATAATTTCCGGCCGCCAAATTGGTAATCAAATATCGTCCATCCGCATCAGTCGTCGCATCTTTTAGAATACGTGGCCAGATTTCGGCGCGAACCTTTATTCCTTGAATGGGTGCGCCGGTTTGCAAATCCGTCACAATTCCAGAAATTTGACCGGTACCCTCCTGAGCATAAAGATTACAGGGGCAAATGAGACGATTGGCTAGCCAGAACACGAACAGCAGCATTATGAACTGTACGCTCCCGAATCCAATCCCGTTTTTAAATGGAAATCCTTTCCAAATATTCAATAGCATCCTGACCTTCCTGCCTTTTTAATTCTAAAGCTGCTCAAGTTTTTCTAACGCTTCATCAACTTTATTTTTCAATCCTAAATTACCATACGCGGAAATTAAATTTTTCCACGCATCCCGGTCATCGGGTCTTAATTCAACCAAATGTGAATAACATTTAATCATATTGTCAAAATCATTAATTTTACGGTAGCTATCACCTAAATAATTATAAATATTAATGGAAGTACTATCAATTTCCAATGCCTTCTGGAATTGTCCGATTGCCTGATTATAATCATGCATCTCATAAAACAGGATACCTAGATTATTATAGAGTTTTGTTTCACGCGGGCTCAGTTCAATGGCCCGTTGATACGATTTAATGGCATTTTGATGATCATTCAGCAAATCATAACAATAGGCCAGCCGCTGTATTGAATCGAGCTGTTTATTATCTATTTTTAGTATCGCTTTACAAACCTCAATGGTTTTTGGATAATCCTGTTGCTTAAAATAAATCCAGGAAAGATTATTCCGGGAAATCACATCTTTTTTATTTAATTCAATCGCCTTTAGGTAGTATTGAATCGCCCTTTCAAAATCTTCCTGCTCTAAATAAATGTGCGCTATCTGAATAAAGGCCTCAGCATTTTCAGGGGTAATGATAATCGCATAATTAAATTTTTCAATCGCTTCGGCATATTTTTTTTCCTTGTGTAATAAAACTCCAGCATTATAATTTTCAATGCGATAGCGATTCGTCAGATAATTAATTTTATATACAAATCGATTGGACAGTCGCATGCTCAAATTAAAATGCTCGGCCATTTTCTGATACTCTTTTTGATGTGCCATGACATCGCCCAGCAAAAAATGAATTTCTGCATTCTCCGGTTCCTTTTGGAGCAATTTTAACAGTTCCTCTTCTGCCTTTTTCCAATCACGTTGCGTCATGTAAAATTCAATGGATTGCAAATATGTCTCGCGACAGGCGAGCGAAAGCAAAAATAAGAGAATTGTAACGATAATTATGGTCGGTTTTCTCATCATCACGAACTCTTTTCAAGTTTTATTTCATTGTGTAATTTCAGGTAATGTTTTTTCTCCAGGTAACGCCAATATCCCGGTTGAAACCGCTTACATTATTATTGATAAAACGAATCTTTCCAGATGCTAGTAATTGAATCTGGATTTTTAGCATCATTTACGTCAAAATTTTTTATCTTTATACAAATCGTATGCCAAAAAGCCGAAACATGTCAAAAACTAATTTATCGTTATATTTCCACCATTGTAAAACGATCATTCCCACTAAAAAAATTAAACCTTTAGCATAATCCACCCCAAAACACAAAAAAATGTCAAATTGAACAATTTGGTGAGGTGCTAACTCTCAATTCCATCCGTCATTTTTCTTCCATTTTTGCGGATATTTTTACACCATACGTAAAGCTTTAAAGGTTTATATTTAAGATGGCGTATTTTCGTCTTTGATAAAATTTTAGGACTGCTTCCAGAAAAGAGATATCGAAAATAAATTACCAAACAGGCATCGATTCAACACGCTGAGATTGGAAATTTTCAACAGGAATTCTTTTTTGCAAATAATATACCCTTCTATTGATAACAGGCACTTTGCTGTATAATTTTAGATTTAAAAAGCAAATGCGCGGGGAAAATTGATCATATAATTTTTTTGTTACTATCGCATAAAATTTAAAATAAAATTATGAATTTAAATTTTTACTAATTAGCAAATACAGTATTATTTTATAATATTTTTAATAAATGTATCAACTTGGAACAGAACTTGTATCAATTATCGTCACTAAAAATGTTGGAACCTGAAGATTTTAAATGATGTGATCGTAACAGGAGAAGCAATTGACGAGGTAAATAAAATTTATTGAATGATAATTCACGTTAATGACCAATTTCGTCATTTGAAACTAAATTTTGATAAGTAATAAATCCTATTTTGTAACTTATGCTTTCATTTTTGTAAGCAGCATTCTGATTATCGAATAGCCAATTTAATTAATATCAATTAATTATCAGCATAAAATCAATTTTGAATCCAATATGCAAAAATGGAATTTGCTTAATTTTGAAAAAGCCAGGTGGTTTCTTGTCAATTGACGTAAGATTAATTTCGCTACCGTGCCCTTTTTTATGAGGCAAAATCGGCCCTCAGCCGCTCCCATCAGAAGAAGATTGAAGTGAGGGGATTTAGCCTGGTCTTAATGTGAATTTTCAACGTGCGGTAAAAAGTTTACGGTTAAGAAGGGCATATTTACTTTACGCCGATTGGCCTCATTAAGTGGATGTCGCAATCGAAATTACCAAACAAATTTTATCAGCGGAATATAAACAATTAAAAAGAGGCCGAACCTCCGACCAGAAATTCATACCCAGTAATGCCTTTCGCATTTTTACCACCTCCCAGACGACCAAAATAAAATTTTAATCCAGCATCAACTGTAAATTGCGTTGAAAGTGCATGATCGATACCAACACCCAATCCACCAATTGCGGCATCACCAGTTCGATAATCATTCTCACCATAAGCACGCAAGACGGCAAATCCAAGGGCGCCGGTTTGCTCATTCAGAAAATACCGAAACGTTCCGTCAAATTCCAGTTGCGGACCATTTGAATTCTTTGATTCGGGCTCCAGGCTGGTTCCCGTCCAATATTCATTTTTTCCTCGTTGTCTGAGATTGGCATTGGCCAAAATAGAATACATTTCCTGTTGATAAAAGAAACCGGCTTCGATACTCAATTTTGAACCGGAACCGAAAGTCTCCCGGCCGCGAATTTTGTCCTTAAGATACAGGGTATGTACAATATCAAAATATATTTTCATATTTTTTTGCGCCTTAAAATCAACGCCGCCATTTAAACTAAAAATATCACCCGGATCAAAATCGTCGAAACTATCTTCCACTGGCTTGTATTTGCTTCGGAAAATATAAGTTAATCCAAACCCAACATTGAAGTTATCGCTCATTGAATGCGCAAAGCAAAATCCTATATTTGCACCAAATCCCTGACCAAAAACTGGCAATTGAAAGCGGAGGACATTATTACTGAGCAATTGCGCCATCACAAACTCGGATTTGGTCAACTCTGTTTGACCAGACGGAAGACCAAGGCCAATTCCCAATAGCGCCTTTTTGTTTAAAAACAAGTAATTTGTTTTAACATAAATATCGGACAATCCAGAAAGCTCATATTCACCATATTGCGAAAGTGCCGGCGTATTTATTAATAAAATATTCAAATCCGGACTAACAGGCCAAAAAAGCTGTATTGGCACCGACAGTTCAGTTGTAGGGACTCCGGCCTTTTCCACCTGGTATTGCTGATATACTATGGTTGTACGAATCTTTCGCTGATTCGCATCGGATCTGGCCCCTTGTTGCGACCAGACAATAAAAGGAAACACGACAATAAATATCATCAGCTTACGCATTCAAAATTCTCCAATCAGATCTATAGGATTACTTTATTAATATCATTTTATGAGTTTTAACTTGTTCTGCTGACTTCAATTTGAGGAGATAGATGCCGCTGGAAACCGGTAATCCCTGCGTATCTTTTCCATTCCAGATGACCTGGTGTCGAGCTGGCTTTAATACCTCATCCACCAGCACAATAACTTCCTGGCCTAAAATATTGTAAACCGCCAGATGGATTTGTGTTTTTTTCGGAACACTAAATTGGATGGAGGTCATTGGATTAAATGGATTGGGATAATTTGGCAAAAGGTCAAAGGTTAATTCTTCCAATGGAATGCCGTCACCATTCTCCCGCACAAAGGCCTCATCTCCCATAACAAGCTTAAAAGCCCGCTTTACATTTTTTTCCGAATTCAAATCAAAAGTATAATAACTTTTTTCTTTTAAATTGACAGCAACTTCATCCACTAAATCAAATAAAAACAATTCCTGATCCGATTTTGGATCAAAAATATTCTCAAAATTAAACTCAATCTTCTCTTCAAGGCCGGTGACGCTGGCTTCACAAACGATGTTCCAGACATATCCACGCTGGCCGGATTGGCGAATATCAAAGGTATACGCCCCTGGCTTTTCTTTCCAGCTTGTATTGTCAAACCAGACACTGATATAATTCCCAATCGGCGGCGCTTCATACGCATCGGCAGGGTCCCAGCCATTGGCCGCATTTTGAGTAACAGCAACCAAATTATCACCATCATGATATAAGCCACATTTTGCAGCCAGATTGAGCACCATCTCGGATTGATTATTTTCAAGGGCAAATTGCTGAACTGGTGTTACTTTCTGAAGTGCGATCGCAGCTTCCCGGGCTGGAATTTCAATTGTCAATTGATAAGATAAATTATTATTGACAAAATAGCCCTGCCACGGAACCAGTGTTTTATGGTCAACTTCATACCCGCGTATTTCATGATTATAAAAATACAGCGAAGAAACATGTTCGCGATTGGTCACCGAATCCCAACTTACGGGATATGGAAAGGGACAACCAATCTGGTTCCAGCCGGGATTTAATTTTACTTGATGCGGTAATGCATTTTCGGCGGAATAGCCACTATCAGCATCATAAAATTCAGGTGGATCGAATGCAATTGTCCAGAAGGCATTACCACGAGTGAAATTTTCTTCATCATCTTTCCAGCCAGCCTCTTCGTATTCCAGATAACGACCGGAAGTATTGGAAGCCGAACGCCAGCGGAGAACACGCCAATTAAACGGATCATAGATACCGAGATCATCTCCTAATACCGCCGCAACGGTCTTGTTTCCCAAATCGTAAGGGACCGAGAACATGTAATAGATATCGCTTGGAACCTGATTGGGTGATTTTTCGCCAACCGTCTGAACCATTTGCCAGACCATTTTGGTGGAATCGGGGCCTTTGGGATAATTAATTGCTCCTAAATTGGTATTCAGATTAATCCGATAATCAAATCCACTGATGGTGACGTCTTCTGCGGGTAAGTTCACTCTGGCCAGTGAATCATTCACCACGGCGATTGATTTAAACTTTATCTGTTTTTTTCCACCAATTCGATATTTAATGTAACCGCCCGTTTGTATCTGCGAAATGGCTGGATCCAGCTTGAATTCCATTGTTACTTCTGAACCGGCAGTTGCTTTGACTGAATTGACCAGAACAACATTTACCACAGCGGGCACTGATTGTGACAGCCTGGAGATATTATAAAGCTGTAAATCAGAAACAATGCCTTTAAAGGGTCTAAAGGTCGCACTGGCCGATGTATATTTACCAAGATAGCAGTAACTATAACCCGTGGGTTCTTTCTGATTGGTACCATATTTATATTTTCCAGCAGCATTTCCATTGAGATAGACATAAATTGAATCCGACACATATTTGACTGATATAAAATACCATTTATTGGCTGCGAAGCTAAAAGGAACCCGATAGCGACCATTATAATAATTCACCACCAGCGAATCAGCGGTAATATAAAATCCACGACCATAACCGCCTGCCCCGGCATTACTCAGGAGTACCTGGCGCTGCGTAATTGCGGCGGTTGGCTTAATCCACATCTGAATCGCCAGCGGGAGCGTATTGATATTAGCTTCCATTTTAACATAACTGGTCGTTCCATTGAACTCCAGGCCATATCCGGCCAGTCCCTGAACCCATTTTGTGTCAAATAAAATTGCCCGGCGTCCATAAGGGCTTTGATCGTAAAGGGTATCGCCAATCCCTTCCTGAAAAGTCCAATGTCCCACAACCGAGTCTAATTTCGTCCAGCCGTATTCATAATAAGTCCAGGTTTTTCCTGTTCCGGCCATGACCGGTGCCGCATCGCCGACGTAATACCACCAATTTTTAGTTTTAAACGCCTGGATTGAACTGTTAAGGATGAGTTCAGCATCAAAAACAGGTTGTGAATCGTCGGCCTGTACCAGAATCGCCAGGCGATTTCGACCATACATCAGGTAATTTTGCAGATTAATGAGTTCCTTGTTCCAGTAATTAAATACTTGAACATCGTTGGAACCATCCAGAATCAAAATTCCATTAAGATAGACTTTAATCACTTCATGATACGCTAATCTTAAAACGGCAGCGGATACTTTTTGATAAATTTCGAAATCTTTAATCAGCCAAACTTGCTTTTTACCTGATAAGAAAGTGGCGGTGAAAGGCGTGGTGTGATCAGACCAATTCATATCAGCCATCACATTTTGTCCCAACGAGTCACGTGCCCCTTTACCTGATAATGGCAACAAAATATTACTGTTATATTCATCATTGGAATTTAAAATCATACTGGCGTTGAATTCGCCCACGTTATCCGGATGAAAAGTAATATCCAAACGACTGCTATCACCTGGCTGAATATTAAAAATCGGAACATTGGGTTTAAAATGGGTCGCATCGGTGGAAGTTACATTCGTGATTTTTAATTTTTTAGGGCCTTCATTATAAATATAAGTAGAAAGGACGCGCTTGGCACCGACCAGGAGTGACCCAAAATTGATTTTTTCCGGTCGCACAACAATCTTTGGTCCGGCATATTCAATTGATGCGGCGACAATTTTGATAAAATATGCCGGATTGGTGATATCATTACTGCTAATGACTAATTTCGTTTGAATATTATTTACCTGAGTTGGAACAAAATTAACAAGAATGTCTGCCCCAGAATTTGGCTGAATTGTCGTTCCTTTTTTATTGATTTCGAATTGACCCTGATAATTTTCTGTCTGAATTTCAATATTGGAGATAATCAGCGGTTGTTCACCCAGATTATGAATGCGGACAGTTCGACTGATGGAACGACCAACTGGAATTGTCCCAAAGTTGATATCTTCTACCGGACTGTTAATGATTGGTCCCGAAAGGGGGCGACCAGTGCCAACCAGAATAATTTGTTTTTCCTGATTCGTGAGATCATTGCTAAAAATTGATAGAACGGTATCAAATTCCCGTTGAACTGAATCGGCACCGATTGGTTTGGGTGAAAAGGTTACATAAATTATCTCGGATTTATTCGCCGGAATCGTCATACCATTTGCTTTAATCTTAAAATAAGTGGTATCAGAAATTATGATATCACTAATGACCAGCGATTTTTCCCCAACATTTCGTATGTATATCGGTTTACTGTGTGATTCCCCCCAACCGACGGGGTTAAATTTTAATGAATCAGGAGAAACATCAATTTTTTGTGTTAAGAGATCGCGGCCGGATCCTGAAAGCCCAATATGGACAGTAGGTTCAACGTTATCATTACTTTTAATCGTCATCCGCGCCCGAATTGTATCATAATTTACGGGCTTAAAAGAGACCCACAGTTCTTGGCTGGACAACGGCGCGACATCAAAGGTATTATCATCCACCGTAAAATAGGTTCTGGAAATCAAAACGCTATCAATCTTGAGCGTTTTTTCCCCAAGATTCGTAACCCAGATTTTTTGTCGTGAAATTTCACCAATCGGGACGGCTCCAAAAGCCAGCGTATCGGAATCCAAGGTAATTCGCTGCTCATTTAACAGCCGGCCAATTCCTGTCACGGGAATTTCAAGCACCTGTTTTTCCGGATCGTTATTATAAATAATCAACAAAGTACTCAGGGAACCCATCTGGTTCGGTTGAAAAGTAATCGGTACGGCATGCGATTGACCAGATTCTACTGTAAAAGTCGTATCGGTTACTTGAAATTGCTTATCACCCGAATGTATTTTGGATACGACCAGCGGATAATCACCGGAATTCCAGACATTGAGCGCCAATTGTCGGGATTGCTCGACATTGACTGAATCAAATTTGAGTGTATCTGGTGTCACGACTATCTGCTGCGATATCAGGTCACGGCCAGTACCATTGAGTGCAAGCTGTTTTTGGGAATTAGCGGGATCATTGCTGTAGATCGTCAAACTTCCATTGATATTTCCAACCGCTGTGGGATGGAAAATCGCCTGAACCTGCCGGGAATGTAAAGGATCTATTTTAAAACTGGTGCTATCAACCTGAAATTGTTCATTGGATGAAAGAATATTATTAATAATGAGCGTACTTTCACCCGGGTTGGAAATCGTGAAAGACCTGTTAACCGAACGCGCGACACCAGTGGTTCCAAAACTGAGTGTATCTGGATTAATAATTATTTGCTGTTTTATTTTCTCCCGGCCGGTACCTTCAACTGGTAAATCAGCAACCGGTTTGTCGCTGGCATTGCTTTCGAAAGTCAATATTGCTTCATACTTTTTTACTTCAGCCGGCGCAAAAATTATTTCCAGCGGTTGCGAACTTTCCGGGGGAATATCCATTTTGTATATTTTGGTAGATATATATTTTTCATTATTCGATTTAATATTTCGGATATTCAAAGACGATTCACCCGTGTTTTTCACCTGAATAATTTTCGATACCCAGAATCCAGTTCCGGTAGATTCAAAAACAACATTTTCCGGTTCAAAAGCAATATTTGCCGGAATTAATTTTCGAACTTCACCAATCAGATAAACCGTTTTTTCAGGCGTCGTCGGGGCATCGCTTTCAATGGTAATCGGGACATTGATATCACGAATTTTATACGGATTAAACTTAACCGATACGTACCGTTTCTGTCCCGGCTGTAATTCAAAACTATTTTCATCCGCCGGAATAGCAAACTCATCATCGCCGGAGCGAATTCGATTGATGTTCAGCGCAACCTCTCCGGAATTTTGAATTTCAATAGCATAAGTCTTCTCCCGATATTGAGGAACCGATCCAAAATTGATTGTATCGGGTCTGACTACCATTTGAGGTGGATAGGCGGCTCTTCCCTGACCGTCCAGGGGAACTCTCAACGTGCTATCTTTCGATGAATTGCTAATTAATACCAAATTTGTTTGCGTTCTAGTCAATTGTGTCGGGGAATAAGTAACAATTAATAACTGCGAACGATTTGGATTAATTGTGAAAACACTGGCATTAACCGAGAACAGATTGTTTTCAGTATAAATCTGGGAAATATTCAATGGTACTTCACCATTGTTATAAATATATAAATTTTTCGAAAGGTGGCCATTAACGGGCACACTACCGAAATTTAAATATTCAGGTTTGACCGATATCTGGGCAGGATTTAATTCCCGACCCACACCGGTTAAGGCAATATCAACAGGTTCATCCGGATTGACATTTGAGGAGACCCATAGATGACCATTTGTCTGACCCGTTTTTGTCGGTTTGAAAGTCACTGGTAGCGCTAAAAATTTACCGGCGTCGATAGTATACGATCCTGCTGGCGCCGTAAACTGCTGGTCGGAAATCTGAATCTTGGTAATTGATAATTTTTGTTCACCTTTATTAAAAATCCAGAGATTTTTTTCAAGCTGTCGGCCGATGGGGACAGTATCGAAATTAAGCTGCTCTGGAGAAACCGAAATCAGTGCAGGATAAAGAGAACGACCAGTTCCGCGTACAGTGATTGTTTTTTGATTATTTGTCGGATCATTATTATATATTTTTACGGCTGCACTGACACTCCCAACGGAACCTGGTGTAAAAACAACAGGCAAATAGTCACTCCCCTGAGGCGGGATTGTCAAATTTTTTACCGGACAGGTAAATTGCTGATCAGTCGATTCAACTTTTTCAATCGTGAGCGGGGCTTCACCCCGATTGGAAACGAGAATAATTTGCGTCTCACTCTTTCCGACACCAATGGTGCCAAAATCAAACAGACTGCCGGTCAGATAAATTTTCGCCGGATGCGGCGCTCTCCCGACACCGGTTAAATTTACTTTGAGTGTATCCAGAACCGGATCATTGCTGATGATAAGTAAATTACCATCTACCAACCCAATCGGATCTGGCTTAAAAGTGACTGTCAAATAATGTGGTTGGTTGGTGAGGATTGAGAATCCACTCGAATTCGCTTTAAATTGATTTCGAGTGGTAGAAATCTTCTCAATTTGTAAAACTTCGTCACCGGTATTGGTAATATGCAGCCATAGAGACTTTTCCTGGCCAATTGCGGTTGTATCAAAAATCAATTCATAAGGTTCGACCTTAATTTGCGGCGGACTGGTTTCAACTCCCTGACCAGCCAGACCAATTCGTAAGGTATCAGTATCCGGATCATTACTAAAGATCAACAAATAGCCCTTCTGCAGCGCCAATGTATCCGGCAGGTAGGAAATTTCAATCCAGTGATATGCAGCCGGTTCTAAAGAAAATTCCATTGCGCTGTTAAAAGTAAACTGTGAACCAAACATCATTAATTTGGAAATCGTTAATGTCTTATCACCGTTATTCTGAACTTTTAAGAGTTGCGAACGACTCCTGCCAACTTTAACACTTCCGAAATAAAGCGTATCGGTAGAAGTCCAGATATCTGGCTTATTAACCTTTTTACCCACCCCAATGAGGTTAACATCAATCTTCGGTGTCTCCGGATCATTTGAGGTTATGGTCAATTTCCCCTTTAAGGTATCCACTGCCTGCGGACTGAACATCATATCGATCGGGGCTGTTTCACCCGGTTGAAGGGTTAATTCGAGCTGAAGCGGCTTAAAATATGTTTGCGAAGCCTGAACATTTGTTATCTGAAGTGGCAATTCACCTTTATTTTGAATCGAAAGCGACTGGGTTTTTGATTCACCAATCGCAACATCACCGAAATTTATTTCTTTCTGTTCGATAAATATTTTTTGCGAATTTGGTTTACGACCAACCCCTATTAATTCGACAAAACTTATTCCACCGACTAAGGGATCATTATGAAAAATCTTCAGTGTACTTTTGATTGATTCAGGCACTGTTGGCTTAAAATTAACTGTTAATTCCCGAGTTCGACCAGGTCGCACATGTAGTGTATCTTTTGGCGCAGAATAGGCCTGGTGGAAAAATTTGAGACTATCAATCCGTAAATCTTTTTCACCTTCATTTTTGATTCCCAGTTGCATCTGTTGAAAACTGGAAGTGGGAACTGTGCCAAAAAATAATGTATCCGAAAGCAGAACAATCTTTTGCGTTAAATAATCTCTCCCTTCTCCTTCGAGGGGGAGTTTATATTGAGAAGAGTCCGGATCGTTGCTATAAATTGTCAAATCTCCTTGAATATTATCAATTAATTCAGGCTGGAAAATGACATTCAGCCAATCATAGCCGCCTGGAGCAAGAACGAAACTTGTTTTGTCCACCAGGAATTGATTATTACTGCTAATGATATTGCTAATATTCAAAGGTGCTGTTCCACGATTTTCAAGAAGTACTTTTTCAGATTTCTGACTGCGAATTCGAATCGGCCCAAAATTAATAAATTTGGGAGTCGTCGCCAGATCCGGTGCATTGACAATTCGTTTAAGATAGAATTTAGTGGTGCTATTATCAGTTTGTACCAGATAGGCTTTTACCTGGCCATATTGACGATTAAACGCCAGTCCATTACGGACAAAGGAATGAACACCGGAAAATAGTATGGCATAGGATGGTTTGGTGAATGGATTCCCATTTGAAGGATTAAATTCCCCCATTCGGTAATTTGATGAATTTTCCTGAACAATTTCCAGACGATCCAGTTCATTCGCTGCAAAATTAACATTACCCACACCCTCAACCACTCCAACCGGATCACCGTCCAGATCAAAAATTAATATTTTTTGCTGACTGTAGGCGGCATTTTTTGCCAGAATCCAGACCCGATTACTGGCAGTGTCAGAATATGCTATCCGCTGAATATTAAAGGAAAAGGGATCGGCAACCTGATGCCGCGTTGTTTCAACCTGAAATTCAGTCTGCGTGACATCATTATTAACAATCCGGGTAAAAAGATGTGTATTTCCACGTTCGTAAATGAACCAGATACGGTTCAATTTGTCTATGACAATATCAGTGCCGGTTGTCGGCCCTACATTTCGAACATTCGTTGGGCCATACATCTTCGTCCCGTTTCTATCGTAACAGGAATATTGCGGGATTGAGGTGCCGGAACCAACCGAATCCGTTTGCCAGATAAACCACATTTTGCCATCTTGATCACAGGCTAATTTGGGAAAATAGACCCCCGGATCGCCTTGAATCACCTGTTTTTGTCCTTTTTGGGTTCCGGTTGAATCAAAAATTAAAAAATAACTGCCATTTTCTCCCTGATCTCCCTGAATGGCAACCCATACCTCATTTGTTACTGGATTCAAGACTGCCCGGATGCTTTGTCGCGCATAAGCCACGGTGGTTGAGGAAGTCCCAATTTGTTCCTCAGGTTTATAGACATAACCACTGGGTCGAATAATTTTCATATAAACCGGCTTGCCCTTACCCTTTTCAAGCATATAAAAGGCCCAAACCTTCCCCAAATTATCGATCAGCAGGTCTTCATTAAATGAATCGCCTTTATTGGTTAAAATTTGCCAGGGACCATCGGGCGGGATATTTTCGCGGGTATCCAGCTTGAAAACATTGCTGATCCCAAATCCGACCTCAGCGTGCGCACTCATGCTCCCAAATATGAAAAAGAAACCCCAAAATATAAACGTTAAAAATTTTATTTTTACTGAAAGCTGGTAATACATGTCATCCTCACCTCATGTTAAATTTCATCCTGAAATCAAATCAGCTTATCTGGCGCGCCGAACCAGCCGAAATCCGCGATAAAAAAGAAGGCTGGTGCTATCCGGCTTCTTGTTGTCCCGATGAAAGACGCGTAAATATTCGGCGGAACGTCTCCAATCCCCGCCTCGCGAGGCTTTTTCACTGCCACTCCCCGGGCCCATGGGATTTTTTTGCGGACTTCCCGTATAATATTCAGCATCATACCAATCGTTGCACCATTCACTCACATTTCCAGTCATATCATATAAACCCAATCCCGTTGGATTAAAACTCGCGACAGGCATTGGACCGTGACTATTTTCAAATACGGCCATTTTGGCTTTTAGCGAACCATCATAATTTTGGTGATTACATGAATCGGATTTAAACGTATCTGATCCCCAGGGAAATTGTTTTCCAAAAACTTTTCCCCGCGCGGCCATTTCCCACTCTGCTTCGGAAGGTAAACGATAGCCGGTTTTCGTCGTGTCACAAGCCCCGTTACTTAAATTATAACAGGGAGTTAAACCTTCTATCTCACTACGCCAGTTGCAGTACGCAATGGCATCGAACCAGTTGATATTGACAACAGGGTAGTCTGGCCTGTTTAAAAAGTAGGTTAGTTCCTCTTCAACATTTGGATAAGCTCGATTCGTTGCATCACAAAACTGTTTATATTCAATATTCGTAATTTCTGTTACACCCATGTAAAAGGCGCTAATCGTCACTTTATGCTGCGGTTTGAAGGCGTCCAGGCTGGAATTACTCCCCATACTAAAAGTATCAGTGGGAACCAGCACCATTTTCCCAATCGGTGCATCGATGGCAATGACTTTCACTTTAAAATTGCTGCCATACTGCTCGTGATAATCCTGACCAGCATCCCAAACAATCCGCTTTCCGGTACCGGACATGATGCCATAACCAGCACTTTCAGAAAGATGAACTGCCGGAATAGTATAATTCTCCCCACCATCGGCTGAAACCTGGATTGTTACAAACAGTGGTTTTCCCTCTGCATCGAAGACATCATAGGTCACATCCACTTTGTGTGATTTTGCTTGCTGTTCAGCATGGACGTTACTCACCACAGGGGCTGTATTTTGTGCAAATACAGATGAAATATTTAAAAAAGTTACAAATATAAACAAAAAATATTTTAATAAATTCATAATTAGCCTCTAAAAATCAAGGAGAATCATTTCCATCGGATTTAAAAACTCAATTAATTGAAACAACAACGATTTATCGTGCATCCTAAATGGATAAAAACACCAGTGGAACAATCTACTTAAAAATCCTCAATTTGTACCTGGTGGATTGGGGGGATCGGGCAATTTTTGTCGCTGCAATTGAATTCCATAATCTGTCAATTGCGTCGCTTCATTCCGGGTCTCACGGCCGGGAACGATACCCAAATCAAGTAAAAATGTCGTACGATTGAGTCGATCCAGCGTGCCACCGCTCAGATTACCACCGGCAGCCCATGAAGCACTGTTTGATCCACTTTTTGGACTGGAATAGGCACTGGCCATCACCTCGAAAATTGAACCTTCCCCTCTCAAGGCACTCATGGTACTCACGACAGTTAATTTTTCTTTCGCCAGGGAAAAATTTGGATCAAACATCAGGGCTTTATTAAAACTGGCAGAAGCCATTCCATATTGTTGTTTATCCATCAAATCAATTCCAATGGCATAATGGCCAAAAGCTTCAAAATTTTGAGTTGGAATAATGAGTAGTTGCTCCTGTTCGGCCAGTGACAGTTCGATATTTAATTGACTTAAAATTCCCAATACAATATCTTTTTGAATATTTAAAGCATTTTCCATCAATCCTGAATATTTTTCGACCTCATAATTTTTGCCACCGAGAATATCAATAATGTTGATAGTAATATGTAAATCCGCACCACTGGTTGTAATACCACCCGTGATAACATTTCGGGCTTCAAGTAATTTACCGAAGCGCGGAACAACTGTCGGATCGGTCAAATCTCTAATGCCGAGCTGTAATTCTTCCATTAATTTTTGGACATATTCCCGTTCGACCACTTTCAATTTGGGAATTTTTTTGAGATCCTGATTAATCATCTCAACCAGACCCTTGCTTAGCGCTTCAATTTCAGGATTGTCATCCGAATTGACGAGATAAAGCATGACCAGGGAATTTTCTGAAATCTGCTCCGATTTAATATCGCGTTCCCGTCGAATTCGCCCCCGGATATTTCGTGCCAATTCTTCATCCAAAAATGCCCGATATCCTGCCTCAAGCAAAGGGCGATACGGATCACCTGAATCTATTTTCGTGTATTGCTTGTAAAATTTATAGGCAATTTCTTTTTTATTCAGTAGTTCCAGACTACTTCCAGCTAAAAATAAGGCACCAGCATTTCTGGGATCTATTTTTAAGATTATTTTACACATGCGTTGAACCCGATCATATTTCTTCATTTGATAATATGCCGAAGCAGCACCCAGTAGTGCCCGAATATCGGTATATGTTCCATTTTTACGTTTATCGGCATGTAGAATTGTCGAATATTCTTTTAAAGCCTGCTGGCCGGTTCCTTGTTTTAACAAACGGTCTCCCCGTTGGTAACGAGAAGTTGCACAACCAGAAAATAGTCCAATAATGAGGATTAATACGACTATTTTTTTCACACTTATTCTCCTTATAAAGGTGCACGAACTTGTTTCACCTGAAAGCATTGAATAATTTTCGTTCAGGATATTCCATTATCCTTATCATGGCGCAGAATAATTTATATTGAATTCTGCACTTATATAGAGTCTGTCCGAAAACACCAAGACCTGTCATTGCGAGGCGTTTTTTGCCGAAGCAATCCCAACGTTAAACAGCGGAGATTGCTTCGTCGCAAAAAACGCTCCTCGCAATGACAGTACCGAGTGCGTTTGCGGACCGACACTAATTATGGTTAAAATATAGATATTATCATGAACCGGTGTTTTAAATTATCCTAAAGCCGATACATTAAGCTTCAAGGCCGGGAATATTTTTTACCAGCCCTGAATAAGCTGAATTATATTTTTAAAAAGTTCAATAACTTAATCCAGCTAACTAAAATTTAGCCATCATCTTTTGCAAAATTTATTCCAAATATCACGCCCTGGAAAAGTGAAACTTTTCGAGAGATAATTGCGTTAAACTAAATATGAATTCAATTGTGAATATTTTTAAATTATTTTGCATATTTATGCAAACGGCACATTTTTTGTAATCATCCATCATAAGCTATTTTCCTAAATTTAAACGAACTATTGAGAAATAACTAAAAATTTTTTTACGCGCTAAAATAAGATGCAGCTAACCGCCAAACCATTTCAAGATCAGAATTATCAGGCAATAAAAAAAGACGTGATGTCCATGCCAGCAGGGCGTACTATATTGTGTAGTGGCGGTTAAATTTTTATAACAATTTTTTTTAATAAAAAAACCGCTCCATCCCTCTGAAGCGGTTTTTTTTTTGGCCATGAACTGACGAAGCATGCTGGCTAATTTATTTTCGGAACGGGATAATCTGTCTAAAACCGGTATGTCAATTCAAATAAGGATGAGTCAGGTTGAATCATTCCAATGCGATATGTTTCCGGGCGCATTCATTGAAGTAAAGCCAGTTCATCTTAAAAGATACATCAAAGGAACGAAAAATGATTTATAACGAAAATCATGAACAAGGAACGCTTATTTTAACCGGTGGAAAAATTATTCCTGGAAATTCAGGATCAGACGCAATTTGTCAGGAAATTGTTCGACTTTCCGAGGGGGAGAACATAGCATTGATTTCAGCCGAATCTCAGGAGAACCCATTATCATCTTATCTGCTGCAATTGGGCGCAAAAAATGTAAATTCTTTTGTATTCGACACGCCAGCCAAGGCCAATGCATTCACGTTATGTGAGCAACTTGATTCATTTTCAGTTCTTTTGATCCTTGAAAGTCCTAAATCCGCCTATTTTGACTTATGGAAACAAAGCTTGCTCATCCAGACCATTCAAAATGTTTATCAAAATGGAAAAATCGTTGTGGGTGAAGCATCCGGAGCGAGTATTTTGGGTGAAATTTCATTTTTTTATAAAAATGGAACGCATAATCCTGCTAATTTATTTAAAAATCCATTTATCCAATCGTTAATCCTGGAAGAAAATTTCATTCCACTGGTCCCAAATTCAGTGATTGATACGGATTTTAATCGTTCTGACAGCTTTTTACGACTGCTCCCGCTGATGGCACGTTGTGCGATTCAGAAATCGAAACGAGTCAAAAGCATTGCCATTGATGCGCAGACTGCGTTAATTATCGATGCCAATTCGATTGGACAGGTTATTGGGGACGGTCAGGTAAATATGCTTATTCCGACATCCAAATCACAAGTTCGATTTGAATTTCCAAAACCACCGGAATATACTCATCTTAATTTCTATCAAATTCCGGCAGGCGCGAAATTTAATCTGACTAATCTTGAAATCGATTTTGCTCACTCTATCCCAACAGAGAGGGAACTAAAGCACAAATTTTCCCTTCCAGGAAATCCGCTGGTATTTTTTGGAAAAAATCATGATGATTCCACAACCCAGTCAGGAAACAGACCTATTTCGGAGGGGATAAAAAGGTTGTGTCCGGAAGTTGGGAATCTGACCATCCTGTCAGGTGAACAGTTTCATGAATTGGCACTGGAATTTAGCAACTCGCTTCGTCATATTTGTCATTCCGAATTAGCGGTTATCACGCTAAATGATAACAAACACGAGTACGAAATTCAAACCTCCCAAATTAAAAAAAGTACCGGAATTATACTGGTTGGTAATAATCTCGGGTACATCATAAACTATTTACGATCAGGTAATCCTGTCGCAAAAGCGTTCCGCAGTCGATTGAATGCTGGAATTCCACTTGGTCTGGTGGGCAGTGCAATTCAACTGGCTGGCAGGTGGATATTGCAGAAGACTGCCGATGAAATTTCCAGGGAATCCGCAGTACCAACAATTGATGGTTTAAATTATTTAAAAGGTGCGGTCCTTATACCAAATTTAACAACCTCCGAGCAAGAAATCAGTAAAAAACTGGCTCAGTTTTTCCAGGCATTACATCAGAAAGCAGCAAAACTGGGAATTTTATTAGATTCCGATGGTTTTGTTTTTCTGAACGAACGACGAAATCTGACTTTTTGTGGAACTTCGCCGACAATTTTGATTGATCAAGCCTCGCTAAATAATTCTGAAGGCGATGTTGTGGTTAAGCCACGCGGAATTGTCCATCTGGTACATGATGATTTTGAATTTGATTTACGAAATTATGAGCTCCATTCAGTGACCAAAAGCCATATTAATTAGTATCTGTCCGTAGAAGCCGCCGGTACTGTCATGGCGCGAGGAGCGTTTTGTGCGACGAAGCAATCCCCGCTGTTTAACGATGGGATTGCGAGCCTAAAAAACAGGCTTCGTCGCACCAAAAACGCCGCGCAACGCGCATAAGCCGAAGGGATATGAGCTCAGTCGTAAAAGGTTTCTTTGATAATATCGAGCATGAACTCATCATCGACCTGGTGGCAAAAA
>DYKB01000117.1 GCA_020722815.1 Caldithrix sp. | reverse complement strand
ATTCAACTTAGTTCTTAATTTTCAATTTGTTATCACCTTAACCTGACGGCTATGGGGCCAGGGGGTGAGTTCAAAAAAATGGAGTCTTTTATGAATATACGACAAAAATTTTGGAAAAATAGAAAAGCCCCATGTTTTAATGCAAAGTTTATTTTTGTTTTTTCTCTGTTATTCATCATTCAGACTATTCAAGCTCAGAAACAACCCGAGTTGGAAACCGCCCTGATGAAGATGGGGCATGTCTGGTGCGGCGTGACGGCTAATGGGGATAAAGGCAATTTTGATTATCGCGCTGGCTTTTTCCCGAATGATTATGACATTCTGGGTATCCGGGGGCAGGAGCAGGATGTATGGACCGGGGCCGGATTTCGTCTGATCGCTACAAACTGGGTAGATCCGATTGATACCCTGCACGAGGTGGCGATTTATGGGCCAACGAATGAATTTATGCCGCGTGGAAAAGTGATTCAGCCAATGAAGAATTACATTCGCTATAAATATCCGGATCAAATGACGGATTTTAAGGCGGTTGAACTGGAAAATTTTGGAATCCACGATCCTGGAAAATTTGGCGAACTCACTTGTGATCAGTTAATTGAAGTGACGACAGAAAATATTATGGGCGTGCAGCTTGAGCGAAAGATTCTCTCCTGGTCCCAAAATTTCAATAATGATTATGTAATTGTGGATGTGGTCTTCATCAATGTCAGCGAAGATACTTTGAAGAATTTTTATATCAATATCGAATCAAATGGCGCCAACACCTATCGTTCCAGTGGCAGTAATCCTTCTCCTGCCGCAGGTGAACGATTTAACACCGCAACCACCTGGCAGCACTATTATGGCGGCCGGGTCGGGGATACTTTACGTGTTTTCTCTGAGTACAGCGCCGATGATCCGCTGGTACCGGGTGATAATATGGGAGCACCCGCGCCGTCACAGGGTGGCAGATTACTGAATCAGAAATTTATCTGGTATTCGATTCTCCATGCTTCAAAAGCGCCTTTTACAAATTCAGCCGAAGACGAAGATGATTTTCTGCAGCCCAAAGTGACCTATGTGGGAAAAAGCAACCTTTTCCCCTATAATAATGAAGGGGATGAGTTTGGCGATAAAAATTTCTGGGCGATTCGGGGGGCTTATTCCGATTTTTTCCCCATGAGCGGGAGCACCTGGCCGGAGACGCATCATGCCGCCAATACCGATGAATTGGGAACCGCCGATTATGCCAATCACCCCGCCGGTACGCAACAAAGTAATAACTCCAAAATGTACAGCAGTTTTGGGCCATATACTTTTGCACCGGGACAAAAAATCCGGTTGGCAGTTGCCAGCGGCTATTCAGGTCTCAGTCTGGAAAAGGCCAAAGAAATTGGTAACAAGTGGCTGAAAGAGACGCTGACGGATCCAATCGGAATTCCCGATGCCCGAACCGGATTTTTTCCATCGAATTTTGTATTTCCGTTGGATGCGACCGAGATGGATATGCGGAAAGATCGTTGGCTGAGTACGGGTATCGATTCACTTTTGAAAAGTGCCTGGCGGGCAAAATGGAATTTTGATCATGATTATAAAATCCCGATGACACCACCACCTCCTTCAAAGATCAATATTACCGGTTTGGGAACCGGCGTGGAAATAAAATGGGCAGACCTGGAAGCCGAAAATATGGCAAATTTCGCCGGTTATCGCATTATGCGGCGGCTTTCCAATATGGATACAGTCTTTTTTGAGGAAATTTACTCATCTGGTCCGGAAGATAGAGCATCCGAACATCTCTATGTGGATAAAAAGGTGCTGATAGGGGCGCAGTACTATTATTATATCCAGGCAAAAGCTAAAATCAGCGAAAATGATCCCAATGCTGATCCATTAAGCCGGGGGAAAATCATCTATAGCAGCCGGGTACTGGTTCCCAACATTTACTGGATTAATCCACCCCATTTCTCGCAGGATGATTTAACAAAAATTCGAATTGTGCCAAATCCTTATAATATTAACGATCCCCTCCTCGAACTTCAGGGATGGACAGATCAACGGGGTATCCAGTTTTATAATCTCCCCGGCAAAGTGACGATCAAAATTTTTACAGAAAGCGGTGATCTGGTGCAACAGATCGAGCACGAGAGTTCAGTAAGTTCAGGATATGAATTCTGGGATATGATCAGCCGTAATCAGCAAGTCATTAGCAGTGGCGTCTATATTGCCGTTTTCCAGAAGCCGAATGGGGAAACTGCCTATCAAAAATTGCTGGTGGTCCGATAATTTTGTATAAGGAGAAAAATTCGATGAAATATATAAAACTTTTGCTGCTTATCATGGGAGTTGCTTTTACCTTAGCTTCCCAAATTTCTGCACAAGTCGGACTGAGCAAGGTCGCCCAAAGTACCATGAATTTTCAAACGGTAAGCATTTCTCCACGTGCCAGTGCCATGGGAGAGGCTTTTGCGGCCGTTGGAATGGGTGCCGAAAGCATCTTCTTCAATCCGGCTGGTGTGATGGAGTCACCCAAACGATTTGATATTAAAATGTATAACACGCAATGGATCGCCGATATCAACTACATGGCAGGTGCCATGACCTGGAATTCGACAAATTTCGGAACAATTGGGCTGAGTTTTCTGACAGTTGATTATGGTACCATTTACGGAACAAGCTTGCTGGCACCGGGCGAACAGAGTTTATATCCGCTGGGATACAAAGATAATGGGAACGTGAGCAATGTTGGCGCCTTTTCTTTTGGCCTCACCTATGGGCGGGCTATCAGCACCCAATTTTTAGTGGGCGGCAATATGCGCCTGGTTGGACAAAATCTGGGGCAGAACATGATGGCTGTTGGAATGAAAGATAATAATGCCACCAAACTGGTGTTTGATGCCGGCGTAAAATATTATACCGGTTTTAAAAGCTTCCGATTCGGGATGACTATCCGCAATTTTTCATCCAACATCAAACGCGAAGAGATAGATGAGCAGTTGCCTCTGACGTTTACCATGGGTGTGGCCATGGATATTTTCGATTTAATTTATATAAATCATTCAAAAGATAATTCGTTGACACTGGCTGTCGATTTTTTACATCCGAATAATTACTCAGAAAGAATGAATCTGGGATTGGAATATCGCCTTTTTAATAAAATCGCCTTGCGTGGCGGCTATCAAAGTAATCAGGACCTTGCTTCCTGGTCAATTGGCGCTGGTCTGAATACGGCAATTGGTGGTAACGAGATTGAATTTCATTATTCATATTCCAATTTTGAAATTTTTGATGCGGTGACTCGTTTTTCAATTGGGATTGGTTTTTGATCTGAAAAGTTTTTTAAAATCTATAAATGAGTCCACTCTAAAAAGATTGTTTTTGTCATTCTGAATCCTTCGACTACGCTCAGGATAAACTCAGCGAAGCGGCGTGAAAAATCAATAATTATCAATAACTTAAGAGATTCTTCGCTTCGCTCAGAATGACAGGTTTATACCCTTTTTACTATGGACTAATAAATACCATTCACTACCGAACACTTTTTTATCGGTCATTGTTAAACCAAACCGATGACCCTCACCCCAACCCTCTCCCAAAGGGCTGATCTTGACCCATATCTGGGTACTGGAGACGGGGAGATGACAAAATGGAGGGGAATTAGAGCGAAACCGGTACCATTTGAACTCACCCCCTGGCCCCATCTTTTGAAAAGAGTGGGGGAGAACCCGGTTTCTCCCCCTTCTCTTCTCAAGAGAAGGGGGTTGGGGGGATGAGTTTAAACGAGAGACTTGCAAGAATTGGGCACTTTTTGACGCTGTGTTCCAGTTTTACATCCTTTCCCCGTTTCCAGTAAAAGATGTGGGACACGAACAGCCCAAAGGGAGAGGGTTAGGGTGAGGGGTCTGATTTGGCGATATTATAAAGTGTACGGTAGCGAATAAATATTATTCACAAAACTTTAAGGCAATTTTCAAATATTGCGCTAATTCATCATATCAAATTTATTACTTGACAAAAAAATGGAGGGTTGTATGAAAAAAATCGTTGCAATTTTATTTGTAATGATCTCTGGTTTAATTTTTACCAATTTTTTATTCGCACAGGCTCCGGCAACTGTATACTGGAGTTGTATGCTCCCCGATAGCCAGAAAGTATCGGCAACTTCAGGTAATATTACCGGCTTATCGCAAACGGGAAGTCCGGGCTTTATTGTCCGCGATTATAGTAATGGACCGGGACCGGATCAACGCTGGTGGCCTTATGAAAATGGCAAGGCGGTAAGTTGGGGGAATGAAACCGGGCAGGTCGATACCCGTTGGGTGCAATTTGCAGCACTTCCCAATCCGACTTTCACTTTTCATGCTGACAGCATCACGCTTTATATGGGCGCTAAAGGCACCAATCAAATCCGCGCCAGTGTCTGGTACGCAACGAATAGCAACTTTCTAAATCCAACCAAGCTGAATGATATAGAACTCAGACTGGTAAAAGATACCGATTCTTTGTATACTTTTGTCCTGGATAAGAAAGTCGCAGAAGGTGATACTTTATATCTACGCATTTATCCCTGGTATACCTCCAGTCCATCCACCTCGAAATATTTATATCTCCGGCAAGTCACACTGTCAGGTACGACAAAAGGGATTACCTATCCCGCCGCTGCTACCTGGGAATTATCGAATCCAGGTGCCGGTGGAACGGGTTTAACGGTGGCAACAGCCGGACAAATGGAAGGGGCTGAGGAATATTTAAATTATATGGAAATTAATCAATATACCGGCCCGTCGAATAGTCAGCGACTACGAATAAAAGGAAATGCCTGGCCGGCCAATCAGATTACCCAAATTGATACAGTATTTGTTCAATTTGCGGCTTCACCTAAGCCTGGTTTCAATCTTACCGTCACTTCAGTCTCTCTTGGTATTGCTGCCTCTGGAATCAATACGATGAAAGCAAATATCTATTATTCCACTGATCCGACTTTTGCGACTGCAACGCCAGTCAATTATGTCACCGCCGATACGGTAAATAATTATTTAGACCGGGACGCTTTGCGGATGGTAAACGTTTCTCCCAATGTCGCTGTCAATTCTGGCGAGACGTTTTACCTTCGCATTTATCCCTGGGTAGATAATGATCCAGCTATCAGAACTGGCAAGTACGTTTGTTTGCAAAATGTTGTCATTGCTGGCGAAATTGAAGGCACGCCAACACCGGCTTTTGCGCTTTGGCCATTTGAAACGGATGATCATCCCGTAACGACTGGACCCATTAACGCTGAAAATCAAGCCTACAGCCCGGCGATGAAATTTTATGGATTTACAAATCTGCCAACGACGGCTGGTAATACAGTTACTTGCGGTGCGGTTCAAACGATCTCCAAAACCTGGAACGCAGAGCCCAATCCCACCGATAGCTTGTATTTTCAATATGCCGTCGCACCAAAGCATGGGGGAACCCTGTTTGTTGATGGTATTTCCCTGTATATTGGCGGCTGGTTTTCCAGTAATTTACGAGCAGAAATTTATTATTCTAAAGATCCAACCTTTGTCGAAAAAACATTACTCATTGCTGACACCTCACTGGTTGGCAATTCAGTGATGCCATTAACTGCCAAACTGAACGAAACCGTCAACTCCGGTGAGATTTTCTATCTCCGAGTCTATCCGCATAATACCAATGCCGAAGGCTGGGCGAAACTGGTCGCGCTCGATAGTGTGGTCATTTCCGGCGCAACAATTGGCGTCACCGCGGATCCCCCCATTGTGGTAACAGCAGCCGTGACCGATATTTCAACAACATTTGCAACAAGCGGCGGCAATATTCCCACCGATGGCGGTGCGGCCGTAATAGCCAGAGGTGTTTGCTGGAATATGACCGGAACACCGACGATCGCTGATGATAAGACTGTTGATGGTGAAGGTTCTGGCTCATTTATAAGTATTATGACGGGTCTCACGCCGGGGACACAATATTATCTCCGGGCGTATGCCACGAATGATGCCGGAACTGGCTATGGCGACGAAGTTATCTTCTCAACCCTCGATTCGACGTCTGTTCCGATGGTAATTACCGCAGCAGTTACCGATATTATGGTTAAAACGGCCATCTGTGGTGGCGATGTAAAAAGCTGGGGTGGTGATACGGTGACTGTCAGAGGTGTTTGCTGGAATACCAGTGGTATGCCCACCGTTGCCGATAGCAAAACCGAAAATGGTGCCGGTCTGGGCGCATTCAAAAGCAGCCTCTATCCGCTTGAAGAAAATACCACCTACTATGTCCGCGCGTACGCAACTAATAGTATCGGAACTGGCTACGGTGCGGTGGACACTTTCAAAACACAAATTCCAGCGCCGGCAGTGATGAAAATTGTTGCCAAAGATGGCAGCGGCGATTACACCACCGTTCAGGCAGCTTTTAACGATGTGCCGGATTTTTACACGGGCCCCTACAAAATCCTGGTGAAAAAGGGCGTCTATTATGAGAAGCTCTCGCTGAATCGAAATAAAACCAATGTTATTCTCATCGGTGAAGAGTTGGACAGCACCATTTTGACGTATGATGACTACGCTGGAAAAGCTGGCGGGACTTCCAATTCTCAAAGCGTGGCCATCGATGGGGATGATTTTGTGGCCATGAATATCACTTTTCAGAATACGGTCAAAAATGATGGGACAGTCCAGGATCAGCAAGGCGTGGCATTGCGGATTGATGGCGATCGACAAAGCTATTATAACTGTAAATTACTGGGATATCAGGATACCTTTTACACCTGGGGCGGCCGCGGCACCGGACGCGTTTATATGAATAATTGCTATATCGAAGGCTCGGTCGACTTTATTTTTGGAAGGGACATCGTTGTTTTCGATAGTTGTGAAATTCATATTAATCGCGAAGGCGGTACTTTAACCGCAGCCAGCACCGAACCAGAAACAAAATTTGGCTATGTCTTTCTGAATTGTAAAATTACTGCCGATTCGATTGGCTTTGATGGCCGACCTATCACTAAATTTTTATTAGGAAGACCCTGGCAAAAAGCACCCAGAACGGTTTTCATCAAATGTGATGAACCCGCTTCCCTTGATCCGGCTGGTTGGTCCACCTGGAATGTACCGCCGGCCCTTTATGCGGAATATCTGGGTACCGGACCGGGCGCGAATTATTCCAATCGAATTTCCATTTCCCGCCAGTTGACGGAAACAGAAGTGGTTGAATATACTTTAGAGAACATTTTCTCAAAGAAAACAAATCCAGGTTTGGGCTATGACTGGATGCCAGTCCGACCATACCATACAACATCCATTGAAAATGAGTTGGAATTGAATTCAATTCCACTTTCGTATTCGTTATCACAGAATCATCCCAATCCGTTCAATCCGGTAACAACGATTGCATACACGCTCCCCAAAACCAGCAAAGTTAAAATCATGCTCTATAATATGCTGGGTGAAAGAGTAATGACACTGGTTGACGAAGAAAAATCAGCCGGACGATACCAAATGAAAATTAACGCCAGTCATCTGGCCAGTGGTATCTATTTTTATCAAATCCAGGCCGGTGATTTTGCCGCGTCTAAAAAGATGCTTTTACTAAAGTGATTTTGTAAAATCTTGTTTTTCTGACAACGCCATCTCCTGAAAGCGATTCAGGAGATGGTCTTTTTTTAAATTTGAATTGCACCTCGCTTTGCGAACATGAACAGGTTAAATTATGCAAAATTTTTTTAAAACTATACATGCAGAAAATACCAGCGCTTATCTGTTTATTTATCAATTACTTATTATCATTATTTTATTAGTTCCGGAAACAGGTTTTGTTCAGGAAGATACTGATGTTAAAATCTGGGAACAAACCCAGTCAAACTTGTGGCGCAATTTATTATCACATGAACCAGCCTGGTATAAATCTAAAGAAGCACTTCAAATTGCCGAAAATATTTTACTTTATCAACGCGCTTCAGGCGGGTGGCCTAAAAATATTGAATTTGGACGTCCATTGAGTGAATCCACCCAAAAACGACTGGCAAAATACCCGGATAAGCCTTATGCAACAATTGATAATGGAGCAACTTATACACAGCTCTATTTTCTGTCAAAAATGTTTAACATAACCCATGATGAAAAATTTCGCACGGCTTTTATAAAGGGATTCGATTACCTGCTGGCTGCGCAATACCCAAACGGCGGCTGGCCGCAATATTATCCATTGCGAAAAGGATATTACACCCACATCACCTTTAATGACGATGCGATGATTAGCGTGATGCGGTTATTGCGGGATGTTGGTAAAAATAGATCTGATTTCCATTTTGTTGATGAAGACCGACGTACCAAAGCCCAAAACGCCATTGAAAAAGGTATTGATTGTATACTAAAAACCCAAATCAGAGTCAATGATCGACTAACAGCCTGGTGTGCCCAATATGATGAAATCACGTTAACGCCGGCAAAGGCAAGAGCTTACGAACTCCCTTCGTTGAGTGGAAAGGAGTCGGTCGGCATCGTCCAGTTTTTATTGGAAATTGAGCATCCATCGTCAGAAATAATTCAGGCAGTACAGGGCGCCATCGCCTGGCTGGAACAGGTAAAAATGACCGGTATTCGGGTTGTCGAACAGCCAGACCCCAGGAGTGCAACCGGATTTGACAGGATCGTAATTTCCGATCCGGCCGCCCGTCCCATCTGGGCCCGGTTTTATCTGATTGATTCGAATAAGCCATTCTTTAGTGATCGGGATGGCAAGATTTATTATCAGCTTTCAGAAATTTCATCCGAGCGGCGTAACGAATATGGCTGGCTTGGATACTGGCCGGAAAAATTGCTGGAGCGCTATTACCCGAAATGGCAGCAAAAATGGACACCTGGGCAAAATGTTTTACTTAAAAAATGAGCATTTAACTAAAAAACAGCTAAAATGACAGGATTACAGGATTTTCAGGATAGACCGGATAAAAAAATCCAGTGCTTTGGGAAATGGTATAATTTCCTATTCTTTATTTTAAAAATTATCCTGTCTAAAAATTAATATATGATAATTTAAGATACCGAACCCCCTTTACTACTGTCGATAAAGCAGGTAGCTCTGTAAATTAAGATAATTTTTATATTTTTAAATAACAGGTCACTATGAGAAAATATTGGCACTTGAAATATTCAGGATTGATGTCCCGATTTATCATATTTTTTATCATCATAAATTTCCATGCAAGCAAAAATATTTTATCAAAAGATATTTCAATCGATAAAGAAATTCAGCACCATCTGAAACAGGCACCATTGGACATGCCTGAATTAAAAGTACCTTCTTTCCCGAAGCGTACCTACAATATTCAGGAATTTGGGGCAGTGGGCGATGGGCTGACGATGAATACCAATGCAATGGCCCGGACAATTGAAACCTGTGCAACGGCTGGTGGAGGGAGGATATTAATTCCAGCCGGTATCTGGTTAACCGGGCCACTTTTTTTAAAAAGTTTTGTGAATTTACATCTGGAAAAAGGCGCCATCCTGCTGTTTAGCCGGAATTTTGATGATTATCCGCTGGTGAGCAGCAGTTTTGAAGCCGTTGAACAGGTCCGCTGCGCTTCGCCAATTAATGCGGTCGCGGTGGAAAATATCGCTATCACCGGTGAAGGAATTATCGATGGCGCCGGCGATGCCTGGCGCCCGGTCAAAAAATTTAAGATGACCAGTAAACAATGGACTGATCTCGTGGCTTCTGGTGGTATCGTTGATAAAAACAGGTCAATTTGGTGGCCGACTGAAGCCGCAATGCGCGGGGAAGAATATCTCGCCGATCTGGCCAATAAGCATATTCCGCTTGATATCGAAAATGTCATGCCAGCCCGCGATTTTCTACGTCCCGTCATGATTCGCCTGACGAACTGCAAAAATGTTTTGCTGGATGGTCCGACTTTTCAAAATTCAGCAGCATGGAATATTCACCCGCTCTTGTGTGAAAATGTCATTATTCGCAATATTACGGTTCGGAATCTCTGGTATTCACAAAATGGCGATGGACTCGATCTGGAATCCTGCAAAAATGTGCTGGTTTACAACAGCCAGTTTGATGTGGGTGATGATGCCATCTGCCTGAAATCCGGCAAGGATGAAGCTGGCCGAAAACGGGGACGACCTTCTGAAAATATCATTATAAAGCATTGTACGGTTTTTCATGGTCATGGAGGCTTCACCATTGGCAGCGAAATGTCAGGTGGTGTTCGAAATATTCAGGTGGCCAATTGTACCTTTATCGGAACGGATGTCGGGCTGCGATTCAAGAGTGTCCGCGACCGGGGCGGATTGGTCAATAATATCTTTATTAGCAATATTCAGATGCTAAATATCCCGAATGAGGCGATTCTTTTTGATTTATTCTATGAGGGAAACCCCGGTCAAAACAATTCGGAAAACACCATCCCCCTGGTGACCGATGAGACGCCAGTTTTTGAAAAGATTTATTTTAAAAACATCACCTGCATTGACGCCGAAACAGGCATTTCTTTGAATGGTCTGCCGGAAATGCCTTTAAAACAGATAGAATTTGATACGGTATTAATGATTTCGAAAAAAGGCGTGAGTTGTTTGAATGTCGAACATATTAAATTTACGAAAGTTAGGTTTTTGAGTGAAAAAAAACCTGTTTTTTCGCTTAATCAGAGCGTGGATGTTCTGATTCAATCATCACAAAAGCCCGATACGACGGGGGCATGGCTGCAGGTGGAGGGGGAAAAAAGCCGGAATATTCGGGTGTTTGGTCACCCCCAAAAAAGACCACCAACCATTAAATTTGGAGAAAAAGTTGATTCTAACGTGGTTATTTTTGAGTAAGTAAATAAGTTACTCCTGACTTTGACAGTAATTAGGCATTTTTCAAGGAAAAAGTGACTTAAGTTATTAAAAAACAATGTTGATATTTTTCTTGACGGTAAAATTCTGTGGACAAATTATTTTCCATGTTCATTGAAAAAACACAAGTTATATTGAAATTATGCTGGCAAATAATTATCTTGCCGCATGTATTTAAAAATTACAAAATCTGGGGGCTATCACTATCTCTGAATTGTCCAGTCATCTTAGGAAGCTGGTAAATCGAAACAACACGTAATCGCCAATCTCGGTCGGCTGGATATTCTCAAGGAACATGGCCAATTGAAACAATTGGGCCAGCAATTCTTAGCCCTCGATGGTTTAGAGGTGCCGACAATCGATGAGCTCGAGGAAACCAATCGATATTGCTAGGGGGATATTATCTACAAAAAATTATGGGATAAGTGCCCTTTATCGCGCCGATGTCCTGACGCGATTTCAATTTTTAAAAGATCATCCGCTGGTCGAAGAATTAGTACAATGGCTCATCGATTCACCGGACGATACCGGTCGTTTTAAGCCGACTTCCATTTTTATGGGCTACAAGGACTGGGAATTTTCCAACAAGCAGATGTCTTCGCGCTGGATAACGTTTCTGTGCGGCCGGATTTTAAAGCGGTATTATTCAGAATTAAATCTAACGAAGTAGACTTCAAAACATTTTTTGCCACGAAGGCACCAAGACACGAAGAAAATAATAAGTTATGGATTATCATCTATTTAAACTTGATTATAACTCTCTTTAAATTCAAAAAGATCTAACAAACTTTTATATAATAAAGTGTAACCGATCACCGGGTGAAAGCAAACAATTTTCATTTTTTGTGTCCAGGGCAGAAGTGAATAAAGTCTGCTGGAATATTCTCAAGCCGACGGCGCCTCATCAAAAGATCAGCTTTGCTGAAAAGGGTGAACACTTTATTGAATGTTGTCATCCGACATTGTCGCTGAAAAAGATTGCGAAAGATAACGTTTGCTGGATTTGACCCATCCGGTTGGTTGCGGTAACCCCTTCTTAACCTTGGTAATCCGCCAAACCCGGGACACCACCAACCTTATTCCCTTATTGGTGA
>DYKB01000116.1:5972-11930 GCA_020722815.1 Caldithrix sp. | reverse complement strand
TCTGTCAATTTAAAACCCGTCAGTATTGGCAGACGGTGCGGGTGATTTTGTTGCGGTAGACAGATCCGCTTTCTGCATGAATAAACTTTTTAAACTAAAAAATGGTTGGGTGCAACTATATTTTTATATATAAACTTAATTGTAAAATAGTGGGAAGTATATTTACATATTATATTCAATATAATTGTAATATTCAGGGATTGCATTGTTTGTCAATTTTACTGTCTTGATTTCAATTATTCATATCGATTACGATTTAAGTTGATAGAATCAAATCACGATCCACCATTTATATGTATGAATAAAAAATTTAAAATAATTATAATTAAAATTGGAGTATAGAATGCAACATATTGAAATAAATATGTTTAGCCGACTTATCCGGAATCATGGATTTGATCGAAAATTTATTAAAAATAGAGTCATCTATCTCAACCTGGTGTCTTTTATTATAATATTTTTTTTTATGATTGATACAGCAAAAGGTAACGGACAGGATTATTTTCCATTGCAAGTCGACAATCGCTGGGTATTTTATCTATCAGGATGGCCGGGGTATTCCAGTCGGGAAATTGATGATACAATACGGATAAATGAAAAAGTTTATTATCGCTTTTGTACGCACGAGACTGGTTTAAACTGGCCTTTTTATACTTACTACAGATTAGATTCATTGGATCAAGTATGGATAAAGGGAGGGCCTGACGGCGAACATATTGTTTATAAATTAGCTGTGCCTGCCGGGACAGACTGGTACAAACATTTTGATGATTTAACTTATCATTTAACGTTGATTGATACCAGCTCTGTTGTATCAACTCCGGCTGGATTATTCGTGAATTGTTATGAATATCAAACAACCATAGAAGAAATTTTTACTGATTTTATGGAATGGTTAGCCCCAAATGTTGGTTTGGTCAAACGGGAATCGGAAGGAATTGGCTATATTTTAAAAGGGGCCTGGGTGAATGGTATCCTTTATGGTGATACAACCACGACTGGTGTCGAAAAATGTGTTAATAAATCATTTCCTCAAGCCTGTACGCTCTTTCAAAACTATCCCAATCCCTTCAATATATACACGAAAATTTCTTATTCGCTGGCCGAGAAAAATTATTCCCATACCAAATTGACGATTTATGATATAACCGGAAAGGAGGTGAAAACAATTATAAATCAAATACAGGGGGCTGGAATATATTCCGTTATATGGGATGGAACAGATAATTTTGGAAGAGAGGTAAGTAGCGGCATATTTATTTATGAATTGAATTTTAAAAAATATCGAATAACAAAGAAATTAATTCTAACGAAATAAAAAACGGGAGACCAATTATGAAAAACGAAATTCGATTTACGATAATCTGTATTATATTAAGTTTATTCGGTACTAAGGCTATTTCCGAAGAACTTATTTGTGCTCATCATTTGGAAGGGGCAACTAAGGCTAGTATAAAACCGGGTAAACAATATATTTTAAATTTTGATATTGATTCTCAATCAATACAATTCATACCTCCTTCACAATCTGATGTTTATGCTCTTTGTATTTATGTCTCTTTCCCCGACGATCCAACTCATCAGGAACTTCCTTCTTTTTATTCAAATATCGAAGATTCTATTCAGAGCTATTTTGAAGAGATGTCTAATAATAGCCATCATTTGCATTTAAGTACGGCTATCAGGCCTGCACCAAACCAAACAAAGTGTTATATTGCCGATAATCCTGCCTGGTATTATGCTAGTTGTTATCAAGATTATTGTGTCGCAGTTCAAGGATTACCGATACTTGTAACCGAAATTTTTGAAAAAGTACACAATGATAATCCTGCTATTTTTACTGGCATTGAAATGGTATTTTTTAATATGACCATGCGGATTTTTCAGCACCATACTGCTTATTCTGGATTGGGCAGTCATTCATCGCCGTATTATACCGGTCCAGGAACATCTCAATATTTTATAGATCAGGATGGCCTGGAGTGGTCGATTGCCCATGAATATGGACATCAATTAGGATTATCACACCCTCCTGACAACGACCAGAAGAAATATTATGGAATGTATAACCTTATGTATAATCGACATCAAACAAATGCCTCTGGTGAGGGCGGTGCTAATCCATTCTGTGGTTATGATTTATATTTTCATCTGAATTGGTTACCAGCGTCTCGATTTGTCGATGTTACTTCAGATCTCTTTAATGAATCAATTGGTGACATTCGTACAAGTGGCAAGCTCTATCGATTAACAATCAACTCAACCTACAATGAGCACCTTTTTATTGAAAGTCATCAAGGAACGGGAAGCGATGGGCTTTATAATGGGACAGGTCTATTAATATGGCATCGTAGAGGAAGCACTATTTTAGATATAGAGTGTGCCTCAGGGCAGTGGAGTGGCAGTAATCCTGATCCCCTTACTGGCACCGATGCTCTGGATGATAATATTGATGTGGTTTATAATGGGAGTGCTGATGATTTTTTTGACGGTATGGGTAACGATAATTTCTCCCAATTGACAAATCCTTGCACCAATGGATATTCTGTGTCTTCAAGACACGCTGCAGAAAATATTTTATCCCATAAAGCAATTTTAAATATTATAAAAGTTGGCTCTGGCTCGTCGGAAATAAAAGCTGATTTTATTACAAATTTTTGGGCAGGAAATATAATCAGCAATACCTCCTGGAATTCAAGTACTAACCCCTATTATATTGGAGGTAATATCATTGTTTCTGACGCCACTACCCTCACCATCACTACCGGCGCAGTCGTAAACCTGAATGGGAACGTGCTAAAAATCACTGGTACAGGAAGTATTATCCGTCAGACCGGCAGCATCTTCAATCCCGACATCCGCCTCCTCAATGGTACCACCCTCAAAGGCCAATATCCCACGATTCAAGCCGCCATGGCCGATGCGACCAGCAGCGATCAAATCATTGTCTATTCAAATATTACGGTAACCGGTACGCTTCTTTTAGCCTGTAATGTGCTGGTCGAATCAGGAGCGAGTGTCACCTTTGAAAATTCAACAACTACCTTAAATGGAAAATCGATACGGGCGGTGAATGGAACACTTGTTGCCAGTAATGCAACCTTCGCTCCGGATATTCGTCTCGTTTGTGGCGCAAGTCGTAAAGGCCAATATCCCACCGTTCAATCTGCCCTGGCCGATGCGACGAGCAGCGATGAGGTTCAAATCTATACCAGTTCCAACCTGTCCGGCCAGCTAACGGTTCCCTGCGATTTAAGAGTTGCTCCCTCCCGGCAGTTAACCATCATCGAGGGTTCAACCCTCACTTTTGCCAGCGGGAAGAAATTGATCGTTCAGGGAATTCTGGAGGCGGTGGGAGGAGGAAGTTCCACCCGGGTCACCTTAACCAGCAATAGTTCCTGGGAAGGTGTCTGGGCCAATGGCGGCGATTGGGGCGATGCCAGTGTCGATTTAAAGTGGACTGATATTTCCCATGCCACCTATGGCCTGCATCTCGATTATAAAACCGAAACGGAACTTTCACACTGCCGCTTGCAATATAATGAAACCGGTATCTATGCGTATGGCGGCGCCAATGTCAGTGTGTCCGGCAGTTCCGGAATTATAAATAATGAGGAAGAAGGCATTTTTGGCGATTATATCGATCTTTATTGTAGCTGGTCCATGATTCAATACAATGGCGGGGATGGTTGCTATCTGATTGATTGTGAAGCCACGATTGAGCGAATGTCATTCAAAAATAATGATGATGGAATTTATTATCGGAATGAAGGGACGCTGGATATGGGCACCAGTTGCAGTGATAAAGGCTATAATAAAATGTATCCAACCTACGGATGTAAAGTTGCCGTGATAAATTTTGCAACAGCCCTGGCTAATGGTAATTATTGGGGGATTGATGGTTTTTCCTGGGATGATATTTGCGTACCTGGTGGTAGTCATTTTTATGAAAATTGCCCCCTTTCATCGCCGCCGCTGGTGAATTCAGTCGCGAATATCGGGCATTTAAATAAAAATTCAGTTGTCGAAGCGATCACGGGCGATCCGTCATCCATCATCCAGTATGCCTGTCAATTACGCAATGATAGTTTATATGCCGATGCGGTGGCAATTTTAAAACCACTGGTGGAAAGTACCACAATGGAACCTCTCTGGCGGATTAAAGCCCTCAAAGAACTCGAGCGGAACTATAATTGGGCAAAATGGCGGAAAAATGGGCTGGAACCGGCAGGAAAGGTAACCGACTATCTGGATAAAATCATCCTGGAAAATGCCTCAGGAAAAGCCGAAGCTTGTGATGCACTTTATCGGGTGGCCTTGGAACTCAAGCTAAAGCAAAATATGCGCGAACAGCACCTGGAACAAGCCATTCAAATCGGTGAGGAATTAATCCAAAACTATCCCAATTCCTTCACTGAGGAACATCGACTTTTTGATCTGTTTAATCTCTATTTACTGGCCCCCAATCAAAGCAAACGCAGTGAGGAATATTTAGCCCAGTTAAAAACAAAATATCCGAAAAGCCGCCTTATCAAACATGCTGAAAATAAATTACAGGCCGAACAAAATTATGCAAACTTGTTTCCTTTAATTAAAGATGCTCAGGCCTTAAATCATAAAGTTGAAATTTTACCGGACACTTATACCCTTTCCCCCTGCTTCCCCAACCCCTTTAATAGTGCCACTCGTATCCAATATTCATTACCCGAGCCTGCCAAAGTAACACTTGAAGTTATCAACCAGTTAGGACAGACCGTGCTCTTATTGGTCGAAGCCGATCAACCGGCGGGTCGATATGAATATAATCTGCAGGCCGAAGCACTTTCCAGTGGTCTTTACTTTATCAAATTAGCGGCCAACCATTTTCAGCAAATCCAGAAGGTTGTTTTGTTAAGATAATTGCATTTTCCGCCCCTTTATCACCATACCCGCAATAATCACCCCTACCAGCCAGTCTTGATAACCAATCGCCCTCCACTCAAAAATTATTTGTATCCTCTCAATATACAATGGTAAAACCTTGCGAAGGTGGTACCATCTTTTCATCAAATGATGGTTGCAAAGGTTAATTTCGAGGCTTCAACAAGATCTCGGCAAACCTTCGCAAGGATTCACCCTCCTTTTTTGAGAGGATACAATCATTTTCACATCTTCCTGCCCCAAAATTCTTAATTTCCTGTCAAAAAAAATTTTAAAAAAATCAAAAATTCCCCTTGACAAATTCCAGAAAAAAGCATATATTATACTGAACATTTGTTCATATATACAGGCGTTCAGTAAAAGAGGATTTTGATGGATAATTTAACCGATAAGCAAGCGGCCATGCTGGAAGTGATCAAAGAACATATCACCAGCAAAGGCTTTCCCCCCACCATTCGACAGTTGCAGGAGCATTTTAATCTGGGGTCGGTAAATGCCGTGCACCAGACCTTGCAGGCGCTGGAGAAAAAGGGTTTTGTAAAAAGAAGTGAAAAAGGGAGTGCCCGCGGCCTGGAAGTCGTGGGCTGGCATCCGTACCATCTGGAGCGCGGTTACACGTTACCTTTATTGGGCAAAATTGCAGCCGGTACACCGCTCATTGCCTACGAAGAGGGGGAAGATCAGATTTTACTGGATCCGGAACTGGTGGGGGAAAACAGCGATTTTGCGCTGCGGGTAACGGGAAATAGTATGATTGATGCCGGGATTAAGGACGGGGATGTGCTGATTATTCAACAAACTGAAAAAGGCACCAATGGTGAGATTGTCATTGCCTTCTGGAATGAATCGGCTACGGTGAAAAAATTTTATCTGGAGCCGGAGCATTATCGGCTGCAGCCTGAAAATCCCGAACTGGAACCGATTCTGGTGAAAAAAGACGATCCGACATTTCGGATTATTGGCCGGGTAAAGGCGTTGATTCGGAAGTTTTGAGTTTTTGGGGGGTTAATAATTGATAATTGAAAATTGTTAATGGTT
>DYKB01000116.1:0-5872 GCA_020722815.1 Caldithrix sp. | reverse complement strand
AATTGATAATTTTTCAGGGTGAATTTTTGAATTAGATGAAATTAGCCCTCACCCCCTTCGACAGGCTCAGGTAACGCAGGAGAGGGCGTAGCTATTCCCTCTCCCTCCGGGCTGATCGTGTCCCATATCTTTTACTGGACACGGGGAGATGACGAATTCCCCTTCCCTATATTTTTAGTTTTTGGGGGGTAATAATTGATAATTGAAAATTGTTAATGGTTAATTGATAATTTTTCAGGGTGAATTTTTGAATTAGATGAAATTAGCCCTCACCCCAACCCTCTCCCGGAGGGAGAGGGCGTAGCTATTCCCTCTCCCTTTGGGAGAGGGTTAGGGTGAGGGCCAGATGTCTGGTTCTCCTTAAATTTTTATTATATATCCAACATCTTGTTTTTAATAAGTTAGATGTTGATTGTTACATTTAAAATTTAAAGTTCAGGTATGTAAAACCTTATTTTAGTTTTTTCACCTTCGTAACAAACCTTTTCCACCTCTCATCAACCTTATTACCTTATTTTCATGAATAATAAGGAATAAGGTTCAGTTCGATTGGTTTCATTGGCTACTAAGGTGGCAAATAAAAAATAAGGTTTTGAAAATCTTAAAAAGTGATTAAAAATTACGCAATGAAATTAAAATTGATAAATGAAAATTGTTAATTGTCAATTGCTAATGAATAAATCGGAGGAATCTTTAATGCGAGTTGCGAAAAAATCGAACTGGGGAAATTGGGAAAAGTACTGGGAAGAATACGATAATTTGAATGCGCTGAATCAGGCGTATGATCATCTGGATCAGGTTTTTCATGACATTGAGACCAAAACCGGGCAGATTCTGCTGTCGTCGGACATGGTGAAGATTCAGGAAGCGTTGATCAATCGCATCGAGCGATTATCGGCGCCACCGAAAATTTTAAAAGAGACGCCGTATCGCCAGTCATTAGCCTTGCGTCTTTGTTAAACCGGATGGAGGGAAAGCATGAAACGGAGTGTCATCCATGTCAATGCAGCCGCTTTCCCGATTCAGATTGAACGATTGAAGAACCGGAAATTGCAAAAGCGCCCGCTGGTGATTGCGCCGCCGGACGATCGGGCAGTGATTTACATGCTGTCCGATGAGGCGCGCCAAGTAGGGATTCGGCCCGGCATGCCAGTGAGTGCCGCGCGAAAATATTGTCGGGATGTGGTGGTTTTGCCGCCCAATGAACCGCTGTATTATCGCGTGGCCAGCGAAATGAATCGCATTCTGGAGCAATTTTCCCCGGTGATTGAGCCGGTACAGCAAGGGCATACGTTCATGGATGTAACGGGAACCCAACGGTTATTTGGCGGTGCGGTGGATTCAGGTTACCGCGCCCAGCAGGAAGTGGAAAAACGATTTCAATTGGATTTACGTGTGGGGGTGGGAACAAACAAGCTGGTGAGTAAACTGGCAGCGGATGCGGCAGCCAGCAAGGATTTGAAAAATGTGGAACCCGGTGCCGAGGCTGACTTTGTTGCGCCATTTCAGGTACATCTGCTGCCGTTGGTGACCCGAAAAGTGCAGGCACAACTGTCGGATTTAAATATTCACCGCGTGCGGGAACTGGCGCAGGTTTCGCTCGCCGATTTAACCACGTTTTTCGGACGGCCGGGCATTCAGTTATACGATTTTGCACGCGGTATCGATTCGCGGCCGGTTTTGCCGCCAACCCGGATTCCGGCGATTGTTGAAATGAAATTATTAGACCAGGACACGAATGATCTGGGAATTTTGCAGGCGATTTTGCTGGTGCTGGTGGAAAGCGCGGTCCGGCAACTAAGACAAAACAAGTGGGTGGCCAAAAAAATCCGGCTGTTCGTGCGCCATTCCGATTATAAAGATCAAACCGCCGATGGCCGTTTTTCAGCACCGGCAGCGGTTGAAACTGAAATTTTTCCTGTTGCCAGTCAGTTATTGGACCAGGCGCTCCGGCGACGAGTCCGGGTGCGGCAACTGGCGATTAAACTCTGGGGTTTGCAGCCCCGATCCAACCAATTATCATTTTTTCAACCAGTGGAACCAGCGAAACCACAAAAATTGCTGTCGGCAATGGAAAAAATCCGCCAGCGTTTTGGAAATGATGCCATTCAATTTGCCCGAACCATGACCCTGGGGGATGCCATTCTGGAGGCGGAAAATACCAGTTTAGATTTTGATGCGGAACGTGCCAATCGGGCATAATACCTGATTAAGAAGCGAACCACGAATTGCACGAATGACACTAATTTTTTAGGAATTAAAATACCAGAATTGTTATTTAAACATGAAGTATATGATATTGTTGGGGCAGCGATGGAGGTGCATAATGTACTGGGTCCTGGATTTTTGGAGGCTGTTTATCAAGAAGCGCTGGCGATTGAGTTTCGATTAAGGGACATTCCTTTTGTAGAACAACAGTCCTTGCAATTGGAATTCAAAGGACATCTGTTGAAGTGTAAGTATGTACCCGATTACCTTTGTTATGAAGAAATCATTGTGGAGATAAAAGCGATCAAGCAATGCGGACCGAATGAAGAAGTGCAAATCATTAATGCCCTCAAAGCCGCTAAAAAGAGAGTTGGCGTTTTAATTAATTTTGGAGAACCATCGCTTTATTGGAAAAGGTATGTCAATTAACTAAAAAATTCGTGTCATTCGTGCCATTCGTGGTTAAAATGTAATTTATCCAAAGGTCAATTTTTATGTTTAAACGTCAACTCCATACTTTTGTCCATTTACAGGTGCACTCGTATTTTTCATTTCTGCGGGGAACCAATTCCATTGAAGAGCTTTGTGCTGCCACGCAGGCGCGGCGGATGCAGGCCCTGGCGCTGACCGAAATCAATGGACTGTATGGACTGATCTGGTTTCTCCAAACGGCGAAAGCGTACGAATTGACCCCGATTATTGGTGCTGAACTGGTCACGGAAAAGGAAAATGCCATTCTACTGGCCAAAAATATCAATGGCTATCGGGCGCTTTCACACGTGCTTTCGGCGCGGCATCTGGCACCGGAGACTTTTTCATTGGTGAATGAGCTAGAGAATCAACGTTCGGATCTGGTGATTTTATCGGCGTCCGTCCCCTTGTTGCAACAATTAAAACAGGTGTATGGCCCCGAAGATTTGTACGTGGCCGTTTCACCGGGTATCAATCGCCATACTTTATTGAATTTCAGCCGGGAATCGGGTATTCCGCCGGTCGCCACCAACAATGTGATGTATGTCGATCCGGTGGGGCATCGGATTCATCGTCTGATCCGGGCCATTGATCTCAACACGAGTCTCTCGCGGCTTCAGGAAACGGACCTGGCTTCGCGAAATGCCTGGCTCAAAAGTCCCGAAGAGATGGCGCAGGCGTTTCCGGATTGCCCGGAAGCGCTGGAAAATACCTGGAAAATAGCCGAGCGCTGCACTTTTGATCTGAATTTTGGAAAATTGATCTTTCCCGAATCGAAAAACAAATCGCCCCTCGAACCGTATGAAAAATTGAAACAAAAATGCTATGTGGGGGCGCTGGAACGCTATGGCCGCATCACTTCCAAAATCAGCGCCCGGATGGAGTATGAATTGAAAATCATTCGGGAAAAAGGGTTTGCGAATTATTTTTTAGTGGTGGAAGATATTGTGCGACGTTCACCACGCACCTGTGGCCGGGGTTCGGCGGCGGCCAGTCTCGTAGCTTATTGCCTGGGAATTACGCACGTGGATCCGATTCAGCACGATCTCTTTTTCGAACGCTTTCTGAATATGGGCCGAAAAGACCCCCCGGACATTGATGTGGATTTTGCCTGGGATGAGCGGGATGACGTTTTGAAATATGTTTTTCAAAAATATGGGACGCAGGCCGCCGCCATGATTTCCAACCACGTCACTTTGCAGGGAAAAGCGTGTGTGCGGGAAGTGGCGAAGGTTTATGGTTTGCCTGAACATGAAATTAATACGCTTACCAAACGACTGCGCGGCTGGGATAATCAGAATGTGTCACAAATAATCAAAAGTGATCCGATTTTCAAAAACCAACGCTTTACGGGCGATTGGGTTGAAATTCTCATGATGGCGGAAATGATTCATGGCTTTCCCCGGCATTTGTCCGTGCACTGTGGCGGCGTGGTCATTGCGCCGGATGGGTTGAGTAATTATGTCCCACTGGAACGCACTGCCAAAGGGGTCAATGTGATTCAATGGGAAAAAGATCAGGCAGAAGATGCCGGACTGGTGAAAATTGATTTACTGGGAAATCGTTCGCTGGCCGTCATTCGGGATGCTTTAAAATCGGTTCAGGAAAATTATGGGACCAAAATCAATTATTCAAACTGGAATCCGGTGGAAGACCCCAAAACCCGGCGGTTGATACGTGAGGGCGAGACCCTGGGTGTGTTTTATGTGGAAAGCCCGGCCATGCGTCAATTGCAGAAAAAAGCGGGAAAAGATGATTTTGAACATCTGGTGATTCATTCAAGTATCATCCGGCCAGCGGCAAATCCGTACATACAGGAGTATTTGAAGCGTTTGAAGGGAAAGCCCTGGCAACCCTTGCATCCGCTTTTGGCCCAGCAGATGCAGGAAAGTTACGGTATCATGGTTTATCAGGAAGATGTGGCCAAAACGGCGATTGCCCTGGCCGGATTTGATCCGGCCGAAGCGGATGAATTGCGGAAGACGTTATCGAAAAAGAACAATTCCCGGAAAATGGAAGATTTTCGGCAGCGTTTTTTTGAAGGCGCCATGAGTCGCAGCGTGGAACTGAAAGATATTAAAACCGTCTGGCAAATGATCTTGAGTTTTAGCGGTTATTCCTTTTGCAAACCCCATTCCGCCAGTTATGCGCTGGTTTCGTTTAAATCGGCCTATTTGCGCGCCCATTATCCCGCTGAATTTATGGCCGCGGTGATTTCCAATGGCGGCGGCTACTATTCGACGCTGGCGTATCTGTCCGAAAGTCGCCGGATGGGGTTGACGATTTTGCCACTGGATATTAATCTCAGCCAAAATGAATATATCGGCCATAAGAAAACTTTGCGCGTAGGATTCATGCAATTGAAGGGAATCACTCACAAAGGCATCGAAGCACTCCTGGCCGAACGGGATAAAAATGGCAGGTTTCGGAACTTCGATGATTTTTTAAAGCGGGTGGTTATTGATCCAAATGATATTCAGATTCTCGTCAAAAGCGGGGCCTTCGATTCGATAGAGCCGAAAACACCGCGGCCGGCCCTTATCTGGAAATTAAAACGTCAGGAAGAGCGGCCGGTTTATACGCGTGGCGGGGACTTACCACTGTTTGAGAATGGTTTTGCCCCTTTGCCAACCGTGAAGGATTATGACGCGGCGACCCGGTTAAAGCATGAAATCGAAGTTTTTGGCTATCCCATCAGCCGGCATCCGCTTTCGTTGTATCAGGAGCGATTGCGGCAAATTCCACTGATTTCAGCCCGGCATTTAGCAAAATATGTGGGAAAACAGGTGAATCTGGCCGGCTGGCTGGTTACCGGCAAGCTGGTGAGCACGAAAAATAAGGAATTAATGGAATTTTTTTCGTTTGAAGACCAGACGGCCATTTATGAAACGACCTTTTTCCCTAAAATTTACCAGCGATTCTGTCATTTGATAACCGATACCCGGCCGTTTATTTTGAATGGCCTTGTTGAATCCAATTTTGGCTCAACCACGCTGAATGTTTTAAATGTTAAGGCACTATAAATGTGGTAATCGGGGAATGGTCATCCGGTTATTGCATTAATTTTTTTGAAAATAATCAGTTGGATTATAATAAAAATGAAAGGAGTAGCCGGCATCTAACCCTCACCCCAACCCTCTCCCAGGGGGAGAGGGCGTAGCTATTTTCACTCCCAGGGGGAGAGGGCGTAGCT
>DYKB01000115.1 GCA_020722815.1 Caldithrix sp. | reverse complement strand
AGCTTTAGCTCGTGGATCATCATGCTCCCCCAATATTAAAGTGGGTTTTAACCCACAGGAGTTTAAGGACTCGGGCTTAAAAGCCCCGTGAACCACGAGCTAAAGCTCGTGGCAATTCAATAGTAAATTTTTAAAATTCAAGTAGTTATAGTCTTAGCCTGGCGGCTATGGGGCGTGATGTGGGGTGCGTAATGCGTAATGCGTAAAGGATGAAAAGTTCATCATTAATCAGCATTTAATTACCACGTATCCCGTATCCCGCCTCCCATCTCCCACCATCAACCAAATTTATCGAAGGTGTTTATGAACGCTGCAAATCAATTAAATAATACCATTCAGCTTCCTGATGGCCGTGATTTAGGCTTTGCGATCGATGGAGAGCCAGATGGATATCCAGTATTATTTTTTCATGGAATTCCAGGATCACGGTTGCAGCGAAATCCGGATCCCGCCACCTTAGCTGGCCTGGGAATCTGTATTTATGCACTGGATCGGCCGGGTATTGGACTTTCCACCGCGAAGTCTGATCGGACGCTGCTAAGCTGGACCGACGATGTCATTGAATTTTGTCGTCAGATGAATTTTGAACGATTTGCTGTTGCGGGAGTGTCCGGCGGTGGACCATACGCGCTGGCGTGTGCCTGGCGGTTTCCTGAAAAGATATCGCATGTTACCATTATCAGTGGAATTGGACCGTTGGCCGAACCGGCTATTTTTTCGCAGCTTAAGCCGAACGCCCGGAAGCTTTTCCAATTTGCGAAAAATCAACCAATGATTCTGGCACCATTATTAACGGTTGGGTTGAAGCTTTTTCATAATCAGATTTTGGAAGCATTTAACTGGCTGACCGGGGAGTTGCCGGCAAGTGATCAGGCGTTATTGAAAAGTCCTGAAATTACCAGGATGCTGCAGGAAGATGTTCAGCAGGCGTTTCGTGCAGGAAGTGGTGGTGTATTGACAGAAATTCAGGTGCTGATGGAACCCTGGGGTTTTGCGCCAGGCGCGATAAAAATTCCGGTGGATGTCTGGCATGGAACGGATGATAATATTGTCCCTATTTCGATGGCAAAATATCTTCTCGGACAGTTAGTCGATGCCAGGTCGTATTTTATTCCGGCTGGTGGGCATTTTATTGCACTTGAAAAGACGCGGTCGATTTTCTCTTTTCTCAACCGAGAGAGCGGAGAGGGCGGAGAGAAATAGACTCAAGCCAAAATGGTTTTTGGATAATAATATCGTCATCCTTAAGCGCTCACTTCAACCCTCTCCCGGAGGGCTGATCGTGTCCCACATCTTTTACTGGACATGGGGAGATGCAAAAAATTATCAATTCCCCTTCCCTGTTTTTTAGGGAGGGGCCAGGGGATGGGTAAAAAAGGATACTGATATAACAAAGTAATATTTTTTTTAATTAAGTTTCATCGTGATCAGGAGAAAAGTTTAAATTTGTTCTTATCAACGCCATTTTCTAACCCATCCCCCAACCCCTTCCCTCAAATCAGGGAAGGGGAGTGGCCACTTCCCCGTGTCCAGTACCCGGATGTGGGACACGCTCAGCCTTCTGGGAGAGGGTTAGGGTAAGGGCAAGAAAAACCGAAAACCACTTTGGCTCTAGTGTACTTATTAACTGCTACCTGAAATTCTAAAATGAATCGTTTTCAGTAATTATGGAACCCCTCTTTATCTCCCGGTTTTCAAAAAGCGAAAATGAGAGAGCGAACCGGAGTTATTCTCTCCCAAATTCCGCTTTTTGGAATTTAAGGGAGGCAGGAGGGGGTCCTCCACTGATTTTGAACATCAGAAATTTCCATTTTAGAATTTTAGGTGCGATTCAATCTGCCAGAAAATTGTGCGATTGCTTTTCCGCTGAAAGAGTTGTCCCTGAAATCAAATTTGATAATTTCTGTTTCACCATAAATTGTTTGTGCTGTGGTCATAAAGGACTGATTTGAAGCTATGAAACATTTTATAAGTTTTATTTTCATTATAATAATTAGCTGGAGCGCCTGTACTAACCTCCAGGCAGATAACAGCGACCGGACCAATCGACCTAAAATTGGTTTGGTGCTTTCTGGTGGGGGTGCTAAAGGTTTTGCCCATATTGGGATTTTAAGTCTCATCGATTCGCTTAAAATTCCCATTGATTATATTGCCGGCACGAGTATGGGGGCGATTATTGGGGGCTTTTATGCCATTGGGTATAATGGGTACGATCTGGAAGCCATGGCATTTCGAAATGATTGGGATGAAATTTTCAGTGATAAACCACCCCGCCGGTTATTGCCCTATTTTGAAAAAAAAGATACCGGGCGATTTCAACTGGAATTTGGGGTTGTCGGTACAAAGCCAGTGACGCCAAGTGCCTTGATTTATGGGCAAAAAGTATCCCTGCTGTTAGCCAGTCTTATTTTCCCTTATGAAGAGATCCCGGATTTTGATAATTTACCCATCCCTTTTCGCTGTGTGGCTGTTGATTTGGTGACGGGGAATAAAGTCGTGCTGAAGGGAGGTTCGCTGGCGAAAGCCCTCCGCGCTTCTATGTCGATTCCGACGGTTTTTAGTCCGGTGGAATGGGGTGATTCACTCCTCGTCGATGGGGGGATGGTCAATAATTTGCCAGTCAACGTGGTGAAAGAGATGGGGGCGGATCTGGTTATCGCTGTCGATGTGGAAAATCCATTGCTCGGACGGGATAAATTGAAATCTGTTACCAATATTCTCAATCAATCGATCACCCTGTTGGGATTGGAACGTAAGCTTGCCAATCTGGAGCAGGTAGATGTATTGATTCGCCCGGATATTGCCGGTTTTTCTGTATTGGATTTTAGTGATGAAAAAATTGGTTCAATTATAAAAATTGGAAAGCAGGCGGCGTACCGGGTTTTGCCGGAGTTACTCAAGCTCAAAGAAATTTGTCACCTTGGTGAATCGGTTGATTCTGACGGGCTCTTCAATCGACAGACCCGGAATTATATTCAGAATATTCAGATTACCGGACGTTTTAACACGCCTTTTTCCCACTTATATGACGCACTCGGATTAGCGCCTGGAGAGGTGTTTGATCTCGTTGCTTTTAAACAGAAGATTGCTGACATTCGAATGCAGTACAATTTCGAAAAAATTGAGTATCAGTTGATTCAGGAAGCCCATGACTCCTTGCGAATTCTGTTGCGGGTTCAGAAGAAAAACCTGCCCAATATTAACCGGATCTCAATTAAAAATAATACCCGGCTTCCTTTTTCATTCATTTATCGCCTTTTAGGAGTTAAGCCTGGTGACGCACTAAATACCGAAATTTTAAATTTTAATATCATGCAGATGTACGGATTAGGTTATTTTGAGCGTTTACATTATGATATTGAACCCCTTGGTGAAAACAAAGTGAATATCACTTTGCATGTTAAAGAATTACCAGCGCGTAAATTGCGGGTGGGATTACGATACGATGATTTGCATAAACTCGTTGCGGTTGTGAATGGTCAGGCAACCAATTTTTTAATTCCGGGGCTGCGAATGGAAAGTGAACTTCAGTTCGCCGGATTAAAGCAATATTATTTTAAGGCGTATTATCCCTCCCGTGCTTTAAATTTACCAGTCTATCCATTTTTCTGTTTCAATTACAAAGATATTCCGACTCGAATATTTGACGAGGTGGGCAATCAAATTGCTGAATATCGCGACCATTCGGTGAAATTTGCCGGTGGAATTGGTATTCTTTTCTCCCGCTCGCTCAATGCTGAAATTTGTTTTCAGCAGGAACTGATGGATATCAAGCCCAAAATAGCTTTATCCGATCCCACCCTGTTTCCAAGCTGGGATGATAAATTGAGAAAAATTAATGCCAACTTAAATTTTGATAATCTGGATGATATTCTATTACCTCGAAAAGGAGTGCTGATTAAGGCAGAACTTGAAGCCAGTCATCGACGATTGAATTCAGAACTAAATTATGCGCGTCTTTCAATGGCCACAGATACGTATTATACTTTTGCCCGGAAACATACGGTCCGGTTTTTTGGATTCTGGGGGAAAAGTGCTTATGATTTACCGGTTTACCGGTTTTTTATGATGGGACGACCGGCGTATTTTGTCGGGATGAAATATGATCAGCTTGTTGGGAAAGAGATGTCCATCTTAAGATTTGACTATCGGTATCAATATAAAAAGGATATTTTTCTGAAATTGATGGTGAATGAAGCCTTTGGGGTTAAATATCGTCTAAATGATGCGCAATTACGCTTTCATAATATGATAGGTTACGGTGTCGGCGTGCAACTTCTCTCACCAATTGGTCCGATTGAAATTACTTTTGCCCGTGGCGATAAGACCTATATCAGTCCGCACCGATGGCAGAATATCGTTTATGTAAATATGGGATACAAATTCTAAATGTTATCTTCCAAAAATACGGGCAAAAAATGATTATTGCCTGAAAGAGGCGATTGGCCTTTCGCAACTGGCTTTTGGCTTTTTTATGGTTACAGGAATTCAATTTTTTATAAATTGAGTCATTCAAAAAAATGGGACAAATTAACAATTTTTTCGACATTTTACGATAGATACCATTTAAAAATTAATCAAGAATCGCTTTGTCGCTGGATTAGTTATCGCAAAATTCTATTTCGCGAATACCATTTTCCGGGTTTGTACCTCCTGATTCACTGTCAAACGGCACCAATAAATCCCGCTGGGTGCTCGTTCACCGGAGGGCAATAGTCCATCCCACTCCGTCAGTTTCACGCCCGCATCTTCGTTGCCCTGTGTCAATGTAATAATTTGTTGACCGGTTAAGTTATAAATTTCCAATTTAACAAATCCGGGTTTTGATAGCCAGTAACGTATCTGCGTGGTTGGATTAAATGGATTGGGGTAATTTTGATATAGTTCGAAATCTGAAGCAACTGGAATATTCGTTTCGTCATCCTGTATATTTTCGGGCATCACCAGAAGGCTAAATTTACGTGAATTTCCCGTAAATGTATAACCTTTTTGTGCTTTTAAATCGATTGGTGTGTGAGAATTTTCATCGACCAAAGTGACGTTCCAATTTGCCGGGAGGTTGCTAATTTGACCCAATTCAAGTTTAATGGGCGTTTTTTCGAGATTGCTTTCAACGAAAAATTCCCATTTACCACCGTTTTTATATACTTTTCTAAAGTCACCAGTATAATCTCCTGGATAAGTCGACCATTGGAAGTGTGGGAAATACAGACTGACAAACTGGTCAAATGGTGGGACTTCAGAAAAATCATTTGTATCCCACTCATCAAGTGCATCTTTTAATTGGCCAATATAATTATCCTGATCGATTAAATGACCCGCCGTTGTAATAAGTTGAATCATCCATTCATCACTATCTAATTTTCGGTTCGCTATCGTTGCTTTCGCCAATGCGGCGGTAGCTTCGGTCGGCGGGATTTCAATCCGGGTGACACTATTTTCCAGATTTCGAACCACATAGCCCTGCCAGGGCGAAATCGTGGTTTGATTATATTCAAATCCCTGTGGTTGATTATCCTGGCCTTTATACGTAACAGGTGCCTCGACATTGCCTGATTTTAATACCTGATCCCATTTTACCGAAAAAGTGAATGGATTTCCAATCATATTCCAGCCTGGTTGCAGTTCAATGATAAAATTGGCATTTGTTGGTGTCGATAAACCGCTGCCGACATCAAGTTGTTTCGAATCACGTGTAATTAACCAAAAGCCGCGTCCAGGCGCAAAATCCTCTAATTTACCTTCAGAAAATTCGGCATATTTCGTTCCCTGGTAACGGAAAAGTCGCCACTGAGTTTTGTCATAATCGCTTAAATCATCCATTAATACATCCCCAACGCGTCCCAGGTTTAAGACCATCGGAATTGAAAATAATCGATAAATGCCGGCCAGGGTCGTGGCGGGATACGGCAGATTCTTCATTTTCACCTGTATCATATTGGGCTTCGATGCCGGGGCGCCTGCAGGAGTCGTTGCCTTTCGACCCAGATTATCCCATGCCTGAATAAAATATTCAACACCACGTTCGTTGATTTTGTTGGTAGGTAAGATTACCATGTAAAAATTTTTGGATTCTTCTGTCATGGAAATTGAATCATATTTTGCCTCTCCTCCCTGATGATAATAGAGCATAACCGAACTCGGCGTAATGTTGGTAGCAAAATCAGCTTTTATCAGGACAACACTTCCCGAATCAACACTGGTGACCGGTGTATGATTGATGGTAAAGGCACTGATAGCCGATTCGGTTGTAAAACTATAGGTATCGATGGCCATTGAATTTCCGGCCCGATCGATGGCTTCAATAGTGACATTGATTGTCGATTCAAATGCCCAATTCGTTGTGGGAATATATGTCAATGTATAGTTCGCAGCCGAGCCGGTGATTTGTGGCATCACCGTGAGTTGATTCACCTTCATCACGATTCTGGTCGAATCCACCCCACTCAATGCATCCTGTAATCTGACGACAACGTTACTGTTAATGGGCACATTCGTTGCATTTTTCGCCGGCGAATGTCCGGTTGTTATGGGAGGGGTGATATCAATGCCAAAACGGGATTCTTCCGAGAAACTGCCGTAGACTTTCCCATCCCAGGCTGCCACGCGCCACCACCATTCGCCCTCACTGAGATTGCTTTGAGGCGTGTATGTTACGGATCCAGAATTCTGCGCGACGGGTGGCGTTGGGGAAAAGCCTTGTGTACTGGTTTTAGACTCAATTGTTTGGGAAATGACACTCCAGTTATGGTCGTTATCGAGTTCGATTTTAAAATGTAATGCGTCGGCGTTGACATCCTGCGGTATGGACCAGGTGAGGGCTGGCTTTTGATTATTCAGATAAATATCTTTTGCTGGCGAAGTTAAAGATGGTGCCGCAGGCGCTGTATTGGATTGGCTCCCGGTCGTAAAAGTATAGTTCTCAATGGTCATGGCATTGCCGGCCCTGTCGCTGGCTTTGACGGAAATGGAGACTGTCTGTTCATAACCAAAATCCTGAGGCGGATTATAACTTAGCTTAATTCCGGAGGTGACCGTCGAAATCGTTGGGATGATTTTTGTGCCATTGACAGTTAATTCAACAGTAGCGACATCAATGCCGCTTGTCAAATCGTTTATTTCAAGCGAAATATCGGTATTTATTGCCACGCCCTGGCTCCCTTTTGATGGCAGATGATTGCTGGTAAATGGCGCTGTCACATCGATTGTAAATTTTCCTTTTTGAGAATAATTCCCATAAATTTTGCCATCATACGCAGCAACGCGCCACCACCAGATGCCTTCTGTGAGCGCTGATTGAACGGAATAAGTAACTGAGCCGGTTCCCTGGGCGACTGGTGGGGTCGGCACAAATCCAGTTGTACTTGTTTTCGATTCAATGACCTGTGAAATATTATCCCAATTGTCATCATTATCCAGTTCAACTTTAAAGTGCAGTGCATCCAGATTTTCGTCCTGCGGAACCGACCAGCTTAGTTGCGGTTTGGCATTGTTCAAAAAACCTTCGGTAGCAGGGCTTGTTAAAGTTGGTGCCTGTGGTGCAATATTGGTCTCGGCGGCCGTTGTAAAAGTGTAGCTTTCCGGCGCCATTGCATTTCCGGCGTTATCGGATGCGTTAACAGCGATTGAAATCGTTTGATTTTTGCCAAAATCCTGCGGTGGATTATAGGATACGCGAACGCCCGAAGTAATGTCGACAAAAGTTGGGGTAACCGCCGTACCATTTACAGACAGTTGAATTTTGTCCCTGTCAACGCCGCTTAATACATCCATAAGTTCCAGAATAATATCGGTATTAACGGCAACGTCCTTTGCATCTTTTGCCGGCTGATGATTTTGCGAAAAAGGCGGCGTTAAATCAATTGTCATTTTGCGTTCCGCAGAATAGTTACCATACACTTTGCTATCCCAGGCTGCCACCCGCCACCACCATTCTCCCTCAGCAAGGGCTGTTTGGACAGTGTATTTCATCGAACCGGTACCCTGCGCTACGGGCGGAGTAGGGGAGAAGCCGGTGAGATTGGAGTTCGATTCGATTGTTTGAGAAATTTGATTCCAATTGTGGTCATTATCCAATTCAACCTTGAAATGTAACATGTCCAGATTTTGATCCATCGGCACCGACCAGGTAAGTTCTGGTTTATTACTATTGAGAAAAACATTATCTGATGGCGCGGATAAAGTTGGAGCAGCCGGTGCAGAATTTGACTGAGTCGCCGTCGTAAAAGAATAGCTCAGGGAGTTCATTTTATTGCCGGCGATATCCATCGCATCAATAATAACCGAGATCGTTTGCCCACTGTTAAAGTTTTGAGCCGGTGTATAAGTCACGGTATAATCAGCAGCGGTTCCACTGATTACGGTTGAGACGTTGACATTGTTGACTTTAAGACTGATGGTGGTTTGCTCCACACCGCTGCCGGAATCCAGCAAATGGAAAGAGATTGAACTATTGACCGGAACATCGGTCGCATTGGCGGCTGGATTTTGTGATGACACAATTGGCGGTGTTGAATCAAGGATATAACTAAAGGTTGTTGAAGCCTGACCATAACTGTAATCATCAGTTGCCGAAACGCGCCAATAGTATGTTCCATCTATTAAGGGACTTTGAACCGTATAGCTCATGTTCCCGGTACCCGGATTCACGGGTGGTGTGGGACTGAAACCGGTGGAATTAAGTTTACTCTCAAAGGGACTGCCTGAGATTGGGTTGCTAAAGTCATCTGAAGTTGAAATTTCTACTTTGAAATGTAATTTATCGTTTTCAACATCCTTGGGAATCAGAAAATTAAGCGTTGGTGTGTTATCGAAAATAAAGCTATTATTGGCTGGTGAGGTCAGTGCTGGCGAATAAGGTGCAGAATTGGATAAATCGATACGGGCAAAGATATCGTAGCCCTGGCCGGCAACGCGGCTATCCACCCATGCATGATAAATATGACCTTTTGAAAATTTTACGTGCGGGAAACCCTGTAAATTATAACCGATATCTTTATTAACCCGGTAATTGATTCCAACTGGATTGCCTGCGCTTTGATAGAGTTGAGCATAAATGTCCGGATCCTTCCAGGCTGTCCGATAATCCTCCCAAGTAACAACAAAATTTCCATCTTGATCCATCGCCACCGCGGGATTGATTTGATTCATGCCGCTTTTATCATCATTTGCCACAAAGTTATTTCCGAGCTTTGCTCCACTACTATTATAGCGCTGGAGACAAATATCGGCATGGATATTATCAATCCAGGCGACCCAGGTAACCACGAAATTACCGTTGGGATCCATCGCGACTGACGGCATATTGTAATAACTACCAATATTATCGTTCGCTTTGATATTGACTCCTTGTTTTGCGCCATTGGCCGTATAACGTTGAAAATAGGTGTCAACTCTCCCATTGCGCCCATCAGACCATACGATAACAAAATTTCCACCCGCGTTCATGCTGATACAGGCAAACTTTTCTTCAGTAGTGCCACTCCCGTCATTCACTTTATAATTTGCACCCTGTTTTGTGCCGGTGCTTGAATATTGTTGGGCATAAATATCAAAATTTCCCAGACGATTATCCTGCCAGACAACTGTAAAATTTCCATCGGTATCCATTGCAATGGATGGGAGTAATTGGCCTGCATTGCCAGCATCATCATTTATTTTGAAATTCGCACCGACATTGATGCCACTGCTATTAAAAAGCTGGCCATAAATATTGTAATTGCCATCCCGATTATCATCCCAGACGACGACAAAATTTCCATTTTTATCGATAGCAACATCAGGGAATCGCTGTGACTCCTTGCCAGTATCACTATTGATTTTGAAATTGGTGTTTTGTTTGTCTCCTTTGCTATCATAAAACTGCCCATAAATGTCCGTGTCACCATTGCGATGATCTTCCCAGACCAAGACAAATTGTCCATTTTCATTGACCGCGATTGCAGGATATAATTGCCGTTCACTACCTTTATCATCATTTATTGTAAAATTGGTACCGAGAGCTGTTGCACTGCTTCGATAACGTTGCCCATAAATGTCACTATTGCTATTCCGATTATCCTGCCAAATTACAATAAAATTACCACTATTATCCTGTGCGACACATGGTTCATCCTGCTCCCCATTAACCGTATCATTTTTAATCAGGAAATTACTCGAGAGTTGAGTTCCATTACTATTAAATCGTTGGCCATAAAGATGCGTACCGAACCTTTTGTCTTGCCAGACAACTACCCAGTTCCCATTCCCACCCACTGAAACTGAAGGATTATTCTGATCGGTTGAACCCGTGTCATTATTAATTTTAAAATTTCCGCCGTCTGATGTTCCTGAGCTGATATAACGTTGCGCATAAATATTGTTATGACCATCGCGATCATCTGTCCAGGCGACCATAAAATCGCCGGCAGGATTCATCGCAATTGATGGATTAATTTGATTTTTGTTGGTGGTGTCATTACTTATTTTAAAATTCGTCCCCTGTTTATTACCGTTGTTATCATATCGTTGACCATAAATATCAGGATTTCCACTTTGTCTATCGGTCCAAACGATTACCAAATTTCCATTGGCATCCACTGAAATAGCTGGAGCAGATTGTTCAATTTTACCAACATCTTCATTGACTTTAAAATTGGTGCCAATTTTAGCAGCATGATAATCATAGCGCTGCGCATAAATATCACCATTTCCATTTCGCTTATCCGCCCAGACAATGACGAAATCGCCTAAGGCTTGAACGGCTATCGCGGGAGTGTACTGTTCAGTTCCACTCATGTCATCATTAATCAGAAAATTATCGCCAATCTTCTCCCCTTTACTACTATATCGTTGGGCATAAATATCAAAATTATTCTGACCGTTCCGTTCATCCTGCCAGACGATAATGAAGTTTCCATGAGAATCAAGTGAAATGGCGGGATAGGCCTGTCTGGCGCCACTACCATCAGTTTCATCATTAACCTTAAAATTTGATCCTTCTCTGCCACCGCTGCTATTGAAAATCTGGGCATAGATATCCGATTGTCCGTCCCGATAATCCTGCCAGACAGCAATAAAATTACCATTTCGGTCCATTGCCAGCGCCGGCTGATATTGATGCCCGCCTCCCTCACTCTCATTAACCTGAAAATCTTCGGTGATTTGTTGAAGAATGACCTGCTCATTATTTGATAACGGGCGATTATTGGGAGTCGCCACTGAAATATTTGACGAGGATTGCATCAGTTGCGAGGCTTTGAAATAATTTTCAAGCTTTTCATCCCATTGAGTTGTTGATGCGCTATTCTCCAAAAGTCGGGTGATCTGGGTGATGTCATTTGCTGTGAAAGCGAAAAAACCGGATTTTTCAAAAAGGTTTTGAACCTTATATTCTGAGATTTGGGATGAATTGGCAAGCTGTTTTAACTGCGAGACCAGTTCCGGGGTCATATCATCCGGGAATATGGATTGAACCAGTAATGCAATTATTGGAATGATTTTATACGTAATGGATTTTATGTTTATTTTCATGTCGATTTACCTCCATCGGCTAAGGACATTTTTTTAGCCTTTCCTGAGCGCATATTTAGTTTTCAAGCATATTATTTTTGTAAAAATTATTCAAAACCGAACGATAATTGTATCATGTTGAAAGAGAATGATACAATTCTCTCATCCCTAAAATTTACTATATTCAAATCAATTTTGCAAGCTATTTTCTTGATATTTAATTTTAAACTTACTTTATCAAACTGAACACAATGTGAATACATTTGTTAAGGATGAAGTATTAATCGATGACTGTTTTTAGGATGAGCGTTTTTGCGACAAAAATTTTTCAGTTGTTTTACAAAGGGTAATTGGGAACTTAAAGAACGGGTGGTGAAAATGCCTTATAATGGCAGACCATATAACTGTCGTATAAATTGAAAGGATATAAAAATTTTGAACTTTATAATTATCTTAAGCCTAGATTATTCATAAATTTAAAAACCGGCCCCAAAAGGGAACGAGGTGGCCATT
>DYKB01000049.1:8994-53311 GCA_020722815.1 Caldithrix sp. | reverse complement strand
GTCAAGAAAAAAATTACTCCACCCCAAAAAATTTATGCGTAACGATTAGCTCCCACGGGGAGAGGGAATAGCGACGCCCTCTCCCACGGGGCTGATCGTGTCCCCTATTTTTTACTGGACACGGGGAAGTTAAATAAAAACAGGAAAATTAGTGCGTGACCGGCGCCTTTTGAACTCACCCCCCGGCCCCATCTCTTGAAAGAAAGGGGGAGAAGCCGTTTACTCCCCCTTCTCTTCTCAAGAGAAGGGGGCCGGGGGGATGAGTTCAAATGCGTGACTTTCACAAATCAGGCCATTTGTTGCGTCCTCTTCGCATTTAACTTCAATTCCCCGTGTCCAGAACCCAGATGTGAGTCAAGATCTGCCCCCTGGAAGAAGGTTGGGGTGAGGGCAGGAAAAACCGAAAACCACTATGGCTTTAGTATAATAATAATCACCTAAAGTTAGCGATTGGCGTCTGGCTTTGGGCCTTAAGTTACTGATTTCTAAATAGTACTACAACATAAAGTTGCTTGAATTGGGAATGCATTCGTTAGCTAACAAATGCCAAGCGCCCGATTTAGGAATCAATTAGTTTCGAATAAAAACCACTCCCAAGGTGACGGTAATGTCCGTTCCATCACTGCGAATGGTTTTCTCATCGACTTTTTTCCGGACCCCATCAAACAGATAATTATAACCGATTCCGATATCAATCCAGGGACCCAGCCCAATGTCAAACATGAACCCGCCATATACAGCCCAACCGAAAGCGCCATAACTATCCTTTGTATCAACCGCATAGATATCATAATATGCAAGCTCAGGAAGACTTAAAACCGTTTGAAAATAGTGATAGCCCACCTGTGGCGAAAGATAAAATTTGGTAGCCGTATTATTCAAATTCAATTGCGGGCCAATCGACACACGAAAACCTTCACTTCGGGAGGTTTCATACATCGGATATCCCCCCACTTGAACTATCCGCTGTTTTGAATCATAAGAAAGATACCCCAGATCGCCACGAATGGAAAACCAGGGCTGCATATCGAATGTATGGATAAATTTTCCACCCAATCCCATACCCGTTTTCATGGTTTCGGCCAATTTATCCTGTGGCGAAGCAATGATGAGATGGATACCACCATCCAGCGCGGTGGCGGGCAGGGGATTGAGAAAAATGATAACGAAAATCAGTAAACCGAAAATTAAAAAGCGCGTCATAACCAATTCCTCATACTTAATTGATATCTATAAGACGTACCAGACCGAAAATTTATTTACAGCTTATCACTTCTTTTTAGTTCCATCAAGCCTTTTTACTGTTAATTTCGGTTTCGAAGTATGGCCGTTCTGAGACACTCCATGTCATCAAACCGAAAAACTGCTTTTATAATACGATTTTCAAAAGATAAAATCAAGTTAAATTTTATCCTTTTCTTAACAGTTTTTCTGTACCCGGATGTAATTCCAGGTTGATTTTGACCCAAAAATTTGTTATTTTCATGAAAACTTTCTAAGAATGATGAAGATTGTTTCACCTGCACTGAAGAGGACCTCTTGTTAAAACGAGTCGCAATACAAGCTTTTAAATTGCTCGTTATTTTTATTAGCTTTTATTATCTCTATCGAACAGTTTACCCGGACCTTTTGAAATTAAAAGCATTCGAATTCAATTCGCGAATAATTTTTTTTACAATTTCCGGCTTTATCATCTACGGATTATTTTTTTTCATTAAAACAGTCCTCTGGTTTAAAATTTTAAAATATCTTGAAACGCCTGTAAATTATCCGACTGCATCAAAAATCTGGTTTGCCTCCCAAATAATAAAATATATCCCGGGGAAAATATGGTTCATCGTGTCGCGTGTTTATTTTGCACGTGAATTGATGTCGCGTTCCCAGATTTTATTTGCGACCTTTTTGGAAACAATTTTGATGTTAATTTCGCCGATACTTGTTTTTAATTTAACAACTGGAACTAAAATCCTTCAAAATCTCGATATTTCAAACGCAGCAAATATTGCTATTTTAATTTCCACATTATTATGTCTTATCGGCTTACATCCTTATATCATACAAAAAATTTTAAATTTTTTCACCACCTTATTTAAATCAGCGGAAATCCTCATTCCATTTCATTATAAGAAGATTTTAAAACTTTTCGCATTTTATTGCCTGAATTGGCTGATTTATGGTCTGGCAAATTATCTTCTCATCGTTGCATTTCTACCAACAGGATTCGAAACATACTTCCAGGTTACAGCCGTTTTTGCAATCGCATACTTATTAGCTTTTCTCTCATTTATCACCCCGGGTGGGGTTGGTGTCAAAGAGGCAATTCAAGTATTCCTCCTCACCAAACTCTCGTTTCCCGGACTGGTTGCGGTAGCGGTATCGGTCATAGCCCGACTGATCTGGAATTTTTATGAATTGCTGGGAGCGATTATTTTTGTTGGATTCAAGGATCTATTATCAGCGCGGAAAATGATGGCAGAATCAACGCCTGAAAAATAAAAGCCGATACTTTCTTGCGGATAGTATCGGCTTTACACCGGAAATCAATTTGCTTAATTCTGCTTGATCAGTCAAACCGTTATTAAATGAAGTAATTCAACAATTTTTCCATGGGTGAATTAAAATTCCAATGCCAATGAAAACCGTTGGACATCATCCAGAATACCAAAATCGGCAAAAGCATAATCCACTTTCAAACGAATATTCCCGACAAGCTTATAAGCGAGTCCGCCACCCAATGTCAGGCCCTCTTCGCTGTCGCGCATGAATAAATTTTTGTAGCCCGCCCGCAGAAATACCATTTCTTTCAAAGCATACTCGGTTCCGAGATTAATATATTCGGTATTGTCATTCGGATGCATGGCGTCCATCGCGACGGTCCAACGAAAATTATAATTACGAACGACAGTCATGGCCACACCAAAGCGGAAAATGAGCGGCAATGACCATTTATCGGTTTTCATGTTTCCGACTATTTTACTATTATTGCCCTCTTTTTCGGGTGCAATATCAACCGGAACCTGTGTATCACTGCCTAACAATTGCATTTTATTACCAAAATTACTAATACTCATTCCCAGCGTCATCTCCTTGAACTGGGTTCGAAACAGGGTCCCGATATCCAGCGCCATACTGGATGCCTGCATGTGCCAGATTTTTTGGCTGATATATTTGGCCGTAAAGCCAATTGAAAAGCGGTCGGTGAGACTTTTCGCATACGAAGTTCCGATGGCAAAATCACTGGCAGAAAATTTTTCGCCCGTACCTTCAGGATAGGCCACGGTACGAACTAACATATCCCCCATGGAAAGTGAAGTAAAACTCAGACCGATGGTACCGGCTGACCCCATAGGTAATGCCACACCGGCATAATCAAACTGGACGTCGGCCAGCCATTGCGTATGATTGAGAGTTACCTCGCCATGTTGCATTTTCGCCAAACCAGCCGGATTCCAATAAAGCGCGGTGGCATCATTGGCGAGGGCGACAAAACCGCCACCCATCCCAATCGCGCGGGCCCCCACTTCAATGGATAAAAACGGGGCGGCGGTCGTACCAACCTTGGAAACGTCTTTGATAAATTGTTGTGACATAACCGGCAAAATCATCAAAACGAACAGGATGAATAGACATAATTTATTTTTCATTATTGGTACCCTCCTCATTATTTAATCACCGCAAATTTTCCCACGGTACTTTCACCACCAGGCGTTTCGACATGGAACAGGTAGATTCCGAATGCGATTTCCATCCCGTCTTTTGAAAGCATATTCCAGGGTTCAGCGCCATTATTGATGGGATTATCATGCTCGATCGTATCAACCAAATAGCCTCTGAGTGTAAAAATTTTAATAGTACAGCGGGGAGGCAGATTAATAAAATCAATCTTGCGAGTTCCACGACCGGAGGAATAAAAATGCTGCGGTTCCCAGGAAGCGGTTACAATATATGGATTCGGTACCACCGCAATTTTATCCAGACTGGAACTGCCATTTGCGACGTCAAGGTCGACCGTGGGAGCTTGTGCCGTGAAAGTAAATTTATCAAAACTCGAGAACGGCTTGTTGACCGATATCACGAAAATATCACCTGGTTTCGGGGGTATTTTTTTGACCCGGATCGTATCCACCGGAATCTTGCGAACTTCACCTTCTTTATCCTCGACCGGGAGACCGGTATTATAGTCAATAGAGTCACGATAAACGACACTGTCCGCTGGTGCCCAGAATTTAACCTGCCAGGTTCCCCGGTCGCGATTGTTAACTTTAGTCAGCGGTGTTAAATAGTCCTGATCAGAAAGGATTGAATCCCGGTTGGTGTCAAAAAAGACGAATTCGGCAGTATCACCCGTTGTCATATTAAAGACTCTAAAATTGGCTGGCTTTCCATTTTTGGATTTGGTTACCACGCGATCATAGATCACAACATGATAATCATACGGGACCTTAACTCCCTGATTCGTATAGAAAGTAACATTGGACTTCCAATTTGTTTTCGTCAAATTAGCAGTTGGAATTGGATCATTTTTACCGATAAAGCCATATTGGGCCATATAAAATTGCAATTCATCACCTTCCAGCCAGTGGCTTTTTTCCTCATTCGCCATCAGTGAATGATTTTTCACCAACACCCGCAATCCATCAAAATAATCATTTTTATCTTCGCCATCCGTATAAGGGCTATCATACACCGGGTAGTATTGGTACGTAATTTCAGCTTGTTTATTCTGATGATAGGGCATCGAACCATTGGCGAGCGCTTTAAAACCACCTAAATCCAGATTAACAGCATAATCGATATCTTTTTGATAGATAGTATTGCTTCCGGGTAATTTGACACGAAAAGTGGATGGAACCAGATGATTGTGCTTGAGAACCACCCAGTCAGTATCAATATTGACTGTTTGTATATAAAATTTTAAATCTTTTATGAAAAGGGTGGTATCGGTATACACTTTTTGATTTCCATTCATGGTAAAATGACTCGTATCATCAAAGCTGATTTCATAGGTTGCCCCATTGATGATTTTAATCGGATCGAGCGGTTGAACCGTTATTTCACCGGTTCCCCTTCCTTCGACCCGCGTTATCCAGCCATTATCGGTGGTCAGATCCGGCGGATTGACATAACCAGCGGCTGGTGAATTGGGTATAACACTGACAGTGTTTACATCCAGAAAAGTGACAGTACCACTGGCATCAAACTGGATCTTCTTCTCGCAGATCGCCGGTGCTTTGGCCTGTAAACTATCGAGTTCAGTTAATCCTCGCTGATAAAAATCATCAAAATAACCTTTATCATACGAGCATACGGCGTAATAATAGGTTTGACCATTTTCAACAGGTCCCATCCATGTTTGACCGGAATCAACAAAGGTGTACTGCAAACCTGTATCGTTGCCCATATTAAATTGAATCCCGTCACGACCAACCGGATGGGTTCCTTTCAATCCATCAGCCAGGTCAAATTGGGCAATTGGTTTATTAAACGACGCATTTCCGTAAGCATCAGTGCCAATATAGCTTTCCAGGAAACCGGGGTCAGTGGCGCGATAAATCACATAACCCTCGAAATCATATCCATAAATCGGATCACGTGAACGTTCAGCTGATTTGTCCCAATATAAAGTTACCCGTTTATGGCCGGACACGGCTGTCACACGAGGTTTTAATGGAACCGCAGCAAAATTGTAATCATGATCATAAATTTGCTGCATTGTCAATGCATTTCGAACCAAATCGTCCCGATCCACCCCCATAACCATACTGATGGCAAATTTGCGGCGCGAATCCGGATCCGGATACGGCGGGAGTTCAAAATAACCAGAACCATAGTGCATCACAATATCAACCTCATTCACTGGTTTTGTATAGGTACCGGGTACCATTTGTGACCAGAGCAGCACATCATTCTTTAAGTCAATCGTCGCTTTGCCCCAGTCGGCACTATAAAAGCTGGTTAATCCAATTTGATCTGCTTCGTCATTATCCGTATATTCAAAATTCGGCTCACCGCGATCTGGCACGCCATTGCCTTCTGTTCCATCTGGATCAGGACCAGGGTAATTGGGATAATCAGGCCCTTTCCCATCACCGCCAACATCATCAATTTTGGGGTCCCAATCACCATCATTATCAATCCCGTCTTCCTGACTTTCATCGAAGAGATTCCCATTAATACCCGGTAATCCATCTTCATCATCATCTTTTTTATTTCGCGGATCACTTGGTGATTCTAAAAATTTCCAGCCAAAAAATCCCGGACGAAATCCACCATCAGCCGGACTCCAGAGATCTTTATCCCATTGATAAACAATATCCTGAGCTTTATTAAATTCGGATAAATCATCTTTATTATCTTCCTGCTCACCAATATCCGCATCACCATACATCCCAAAAACAGTCTTCTCATATAGCGTTTTGCCTTTATTGATAATCCAATACGTAAAAATAATAATATCTTCTGCTGCCGGATCGGCCCACTGGTATCCCCGTGCCTCAACCTCCAGACCGAGACCCCGTTTTGAGGAATCAGCCGGATCCGGATAAAATGAAAATTCATCATTGGCATCATCATTCATCCGAAAATAGGATTCCTGGGTTGCCCGATTGTAGGCGCCATACTGACCATTCCAGAAAGGAATACCAGTCCGTGAATCGATCCAATCGGGACGATCTGGCCAGCGGCTGGGCCAGCTATCGGGTTTTCCATCATCATCTCCCGAGCCCATGTGCGCCGGAATACCATCCGGACCATCATTATCTTCAGAACCCTGACCATCATACATGGCAATCCAGTCCTGATTTTCATCCGCATAGCCGGGAATTGGCTCAAATCCGTATTGATATTCATTCCCCGGTGCCATGTCAGCTCGACCGGTATAGCCAGCTCCATCGCTAAAGATCCGTCGAATCTGGCCAAAAGAATCATAGACCGTCGCACCTACCATCGGGGTAAATTCAGCGAAATAACTATGGCCGGAACCCTTCGGAAAAATTCCCGAAGTTAATCGGTTTGAATCGATCCACCATTGCCCGATACATCCATAATTATAAAAGACGGTCAGGATATTGTTTCCATCGTGAATCCCCTCTTTTCGATGTTCATGGCCTTTTATCTTGCGAAAGTGTTTAACCGCTTCATTTTTATCGCCCGCACTGAAAATCGGAACAATTAAAAAGAAAAGCAAGAACAGGGTGATAAATCTTCTGTAAAATAACATTCAAGTCCTCCCTTTATACCATTTAGAACCTGATTCTTGTTGTCATTATTGTATTTTAAGGTCATTGTCTTACCAGAATTAGAACGTGAGTGCCAATCCAACACGCACACTTCTGGGTGCCGAATAGAAAGTTGGATAAACGAAATACTCCGAGACAGTATTGGGTCCAGGCGTATCCGATGTTCTTAATTGGGTCAATGAATAATTGGCACGGCCTGTATCCGAAAAAACATCATCTTCATTTTTAATATCGAATAAATTATAAATATTGCAAAAGAGTGAAAGTTGATATTTTGAATAATAGAAATCTTTATGCAATTTAACATCAACATTAAAACGAGTGGGTTTTCGGCCGCTGTTCTGAAACGTGGTCTGGAGATTTTGAAATCCCTGAACACCCGTACTCGTTGGCGTATAGGGTAAGCCACTTCCATATTGAATAATGTAGCTCATTCCCCAATCTTTGGGTTTAGAAATATTCACCGAGATATTTAACGTATGTGATTGATCCCAATCTAACGGAATAAGCTGTTTTTCCGGTTCCTTGCCGGAACGCTGATCATAATAGGCGGTATTGGGATCAGAAGCATTACCTTCAGAAACACTGTAAGTGTAATCCAGACTACCGGAAACATAATTTGAATAACGCTTATCCAGGGCCAGTGTAATTCCACGAACATTACCATAGTCACGATTGACATAGAGGGCATACATATCCTGACTATAGGTCTTAAAGATCTCCGTCCCAAGTAAATTACGAATATCTTTATAAAAACCGGTAATATCGATGGCGATGTCATCGGAAATTTGTTGTTGTAAACCAATCTCATAACTCACCGTTCGTTGCGGCTTCAGGTTGGCGTTGCCGATCAGACTTTCAACCTGTCCGCCACCCAGAACGACTTCAAATTCGGGATTGGAATATAGATATTGATAATCGGGTATTTGTAAGAAATGCCCGTAGGAGACGTGAATCACCCCCTTATCAGTGATTGGATATGCGATTCCAATACGCGGGCTGATTTGATAGGTTGGCGAGGAATCCTTAAACCAGGACATGTCACCCCGCGTAATCGGCTGACCCGAGATCGTATCGACCAGGGTGACATTTGATAAATACTCAGCCGATTCACGTTTTTTACTATCCAGCACCAGTAAACGAATATTATCATGATTCGGATCAAGTGGATCACCTGTTTCGGGATTAATGATCGTTTTCTCACCCGTTTCCGGATCGATTCGAACCGGCACTTTCACCCGAACGGTCCGGCCATCCGCAACCGCATCGAGAATAGTATATTTGTTGGGTTTCCAGAGATTCGGATCCCGCTCATCTGTTAACAACCGACCGCGAGGATTAAAATATTCAAATCGCAAACCGAGATTAACGATCATGTCTTTCAATTCAATTTTATCCTGAAAAAAAGCCGCGAAATCATACGGTTTATTCGTATACCGATCATGGGCATACATGGTGATATCTGGTATCTGGGCTTGAAAATTGGTGGATTCATCCACCAGAACCGAATATGAATCCAGAAAGAGCTTATTCCAGCGAAAATCAGCGCCCGCTTTAATTTGATGAACTTTATCTATTTGACTGGTGAGTTCAAATTTATAAATATTCGTCAGGGTGCTGCGATAATAATGCCCTAAACTCATGCCACCCATGTAATACTGGTAAGCACTTGATCGTTCAAAGCGTCGGGAAGAAACATATAACAGGCTTAACGGATCCTCCTGGGCATACGATTTGCCGCTATTATAAAAATTTGAAAATTTAAATGAATAAAAAGTTCGCGGACTAAGAGCATGCGTCCAGGTTAAAATGTGATTGAACGCATTACCATAGCTGGTGGAACGCCCATCAGGATTATATTTAAATTTGTGCGAATATGATTTCGACTGATCCTTTTCCCAGATCAGGTTATAAGTTAATTTTATCGACGGGTTGATACTATAAGCAATTTTCGTCTGGGCATTTGTTTTGTAGTAAGTACTTAGCGGAACAAAAGCGCCATCACCTGTTTCCTCGACCAGCCACTCCTGCGGATCCCCTGAATACGAGTTGGAATCAGCAGGACTGAACCGACGGATACCATATAGATAGCTGTCTGTATCATAATGTCGACCGGAAAAGAAAAATGATAGTTTGTTATTTGTCAGTGGAATCGGTCCACTCAAACTGGTTTGAACATCACGAATCGCAAAGGGATTGATCTCATCAATATTAAAAAAGATGTCATCATGCGTGCTGAAATAATCCCCTGTATAAGCCCGAAGTTCACCGTGATACTCTTTACTGCCTTCTTTGGTGACAATGTTGACGATACCGGACATGGCCTGACCATACTCGGCATTAAAGGTTCCGCTCACGAATTCCAACTCCTGAATTGCCGCGTTCTCGACCGAAATCGCCATACTCGAAGAATAGGGATCCGTTACCGAAATGCCATCTATTAAATACATGACTTCGTTGGAACGACCCCCACGAACGTGAAGCGCACCACTGCTACTCTGAACAACACCGGATTGCAGTTCCAGTACCTGCTGAAAATTTTCAACCGGCATTTCCTGAATTTCCTGAGCCCCCACGATGGAACGACTGGATGTAATATCTTTTTGAACCAGCGGCCGTTCTGCCACAATCGTCACCGCCTCGCCTTCGATAACGGTTTCTTGCAGACTGAAATTGATGGTAGTCGTCAGATCAATTCGGACCCGCACTTCGGTCTGGTTAACCGTCTTGTAGCCCATCATAAAAGCTTTTAAAGTATAAATTCCCGGCGGGACATTAATAATCATATATTCGCCGTCCATATCAGTCGCAGCGCCCATGTTCGTCCCTTCAAGAATTACATTCGCCATAGGAAGCGGCTGATTTGTCGTGGCTTCCAGCACGCGGCCGGTAATTTTACCCGTTGTGCCGGCAAAAGCCAGAGAAAAGAGCACCAAACCAATAATTATTACCAAGAAAATTAATTTACGCATTTGAACTCCCTGAATTCTTTAGTAAATTAAAATGCCAATCCAAGAGTACCTTTAAAAATCACCCCACTCAGATCCAATTCTTTTATTTTTAAAGTTTCAAAAGCATTTTCGCCATCCTGAAACAAATATTTTCGGGTCTCCTCGTAGATGGTGACATACGCCTGATTTGCTTCAGAATAGTTTTCGCCGGTGAATCCTTGTGTTAAAGTCAGTTTTTGTGAGTGAAAATGCCAATCTTCTTCCGCTATTTTCGCTACTGTTAAATTATAACCAACCTCAACTCCCAGCCAAAAAACTCCATAATTAACCTTCACACCCAATAACGCCTGCCCGCCCAATGGATTTACATTTGCGCGAATGTTGCTCAGGATATGCGGCGTTAATGTATTATTTGTAAATTGTGTAAATGGCGTCCGGATACTGCGACTGTACGCCAGTTGATATTGTTTATCAATATCCAGAACGATTTGGGAAAATTGATAACCGACACCGGCGCCGACATAAAAATGAACAGCATTATTCAACAGCCCAAACGGCAAATCATAATTCAAGGATAATTGAACGGGGAACGATTTAACCGATTGCCGGACCATGAGATAATCAGAAATATAGGCATTGAGCCAGGGCCAGACACTCTCAGAATTGTATTTCTCGGCAAAATATTCCGTGCTGGTTTCGGAATTAAAGTAGCCAGCCGTCAGAGTAAGATTTAGATCCGGACGGAGAAAATAACGAATTCCAAAATCATAATACAATTTACCATTAAGAGAGCCAATTTTTGATGATTTTCGTTGATAGGCGCCAAAATCCAGCAATTCCATGGCAAAAGCGCCAACGCTATCCGTATACAATCGTTTAAAATTTTGGAGTTTCACCGAACCGTCCGTGGTAATCAAACCATCGATGGATTTCATCCCATCATTTAACTGTTTTAAACCCGGCTGAAAAAAGCCACCGCCACCAAAAATTTCCAGTTTCGGATTTACTTTCAGGGTAGTTTGAGCATTTGTCGAAAAAATCAGACCCAAAAGAAATGTAAGAATAAGACAGGTTAAAGCAATTCTACGGCGCATAATAACCCTTTCTTTACTTTAGCAAGATTTATAACTCAGATTAGATCTATTCAAAAATTATTTGAAAAAATCGGTTTTTTACCCCACTTTAATAGCGGTTGAAAAACTCTTATTCATAAATTTTTGTCTGAAGGCATAAAATCACGAAGAAAAATACGGCAACAACGACTATTTAGTGTCTGTCCGAAAACACCGAGCCCTGTCATTGCGAGGCGTTTTTTGCCGAAGCCTGTTTTTTAAGGCTCGCAATCCCATCGTTAAACAGCGGAAATTGCTGCGTCGCACAAAACGCTCCTCGCAATGACAGAATTGGGGCATTTGTAGACAGAGTCTAGTTAACTTAATCAGTACAGGGATTCAAATTAATATTCTTTTAACCTGTTGCTATCCAAATGATATAAAGAAAATTTTAGATGGATTAACTTGTTAAAAAATAATGATGTTAACTTTCCAATATTCGAATTTTGATCATAATCGGCTTCCCTGTGTTTCCTGTCGCCTTGATAACCATCACAATTCAGGCAATGTAGAACCACCAATTTTCTTAAAATTCAATCCCGATGGAAAACCGTTGGGCATTATGCAAACGGCCGAAATCGGCATAGGCATAATCCAGTTTGATTTTCAGGGCCGGATTAATAGCCAGATTAAATCCCACGCCCAGATTTGATGGGAAATATTCATCATCATGTTTATCAGCAAATAAACCACTCCGTTCATCATCCGGTAAAAAAAGAGCTTCCCACCCCATTCGGATAAATGCCAGGTTGTAAAAAGCATATTCCAGCCCAAAATTTACACTTTCCGAGTTGTCGTTGGGATGAAGGGCATCCAGTGCCACGGTGAGCCGGTTATTGGGGGACTTAATTGCATCCATCGCCACGCCAACCCGAAAAAGTATTGGCAGCGGCCAGGCTTCAAGCTGGCGATAGGCTGGAATTTGATCGTTGCTCCCTTTGGCGTCCGGATTGATGTCTATATACTCACGGGCATCCCGACCGGACATGGCCATATTGGGTCCAAAATTGGAAATACTCATGCCGATTTTCATGCCGTTAAATTGGGTGGTAAAAAGCGTTCCAATATCCATCGCCACGGCCTGGGATGACATGTGCCAGATGCTCTGGCGAATATATTTGAAATTGAATCCGATTGAGAATCGATCGGTTAAGCTTCGGGCATAAGTGAGCGTACCAGCCAGATCTGCAGCGTCGAAGTATTCGCCGGTCCCTTCGGGCTTGAGTTCGGTCCGGACTTTCATCTCACCCATATTCACCGCCGTTAAGCTGAATCCAACCGATCCCATACCACCCAGATTCAGGGCAACGGCTGCATAGTCAAAACTGATATCGGCCAACCATTCCGTATGCACCAGAATCGCCTCATTCCTTTGTAATCGGGAGAGGCCACCCGGATTCCAGAACAGGGAGGTGATGTCATCCGATACGGCGACAAATGCCCCGCCCATTCCAATCGCCCGGGAACCAACCCCGATTTTTAAAAATTGGGCGGCGGTTGTTCCAACTTTAGAGACAGCAAAGCTGTTTCCGAAAAGCAAAATAATAATTAAAAAGATTGAGAGCTTCTTCATTTTATTCAGGCTCCTGTTTTTCAATCATTCTATTTTTCTTGAATATTCAATCACTATTTAATAATTGCAAACTTGCCAATCTGTTCGCCAATGCCCGGCGCTTCCACATGGAAAATATAGACTCCATAAGCGATGTCCAACTGATTTTTCGAAAGTAAATTCCAGGATTCCGAGCCATCTTCCAGTGGACTATCATGCTCCAGTATCTGAACCAGTTCACCGGCCAAAGTGTAAATTCGAATAGTACATCTTGATGGCAGATGAATAAACTGGATCAATCGATCCCCACGACCGGATTGTAAATTGGGTTTGATCTCCCATTCTGAAGCTGCGATATACGGATTGGGAACGACAGCAATATCTTCCAATTGGGATTTTGCCTGTTCAGGCACGATATAGGCCCGTTTTGTTTTAAAGCTAAATTTATCACGAGCGCTAAATGGCTTGTGCGTACTGATTAAAAATTGATCGCCCGCTTTGGGCGCAATTTTATCCACAAAAATAGTGTCAATTGGTATTTTATACGTCTCACCTTCTTTGTTCTTTACCGGATAGCCTTCCGAAGTTAATGAATCACGGAAAACGATACTATCGCGGGGAACAAAAAATTTAGCCTGCCAGGTTCCACGGGGTCGATTACTGATGTACGTAATCGGAATAATCGCGTCCCCATCTGAAACCATCGAATCACCTTTGGTGTCCAGAAAAATGAATTCAGCATTTACAGTGTCTGTTAAATTGACAATATAAAATTTTGCCGGTTTTTTGCTATTAATTGAATAGGCAGCCACGGTATCCGTGAAAACAATCAGAAAATCCTTTGGAACCTCGACCCCCTGATTGGGATAACGGTTGATGTACGCATCCCAATTAGTGTTGCCCTTAACGAATCGACTTTCTGTTTGATTCACCATCAATGAATCATCTTTCACCAGAATCCGCATGCCATCGATGTACGGATTATTATCTGAACCATCCAGGTGCGGGGATCCGGCAACCAGATACCGCTGATATTTGACATAATACTTTTTATTCGTTGGGATTGATGTTGTATCTTTAATGACGATCCATCCTTTAGGCGAATTCAAAACATATTTTGTCGTATCCTGTGGATATAAATAGGAACTATCAGCATTGAAAAGTTGAAATTTTGAATTATTGATAATATAATTATGCGATAATTTTAATGTTGCCGAACGAACCGAATCAATCGGGACTGGCGGAGACACGGCATTATCCCATTTTGTATATTGATAACGAACCGTAACTGGTAACAACTCTGTAATCACTTCATCGCCGTCCCAGAAGTTAAATTTTTTCTCGTTCGGATTGCTTTCATCAAAATCGATTTGATAAGTCCGGCCTTCTTTCACTTGGTCCGGATCCAGAAATTCCACCCGCAACTGGCCAGTTCCGGGTCCAACATGCTGAATGGATTCATCAGCAACGGTGGGGGGCATATAACCAGCCGCAGCGGCCTGAGGCGTCACAATCGCAGTATTGACCGTTGGAAAAAATTTACCAGAATGCGCCGGGTATTCTTCAAATTCCCAATTACATTCAGTCGGGGGAATTTCAACGCGATCACCATGATCAAAAGAAACAACCGCGTAATAGTAAGTCTGCCCATTCACCACGGTTGTATCAGTCCAGGAATGCTTTAAACCGGTTTTATCATCCGCACCCATATAGAAATGGATGCCATTTTCAGTCTCAATCGGATGCGGACCGAACCAGCCATCCCCTGCCAGATTGAATTGCGCAATGGGTTTATACAGCGTGGGATTTCCCTGCGTATCGGTAATGACAAAAGCATCAGTTAATCCTGGATTCGTACCCCGATAGATATTATAACCCGCAAAATCATACCCCATAATTGGGTCGCGGGAATATTCGGCAAAATCATCCCAATAGAGGGTTACACGATGATCACCCGCGACGGCCGTTACTTTTGGTCGCTCTGGCGCCCGCGTAAAACGATACCCTTCATTATAAATACGCTGTACCGTCTTGGCACTCCGGAATAGATCATCCTTATCATAACCAAAAAAGACGGTAATCGAAAACCGGCGTTTATCACCAGGGGCCATTTTAATGGGCCCGGAAGCGTATTGAAACGCATTATCTTTGGTTTGACCAAAAGTTGTATCAAACGTACCCGCCACCATCAGACTCCAGGTGGCTTCATCTTTGCTGGGAAACTGGGTATTATATTCGTAAACCGAAAAAGATGTCAATCCAATCTGATCGGATTCATCTAAATCTGTCTCATCAAAATTGGGCTCGCCATGCGTTGGAACCCCATCGCCCTCGCCGCGATCCCATTCCTCGATACCATCCTGAATTCCATTGCGATTCAGATCACCACTAATGCCATCGGCGCCAACATCATCAATCAAGGGGTTCCAATCCCCATCATTATCGATATCATCCTGCATGGATTCATCCACGCTCCGATCTTCATCATTATCCTTATTATCATAGGGTTCACCAGGGCTTTCAAGATATTTGTAGGCCAGATAACCCGGCAACCAGCTATTGGGCTTGCCGCGAAAATCGTGATCCCAGGCATAAACCATATCGAAATAGGTATCCCAGGCACCATCATCATCATCGTAATCACTGGCACCGCCAATATGGGGATCGCCATACATCCCCAGATAAACCTTTTGAAGCGTATCCGAACCAACATTTTTTACATTATAAATAAAGAAAATACAATCCTGTGCCAGAGTCTGGTGCCATTGATAGCCGCGGGACTCCACCTCGACTCCCAAGCCCCGCCGATTCCGGTCATTTCGATCCGGAAAAAAACCAAACTCAGCATTAGCCGCATCATCCATGACATAATAACTTTCCTGATCAGCCGTCGCAGCATCCAGTCCATATTCGGCAATCCATTTCCCAGCCCATTCCGGCGGCCGATTGGGCCAACTGGCCGGCCAGGAGGATTTATCATCACTCATGGCAATAAATTCCTGCTCATAACGCGCATAGCCGGCCAGTGGTTCAAAGCCCCAGGGAAGTCCATTAGGAGCCCGATCCCCCCCGGTATCCAGACCTTCTGAGATGATATGCCGCCGAATGCCAAGGGTATCAAATACTTCCGCTGCGATTAACACACCAAATTCGAAACCATAATCATAGCCACCTTTTGGCCAGACCAGCGAAGCCGTATTGGAAGGCTGTCCAATAGTCCCATAATTATAAAAAACCGTTGAAACCTGATTGCCATTATGAATCCCTTCTTTACGCCAATCATGATTCCCCAAAACTGTCTTTCGCAAGTGTTTTATTTGAAGCCGCCACTGTTCCCACACTTCAGGCGGATCACTTTTTTTAGGCGGTTGCAGAGTTGTTTCCACCGCCTGAACCATTATAATTTGCACCACGAAAAGAAACGAAAGGAAGAAAAAGACTATTTTCTTAAGACACATCAGGTATTTTCTCCTCTATTTAGAAAGCTGACTCAGTAATCTTTTATCACAAGAAATAATCTAGTTAAAATCTAAAGCCATCACCCTGCTCTTCTCAAGCGAGGGGGTCAGGGGATGAGTTCAATTCTTCAATTTTTAAAACCCGAATGACACACCAACCCGCACCGATCGTGGACTTGAGTAATAAGTTGGTCGCGTTAAATAATCTTTCAAATAATGACGACCGAATTCATTGCCATGATCCGTACTGGGATAAAGTGTATACGTTGCGCGCCCGGTATCGTTATAAACATACGGCTCATTAAGCGTATCAAATAAATTATAAATCTTAAAGAAAGCCGTCATATAAACCTGCCGGGTGAAATAGAAATCTTTATGCGCATGCAAATCAAAACTTATCTGCGATGGTTTCCGTTCACTGTTTTCCGCATCGATACGGATGGCATCGCGGGTGGGTGTATACGGCAGACCGGTGCCCAGTTTACCATTCAAACTGACGCCCCAATCACGTGGTTTGCTAACCGTGACACTGATATTTAAATTGTGCGTTTGATCCCAATCCAGCGGAACCACCCGTTTTTCACTTTCATCCGGGGGAATCGTTTGCATATCATAAAACTTGGAAAGCGGGTCCGAAGAATTTCCTTCAGCAACCTGATAGGTATAATCGATGGTACCGGAAAGATAATTGGTAGGACGTTTTTCAATGGAGAGCGTCACACCTTTCACATTCCCAAAATCCAGCGTGGCATAGCGGTTATAATAATCGCCACGCGTATATAACTCAAAAATTTCCGTTCCCAGCCAATCCTTAATATCTTTATAAAAAATAATAGCTTCAATACCCATACTTTCATTCAGTTGCTGCTGCAATCCAATTTCATAAATCACGGTTTGCTGCGGCCTTAAATCGGCATTCCCCAAAACACTATTGAATCGCCCGCTGACAACTTCGAACTCCGGATTCGAATAGAGATAGGCAAATGGCGGAATCTGGAAAAAATGACCGTAGGAAAAATGAATCGTTCCACGGTCCGTAATCGGATAGGCAATCCCCAATCGGGGGCTGATTTTTTGTTTGGGTGTTGAATCCTTTAATTCTAAATCGCTCAACGACGTTCGTTTGCCCGCCACCAGATAACGATCCCGATTATCGGCAGCGACCTTCCAGGCGGCATCAAAATAGTCGTAGCGCAGACCAATATTCACGATCATGTCTTTGAGCTCGATTTTATCCTGGATATAGGCTGAAAATTCTTTTGGAAAACGCTGATAAATATCATTCCCCGTACTGGTTTCCGGCGAATGAATCGTGGGCATCCATTCATAAGTTTCGCTAATATCCACCGCGTACTGATGCTGGAACAGATCATGATTTCGGAATTCCGCCCCTAATTTGAACTGATGCGTCCGATTCCATTGATTGGTCATATCAAATCGGGCCACACTGGTTTTTGATTTGCGATAAAAATGGCTATTATTCGTCCCGCCACCATAAAATTCATTCCCCGGCGTGGCGGTTAAAAGAACATTGGGCAAATAACGGGGATCCTGCCAATCTTCATAAAGATATTGCTTGTCGTCATTTTCATAATGCGCAAATTTCAATTCGTAAAAAGTCCGTTGTGAAATTTGATGCGTGATGTCCAGTTTATGCGAATAGGCCATTTCATAATGGTTGAGAATTCCATCTGGATTATATTTATAAAAATGACTGTATTCTTTATTTTTATTCTGCTCAAAGAGCAAATTATAGCGAATAATAAAATTATTCGTGAGTCGATAGGATAATTTCCCCTGACCGGAGAGCTTGCGATAGGGATTCATGGGCACAAGTTTTCCATCACCACTGAATCCATTATCCCAAACACGATTCCGATTAAAGTCGCTGTATTTTTCCGCTTCAGTAAACCGCCGATTTTGATCCACATCTTCGTACGGCTCACCATAATCCCAGGCGCCATTGCCATTTTGATCCGTGAACGGTTCGGCCTGATCCCAGGCCCCATTTTGATTCGCATCTTCAAACGGTTCGAGGAAATGAATCCTTCCATCATTATAGGGACTGTGCGCCAAAAAAGCTGCTGTGGCTTCATCCACATAGACGGCGTCACCTGGATTATGCTCCCGAATACCAAAGAGATACCCTTCTTCATTATAAAAACGTGTCGAGGCAAAAAATGAGAGCCGGTTGCCTAAAAATGGAACCGGGCCATGTAAGCTGGCATCAAGATTTAACTGGCTGAGTGGATCAACCTGCTCGACGTTGAGAAAAATATCTTTATGCGTACTTAAACGATCACCGAGATACAGGGAAAAATTTCCATGATAATCATGTCCCCCTTCCTTGGTGACAATATTCACCACGCCCGACATGGCCTGACCATATTCGGCATTGAAAGTGCCACTGACAACCTGCAATTCCTGAATGCCGGCATTTTCAACTTCAACCGCCAACCCGCCGGAAAAGGGATTGGAAACGGCGATACCGTCAATCATATAGGAAATTTCATTGGATCGCCCGCCGCGGATATGCATCGCGCCATTGGCGCCAATGGTCACACCGGCTTTCATGGAAAGAACGCCGCGGAAACTCTCGACCGGCAGTTCTTTTATCTCTTCCGCCGTCACCACCGCCCGTCCGGAAGTCAAATCCTTCTGAACAATCGGTCGTTCGGCAACAATTTCCACCGTTTCTCCCAAATCCAGTACGGTTTCGCGCAATTGAAAATTCAGTTCCGTGGTCAAATTCACCTTCACCAGCACTTCTTTCTGAACCAGCGTCTGATAGCCCATCATACTGGCGCGCACGGAATAATGACCCGGTTGGATATTGATGATAAAATAAGAACCATCCATCCCGCTGGATGCCCCCATGGATGTCCCATCAATGATAATATTCACGCCGGGAAGTGGTTCACCCGTCTGGGCATCTTTTACCACCCCGCTAATTTTTCCGGTAGTAGAAGGAAAAAGCAAAGAAGCACCGATAATTAGGAGGAGAAGAATAAGTCCGAAAGTCTTTTTTGTTACCAATTTCAATCTCCTTTTCAGTTAATTTCGCACCAAATTAGAATTAATGACCTTAGACAAAGAAAACCAGCGATTCATGCTGGCTAAAAAATGGCAGGGTTTTAAAAAGAAAATACTAAAACTAAAGGGAAATGTCAAGGGGAAAAATTGCGGAAATGAAAAAATTTGAGGGGGTGTAAAACTTGAGAGAAATAAAAAATCAACTTTTTTATATACTATTGTACTTAAGAAGCCTGATTCACTCATTCTGAATGAAACAAATAATTTATCAATTCATTAAATTCAGACTCCTCATTTTACTTCATTGAGTTGCACTCACATCTAACCGGGTAATCAGGACGGCTCGCGTTCGAATAAGCTTGTCAGAATAGATTCATTTTAGCAACACTAAGAGACCAATTTAAGCTGTTCGCGTGCCACATTTATCAGTAACCGTAAGGCCTGATTAACAGCTTCTTCACTTTTAAACACCTCGGCCACATCCGGATCAAGATGAATAAGATTCGTCCCTGGATGATAGCGTTCAGCATATTTTCCCCGCTGTGGTGGACCCATTTTACTAAAATCATATTCAGGAAGAAGTTCATCTTCGTCCTGAATTTTATTTTCCTCGCTCATAAAATTTCCTTTCGTTTGATGTTACTTTTCGAGCGCTTATTATTCAAACATGACTTCCTCGATCTGTGTGCGCGACGATAAGTAACCTGTTTTGTTCCGATAATCCAACAGTAATATGCCTGGCTTCACCAATCGAATGCTCAGAGTCAGGCCAGGTCAATGATAATGGATCAGCAAAGATAGTAGCCGCTTCAACAAATGAAACACGATGTTGGATTAAGTTTTTATGTTCTTTTTGAGGATCCCACTCAAAATTAAGCATTTTGGCTTTTCCTTTTTTGATATATTATTTAAATATAATAATTTTTCAAATAAATAACAATAATCAAATTTAAAAAAACATTTTCATATTTTGCATAACTCAGTCTATCACCTGTTGAGTCCCCAAAGCATATCTGTTATAGCCGGTGTTTTAAAATCTCCACCAAATACCCATGATACTTCTTCGGCAATCCCTTGAAAGTCGAAGGTAAATTTTTCTCATCGGATTCGGAATAATCGCCATGAAAAGGCTCCAGTTTTTTCAGATAGCCCTCCAGTTTGGTTTTAACCTGCGAAATGACCTTTTCATCATCGGTGTTGGCGATATTTCGGGCGGCTTGATCGATGTCAAAATCGGCTTCTACCAGGAATTGAAAGCAGATACCGCGAAAATATTCGGTGATGGTGCCGCGATCTTTATTTCCCAGCGCTTGGGCCGTTTCCTGAATGGAAGAATGGGAGAATTTAAAATGGCGCAGCACTTCCAGAATTTGATCTTCGATGGATAAAATTGGTTTCGATAATTCAGGCAGGGTTTGCTGCTGAATTTCGGGAGGCAAATCTTCCACCTGAATCAGCTTTCGGCCTTCGCTCTGGGCTAAAATGGCTGCCCGACGCACCACATTTTCCAGTTCACGAACATTTCCGGGCCAGCCATAGTTTTTCAGCAGGTCCATGGCCCGGCTTGAAAAATTTTCGATAGCCTTATATTCATATTTTTTCAGAAAATAGGCAGCCAGCAGGGGAATATCTTCAATCCGCTCGCGCAAGGGTGGAATCTGAATCGGAAAACCATTTAATCGATAAAATAAATCCGCCCGGAATTTTTCTGCCGCGACCGCTTCCTGAATATTTTTATTGGAGGCGGCAATCACCCGAACATCGACTTTTAATGTTTTTTCACTACCCAGTCTTTCAAAAGTGCCTTCCTGCAGCACGCGCAGCAGTTTGGCCTGGAAATTGGGGGAAGTTTCGGTGATTTCGTCCAGAAAGAGGGTGCCGCCATTGGCCAGTTCAAACCGGCCGCGGCGTTGCGTCTGCGCGCCGGTAAAGCTCCCTTTTTCATGGCCAAAAAGTTCACTCTCCAGCAACGTTTCCGAGAGCGCCCCGCAATTAACCGGCACAAATGGCGCTTTTTTCCGACGACTGCTCGCATGCATCGCCCGCGCCACCACCTCCTTCCCCGTCCCCGTATCACCCAGAATCAGCACGGGAATGTCATCCCGACTGATGCGTTGAACCAGTTCCAGCACCTGTCGCATTTTACTTTGCGCCGCGTGGACAATTGGAAAATCCCCCGCTGCAATTTCCACTTTTTCCGGGATATGATATGTTTGCAAATCTGCCAGTTGTTTTTCCAGTTCAGCAACCAATTTCTGCTGTGCCGAAAGCTCCGCTTCCTGTCGCGAAGTCAATTCAGCTTTTTCGGTTGTTGTCTGCGCCAGTTGATTTTGCATTTCTTCAAGGCGTTTTTCAGCCGCCTCAAGCTGATTTTGTTTGGTGGAAATTTCAGTTTCCAGCAAATCCTTTTGCTGCGAAAACGTTTCCTCCCGCTTTTGCACCCGAAACCAGATGAGCAGCCCCGTAATCATTAATCCGATGAGCGTTGGGTAAAAAAGCGGCAGGTTCATATTCAAAAAACTGAAAAGCAATATCGCAACAAGCCAATAAATCGAAAGAAGAATCACGCTGCCCAGCACGAGAAACCAGATTTTCGGATAGCGCCTGTTGATCAACCAGAGAATTCCCGCCAGCAGAAAAACTACCGGCCAGATCCAGAAACAGGAAATTTCTCTTAAAAAATTCTGTTTCACAATATTTTCGGCAATAGTAAGCTGAATCAGCGAAGCCGGCAGCGCCGAAGCCAGCGGCGTGGTCTTTAAAGAAGCAATACCCGGCGCGGTGACCGCCACGAGAATTAATTTCCCTTCCAGTTTCAGTGAATCCGGCCGAATTTGAAACTCCTGCAGCAGATCAATCAAGCTCATGGCGTTGACATTATCATAATTACCAAAATGGTTCAGTCGAATCTGTCCATATTTATCAAGTGGAATTTGAAAATTTTTCCGGTCAGGTACCTGAAACAGCAATCCCGCATCGGTTAATTTTACTGAATCCGGGGGTATTTTAAGAAAAACCTGCGCCAATTGCACGCTGTATGCCAGATGGAGGCTATCCGCGTGAAGGGCAATAAGTGGAACCCGCCGCATCAGGGTTTCCGAGCCGAGGTTACTAAATCCCATTCCTGCCAGATGCGCCTTAAATTCAGGAATCGGAAAGATGGGATCGATTCCTTCATTAGTTATATATGAAAATGTCGGGTGAAATTTTTCGGAAGGCGCCAGTTCACTAAAAGCCAGTGGCAGGCAAACATGCTGCGACGCCTGAATAAAATCAGCCAGCCGGGCATCATATTCCGGATAACGGGCATCGGGCATGTCGAACAGGAGATCAAATCCAACGGCGTAGTTCTCTTTTTGTTTGAGCAGATAGAGCAAATAGCCATAATAATCACGCGTGAGCGGCCAACCACCCAGTGCCTGCAAATCTTCCGGCCCGATGAAAACCAGCAAGAACTCATCCGAAAGCTGCCGGCTCCCGCGAATCATAAAGCGCAAATCGACCAGCACATCTTCAATAGTCGTATTCCAGGGCAGCGGCAATCCAGCCAGAACGCATAAAAAAATGGTCAGGCTGATAATAATGACAAATTGTTTATTCGCAAATGCTTTTAAAATGGACATTTTGATTCCCATGATTGTTTTATATGAATCTGAATTTTTAAAATTTGAATTCGGGCAACGGTAATTGAGTCCGCTCTAAAAAGACTTTAAACACGAATTTCACAAATTAAAATAGTTGATTTTATTGAACTTAAGCCGCCTTAATTTAGCGTAATTCGCGGTTTTTAGACTGAACTCATAAATTATAAAGACATTGTAGGAATAAATCAAGGAAAAATTTGATCTGGAATTGGGGACAAAACGAATTAAAAAAATGAATGTCAAAATAATTGAAGTCAAAATGATTAAAATAAAGGTCTGATTTTATGGCAAAACCATTTTGAGCAAAACAATTATGCATATCGTGGGAATAAATCGAAGAAAAATTTAGCTTGGAATTGGTGAAAGGATGATTTTGGGGGCAGGACGATTGAAAAAAATGAATATCAAAATTATTTGGGGCAAAATTATTAGCAAAAAGTTAAAAGGATTGAAAGGCAACACCAATTAGAAGAATCGGTAAACGTCCCCTCGCAGGCTTAGAGAACACCTATACCGTCTATTGAAGGAAATTCCTTTATAAAAATTCTCTGCGTCCGCTGCATCTCCGCTTTGATTAAGTTTCCAATCAAAGAAGTTGAATATTCTTATATTTACTGAACCTTCTTTTCAAAACATTTTCAATTTTATAAAATTATCGCTTGCAAGATTAAAAGATCTTATGTATTATATAATGAACTATATTAAAATTGAATCCTTTTCTCCAGTTATTAAGGAAAAATATTAAACGAAAATGCCATATCAAAAGAGGCGACAGGACATATCCAGAAATTTAAACTAAAATATGGAGGTGAGTTCATCGAATTCAAACAAAATTTACCGCTAGATGCAAATTATGAACTACATGAGGATTGGATTCAATGGTCATTCTGCTAAAATGTACAGAAGAGAACTGCTAGAAAAGTATAATCTATCGATTCGTTTGAAATTATCTTACAAACAATCCGAAATTAAAAATATTAGATTGATAAGTCAAAGATAAATAATTGAGACTCGGAGAATGACAGATGAAATCACGAATATCAATTTCACCACAAATATGTCATGGAAAACCTGTCATTGAAGGGACACGAGTTCTGGTGACAAATATTCTCGGTGCACTCTCAGCGGGCGACACCATTGAACAGATTTTGGAAGATTATCCCAATATTACGAGAGAAGATATATTTGCAGCCCTTGAATTTGGGAGCCATCTATGTAATTTTGAAACATATTCCTACGAAATCTAAATACAATGAATTTTTTTCTTGATGAAAATTTTCCAAAATCAGCTATTGTTTTATTAGAAAAGCAAGGGCATAAAGTTTTTGATATTCGTTCTACCAAATATAAAGGCTGTAATGATATTTTTATCTTTAAATTAGCCCAACAATCGAAAGCAATATTTTTAACAACTGATAAAGATTTCCTTCATACAATACCGCATTTGTTCAATTCATACTACGGAATAATTATTATTGCACTTCGAAAACCTAATCGTGAAAATATTATTGGAAAGCTTTTTTTGCATTAAATCATTTTGATCTTTCCCCCCTACGATCGAAAATTATATTCCTGCGGGACGACACTTATTTAATTATTGGCAGATCTTGAAATATTTTTTGCGATCAAGACAAGGAAACAGCCTTCATTTTCTCTATTTTACAATTCAACTAATGACTTTAATCGTTCCATTTAAACACGTTTAAATATCTTACTCGTCAATTTTCTCTTGACCTTTTCCTTTATTTTCAATATAATACAATTCAATTATAGAATCTGACATAAAGCAAGGAGTCGTTTATCGATACGTAATCACAATATGTTGTCCGGATCGTCTAATCAAATAATAATTCATCCAACAAATAAAAATAAATAATCTCCAAATTCGATTCCTCAATTAATAAGGAGTAAGGACGATGACTTTTGACTCAGGAAAATTGCAGCAAATTTATCAGGAACAGGAAAAGCATTTCCCGCATTGGGAAAAAGTGAAGGATATGATTGACCAGAGCATCGATTTGATGCTGAATCTGCGGCAGAGCGGGCATCCGGGTGGATCGCGCTCGAAGGTGCATCTGCTGGTTTCGACTTTGCTCAGTGGGGTCATGCGCTGGGACATTCGGCAGCCGGAAAAACGGTTCGCCGATCGCTTTATCCTGGTGGCCGGTCATACGGTACCATTGGTTTATGCCACGCTGGCGGTTTTAAACGAGGCGTTGCGACGAAAATTTCAACAAACCGGAGATAAAAAATACCAGATACCCGATGAAAAGAAATTTGCGCTCTATTGGGAAGATTTACTGACTTTACGACGCAATGGCGGCTTGCCGGGACATCCTGAAATGGCTGGAAAGTCGCAGTTTTTGAAATTTAACACCGGGCCGTCGGGGCATGGTTCGCCGGTAGCCGTTGGCGAGGCGCTGGCATTAAAGCTGGCTGGCGCAGATGACGTTCGGGTCTTTGCCATTGAAGGGGAAGGTGGTTCTACAACTGGTGCGACGCATGAGTCGCAGAATTCAGCCTGGGGGCTGGGATTGTTTAATTTATTCTATCTGCTCGATTGGAATGATTTTGGGATTGATAACCACGCGCTGAGTTCAATCATGTATGGTAAACCGGATGACTGGTTTCGCGCACATGGCTGGCGGGCATTCGGAACGGATAAGGGAATGGAATGGGCGTCGGTAGCCGGAACGCTGGTGGAACTGGTTTACGGCGAAAATAAAGATAAACAGCCCAATTTTGCCTATTTCAAAACGAAAAAAGGGCGCGAATACGGCATTTATGACAATAAATCACACGGTGTACCACATTCGCCAATGAATAGCCCGCTTTTCTGGGAATCGAAAAAATTATTTACGGATAAATATGGTATCGAATTCGAAGGTTTCGGACAGCCAGCACCAGCGGATCAAAAAGACAAAATCGCCCAGACTTCCGAAAATTTCCAACGCGTTTTTCAGCTTTACGAAAAAAATCCGGACCTGTTGAACTATGTGGCGGATACACTGGTTAATCTGGGGGAATCCATTCCGGCGGAAAAAACTTCTGTCTATTTCAATTTACAGAAGAACCCAACCAATGATCCGATTTTCGCTGATTACAAAAATTATCCAGCCGATATTTTTGTAAAGCCGGGTGAAAAGGCAGCCAATCGAAATGGACTGGCAAAATGGGGCGCCTGGGTAAATGCGATAGCGAATCAAAAATATGGCCGGCCATTATTTATTGCCATGTCAGCCGATCTGGCGGATTCAACGAATATTTCCGGTTTCGCTAAAGCGTACGGCGATTTTCCAGGATTTGGTGTTTATCATCGGGAGAAAAATCTGCGGGGTTGTTTGCTGCCGCAGGGAATTACCGAATTTGCCAATGCCGGTATTTGCGCCGGCCTGGCAACGGTTAATCTGGCTGAAAATCCATACCAGGAATTCAATGGTTTTTATGCCACCTGTTCGACTTATGGCTCTTTTGTCTATTTAAAATACGGCCTGATGCGACTTTTTAGTCAATTAGCTCAGGATGCCGATATGAAATTGGGCAAAATTCTCTGGATCGCCGGCCATTCAGGCCCCGAAACAGCCGAAGATTCCCGGACGCATTTTGGGATTTTCGCGCCAATCGTCACCCAGGCATTCCCGGAAGGACAGGTGATCAATCTTTATCCCTGGGAACATAATGAAGTGGCTCCCATGATCGGGGCAGCACTGGCTACGAATGTGCCAATTATTGCCCTTCATCTCACCCGTCCGCCAATTGAAATCCCGGATCGGGCAAAACTGGGAATGGCCTCGCATTTTGAAGCAGCAAAAGGGGCCTATATTTTACGCGATTTTAAGTCGGATCAACCTAAAATGGGGACTATTTTCGTTCAGGGAACCAGTACCACGAAAAATATGATTCAAATTTTTCCGGAACTGGATCAACGAAAATTAAATGTCAAATTAGTCGCCGCGGTCAGTCCTGAATTATTCAAATTGCAACCCGAATTGTATCGCAAACAGGTTATTTCGGACGCGGACTGGATGGATTCGACCTTTGCAACCAATGCTTCGAAACGAAATATGCACGACTGGATCGCCCATAAACTTTCAGAAGCGTACGCGATGTCGGCAGATTGGGATAATCGCTGGCGCACCGGTGGCTCAGTGGATGAAGTGAGTGAAGAAGCACATCTTTCACCCAAATGGCTGCTGGCAGGGATTGAACGGTTTGTGAAGGAGCGGCCGGAGCGATTAAAGAAATTAAAAGGCATGATTGATTTGTCATAAATGTAAATTTCGTTAAAAAATAGCGAGAAGACCTTCGCGGTTTTTCCAACCTTGAAGGTCTTTTTTCGTTTACATAAGCCTTTTATTCGTACAAAATTCAAGATTTCGAGCTAAAAACTGAAAAAAAAGTCTTTCACCAGCTATCTCATAATTAAGGAAATTTTTTTTTGCTTTATTTTATCAGATATTTTAAAAAAAAACTTGACTTTCAAAATTAAATGATTAAATTAAATGTGGTTAATTAATTGTAAAATATTAATAACCACCTTTTCAGGATGAATTGACTAATTTCGGCATTCCTCTATTCTCGTCTGCTCAGCTTGATTCTGATGAATTTTATTCTATAGGTAGCCTGACATATCGGTTAGACTATGGGAACGATTTTTTTTGCTGCCGACTCTAAATGATTGAAAAATGCTTCACTAGGATTGATTTTCAAAATTTTTTATTAAAAGGGAGGTCTCGAAATGCAGAATTTTAACAATTTCGTGAGCACCAGGCATTTCTTTATTAATAAAATTTGTCAACTTTTTCTTCTTTCCGTCCTGGTGTTACTTCAATTTTCTTTCTTAAGAGCGCAATCTTCAACTCAATCCATTCAAAATCCAGCCATTTCAAATCAAATCGACCGTTTATTACAGCAGAAAATGGATCCGCAGGATGTAGACCTGTGGATTAATCTGAATGTACCGAAAGCTGCTTATCCGGGGGATAGGATAACCGTTGAACTAAAAATATCTGAAACCTCTGTTTTTCAATTTAGCGATATTTATATTGTTTTTCTGGCGCCAAATTCATACTTGAAATCATTAGGAGAATCACTCTATACAAAATTTGGCGGAATAATCTCAATGGATAGCAATACTACCGAAATTAAGAATATAATTACGGATAGTAGCGGCTATCTAGATAGTCTTAAATTTTTGATTCCCAAGCTTCCGGCGATCATCGGAACCGATACGACAGATACAATTACCATTAAATTTTCACTCATCCTGGAGGATACGCTTATCGGAAATGCCGCTTTGTTTCACATGGTGACATGTTATCAACTACACGATGATAAAATTGTTAATTTAAATTTCGATTCTGAACGAACTGATATTCTTCAAAAACCAAAATTCTTTTTGCAAAAAGTAGCACTTAAGGATCCTTCTGTCCAACAAGGAGACACCATAGACTATAAAATAATTATTGGAAATACAGGTGGAGACGATGCAGACAGCGTCTTAATAAGAGACTACCTCCCGGCGGGACTAAATTTCGTTAAATTTCTGACTCCTGATCAGGCTAATAACCGAAATTACAATGAACAAGATAGACTCCTGGAGTGGTTTTTTCTCAGAATTCCAGTAGATTCATTTAAAGAAGTGAATTATAGGGCTTTAGTCACAGCGACTTATCACAGCGTAAAAGATACTGTCAACATTGACAATATCGTTCAGATTAAACATGGGGACACTTTTCCAGGCGCCACGATGGAAAGAGTATTTATTGCTCCTCCAGTCTTTGAACTCAAAAAAGAAATTATTGGGAACAGTTCAGTTTCGTTCGGTGATACCCTTGACTTTAAAATTACACTCGAAAATAAAGGGAAATTTGGAGTTGACAGTGTCCTGATACAGGATCCGCTCCCTCCATCCCTGAATTTCCTTAGCTTTTTATCCCCCCATGCGGATAGTGAGTATGTTAATCCGGCTCAAACATTGAATTGGTACTTCGATTCTGTACTGCCGAATTCAATTAAAGAAATGAATTTTAGAGCAGTTGTGTTAGGAAATCTCACTTTTGAAGGAGAAAAAGACACAGTACTTAATAAAGCCATCGTCAAGCATAGAAACTTAATATTTACCAAAGATTCAGCCAAAGTAATCATTATAAATCCCCCGGATTTAGTTCCTAAAATTAATTCAATCAAAAAACCAGATGATTGGAAACTTACCGATGGTATTGGGGTTGGAATTGAAAGTTCTGTTTTAAATATCGGCGGACAACCATTTAGAAATGATTTTAAAATTCGCTATTGGTACGAGTTACTGGATAATCCGACGGTTACAAAACAGTGGGAAATCGATGTTCGTCCAGGTCCGACCGGAATTCCGGGAGGGATGAAAATGACCGATACAGGCTATCCAATCGAAATTCAAAAAACTAAATTAATGTTTGGTGGCGTTTATCGCTTTTGTATGAAAATCATTCCCACGATTTTACCTCCCGATTATAGTGTGGAAAAAGATACAACCAATAATCAAGTATGTATTCTGGACACGATAAAAGTCCCGCTCCGCTTCTTTTTGAGTAAAAATGTTTATGAGCCAACCAAAATTGGCGCACCGCTCGATCTTATATTCCAAATTCCCGGGCAGACAGATGTGAAAATCAACATTTATAATGTTGCCGGGGAGTTTATTAAAAAGCAAGTCGATGAATCATTTACCACCGAAGGCATCTACACCCGCCAGTGGGATGGTAAAAACAAAGATGGGAATCTGGTCGCCAGTGGTGTTTATGTCTGTGCACTCGAAAGCAGTGCGGGTCATGTAACCCGCAAAGTCATTGTCGTTCGTTGATTTAAGCCTGTTTTGAGAGGAGAATTGAAGATGAAAATCCATAAAATTATTTTCGCCCTGTTTATTTTCAGCATACTCTTATCTCTGAATGGGCTCCAGGCCCAGAATGTTACCGGTGCTGATTATTTAAAAATTAAGGTCGGGCCGAGACAAATTGGTCTTGGCGGGGCTTTTACCGGCTTGGGAGATGATGTTTATACAATGTATTATAATCCGGCAGGTATTGGTTTTATTCGCCGGTGGGAACTTTCGGCTACCTACACCGACTATTTTGCCGACATGTATTATGCCGCTATTTCCGGTGTTAAGCAATATCATTTCCTGGGAAGCCGAAAAACAGCCATTGGGGGCAGCATCTTTTATCATGGGATGCCCGATTGGAATTCCACTGAAAATCCGGATGAACCCAAAGCCTCTGCCTACAATTTTTTGGCCATTCTATCGGTTGGACAGCGGCTGGATTGGTTACTGGACGACCTGTCAATTGGCATTAATGGCAAAGTTGGCCAAAGCAAATTAGCGGATTACCATGCGAATATGGTCGCAACGGATCTGGGATTAATGTACAAATTATTTGCCTGGAATCGGCCATTGACTTTTGGTCTTGCGGTTCAAAACATTGGCTCTCAAACAAAATTCATTGATGAATCACACCCATTGCCATTTGCCTATCGATTTGGTGCTTCGTACCAACTCATGGCCTGTCCCTGGCATCGATTGGTTATCGCTTCTGATATTTACAAATTTAAAGATGGTGATATTAAACTTGGTTTCGGTGCGGAATATTGGCTGAATGATATGCTCGGTCTCCGCGGTGGCTATAATTATAACCAGGATGATCTGGGCGACATTACATTTGGTGCGACGGTTCGATTTGATGCTTTTAATGCCGGCATTCAATCCGATTATGCCCAGACTGATTTTGGAAATGTGATGGGCAATGATTATAAAGGCGCTATCAGTCTGCATGCTGTTCGACCGGAGCCATTTAACCTGTTAGCCCCGGAAAATCGTCAGGAGTTCTGTCGTTATAACAATGTGGAACTGTTCTGGGAAAAATCAGAGGACCCGGATCCCTGTGATGTGGTGGTTTATCGGGTGCTGGTTGATCCCGAAAAAGCCAAAGTGGTTGAAAGTGTTGAGATTATCAAAAATGATCATAAAAAAAGCACCACCACCAAACTTGATCTGGCAACACCTGAAAGTCAAATTGCGCTCCCATTGCTCGTGGCCCCGGTTACCTATTACTGGACAGTCATTGCAGTAGACCGGGCCGGCCATTTTTATGATCCCGGCGAAATTCGTAACTTTATTCGCTCGGAACCCGACATCATCATTACGCAGCTTAAACATGTTCCCAGCCCGATTTTGCCAGGTTTGAAGGAACCATATCAGGGTGTCATTGAAGTTGAACTCTATAATAATTCCAACTGCACTGCACAGAATTTTAATTTACAGGTCAAACAACAATTCCCCTGTCAAAATATAGTAGGAAATGCCACTGATTGGCAGGACACGACAATTTTTATCTCCCGATTGCCAGGAAAGCGACAGGAGGTTGTCAAAATCAACTGGAGTACGCAAAACGAGGGGAAACATCTGTTCGCTGCCCATGTCGATTTTGATGAACAAGTCCCTGAAATGAACGATCTGAATAATACCGCCAAATGTGAAGCCCTGACCATCCCGCGCGGTGAGATTTTCGCGAAAACAGCAACCATAACAACGAAAAAAATTGTGAATGAAGCCTGTAAAGTACCGGTTCTTCCAATGGTATTCTTCGAAAAAGGTTCAGCCGAGGTACCGGAAAGATTTTATCATCAAGAACCAGGCAATCCCTGCTGTTTAAGCCTGATCGCAGAACGGTTGAAAAAGAATCCACAGACGCGGTTATCCATCGCCGGATATATCGACCGGGTAAGTGAAGGTAATGACGATCCAGGTCTGGCTGATAAACGCGCCCAAAATGTCTACAATATTTTCGTCGCTAATTTTGGTGTTTCTCCCAAACAGTTACAATTAGAAAAACGACATGACAAAACCAAAAAACGAATTGAACGGCTGGGAGTGGACCTGCGAAATCAGGAAATCATCAATGAAGAGAACCGATTGGTTGTCTTGAACATACCCGGAAAAGATTCCCTTGAGGCTGGTCATTTAAAACCGGAACGAAGAGCCCTTATTGAAGCTCACGAAAAGCTATTATTCGACGCTCAGGATTTTTGTCTCCATGATAGCTGGGATGGTAAGGTTCAATTCAATTCAAAAATTGCAACTTTTACCGGTTGCACTGCCTGGCGGCTTAATATTAAAGATAGTTTGAATCAGATAATTCAATCAATTCCATTTCAATTTTCAAACGAAAACTCTGCGCATAATGATTCACTCGTCTGGATCGGAACCAACTATTTTTCGGAATTAGTCAATGATAATTCCGGCTATCGCTACACAGTTCAGGTGGAAGACAAGATGGGACGAAAATTTGAAACTGAACCACAAAAAATCATCGTTAATGTTGATAAAATCCGCCGACAGGAAAGATATGTTTTTCCAAGCAAATTTAATATGTCGGTACCTGTTTTCGAGTTTTATCAAAATGATATGGAAGAACTGGCCAGAAGGTTCATCAAAGACCCCAATTTAAAAGCCGAAGTCCGAAGCTCTACTTGTGAAATTGGGACCCGAGAGTTTAATGCTGAATTGATTCAGGTTAAAGGACGTTCTGATAAAAGATTTGAAGCCGCAATTTCAAAAGTATGGAAAGCCGATAATAACTCACCACTTTCTGAGGAACAACAAATTAAAGCCATATTTGATCGAATTAATTTTATTCCACCGACCCCGCGCGGCCGGGGCGCGCTTGGTGAACCACTTACATATAATGCCCCTTGCTGTTGTTTTAATACCTTGCTTTTGGGAAACGATATGACACCTGAAGGCCGAAATTTTAACCGCCATATCGAAATTTTACTTTATACTGAAGAAGATATCCGGGCAATTGCGGATAAATAAAAAAATTTAACGTATCCGCTCAAAATGTGTTGGTAGATTAAAAATTAGTTTTTCAAATATATTGATTTTTAAGCATAGCGCATGGAGCAGAGGGCATAGCAATATTGGTTTTCGCTAGGCGCCATGCTCTATGCGCTTTGCATCTTAAATTACCCTCCTTTTTTGAGCGGATACAATTTAACCATAGTTTTCGCAGATTACCCGGATAAAATCCGTGTAATCTGCGGAAGTCATTTCTTAATCAGCCCATTATCATTCAATCCAAATGCGGAAATCTTCCGCAAATCATCAAATTTCCGCATTTCAATTCATCCAAATCTATCACTTTTTTAATCACTCAATCGATTAATTTTATTAATTTTATAAACATCAAATCAAAAATGGCACGGCAGTTGCCTGAATGCTGAGCGAAGGATTGATTGACAGAATCGACACAAATCAATCCCGAAGAATTCAATAATGAAAATATTTTATTTAAAATGTATCCGGAGGTAAAAATTATGAAACGCCGTGGCAATTTTTGGGTTATAATGATAGTGATTGGCTTGCTTGTCAGTAGCGCCTGGTCCCACGAAAAAAAGATACGAACAACTGGAATTTGTTTACGGGGTTCCACCTGGAAAAATACGAATCCTGTTTCAGAATTGAGCGTATTTAGAAATGATACTTATTCAGAAATAAATTTGAGTGACGATGGTGGCTGGATCTCTTTTCTCTCCCGAATAAATGATAACTGGTTTGGAGAATTAGGTCTCGGTGCCTTCGGCAAGGTTGAAGCGCGCAGCAATTACTTCAATGATGCCAATGTTCATATTTCGACAGTGAATCCAATAACTTTCGGATTACGATATGAACTGTTCTCACTCGACAATCAAAGTGCGTTTCAACCATATATTTCTGGTGGAGCTGGCCCGTACTTATTAAGTGATATTTACGCCACAGAAGAGCATTTCGGTGATGACGAAGAGGTTAGCGCTAAAACCGACGCGATAAAAGGTGGTTACGCCGGTGCCGGTTTGAACTTCGCATTTACCAGTTGGCTTAATTTTGGTTTTGATGCCCGATATCACTTTGTGGATTTTGACAAGAAACATGAACGAAGTGGGTGGGAATATGGCTTCGGACTCACTTTCATGTGGGGTCGCTATCACCCTAAATAACAGTTGCCCCCAAAAGGTATCAGACGTTTCCTTAACGATATAAATCGATTGCAATACTTTCACGAGGAAAAAAGAAACGTCTGATGCCTTACCTTTAAATCTGTTTCTGGTGGGCGATTAAAATATTCACCCAAAAAGTGGATAAGGGATAATTCGAATGCGATGGGCAAATTTTAAAAACTTAGCAATATTGATGACCATGCAATTTTTAACGTTCGCAAGTCAGGATTTATTCGCTGTTTCGCGTTCACATGGTTTAGGTTTTCGGTCTTCCTTCTGGAATGTGATGAATCGGCCAACCCAGATTCAGGTAAGTCCAATGGGTGAACAGGCCAGAATTGATATTAGTGGTGTTGGCGCGAATATTTTCTTTTTTTCCCGATTATATCAAAACTGGTTTTTAGAATTTAATATTGGCGCCATCAGTGCAATTGAGGGCGAGGCCAACGAGTTGGGTAAGGAATCTGATTTAAAAGTTTCATCTGTGATTCCCATTCTTTTCGGTGTGCGATATCACGTTTTATCAGATCGCTTTCCAACAATGATTCAGCCTTATTTGACAGGGGGTGCCGGACCTTATCTTGGAACTTCGCTTGAATTTAGGAATGAAGAGGTTGTGGAATCTGAAAAAACAATTGGCGCGAATATGGTTTATGGGGCTTATGCGGGCGGGGGGATGAACCTCATGCTTTTTAGTTGGTTCGCCCTGAATTTTGACCTGAAATATCATTTTCCCGATTTTAATCGAAATCATCAATATAGCGGCCTGGAATTTGGTTTTGGATTAAATTTTATGTGGGGTAAAAAATAGGAAATTTTTGAAATTAAAGATACCAAGGTTGTTGTACCGGATATTTATCCGACATTTTATCAGTTTTATAACACCTATCCCCTAGCCCTGGTAACAATAAAAAATATTTCCAGCTATCCGATTGAGGTAAATGTTCGCTGCTCAGTGAAAGGATTTTCAGAAAAACCCAAAAATAGCGGTTTTATCCGAATCGAACGCGGGAAAACCAAAGATATTCCCGTGACAGCATTTCTTAGTTCCCGCATACAACGAATTGAGCGACGAGAATCCGCTATTCTCGATCTGGAAATTGAAGCCAAAGCCGGTAGTGTCTATCGAAAAGAATTTAGCACGGAGGTCATGGTTCACCATCGCAACGCCTGGGACGGGGATATGCAAAAACTGGGATTTTTTATAACGCCAGATGATGAAAATTTGTTAGACCTGACCAGAAGAATAAGTGCCAATTTACCGGATTCGGTTCGACAGCAAGAAGCGTCAAACTTTTATCTTGCCCAACAGATATTCAATGAAATCAGTGACGAAGGGCTGCAGTATCGTCGCGATCCGAATATTCCATTTTATCAGGACGATCGGGTTCAATTTGCTACTGAAACGCTCCAATGTGGCACAGGCGACTGTGATGATCTGGTCATTCTGTTCGCCTCACTGTTAGAAAGTGCCGGTATAAAAACCGCTTTCGTTGAAGTGCGTGATCCGGAAAAGGAAATTGCCCATCTTTACCTGTTATTTGATACTGGCCTTTCAATCAGTCAGATATCGCAAGTTACGACTAACGAAAAACGCTATTTATTAAGAAACGTGTCCAATCGACAGGAAACTGCCTGGATTCCCATCGAAACCACGCTGGTGGGAAAAGATTTTAAGGTCGCGTGGGAAGCTGCTGCGAAAGCTTACTTACAGGAAGGAATTTTACGAAACGGCCTCACTGATGGCTGGGTTCGTATTATTGATGTTCATTAAATTTGTCGAAATAAAAAATGGGAAAAAAGGAAGTCATAAATTGAATTTTATAAGAGGAATTTCTTATGCGAAAAATCTTTATCTTTATTATGCTGTTCATCGTCGTCAGTTTTTTGACAGCACAGGCAGCGGTTCAAATTATTGAAATGAAGGGAGATGTCAAAATTCGGCGCGGTTTGGATGAAAATTGGCAGCCAGCAGGAGTTAGTATGCTCCTTGAGGATATCGATACAATTCTGACACTGGAATATGCGGAAGTTTTGCTGCAAATCGATACCGAAAAGAAATTCAGGCTCATTAGCAACTCGGTATTGGATATTGGCGATTTAAGAAAGATTACAGAGCGGGAACTTTTTCTTTATCTAACTTCCGAAAAAATAAATGAAATTGAACCACGCAAGAAAAAATTAAAATTGCGTATTCCAAATGTCAGTGTCGTTCATGGGGAATTTCGCTCCAAAGATCAACCTTTGCAGGTGAAATCAGATTCATCCTGGTGGAAAAAAGAAGTGAATGGCGCCCAGGCATTATATAGTCAGTCATATTATCCCAATACGGTGGTAAAACTGCACAAAATTCTGAATAAATATCCGGATGTGCAGGATTGTGGTGAAGTTCATTTCTATCTGGGACGGACGCTGGAAGCGCTGGAAAAGCCAGGGCAGGCATTAGATGCTTATCAAACCGCGATAAAACGCTGTGAAAAACATCATTGTGAATCAGAAATAGCTCAACAGCGCATTGAAATGGCCCAGGAAGCTATTAAGCGCCTTAAAAAATAATTTTAGCAGGTAAATTGATACTTTCAAATTAAAACTGCTTATCAATCTCATTAAAACGGAGAGGTGTCTTATGAAAAAACAAAATAGAAAATTCTATTCAATGCTTGTAATTTTCTTGCTCATGCTTTTTGGAATCACTGGCTGTCTGGTCGTTGATCCGGACCAGGATATCAATAATCAAAATTATACGGCGCAGGAACCCGTAGAAATGTATTTTAATGTATCCGATAATTCAAAAGTGACCATTGAAGCAATCAACGGCACAATTAAAATCATTGGCAAAACGACTCTGAATCAGGTCGAAATTCGGGGTGAAAAAATCGTTGCCTCCGAAAGTAATGCCGATGCGGCGGCAAATCTTAAAAACCTGGATATTCAGGTGGTAAAAAGTCGGGAAATGTTGCAGGTAAAAACAATTCAGCCCGAAAATACGCCTGGACGAAATTATACGGTAAATTATGAGCTCGATGTACCGATTCATGTCCGTGTTTCAATCAAAAATATCAATGGCTTGATTGAAGTCGATTCGCTTCAGAATGAAGTCTTTGTCAGTTTGGTAAATGGCGATATTTCACTGGATGACATTGAAGGAAACGTGGATGTGGGAGTAACGAATGGTCAGATTGCAGCACAGGTAACAATTCCCGGTCGCGGAAAAGTTAATCTACAAACGACCAATGGCGCCATTTCTTTAAATATTCCACAGACGACATCGGCTGATCTTTATGCGGCAGTCACTAATGGAAATATTAAAACATCAAATTTAAGCTTACAAAATGTCAATCAATCTGCGACATCGTTAAAGGCCCGCCTGGGAACGGGTAATGGTTCAATCAATGTAAAAACGGTGAATGGTAATATTCAAATGTTAGGGTATTAATGAAAAAATTTTACTTATAATCTTTATACAAAATCCCTTATTTACCTTCTGAGCCCATCAATAGACCGTACGGTGACAGGTACGGTCTTTTTTTTAAAATTCTTCTTGAACAATTCGAAAATAATTATATCTTAAGGGTAAATGTCGCCATTTGGTTTTGACGAATTTATCAGATGTCAAATCTGAACTGATTTGCAGAATGCGTAATGTGTGATGCGTAAAAAGCAATGGACATAATATGACCTTTAAATTAGACTTTTTCAAAAATTTGCAGATTTTATCACCGGATTAATGTAATTTAATTATAATTCATACGATAAAAAAACAAGGAGAAATATGAAACCACGCCATCTCCCATTGAAGCATCCGACTCCGAATGGCCAGGAATTTATGGACATCATCATGGGAAAAAGCAAGAGTCCTCGTGTACCCCTGGTGGAGTACCTTGTCGACGATGTTCTGGTCAAGCCAATCATTACAAATCTCTTAAATCGTGAGTGGGCCGACTTAACCAATGAACGTGAAGCACAAAAAATTTATCTGGATAATCAGATTGAATTCTGGTACCGCATGGGATATGATTTCGTGCGGTTTGAGATTGGCTTGAATTTTAAAGAGAATCACCGGGAGTCTGCCGATGTTATCCCGGATTCAATGCATGGCCGTTCCTGGGTAGATAATCAGCAGGGACAAATCACCAATTGGGAAGAATTTGAAAAATATCCCTGGCCGAAAATTGAAGAGATGGATTTTTTCATCATGGAATATCTTGCGACCCATCTCCCGGAGGGAATGGGATTCATCACCTGTCATGCGGCTGGTATTTATGAGCATTTGGCAGCCATCATGTCTTATGAAGGGCTGAGTCTGGCACTTTATGACGAGCCGGATTTAGTACAGGCGGTTGTGGATAAAATTGGCGGACTGTTGTACGATTATTATCGTCACCTGCTTGATCTGGACAATCTTTTGACGATTTTTCAGGGTGATGATATGGGATTTCGAACGGCCACATTGATTGCCCCGGATGATTTACGAAAATATGTTCTCCCCTGGTTAAAAAAATTGGCCACTATTACTCACAAAAATGGATTTCCCTTTTTTCTTCACTCATGCGGAAATATTGAAGCCGTGATAAACGATTTGATAGACGATGTTGGCATCGATGCGAAGCATTCCTATGAGGATATTATCATCCCTGTTGAAAAATTTCAGGAAAAATATGGCAATCGGATTGGCGTCCTTGGCGGCATTGATTTAAATATCCTCAGCAAAGAATCGCCGGAAAAAGTACAGCAACGAACCCGGCAATTAATCGAAATTTGTGGGGGACGAGGCCGTTATGCCATCGGTTCCGGTAATTCAATCCCCAGCTATGTTCCGTTGGAAAATTATCTGACAATGGTCGACGAAGCCGTGGATTGTATGCACCGTTAGCCGATTAAAACTGAATGCATCATCCACTCGATGATGCATTCGGTTTATTTTAAAGCAGATCGACGTTCAATTTGGTTTGCATCTTCATCGGAATATTCATATCCTGCGGTCCGCTGACAGCAATATTGCTATTGATAGTTCCATCCGAGGCAGATTTAACAAAGATACCCTTTTTATACGCAAAAAACCAGGTATCGGTCGCCTTTATCTCACCTGAAAATTTCATATCAGCACCATTTTGGTAGCCACTCCCGCCCATAGAACCTTTCACCGCAGCTACGATCTTGACACATTCCATCCCATTGACGGGCGCAAAACCCTGCAACGTGTTTAGATTTTCAAAAAAGAGCTTCATATCGGTGTTATCATCTTTAATTTGCAAGGTGTCGTAGGTTGTCCATGAATCACCAATTTTCACGGGTTTTCCTGGCAGATCGGGAAATAATGTTTTAAACTCTGAAGAAATGCTTCGCTCACCACCCGGTCCTAATGAATATTTGAGGGCATCAGCGCCAGAGAGGTCTAATTCTTTTCCAGAAGGTGCCAATTTCATATCAAAGCCTTCGCCAACAATGGAACTCACATCCGGTGACATATCCCCCATGGGACCTCCCATGTTCATTTTCAGGGAATCAATACTGATTCGAAAATTGAGATTATTTTTTTCCAGTCCAACAGGCGTCATTTTAAAAACGAGATTGGTACTCATTTGGGTATTGATTGATTGTCCCATTACATCCATATTCTGAGTAATATTATTCGAAAGTCTATAACTGGCCGCCTGATTTTCGGCTAAACGATATTGAAGGATTAACCCGGATTTGGGATCACCCCAGATATTTTTCTGCACAGCGCACCCGATGAGCATTAAAATAACCGAAAAGGTACAGATGATGAATAACACGCGAAAATGATGAATTCTGTAATACATTGAATACCTCCTTAAAGTGAAGAATTTTGTATAGAATTTTGTCAAAAAATTTAATAAAACGAGCAAACTTATTTTTGGGATATACGTTAAAAAATTTATATCGTTTATAAAAAATTGTAACAATCAATCCGTATCATTAATACGAAAATTCCAAACCTCACAAACGACAAGAACATCTATGATGACATCAAAACAACGCGTCCATGCGGCGCTGTCCCGAAAACCTGTCGATCGAGTTCCCATTTTTATGTGGTTTCACCCGGTAACCGCCCGTAAACTTGCCCAATTACTTGAAATTCCCGTTCAATTTCTGGATGAAGCGATGGGAAATGACGTAAAGCAGATCTGGGTAAATAATAATTATGCGATGGAAGGAATTGTGCATGAACATGATGGTGAAATGCATACTGATTTTTGGGGAATTACCTGGATTAAAGAAGGCCCCTTCAACCAAATTCACCATTCTCCACTTGCCGGAAAGGCGAAAGATTCAATTCTTAACTATCAATTTCCGACTGCACATCTGGAGGATCTATTACAACTCATGAATTCAGTCATTAAATTCAAGGACGAGTATTTTATCGGGTGCGATATTTCTCCCTGTCTATTTGAAATGTATTCCCGACTGCGGGGGATGGAGGATGCATTATTTGATATTGCTGCCGACCCGGAAATGGCAATGAAAATGCTTCATCGCTGTGCCGATTTTGCCATTCAATTAGGTGAAGCCGCCTGTCAGCGATTTCCGCTGGATTGGTACTGGACAGGAGACGATGTCGCTTCCCAACAGGCGCTCATGCTTCACCCGGATACCTGGCGGAAAATGATTAAGCCGGAACTTAAACGAATTATTGAAGTTGGTCAAAAACATCATCTCTGGATAGCGTACCATTGCTGTGGCGCCTTGCGATCAATTATTCCGGATTTAATTGAAATTGGCGTAAATGTCTTAAATCCAGTACAGTGCGATTGTCCCGGAATGGATCCAGTTTCATTAAAACAGGAATTTGGAAAAGAGCTGGCTTTCATGGGAGGTGTGGACACAACGCATCTGCTGCCAAACGGTTCGGTGGATGATGTTCGACGGGCTACAGAGCGGCTTATAAGCGCAATGACCAGCGATGGAGGCGGCTATATCCTGGCTGCATCGCATACAATTCCACCGGAAACGCCAGATGAAAATATTTTTGCCCTGTATGAAACCGCCGGATTAAGTCAGGAAGAAATCTTTGACCGCGCGGCTGATGTTCGTAATCGCATCTAAAAAATAAAATATGGAAGCAACACCATCATTTTCAAAAAGGACTAAACCGTGAAAAAATTTAATTTTCGATTTGCTGCTCTTTTTGGTTTATATTTGTTGACCTTTACTTTTTTTACATGCAAACCAGAATTTACGCGAAAACAGGAAATTCGGGCAGTTTGGGTTTCGCGCTGGGAATATACTAAAAATTTACCAGAGAATACCATTCAAAATCAACAGTTAAAAATACAGGAAGTCATGCAGAAATCGCAGGCGGCCAGATTGAACATGGTATTATTTCAGGTACGTGGTCAGGGGGATGCTTATTATCGTTCGCAGTATGAACCCTGGGCAAAAGAATTGACCGGCCAACTCGGTGGAGATCCGGGCTATGATCCGTTGGAACTCGCCATCCAGGAAGCTCATGCACGCGGTTTGGAGATTCATGCCTGGTTTAATACCTTCACCTGCTGGCGGGGGACTGAGCCACCAGAGCCGACAACACCTGAACATATTTTCTATCAGCATCCAGAATGGTTTTGCGTGGACAAAGACGGCCAACGCATGCCACTTTCTGAGCACTATATTTTTTTAAGTCCGGGTATTCCGGCCGTACGTGAATACATCCAGAAAGTCGCACTGGATCTGGTACAAAATTATGATCTCGATGGAATCCATTTCGATTACATCCGTTATCCTGAAAACGCCCGGAAGCTGGGATTTTCTCATGATTCCATTAGTGTTCAGCGGTTCAATTCGATGGATGGAAATCCCAATCAATTAACCTGGGAAGATTGGCAGCGGGAGCAAATCACTCAATTCGTCTCCAGTTTTTATGATGCCGCCACCCGGATAAAACCAATGCTCAAAGTTTCTGCCGCTGTCTTTGGCCGGTATGATCTTTCGGCTGCCAGTAGTTTTCACTCTGTTTTTCAGGATTCACACCACTGGCTTATAGAAGGCAAAATTGATTTTATTGTCCCGATGATTTATTGGCATCGTGCGCATCCAACAGCTCCATTTGGCGAGACGGTCACCGATTGGATAAATTCCAATACGAGCAATCGCCCTATTATTCCGGGGATTGGCGCATATCGTCAACTTTCAGCCGATTGGCCTGCAGACGAAGTCAAAAAACAGGTAAAATTCGTCCGGAAGGTAGGAGCCATTGGTATGGCATTTTTCAGCTTTACAGCCATGGATCAGCTCTGGCAAAAAAATCGCCTTAAAGGATTGACGACCCTGGCGAACCTGCCCCCCATGCGCTGGAAAGATAATATTCCCCCTTCAGCGCCTCAAGACCTGCAACGCGAAAAAGTCAATGCCCGGGAAGTTGTTCTCACTTGGGTACCTCCCTTGACGGCGATGGACGGTGATGGTGCGGCATACTATAATATTTATCGAGCCACCACACCCGAATTTGATCCATCCGATGCCCGAAATTTATATGCGATCACGACAGATCATGAACCTGTTTTTGCTGATCGGCACGTAAAACCTGGAAAAACATATTATTATGCAATCAGCGCGATGGACAAGGGCCATAACGAAAGTCAACTTTCCGAAATCATCAAAGTTGAAATCCTGCCAATGATTGCAGGAGGCGATCAATAGATAAGATAAAAAGGTAACCTCTCAAAAAAAGGAGGGTAAATCCTTGCGAAGGTTTGCTGAGATCTTGTTGAAACCTCGATATTAACCTTCACAACCGTCATTTGATGAAAACACGGTACCACCTTCGCAAGGTTTTACCATTGTATATTGAGGGGATACATAAAAAGGTTCTTTCTGTAGGGCAAATTGTTAATTTGCCCTTATATAATCTCATTTCAGAAATAAATTTATCAAAATTTTATAAAAATTCGGGAGTTATCTATGCCCATTCGTATAAAAAAAACAAACGCCAATTTTGAACGCGAGCCGCTGGTTCGTCCCTTTGGATTCAAAGGGGGGTACATGACGGAAATCTGGCAATCAGTTGTCAAAATTGAAGATGATGCCGGGAATCAACAGGTGGCGGTGGGAACGCAGGGCGTCTTGTGGTCAGATGCGGCGGTTTTTACCGGACACTCGGAAGCGGGTGGTAATGCCCTGATGTATTTAGTCACGGAAAAAGCGTTACAAATGATTCAGGATGTCCCTTTTGAGACACCGATTCAATTGCTCGAAGAATTATTGCCGGAATTATATTTAGCCGCGCAAAAAATTACGGCCCATCAAAAGCTCCGAAAAACATTTATTTTAAATGCCCTGGTGGCGGTGGATAATGCACTATGGCTTTTGTATGCCAAAAGGAATCGCATAAAAAATTTTGATGATTTGATCCCGCCTGATTTCAAACCCGCGTTGAACTATCGACATCAGAAAATTGCCAGTATTCCTTTGATGGCTTATGCAGTCCCTTTGGAGGAGATTATAACGGCTGTTAAAAATGGTTACTTTTTTATGAAAATAAAAATTGGCCAACCCGGTACACAATCCGAGATGTTAGAAAAGGATAAAGCCCGAATCGCCGCGATACATCAAGCCATCGGTGGATTCAACACGCCACATACTCAGAATGGCAAAATCCCGTATTATTTTGACGCCAATGGCCGCTATGAATCGCTTGACACACTGGCGAATTTACTTGATTTTACACGAAAAATAGGGGCATTTGATCAAATTGCTATTATCGAAGAACCATTTCCGGAAGAATATGAGGTTGATGTACGAAATTTAGGCGTGCGAATTGCAGCAGATGAAAGCGCTCATACCGATATTGACGCCCAAAAGCGGATCGAGATGGGTTATGGTGCCATTGCATTAAAACCAATTGCCAAAACTTTCAGTATGTCGCTTAAAATCGCGCAAATCGCACATCAGGCACAAATTCCCTGTTTTTGCGCTGATTTGACAGTGATCCCGATTCTGGTTGATTGGAATAAAAATGTCGCAGCCCGGCTTGCCCCTTTCCCCAATCTGGGATTGGGTCTGTTAGAAACCAATGGCCATCAAAATTATCGCCGCTGGAATGAATTGATGCGCTATCATCCCTGTTATGGGAGTGCTTGGTTAAAAACCCAGCAAGGTGTTTTTAATCTGGATGATGATTTTTACGAAAAAAGCGGCGGAATATTTCTGCCGTCTCATCATTATTCACGTCAAATCTAACGTGGAGCGCAGCGGGCATAGCGCAAAGAGCAGAGCGTTAACGAAGAAGAACATAATATAAATAATTAATCAAAGGTCTGCTATGCGCCATGCGCTTTGCTCTCTGCACTATGCGC
>DYKB01000049.1:0-8894 GCA_020722815.1 Caldithrix sp. | reverse complement strand
TGCTCTCTGCGCTACAAAACGAAAGGAATCAGTACATGGCAAAATCAATGATTGGGGTCCAACTCTATACTTTACGCGAATTTTTAAAAACGCCAATCGAGATTATCCGGTCTTTAAAAAAGGTAAAATCCATCGGATATGATGCCGTCCAACTCTCTGGTCTGGGGCCTATTGAAACAGCGGAATTGAAGAAGATACTTGATGGAGAGGGCCTGGAGGTCGCCGCTACCCATGAGAGCTATGAAAGAATGCGCCAGGAAACCCGGAAAATAATCGATGAACACGCGATACTCGGTTGTCGATATACCGCACTTGGCAGTCTCGCCGACTCATATCGGACAGCCCAGGGTTATTTTCAATTTGCCAAAGAAGCCTCCGAAGTCGCCCATCGATTAGTTGAGGCCGGAATCAGCTTCTCCTATCATAATCATAGTTTTGAAATGGAAAAATTTGATAAAAGAACAGGGCTGGAAATTCTTTTTGAGGAAAGTGATCCAACCGTTTTTAATTTCGAAATTGATACCTACTGGATTCAACATGGTGGTGGTGATCCCGCAGCCTGGATTCATCGGTGCAAAGGACGCATTCCGTTGGTTCATTTCAAAGACATGACGGTGCTGAACCGCCAGCCCGTCATGGCGGAAGTGGGTGAAGGCAATTTAAACTGGCCGGAAATTTGTCGCGTCTGTTTTCAATCCGGCGTTAAGTGGTTTATCGTGGAACAGGATATCTGTCAGCGAGATCCTTTTGAAAGTCTAGCCATCAGTCTGGAGAATATGCATCGGATGGGGCTGGAATAATCGATACCCCCTGAAGCATCATATTTAGGCGATTACAATATAAAAGCACTGCCCGATACTTCCATACCATTTTCGCGAATATCACCGATAAAAATCTGTGGTTTTATCAAATATAATTTTCTATCCAATTTTTCTCACTTTCGCGCCAATCTTATCAACTCGCAACTGAGAGACAATCCTTCAATCCATTTGCAAATCAAATAATTTTTTATTGCTTATCACATAAAAAGTTAGTATAATTTAAAATTAATAAAGCCATTTTAGTTTAGACACATCATCTGATTTAAAATGAGGCGTTAAAAAATGAAAAAATGTTATTCAAATATAATGAAAAGCCCTTTTTTTATAATTATTTCGGGCTTAATAGTTCTCGTCACCATCTTCTTCCCTACCATTCTCAGTGCGAACAGTGATACTTTGGTTTATGTCATTGAGATACAGGGTGTTATTGAAAAGGGACTCTCATCGATTGTGGAACGGCATCTGAAACTGGCAGAAGAGGCCGGCGCTTTCGCCGTCATTTTTGATGTCAATACCCCAGGCGGTCTGGTTGATGCAGCCGGCGAAATTCGCGATCATATTTTTAATACCAAATTAAAAACTTATGCGTATGTCAATCGGGAGGCAATCTCGGCTGGCGCTTTAATTTCATTGTCCTGTGAAAAAGTTATCATGGTTCCGGGTAGTTCGATCGGCGCGGTCACCCCCGTGGGAATGGATGGGACAAAAGCACCAGAAAAAGCGGTTTCTTATGTTCGAAGCATTATGCGCGCCATTGCTGAAAAACGTGGCCGGAACCCTAAAATTGCCGAAGCGATGGTTGATGAAGAAATAGAAATTGAAGGTATTGTCGAAAAAGGAAAATTATTAACATTAACAGCCGAGGAAGCCCATAAATTAAAATATGCTGATTTTGTAATCGAAGGGCTGCCAAATGTCCTGAAAGCTATTGGATTGCCGAACGCACAAATCATTCGCCCCAAAGCCAACTGGTCCGAAAATATGGTTCGTTTTCTCGTAAATCCCTATATCAGTTCACTTTTATTAACCATTGGACTTATTGGTCTGATTTATGAAATAACCACGCAGGGCTGGGGTATCAGCGGGACACTGGCTGTTATTGCCCTGGCACTCTTTTTCGGCAGTCACTATCTCATAAATCTGGCCAATATCATCGAAATTCTGGTTTTCGTGGCTGGTTTGATTTTATTGGCGATTGAAATTTTCTTGACGCCAGGATTCGGATTGCTTGGCGTATTAGGGATTCTGGCCATATTTGGTTCAATCATCTTCAGTTTGATTGGCGATCTACCGAAAGTAACTAATGCTGAACTTTTTGGTGCTTTTAAGACACTGGCACTTTCCTTATTATTAACAGTTGGTGCCGCGATTCCACTCATTAAGTTTGTTCCAAAAACCAAAGCCTGGAATCGACTAATTCTGACTACACAGCAAAAGAGCAGTGAAGGATTTCGTCCCACCCCCCAGGAAAATGAAACGCTGGTAGGCAAAGAAGGCACGACTTTGACATTTCTGCGACCGGCGGGCACTGCAATTATCGACTCAAAACGAGTCGATGTGGTTTCAGATGGTGAATTAATTGAAAAAAATACCCGTATCAAAGTAATTAAAGTTGCAGGAAATCGGGTGGTTGTTCAAAAATCATAAGTCACGATTTTTTTTAACTTAGTGAGGACTATTTTAGATAATACCACAATCAGTCATCGGGGATAAATTTGGCGATATTTTCAGACAGAAATTCAAGACATTTCCTTCTGATCAATAATTTGCATTACTTCTTTTGGCGAGTGAATGGTTGTTCCAACCCAGGGATCAGGATCAATACAAATCGCATCTGGAGTTGAATGTTTAATCTGAATGCGAATCGGATGCATCCCGATTCGGGCAGCGCCGGTGAGTTCAAGGCTTCCGCCATCGCCCACAAAAATACATTCCATTGGTTCGACCTCCAAACGGTCTGCGGTGAGCATATAAATTTGCGGCATTGGTTTGCGAATATTTTCGACACAGGAAAAAGTGGTTGTATCAAATAACGAAACGAAAGCCGTTTCAGGCCATAATTCCGGAATTTCTGAAGAGCAATCACTTAAAAGCCCGATTTTTAAACCGCGGCTTTTTAATTCTTTCAGGGCATCCATTGTTTCTAAGGATGGATTCAGCATTTGCTTTACAAAAGCATACCGTAATTGGCTGGCTGCCAGTTTTTGCGACGACTGAATTATCAGCCCCATTTCGCTGGCAATTAAATCGATACAGCCATCCGGTGAATGACAAAAACCGAGTACTCTTTGCGGGTAAATTTTCGACCATTTTTCAATGAATTTCTGTGAATCAAGTTTTAAAATTTGTGCCATTTCAGCCAGATTTTGATGATAAGCACTTCTTGAAAAATTTTCGATAAGCGTACCAAAAAGATCAAAGATAACTGCCTTTATTTTCAATTTACCTCCGCTCTTCGAATGCAAATGATTCAAAAATCCGGATTAATTCATCATAACTCTGGACGATTAAATCAGCACCTTGTAATTTATCAGCGGAATTGGTTCCAATCAAGCCGATACAGTACATCCGGGCGTTCTGCGCGGCCTGAACCCCATAAGGAGCATCTTCAATGACAATACAACTTTCTGCCGGAATCTTTAATTGCCGGGCGGCATGCAAAAAAATATCAGGTGCCGGTTTTGAACGTAATGAAAGGGTATCAATCGTATAAATATGCTCCTGAAAAAAACGCGTTAAATTCAATTTTTGTGTTACCAGTTCTAATAAATCATTCTGACTGCTTGTGGCAACTGCAACTGGAATCTTTTTATCCATCAATATTTGAATGAAATCCAGAAAACCAGCTATAAAACCTAATTTTTCCTGATAGAGTGCTGTCACCATTTTTTTTTCGCGTCCGTGCCAACTCTTCGATTCGAATCGGTAACTGATAAAATTCCTGGATAATTTTCGAACTTTCAAGCAGCGTTTTGCCAGTACACCAATGTTTAATTTCAGCGCGTTTATATTCAAAACCATAACTTTTCAGAATAATTCGCGAGCTTTCATCCCATAATGACTCACTATTGATAATGACACCATCTAGATCAAAAAGAATTGCTTCAAACCTTTTCATACACAAAATTTTAATAATAAATAGAATTTTAAATAAAAATTAAATTCGGAGTATCCGGCGCTTTTTTAGTTTTTACATGACCTGCGGACGACTAATTTAAGTCAATCACGCTGCCCTGAACCAATTGACCATACGCATAATTTTTTTCAGTACCGGTGACCATGTTTTTAATGGTAAACGTTCCCGAATTGACTTCATCTGGACCAATATATATCGAGTAACGAATTTTTAATTTATCACCTTTACTAAAAAATTTTTTTGGTTTTTCAGGAACGAGTGATAAATTTACATCAAGCCCTTGATTTCGCAGGGACTGGGCGATTTTCACGGCAAATTCACGTTGTGCTAAATCCATGTAGCCAATAAAAACACCATTGTTGGTGACTTCAAGATTTATTTTCCCTTTCGCTTCAAGCAGTTCACGAACCACCACATCACCAAAGCCCAAACCAATCGAGGTCATCTTTTCGCCACCTAATGCGCTTAACAGATTGTCATATCGTCCACCACCAAAAATGGCCCGGAATTGTCGATCGGTATCAAAAGCTTCGAAGACAATGCCGGTATAATAGTCCAGCCCGCGGATAATTGAAATATCGAATTCCAGAAAATCGCCCAATCCAGTGGCAGCCATAATAGAAAACAGTTCCTGCACATCCTGAATACTTTTCGGAGTGGATTTTAAAAGGGAACTGGCCTGGGAAAGTGACCGGATTTGCATCAATTCCAGCACTTTTGTAATTTCATCATCCGTCAGTTTTTCGGCTGACAACAGCTGTTTGATTTCCGTTTCGGTAATTTTTCCCATTTTATCCAGAACCAGACACGTGGGTAAAAAATGGGTTTCGGCCAGACCCGTCGCCTGGAAAAGATCGGCCAAAAGTCGCCGGCTGCCAATTCGTACTTTAAAATCACGGGCAGTCAACCCCATAAATTTCAGCGCGGTGATAGCCGCGCCAAGAACTTCAGCTTCGGCCATGATACTTTCTTCGCCCACAATATCCAGATTCCACTGAAAATGCTCGCGTTTTCGGCCTTTGGTCATCCGCTCATAGCGAAAACATTGCGGCGTGCAGAACCATTTGAGCGGATAGGTTAACATTTTTTGACGGGAAATCACCATTCTGGCTAATGAAGGGGTCATTTCGGGACGAAGCGCTAACCGTCGATTACTTTTGTCCGTAAAGTGATAAATCTGGTCGATAATTTCTTCTCCACTTTTGCGGGTTAACAACTCTTCAGATTCAACAACCGGCGCATCATATTCTTCAAAACCATAAAGCCTGGCAGCTTTTTTCCAGGCATCAAAAATCATATTTCGAACACGCATCTCTTCGGGATAAAAATCACGCATCCCACGGGGTGGGGCAAAATCCATGTTATAACTCCTATTTCGGTTTTAATTAAGATTAACAATATTTAGAGTCTGTCCGAAAACACCGAACCCTGTCATTGCGAGGCGCTTTTTGCCGAAGCAATCCCCCGGTGTAACACACGGAGATTGCTTCGTCGCACAAAACGCTCCTCGCAATGACAGTACCGGATGCGTTTGCGGACAAACACTATTTAGCAAGAATTTTAGCCTAAAAATCAAATATAAAAAATACTTCCATCTAAAGCAAGGAGAAAAATGAACACCCTGGATTTCATTTGACTTTTCGATTCCGGTCTGCAACCAAAATAGCAACCCTTCACAAGGTGTGAGCGACGCTGTCATTCCCGCATGTTTTTGACGGAAATCCATTTTCTTGCCGATAAAATCACTTTCGATTGAATTTAAAACATTCAATTGAATTTGGCGCCGATATAAAATATCTTAATTCGGGATATGATAATTTTAATGCAGAATATACCGACGCGCTGGGAGATACGACCCCATCCCTGCTACTGAATGAAAAAATCGTTTCACAAAAAGCGGGCGCCTTTTTGAACTTAATTTCAGAACCATTTTCCAGATTAAAAACAACCCTTGGAATTCGGGTGGATCATTTTTCTTTGAACAAAAAAATTCATTTTTCACCAAGATTTGCCCTTTCATATCAAATAAACAACCGAACAACATTTAATGCCTCAACTGGCGTATTTTATCTGAATTTGCCCATGATTTTTATTTCTCAAAATCCAGAACATCGGGATTTGAATGATCCCGTGGCAATTCACTACATTGTCGGGATGAATTATTTAATTACGGAAAATACCCGGTTTTCCCTTGAAGTCTATCAGAAAAATTATCGACATTTTCCGTTGGACCCGGACCGCCAGGTTTATTCTTAATCGATGAACTGTTTTATCGCTATGGATTTTTCTTTAATCATGAACGACTGGTGGATACCGGAAAAGCCCGGGCGCGAGGAATCGAGCTCATGATTTAGAAAAAATGGGCCAAAGATTTTTATGGATTGATCAGCACCTCCTGTTTTCAGGCGCAATATGAGGTTCAAAATGGCGTGTGGCGAAATCGCCTATTTGATAATCGTTACATTTTCAGTGCCGAGGGTGGCTATAAACCTAATCGAAATTGGGAATTCCGTCTGCGATGGATTTATGCCGGTGGTTCGCCCTTTACACCATTTAATCTCAAAGCCTCCGAAATGCTGCATCAGGCAGTGCTGGATGAGAATCGAATTAATCAGGAGCGATACCCGGCGTATCATTCACTCAATTTACGTTTTGATCGACGTTTCAATTTTCACACAACCAATTTAATTTTCTATTTCAGTGCCTGGAATGCTTATAATCGAAATAAATGTGGCAACCTATTTTTGGAATGAGCAGAAAAATCAACCAGGTACCATTTATCAGTGGAATTTATTGCCGATTATCGGTCTGGAGTATGAGTTTTAGGATTGTGATAATAAAAATTATGTCGAATCTTGCTGTAATTGCGAACTTTTTATATAATGATGCATAAAATGAGAAACATCTGAAGGTCAGATAAAATTACCTGCCAAAAAATGGAGGAAATGAATTGTGAATAAACAAACCATTCGAAAGTTCGCATGGCTTTTCATTTTCGGAATCGCTATGGGATTGCTGGAAACTATTGTCGTGGTCTATTTGCGAGAACTTTATTATCCAGAAGGATTCAGGTTCCCCCTGGCACTGATTCCACCAAAGATTATTTCGGTTGAACTTTTACGGGAGATTTGTACTATCGTGATGCTTTTTTCGATTGCCATCCTGGCTGGAACAACCCGATATGAAAAATTTGCTTATTTTATTTATAGTTTTGGTGTATGGGATATTGTTTATTATATCGGTCTTAAACTTTTACTGGACTGGCCGGAATCACTGTTGACGTGGGATATTCTTTTTTTGATTCCAATAACCTGGTTGGGACCCGTGCTGGCACCTGTAATCGGTTCTATATTTATGATTTTATTGGCGTTGGAGATTGTCTATCTGCAGGAAAAAAAGCTAGGGTTTGTAATCAAACGCCTCGAATGGACGCTTATCATTGCTGGTGCAGTCCTTATTTTTATCAGCTTTATCTGGGATTATACCAAAATGCTGATCACAACCGGCTTATTTTCTGACTATCAATCGCTTCTTGAAAACGAACAGTTCAAAAATTTTATCACGCATCATATACCTGAGTTTTTTAATTGGTATCTCTTTTTGGCGGGCATTTTTGCGATTTCCATCGCGATGGTCTGGATGTTCCGGAGAAATTTTCAAGTCATCTAAAAGTAAAAATATTCCTTTTGTGACTTATTTCCACGAACAGGGATAAACGCCTGAAATTATTGATTTTAATTTCATGACGGTAAAATTCACCTGAATGACCCGACATAATAAATTATACAGCCAAATCCGATCGAAACGGTACATCAGCCTTCATTTTTCCTTTTTTAAACAGTTTAGGAAAATCCAGTTTCAATTGTCTCTGGGCGAGTAACATACCACTCAGGATCAGCGCACAACCGATTAAATTTCGCAAAGTTAAAATTTCATTCAAGAAGAGCCAGCCTCCCAATGCAGCAAAAACAGATTCAAGATTCAATAAAATGGCAGCCGCGGTGGGATGAGCATCCCGCTGTGCAACAACCTGGAGCGTAAAGGCGATGCCCACTGAAAATAATCCGCCATATAAAATGGGGATGATAGCCTGATAAATGGCGGTAGAATCTGTCTGTTCCATCAACAGCGCACTCAGGAGACTGAGAATCGCACAAGTTAAAAATTGTAACATCGCCAAAGAAATAACCGGGAAACGAGTTGACAGCCAACCGATGAGTTGTACATGAATAGCCCCAAAAAAAGCACCAATCAAAACGAGTAAATCACCTTTATTAATCGAAAAATCACTGGTAACGCTTAAAAAATAGAGTCCAATGATCGCCAGTGTCGCTCCCATCCAGGCTTGTAGCGAAGATGGTTTGTGGATGAAATATCCCAGGATTGGCACCAGGACAACATAAAGCCCTGTAATAAAGCCAGCCTTACCAGCCGTGGTAAAAACAATCCCCATTTGTTGAAAGGTTGAGCCTGAAAATAGAACAATACCGGCTGCAAGTCCGCCTAAAACCAGCGAACGGAGACGAATGTTAGAAAAGTGATGCGTTCGCCAATTTTTTAAATCTAATTCATAAAAAATAAAGGGCAACAAAACCAGGGTACCCAGGGTAAAACGGAGCGCATTAAAAGTAAATGGCCCAATATAATTCATCCCCACCCGTTGCGCAACAAATGCAAATCCCCATATAAGTGCTGTCAATAATAAAAGTACGTTTGCGCGAAATAATCTGGATTTCATCATCTATTTTTCCTATAATTTGGTTAGCATCATTTAACGTTAGAAAAACAGGGGGGTTCGATAATTCGGCTTGAAAATTTAAAGTAACCGATCACCGGGTGAAAACAAACAATTTTCATTTTTTGTGTCCAGGGCAGCGGTGGCTAAAGTCTGCTGGAATATTCTCAAGCCGACGGCGCCTCATCAAAAGATCAGCTCT
>DYKB01000114.1 GCA_020722815.1 Caldithrix sp. | reverse complement strand
GAATTTTTGTCGAATGTGTAAACCAGTTTACAGAAAAATAGGCTCCGATTGATTAAATTGTGCTGTAATTCATTGGGGATAATAAATCCCCGAACAAAGTCAAGAAAAAATTACTTGACAGGTAAAGAATCGCAGCCACAATGACTGCTTAATAATTAAGGAGGAGCTTATGAAGCTGCTTACCAAAACAATGGAAACCGTGATGATCGTTCTAATCCTTGGCGTGACTTTTGTTTTCGCCCAGGTGACGATCACGAACACCAGCAACTACCAGGTTGCTGATCAAATGTTGTTGGCCAATGAGATCAATGAAAGCGGCGAGCCGTATGCCGAAGCGATTGGCTACAATCTTGATGATCTCGATCCGATGCAGCCGGCCGTGCCTGACCGAACGGCCTATGTGCTGGGCATTGAGAATTATGAATACTCTCGCTACCAGCTCGGCGTGGTCATCGCCCTTTCGGGCATTGGCATGCATATAATTTGGGCGCCGATGATTGCCCAGATGGCCGCCATGGAAACCGATCCCAATTTTGACGGCATGTACACCGGTGGGATGCAAAATGGTTTCAAAGAAGATGACACATTTATGAAAATGGTCATGCATCTGGGAATGCTCGCCAATCATACCCCGCCCATGAACGCCTGGCCCCAGTTCGGTGAATATGTGTCCGGCGACCCGCATTACATCCAGCCGATTGATGCTGAAAATTTCGGCCATGATTTTGCTACTCTGCGGTGGGACCGCAGCAAAATGACCATGCAGCTTTCTCCCGGCGCGATGGGACAAACGCTGATGAAGCAATATCTCTGGGCGCAGGATATGCTGGGCGCATTTCATGACGGCGATGAAAACGAAATCGAACCCAACGGCGTCATCAGTCCGGATTCGACGGGAAGTCCCAATTTCGATCCCAATAATAACGTTTATTTCGGTGGCGATAATCTGGATGGATTCGTCGGCCAGGTGCTCACCGCTGAAGCGATCAACAAGGTGCTGAATATCATCAATAACCTGGCTTATGATGGAGCCAGTTTGGGCATGGTCGATCCGATGACCTACGATCCAGCCGCCGGAATTAAATACTTCCCCCATCTGATTGCCGTAGAAGAAACACCGATGGACGCCGCCACCATGCTGCCACCGAGACCAACAGGCTATTCGATCGTCGATGCCAGCAGTTGGCTGTTCGATCAGGTGTCGCTAATCTGGGGCACCTTGAGCTACAAAAACTTGATGGACCCCAATAACAGCTCGGATTCCAAACACTTGGCTTATCATGCCGTGTTTGACGGCGATCCGTTCCCGGCGGACATGAGTGTGACCGGCATGCCCGGCCCGTTCGATTTGATGATGGGCGCATCAAAGGTCATTTTTCAAAATTTAATGGCCATGCATTTTAATTCAGAAAACGGCACTTTTATCAATACGGCTGAACTCAGCTCAGGCAGCGTGGTTCAAGGCACAGAAATTTCCACTTTTAATGCCGGCTATACATTAGTCATTCTAAAACTGTTTGTGGAAGAGTTCGCCGGCACGCCGTTGGAAGGTATGGCAAAAGATGCCCTGGTGGCGCAGGCTAATTTTCTCCTGAACAACCTGCAGGATGCCAATGGCGGTTTTTACAATAGTTACACCCTTGGAACCGGTCCAGCCGCCGACGCCAAAACCGTATTGGCTCAGGCCGGCGCCATCCGTGGACTTTATGCCGCCTATCAGGCAACCAATGATAACACGTATTTGACTGCTGCTGACAATGGATATGATTATATTGTCCAGAACTTTTACGACGCTGACGAGCATGGTTTTCATACCACGCAGGGAGTCGCCGAAGCAACGTACACACCTAAAATCGTTGCGGCGCTGTCCGGAGCGCTGCGAGAAGCGCGGCTGGTTGGTGGGCATGAAGATGCGACTTCAATTTACGTGAATTTCTGGGATGCCGTAGCCAACCGCATGCAATTAGCTGAAGCGGACGCAACCGGTGAAACCGGCGGTGACTCGGACGGTGACGGTATTCCTTATATTCCAGAACAGCCGAACGGTCTGGCGTCAGTATTTGCCGCCGAAGCCATGCAACAACTATCCGGTGTCACGTCAGTTGAGGATGAAGATAATGCGGCTGTTACTCCAACGGCTTATCGTTTAAATCAGAATTATCCAAATCCGTTTAATCCAACCACCGAAATCAGCTTCTCATTGCCGGAAGCCGGCAAAGTCAGGTTGGATGTTTATAATGTTCTCGGAAATAAAGTAACAACCTTGGTAAACGGGCAATTAAATGCGGGTTCTCATTCCATCACCTTCGACGCCAGCCTGTTGCCATCAGGAATTTATTTCTATAAAATTCAGGCCAATAATTTTAGCGCTATCAAAAAGATGAATCTGTTGAAATAAAGCTGGAACGACAGCCTTCTCCTGTACGCTTGAAGGCGAGGAGAAGGCTGTCGGCATGCTGTTGAGAGCTGAAATAGGTGAAGTTGCATCGGCGATAAAATTTATTGGATAGGAATTCAGATGGCTTTTATTGAATATCTTCCCGACGACTGTGTGCCGCGGGCACATCGGGTGTTGGATACGGATAATATCCTCCGTATTCATCATATTCACAGCAAAGTCGCTTGTCTCCATTATCATTTATTTCAAGAGCTGATGTATTCGCCTGGCCCGCTTGACCGGCGCCAGCGCGAAATGATCGCCGTGACTGTTTCGGCCACCAATCAATGCCATTACTGAATAGCTCATCACGGGGCGTCGCTCCGTAACCTGCTAATCGAACAGGGCTGGTAGGAATCTGATTGCGATTCATTGCTTGGCGAATTGATCACTCGCCATCATGATAGCAAACTTTCTGCGGCCGACCAGGCGATGCTTGACTATGTGCGAAAATTGACCCTGACGCCAGGTCAAATTAATTCTGACGACATCAATCGCTTGCACAAGGTCGGCTTCGATGATCGGGCGATTCACGATATTTGTGCCATTGCTGCCTATTTCGCCTTTGTAAACCGAATTGCCGACGGGCTTGGTGTCGATTTGGAATCAAGATTCAGGACATCTGACTAAGTCGGAACGAACTATGAAATGCATTATCCGCAACTCATTTTGCTGCTTATTGATTCTGCTATTAAGTGGCAAAATCTATACTCAGGAATCGATGAAAATCATTGACCGGTTTTCACGGGAGAATGCGATCAGAAACGAAATCACCGACTGGGAAGAGAAAAGCTTCGTCGGCAACACCAAATATTCCATCGTTGCATTGGATGGCAACATGGTGCTGCACGCCCGTGCCGACAGCGCGGCTTCGGGCCTGTTCAAAGAAATCAAATAGTATCCCAAAGAATGGCCAATTTTGAGCTGGCGCTGGAAGGTGATTCAGCTTCCGGAAAAGGGCGATCTCCGATTTAAAGAAACGGACGATTACGGGGCACGGGTGTATGTGGTGTTCCCGCATTTTTTGAAATGGAAGACCAAAACCATTTCCTATATCTGGGCAAAGCAGCTTCCCAAAGGCGAGCACATCCCCAATCCCTGGCTGCCGAAAAATGCCGTCATGGTTGCCGTGCAGAGCGGCGCCGACAGCCTGGGGCGCTGGATCGCCGAAAAGCGAAACGTGTTTGATGATTTTAAACGGATTTTCGGCAGCGAACCGCCGCAGGCAGGCGCTATCGCCATTATGAGCGACAGCGACAATACCGGCGGCGTCGCCGAAGCTTATTATGATGATATCAGGCGCTAAGAAGTTTCTCCACTTTACCTAAAAAAAAAATCACCCGATTTAAAAAAAAGCTTGACAAAAAGATTTTTTTTCAGTATATTGGTTAGCGAATGATAACTAACAAATATAAAAAGGTCAACTATGAGAATAACTTCTGAAGAAAGAAAAGCACAAATCATCACCGAAGCCATCAACATCATTCATGAGCAGGGGTTTCCGGCTTTGTCGATTCGGGAACTGGCGCTGCGGGTGGGGATTTCAGAGCCAGCGATTTACCGCCATTTTAAAAGTAAAGATGATATCATCATGGGCATTTTAAACAAAATGCAGGAATTTGGGCAACACATTGAACAGCAGCTTCAAAGTTTGGACGGAGAACTGGAAAAAATAAAACAATTATTTCTGTTGCAGTTGGTTTACTTTGAAAAAAATCAAGCCATGACCACAATTATGTTATCGGAAGAAGTATTTCATTTGAATAAAAAATTGAAACGCAAACTGGAAATTATCACCAGTGCGCGGTATCGATTACTGGCTGATCTAATTATAGCCGCACAGAAGAAAAAATTAATTTTTGATGAGGATGTGGACAACCTGGTTTCGCTGATCATGGGCGCCGTTCGCATGATTATCTTTCAATGGAAATTGAAGGATTATCAGTTCTCGGTGACCCGACGGGGTAAATCTATGGTCGATACGATGCTAAAAATGTTAATTGTCAAAAAATAAAATTTGTTGTTCGTTGACTTTAGTCAAGGAAATTTGGATTTTTTATTATTATCTTTGCATCAACGGTGAGTTTTTTGCATCCAATAGGTTAGTTAGTGATAACAAACAATAAAGCCGACCGTGTTGGCGAATAGAGATTCTGGTTTAAATATATCAAGAAACGGATTACTTATCACCCTAAAACAAAGGAAAAAAATAATGAAGACGACAAAATTAATCGCTCCATTTGTTCTGCTGCTGATGTTACTTGGCTGCAGCGGAGACGGCCGCAATTCCAAAATTGAAGCGACAGGTACGATTGAGAGTACCAATGTGACCATCAGTTCCAAAACCATTGGCGAGATAAAAACGATTGTTGCCGATGAAGGCGAACAGGTCAGCGTCGGAGATACGATTCTGGTGATCGATCACGAAGCGCTCGGATTTCAGCTTGAGCAGGCGATGGCCGGCGAAAAAATAGCCCGGGCGCAACTGGCATTGATGCTGAAGGGCGCACGCGTTGAAGATCTGAAACAGGCTGAAGAGATGAAAAAACAGGCCGAGATCAATTTTAACCTGGCGAAAAGTGATTTCGAGCGCTACTCGCAGCTCTGGGAGAACAAGTCGATCACCCAAAAACAATACGAGGATATCAGCGGGCGTTACCAGGTTGCGCTGGCGCAGTTGACTTCGGCGAAAGAAAATTATGCCAAGGTCAAAAAGATCTTTCGGGCGGAGGAGATCGAACAGGCACAAGCCACTGTGGCCAAAGCGGGAGCGGCGGTGGCGCTGCTGCAAAAGAATATTCGCGATTGCTACATCATTTCTCCGATCGACGGTTTTGTGATTAAAAAGTTTGTTGAAGTCGGGGAGACGGTTTCGCCGATGTCGTCGCTGGTCAAGGTTTCCAATCTGGCAACGGTGAATCTGATCATTTATGTCTCGGAAGTGGAATTGGGAAATGTGAAACTGGGACAGCAAGCGGAGATTACGATCGATGCGTTTCCCGATAAAAAATATCCGGGCACGGTGATTTATATTTCGCCTGAAGCCGAGTTCACTCCCAAAAATATCCAGACGAAAGATGAACGCACGAAACTGGTGTTCGCGGTTAAAATTAAAATAACAAATAATAATTTTGAGCTAAAACCTGGCATGCCTGCCGATGCACTCATCAAATTATAAAGGGCAAAACATGGAAGCAGCAATAAAAATAACTAGCCTGAAAAAAGGTTATGGCTCGGTGCTGGCGGTGGACGGCGTGAGCTATCACGTCAACCGCGGTGAAATGTTTGGCCTGGTTGGTCCTGATGGCGCGGGAAAAACGACCACTATCCGCATGCTGGTGGGTCTGCTTTTGCCCGAAAGCGGCGCTGCCGAAGTGCTGGGCTATGATTTATTGTCCCAGAAAAATTTAATCAAAGACGAAATCGGCTATCTCTCCCAACGGTTTTCGTTGTACGGCGATTTGACCATTGATGAAAATATTGAATTTTTTGCCGACATTCACGGGGTGAAAAATTTTCACGACCGCCGAAATGAACTGCTGGAGTTCACCCGCCTGACGCCGTTTCGCGATCGGCTGGCGGATAAATTGTCGGGCGGCATGAAACAGAAGCTGGCGCTGGCGTGCACGCTCATTCACAAACCGAAAATCATTTTTTTGGATGAGCCGACCACTGGCGTGGATCCGGTGTCACGCCGGGATTTCTGGAAGATTCTTTCCAATCTGCTGAAAGAAGGCATCACGATTTTCATGTCCACGCCCTATCTCGATGAAGCGGAACGCTGCAACCGCGTGGCGCTGATGGACAAGGGCAAAATCATCGCCTGCGATACGCCAAAGGCGGTCAAGACGTCGCTGAATATGCAGATCATTGAAATTGTCTGTTCGCCAGCGAGGATGGCATATAATGTCATTAAAAGCGAGACAAATTTTGAAGTTCAGATGTACGGCGACAGGCTCAATGTGGCGGTGATGGATTATGACACTGATTATGCGAAAATCAAAAAGCTATTTTCAGAGAATTCAATTACGGAGACGGACACCAGGGTTATTACGCCGTCGCTGGAAAATGTGTTCATTCATTATATGAGTAAGTAAATTCGGGAGTCCAGCGCCTTTATGCGCTGGGTGCAATCCATAAAGGGATTGCACTCCAAGGGGAATGTGTTCATTCATTATTTAGGCAAGTAAATTCGGGAGTCCAGCGCCTTTATGTGCTGGTTGCAATCCATAAAGGGATTGCACTCCAGAAATTGGATAAACTGAAAAGGAATCTAACATGAAAAAATTATTAGTGCTAATGCTACTTTGGACGCCGCTGTTCGCCCAGGAAAAAATATTCACGTTGAAAGAGAGCCTGGAAATCGGTTTGTCGAACAGCAAGGATCTCAAAATCTCAAAGGCGAAATTGAATTATGCGGGGGCAAAACTGTCGGAGATCAACAGCCAGTTTTTGCCGCAGTTCAAATTGATTGGCAATTACACCCGTTTGAGTGACAATATTCCTGCATTCGAGGTGACGATGCCTTTTTCTCCCGTTCCGATACAAATATCAGAACAGATTCTTAATAATTACACCTTCAAAATCGGACTTAACCAGCCGCTGTTCACGGGCTTCAAATTGAGTGCCCTGCATCGCTCGGCGAAATTGAACCAGCGGGCTTCGGAGCAGGATTATTCGAAAGATGAAAACGAAGCGGCGCTGAATATCTATCAAGCGTATTGGAATTATTTCAAAGCCGATGAGATCAAAAAAGTCATCGCCCAGAGTCTGCGGCAGATGGAAGGTCATCTGAAGGATACGAGAAATTTTCACGCCAACGGCCTGGTATCAAAAAATGACCTATTGAAATTGGAAGTCCAGTATTCCAGCTTGAAATTGATGCTCATCGATGCGGAAAACAATGCTCAACTGGCGCGAATCAATTTTAATAAAGCGATTGGCGTCGAGTTGGATTCGCCGACCAAAGTCAGCGCGGCGGAAATGTCCATTAGATTTGAAAAGTATGAGCTGGCGGATTTAATTCCTGAAGCCATCAGTCATCGGAACGAATTACAATCGCTGTCAAACCGAGTGGATGCCAGCGGACAGGGGATTCGGGCTGCGAAATCGAATTGGTTTCCTTCCATTTATTTGTCGAGCAATTATTATTACAGCAATCCCAATCCGCGCTTCCAACCCGCAACCGATGAATTTAATTCTAACTGGGATGTGGGCGTTAGCGTAAGCTGGGATGTTTGGAATTGGGGCGCGACATCGGCGCAGATGCGACAGGCGCAACAGACCAAAATCGAGCTGGAAACGAAATTTGATCAGCTTAAAGAAGGGATTCAACTGGAAGTCTATGCCAACTATTTGAACGTGACCAAGACCGAAGAAAAAGTGACCGTCAGCGAAGAAGCGGTCGCCCAGGCTAATGAGAACTATCGGGTCACTTCTGAAAAATATAATCTGCAACTGGCGACCAGCACCGACTTAATCGACGCCGAAACCGCCAAGTTGCAGGCGGAAACCAATTTGAAAACCGCGCTGGTGGATTATCAAATCGCCAGAGTAAAACTGGAAAAATCGGTTGGCAGGAGAATTTATTAAACAGGAGATAGGAGAGAGAAGGGAGAAGAGAGAAGTTAAAAGAGAAAAGTCAGAAGCAAGAAGTAAGAAGTAAGAAGTAAGAAGTCAGAAGATCAAGTGGTCGTGTCAAAAAGTTTATTTAAAAAAGAAATCGAAGAAAAGGGAGAGCTAAAATGGAAAAGTCAAAAAATTTTACTGAATTGATTGTCTGGCAGAAGGCGCATCAATTTGTGCTTAAAATTTATCAGGTCTCCAAAGATTTCCCACGGGAAGAATTGTATGGTTTGACTTCGCAGATGCGGAGAGCCGCAATTTCTGTCCCAGCCAATATTGCCGAAGGTTATAAAAAGAAAGGGAAGCAGGACAAATTGAAGTTTTTAAACATTGCGCACGGCTCCCTCGAAGAGAGTCATTACTATTTAATTCTGGCGCGCGATTTAAGTTATGCTGAAACGGATGATCTAATTGAATTAAAGGAAGAAGTTGGAAAACTACTGAACGCTTATTCCAAAGCGATTCTGTCTTCGATGTCTTAACCAAAGGACAGAAAATAAAGTCAACAGTGAGCAGATATAAGGAGCGGGGAAGGCGAAACCGCGAAAGGAAAAACTTTTAAAACGATATCGTCAGACGTCGCCAAAGCAACGAAAAAGCCCTTTCGCCCCCAACAAATATTGATGAACCTTTATTCACCAGCGATTCTATCTTCTATCTCCCATCTCCTATCTTCTATCTTCTGACTTCTATCTTCTTAACTATTTTATTTTTGAGAGAAAACTATGAATAGTAACCAAACATATTCAATCGAAGTAAACAACCTGACCAAAGTCTTTGGAAAATTCACGGCGGTCAATCAGATATCGTTCAATGTGCGGCAGGGTGAAATCTTTGGTTTCCTGGGCGCCAATGGCGCGGGCAAATCGACCACCATTCGCATGTTGATCGCGATTCTGGAGCCTACCGCAGGCGATGCGCTGGTCGGCGGTTACAGCATCAGACGAGAGCCCGATTTGGTCAAGAAAAACATCGGCTACATGTCCCAGAAATTCTCGCTGTACAACGATCTCACCGTAGCGGAGAACATCCGCTTTTTTGCATCGATTTATGGTCTGGATGGGAAGCGCTACGAAGAGCGAAAAAAATGGGTGTTGAAAGTCGCCAATCTGGAAAACATGGAGCAGGTGATCACGGGGTCATTGCCTGGTGGAATAAAGCAACGCCTGGCGCTGGGCACCGCGGTGATCCACGAGCCGAAAATCGTGTTTCTCGACGAGCCGACCAGCGGGGTGGATCCGATTTCACGCCGCAATTTCTGGGATTTGATCAACAGCCTTTCCGAAGGCGGCACCACGGTGCTGGTGACCACACACTATCTGGATGAAGCCGAATTTTGCAACGATATTATTTTGATCAACGCGGGCAAGCTGGTGGCGCAGGGAAATTCCAAAGCACTGAAAACCAATTACATCAAAAATCCCATCCTTGAAATCGAAAGCGAACGCACGGTTGATAGTCTGGAAATTCTGGAAAAAGAAACGTGGGTGGGCGAAACATCGATTTTTGGAAACTATATCCACGTGATTTTGAATGATCGCTCGATCACCGAGCAGCAGATCGTGCAACTGTTGCAGGACAAAAACGGGATCGCGGTCAGGCGGGTTGAAAAAATTATTCCCACGCTGGAAGATGTTTTTATTCATTTAATTGAAAAGGATAGTAAAAAAAATGTTTCATAGAATATTTGCCATTGCGCGAAAGGAAGCGCGCCAGTTGCGCCGCGACACGCGAATGCTGTTCATTGTATTTTTCTTCCCCGTGGTGCTGCTGGCGATCTTCGGCTATGCCATCAACTTCGATGTGCATCATATCAAAATCGCTGTGTATGATCAGGATCGCTCGGAATACACGCGCGACTTTATCAACGGCTTAATCAGCTCCGAGTATTTTGATCTGGTGACTCATATTGATGACGATGCGCAGATCAAACAACTGCTGGATGAAAAAATCGTGCAGGCGGTGGTGGTTTTCCCCAACGACCTGTCCCGAAAACTGTTGTCGCAGCAGGAAGTGAAAGTTCAATTTCTGGTGGACGGCGTCGATGGCACGTCCGCCAATGTGATCCAGAATTACGTCAATGCCGCGACTTACAGCTATTCCCTGCAATTGACCAAAGAGTATCTGGCGGTCACAGGCAAAAAGTTGTACGTCCCCATCGATCTGAAGCCGCGTTTCTGGTTCAATCCCGATTTGCAGTCCACGCGGTTTCTGATTCCAGGATTGATGGGCATGATTCTCATCATTACGGCGGTCATTTCCATTTCACTGTCGATTGTACGGGAAAAGGAACGCGGCACCATCGAGCAGATCAATGTCTCGCCGCTTTCGTCGCTGGAATTTATTCTGGGCAAGACCATCCCGTACATCGTCATCTCGTTGATCAACGCCACCATTGTTTTGCTGGCGGGCTACATTCTGTTCGGCATCGTGATCAAGGGCAGCATCCTGTTGCTGCTGCTGGGAACCATCGCCTTTTTATTTGCCGCGTTGAGCCTGGGCATCTTTATGTCCACCATCGCGGATTCGCAGCAGGTGGCATTTCAGGCGGCAAATGTCACGTCGTTGCTGCCGTCGCTCATTCTGTCGGGATTTATTTTTCCGATTGAAAGCATGCCGGCGCCGATTCAGGTGCTGACCAATATTACCCCCGCGAAATTTTATATCGTCATCCTGCGCGCGATTCTGTTGCGCGGGATGGGGATTTCGGCTTTCTGGCAGCAATTAATTTATTTGGGAATTTTCGGTACGTTTTTTATCGTACTGGCGACATTGGCTGATAAAAAATCTAAAATGAAGTGAGAAACTATGAAGACGATTTTACAGTTTGTGATCAAAGAATTGTTGCAGGTGAAACGGGATAAAAAAATGCTGGTGATCATCTTTTTAGCGCCGATCCTGCAGCTCATCTTCCTGGGCTATGCGGCGAACATGGATGTGAATATCATTCACACCACGATCTACGACCAGGACAAGACCGCCACCAGTCGGGATTTTATCAAACAGTTTGAACAGTCGGGCTATTTTCAAATTGACTATTATGTGAACGATTACGAAGAAGTGACCCGGCTGCTGAATTTGAGCAAAACGCTGGTGGCGATTGTGATTCCCCGTGATTTTGAGAAGAAACTCAATCGCCGCGAGACGGCGCCGCTGCAAACGTTGTTTGAAGGCTCGGACGGCAATAAAGCATCTGTCGCCTTGGGTTATATTCAGGGCATCACCAACAAATTTTCAAGGGAGATCGTTACCGAGACCAGAGATCGATTGGGCATGAAAATTTCATTGAGCGGTTCTTTGACGCCCGAAGTGCGCGTCTGGTACAATCCAGAAATGAAAACGCGGAATTATATGGTCCCTGGCATTCTTGGCTTGATTCTGATGATCTCGACGCTATCGCTGATGTCGATGGCGGTGGTGCGCGAGCGCGAGATTGGCACGCTGGAACAATTGATCGTCACGCCGCTGAAAACGTACCAACTCCTGTTAGGAAAATTGATCCCGTTCACGCTCATTGGTTTTATCGTGTTGATCATTGTGATGTTAATCATGACGCAGTGGTTCGGTATTGTGGTGCGCGGTAACAAGCTATACCTGTTGTTTGCGGCGCTGCTGTTTGTGCTCTCGAATCTGGGCATCGGACTGTTCATTTCCACGGTGTCGAAAACCCAGCAGCAGGCGATGATGGCATCGGTCTTTTCGGTGATGATGCCGATGATTTACCTGTCGGGCTTTGCCTTCCCCATCGAAAACATGCCACGGCTCGTGCAGTACATTACTTACATCATCCCGTTGAAATATTTCATCATCATCCTGCGCGGCATTGTGCTGAAGGGAGTTGGCTTCTCGTCGCTGTGGCTGGAGACGCTCATCCTTTTTGCAATGGGAGCGTCGATTTTGTTTCTCAGCGCCAATCGCTTTAGCAAAAAAATAGAATAACAGCTAAATTTCTAAACTGCATTTGAGAAATTTAGTTAAACATATTGATTTTGAAATGAATCTGGAGTGCGATGCCTTTATGCATCGCAGTGCATCGCATGAAGGCGATGCACTCCATAAAAGCAATTTGTTTTCATTTTAGAATTTTAAGTCAAAATTAATCAAGTTTAATAGAAAGGCAAAAATGATGAGTCTGATTAAACTGGAGCAGGTATCCAAAGTTTATCAAACAGGCGAAGTCTCGGTGAACGCTTTAAAAAAGATCGACATCGAGATCGATAAGGGCGC
>DYKB01000048.1 GCA_020722815.1 Caldithrix sp. | reverse complement strand
CTGAAAGCGAGTTCTCCGAAGAAAAAACGTTTCATTTTAGAATTTCAGGTATTAATCCTTGTCCATCCTGAAAATCCTGTCAAATTTTTCATTATTTCAATTTATCCGTCAATTTAATGCTATATGGCCGAAGATCGATCTTTTTCCCATCCAATAGTTTAATCTGAACCGGCTGATCATTATAATTCAAAATCGCCAATCGACCATCTTTCAAGGCACTCACATATACTTCTGTTGATTTTTCAACCTGTAACATCTTTTGGGTGAGTGGATCGAGCTGTGTCATCTTCAATAATTGAGTTTTAATAAAATCAGCATACCGATGTGGCGGTTCCCGATCTCCTTTATCAAAAAGGACCTTTCCTTTTCCCGTTTCTCCTTTTAGCCATTGATTATAAACCTGATAATCATCTTCAACAGTCCCCAGGGGCATACGCGCCCAATAAGGAAAAATAACCACTCCGCCATCCTGAACCCATTGATTAATTCGCGTCAATGCATTCGCTTCAACAATATCACTCCATAAAAAAACGAGCACTTTATATTGATTGAGTGCGCCGTCGCGGATCATCTGCTCACTGCAAAAATCAAAATCCAGATGTGGCCGCAGTGCAGCAACCCGTTGATTAAACGAAAATGAATAGAGGTGCCGAAAAACACCGTCATCCAATTTTGATTTCGTATCCGGATAAAGCGCCGCAACCTCAATCAATGGTTCCTGACGCTGATCTAAAAGTGGTGCCATCTCCAGCCATTTTTCGACTCCCTGATCATTATTCAGAATATTTGGGGCATAGTAAAACAGATGTTGTCCATTATTAACCAGAATATTATAAATTCGGGCAACCACCCCGCGCGCCGAACCAAATCCAGCCGGTTCACTTCCAAAAGGGACACCATAATATCGTGCTGCCGACGACATCATCCGGGTGGCATAGAAATTCTGGGCATAGCTATCGGTTTCATTGGTGGCCCGAATACCACCATTTACCTTTTTCATACTTCGGGTCTGATCGGTAAAATCCGTACCCGATTCAACAAATCCCCAGCCGCCGGCTGATTGATAAATATCGGTATTCGGCAGCGCTTCCCGCGCCCAGATGGCCCATTGTTCGCACCAATTACTCATCGCGCCCATGTACCAATCCACAAAATCCTTCCGCTTCCGCTTGGTTTCGGCAAACTGGGGAATGAATGTCTGGATTTCAGTAAATGATAAAAACTTTTCATCCCAGGCCTGATTCAATTTCTCGATGTGTTGGTATTTATCCTGAAGAAACCGCTGAAAATGGGGTGCAGCATATTCATCCGCGGCCCACCAGCCGATATGAATATGCATTTGTTGGCCTTTATATCCCCAATTGCCGCCAGCGGGATATTGCGACTCTCCATAATTGCCACTAGGTCCCAATCGAACGCCCAACAGCACATCCATTGGCTCATAATGCTGGCCAAATTCATCTAAAAACCGCTTCACATGCGGTACCTGATTGTCACAAAATATGGTTTGAACCGGATTTGAAATGCCGTGTTCCAGACATTTAAAACCGACATTTTCCTTCGATTGATAGTACCACTCCGGCAACGTGTAGGCTGATCCGACAATGAGCAGTGGAAACCATTTTAAGCCATACGCCTGTGCTTTTTTTACAATTTTATCATAAGCATGCCAATCATAACGACCGGAATCAGGTTCGGCGAAATTCCAACCAACATAAGTTTCAACGCCATTAAACCCGAGTAACTTTGCCAACGGACAGAATTCATGCATCCGCGCCAGTGATTTATCAACTTCATCCATATTCAGTGAAATGCCAACCGTGGTCACCAGTTGCATGGGATTTTTAAGCGTAATTTCGGGTGTTAAATTGACAGGGATCTCAGCACGAATTTCTTCCCGTTCTTTTTGAGAGACATAATCGGTCAAAATAATCTTTGTTAAAGAGGTCACACCAGCCATTAAAATATCCGTTCCGCCCGTTAAGCGGTGCTGAAACGCTGGATTATTCAGTCGAAACCAGGCGCGCCTGACTTTACCCGTTCCCAGACAGGTATATCCAACAGCATCAGAAGCCGAAGAATAACCCGGGCTACTCAGCGGCTGTTTCGTATTTTCGGTGACATTTCCATCATAATAGACTTCAATCAAGCCAATATTTTCATCGCGATGTTCGATAATTAAAAACATTTCTTTTGTTTTCGCTGGAATCGTTCCATTTACCCTGAATGACAGACCGTGCCGTTCAAAATAATCCGAATTGGGAGGCGGCGCCAGCACTTTCACCCCATTTCGCTCATGAAAAATATTCTGCCGAGGCTGATTTTCAATAAGCTGAAGGCCGTTGGATTCTTTCGGTTTAGTAACTGAATAGGTTAATTTAATTTTTTTGGGATAAAGCGCGGTTGAATTCAGACAGACCCCCATCAGCCATAATATCAATAAGCCGGATTTTTTCATTTGCACTCCTTTTGAAAAAGAGTCAGTTATTGAACAAGCGTTCAACGAAATTCAATTGTGATTTCATACGTCAAAATAATTCTCTTCATCCGAACCTTTTCTATCCCGGCCGAAGAAAGAGTCGTCGCAATTGCTAATCCTGGGTGGGAATCTCGGGTTTTTAGCAGGATAGAAAAAAAGCAATTTAACAAAAAATATCCTCTTTGAAAACTGACTAAAGAAAAAAACGTCTTGCAGCCGTTCATTCTGACTGCAAGACGTAAAATTTTTGCGATTACGAATTCCTTATTGAGATACGAAAAATACGGCTGATTTTATGCCAAACTCCAGCCATCACGATATTCCCGAATCAGGAATTCATTGGCTTCGGGGAGATTGGTAATCTCGCCTTTTTCGCCGTCGTACTCTAAGATTCTGTTTTTCGACGTCATGCGGATGGCGATATTCCCTAACATCATGCATTCCACCAGTTTTGAGGAATATTCAAAATCCGTGGTACTTTTGGTACCCTTTTTAATCGCTTCGATCCATTCTTCATGAATACCGGGCGAGCGGGGGATGGATTTCGCGGGACGTTTATATTCCGCCATCTTCGATTCCGGAATAAGCCGGGGATTTCGACCATAGCAACCACACATGAGCAGGCCTTTATCACCGATAAAAAGCACGCCACCATCGGTATCGCCCATCTGACGACCTGGTTCCAATTCAGCCGGCCGGGGTGGCATTAATCCGCCATCCATCCAGGTCAACCGCACCGGTGGCATCTCGCCACGGGCGGGGAAATCATAGTGAAAAGTCTCGGCAACTGGCCAGCTTTCGTTGTTAAAAACAGTTGAACTGGCCTGCACGCGTATGGGATATTCCAGTTTTAAAGGCCAATAAGCATGATCAAAAATATGCGCCCCCATATCACCTAACGCACCGGTACCAAAATCACACCAGGCACGCCAGCTCCAGGGGACATAGGCGGGATGATAGGGACGCCAGGGCGCCGGTCCCAGCCAGAGGTCCCAGTCCAGTGAAGGTCGAACAGAAGGAATCTCTTTTGGTCGATCCATGCCGGTAGCCCAAACGGGTCGATTCGTCCAGCAATAAACCTGGCGTACTGATCCAATCGCACCGTCCCAAATCCATTCACACACCAGTCGGCCGCCTTCTTCGGCATGACCCTGATTTCCCATCTGCGTCACCACACCAGTTTCTTTCGCCACCTGGCGTAAAATCCGGGCTTCTTTCACCGAATGCGTCAGTGGTTTCTGGACGAAAACGTGTTTTCCCAGCCGCATGGCCATAATCGCAGCCACCGCGTGCGTATGGTCTGGCGTACTGATGGTCACCGCATCGATGGATTTCTCGGTCTCAAGCATTTTCCGAAAATCGCGATATTTGGGCGCTTTGGCCATCTGTTCTGCCAATCCCTGATACTTTTCTTCCTGTTTGATCCTTTTAAGGCTGTCAGCCATTTTATCGTCGTCCACATCGCAAAGGGCAACAATATTTTCCGAACTCACGCTGGTGATGTCCGATCTTCCCTTACCCCCCACGCCGATTGCCGCGATATTCAATTTATCACTCGGCGGGACATAGCCGTTGCCGCCCAATACATGCCGTGGAATGAGCGAAATTGTTGCAAAAGTCGCAATTGAACCCCCCAAAAAACTGCGGCGGGAGATACCATTTTGAGGTTTAGCGTTCTTTGTTGCTTGTGCCATCTTAGCCTCCAATTTTTATTGATGATGAAAAACTTGAATGAGATAAATCTCTCATCGAAAAGAAAAATAAAAGTATGTGTTCACCGGTTCAAGGTGCAAAGTTCAGCGTCAAAATGCCCCTTCTGTTTAAGTGATTGTTTAAATTAAGCTTAATTAGCAACAGATATATAAAGACATCATCGACGACAACCGGGTACGGCGAACCCAGAACCTGTGAACGGTTACAAATAACATTCTTTGTCGCATAAAGAGAGCCCAAACGAGTAAAGGCTCTATCATGTTATTTCATTAAACAAATTTTTTGAAAAAAGCAAGATTAAAATTGAAATTGCATGAAGATTGGTGATAAAATATTTGCCATATTGGGAAATTTAACGGAAGCAACCCAATACGCTCGTTACAAGGTGAAAAGAGCAATTGTGAAAAACTTTAGTATTTCATGCAGAATAATTCTTTCAATAATTTAATATTTAAGTCCGATTTTTTAAACATTTTTTCTTGACAATTTATGATTATTTATCTATATTAAAACGTGCTTGACTCTGAATGGTTCTATTGTTAATACTGAATCTGAATTTTCTCATCCTCTTCCTGAGCTGATACTGGTAAATCACTTTTTTGAAAATCGAAATTGATCTTTAGCATTTTTCTGTTTAGAAATTAATAAATTTGCTTTTTTATTTTTCACAACTTAATTATTTAGCCAACGAATGAGGAGGAATACATTTTTATGATCCCAGGTGGGCGGTGGGTTTGAATATTATTCTGAAAAGGGTATAATAAAACCGACGTTCATATTTCAACAAAAATTTTTAGCTTTCACCAGGAAAATTAATTACACAGGTCGAAAAAATCGTGTCTCTCGCCGCGACAGAGGTCAATCGCCGGCGGGAGATTTTTTTTTCTATCTAACCCGATTTATTCACAAAATTTCTTATATGATCACAAATCTTTAAAAAATTCAATCAGTTATGTAAATCCGAGAGTATCCGTTCACGGGAATGATAAAACAACCGCTTTTGTCATGCCCATCCGTTAACTAACGGATTATTGGGCATCCATTGGTCTGAAAAAGTATGGATTCCCGCCAAAAACATGCGGGAATGACACATTCGATCCATCATGTGAACGGTTACATCCGAGGTGGAAACCCTAATTTCATACCCAGGAACAATATCGTTTTCCGGCAGAATCATTTTTTCATCGCATATTTTGACATCCAGCGCATTTACTGAGTAGCCGGTTGGTTTTATAGCGAAGTCAATCCTTCTGCCACTCAATTATTCTGCCTTTAATAAAGTTTTTGAACAACGATTCAATGGCAAAATTGATGAATAATCCCAGGTGAAAGCTTAGATTGATTGTTGGTGAGGAAAATTGATTCTATTAAATATTCAGGTCAATTTTAAAAAAAATGCCCATAGATTTGGTGTCTATGGGCAAAAAACTGTATTAAAAATTGATTATTGTAAATTCAGATTCTACATGACTGCACTCGGTGGTGCCGGTTCATCAGCAGCACCTGCGTTTTTGACAGGAATTCGCACCAGAATCCAGCCGATTAATACAAATAACAATAAGCTGACACCAAATGGCAATGGCAGAAAACTGAACAGGTTTGGTAACCAGTCGCCATATTTGATATCACCCATTGCAAGTCCGGCGAAAAGTAATCCAATCAGCGCTTCTCCAGCTATCAAACCAGCAGCCAGGAGCACGCCGGTATTCTCAACCCGTGCTTTTTGGGCTTCGTTATGATTTTTCGCGACATTGAATTTATCCACAATGCCTTTAATCAGGCCACCGATAAAAATCGCAAAGGTCGTTTCCAGCGGCAGATACATACCGACACTCACCAGCATGGGGCTGCGAACCTGCATGAGAATGAATCCAAATCCCATGAGCATCCCCACAATGATTAACGGCCAGGCCATATCACCGCCGATGATCCCTTTGGAAAGTAAAGCCATTAAGCTGGCTTGCGGTGCCGGATAATTTTCACCACCCAAGCCAGCGCCCCCAACTTTAAGATCACCCTCATGCAGAATGATGAGTGGGAAAAACATCGCCAGCGATGCCATCCCGACGCCGAGGAGATCACCCACCTGCATTTTCCAGGGAGTGCCACCGAGAATATGGCCAACTTTTAAATCCTGGAGCATTTCACCAGCGACTGCGGCCGCCACACACACCACCGCCGCGACCCCCAGTACGGCACCAACGCCTTCATCGCCTTTCATGCCCAATACGGCCATTAAAATAGCGGCGACGAGTAGGGTGGAAAGTGTCAAACCGCTGATCGGATTATTGCTGGAACCAATAATTCCCACCAGATAGCCGGAAACCGCCGCAAAGAAAAATCCTGCGATAATCATGACCAGGGTCGCCACCAACGCAGCAAATACATCGTTTGAAAAGAAATAATAAATAAAGAAAGTCGCCACGGCTGAAAGCAGAATGCCAAGCATTACCTGTTTGAAACTTAAATCCTGTTCCGTACGAATCACGACATGTTCGCCAGTTGCTGTTTTTTTAACATCACTGATCGAGCGCGCCAAACCAGTGGCGAGACTTTTCCGCATCCGGAAGAGGGTATAAATGGCACTCATAAGCATTCCCCCAATCGCGATGGGACGGACGATAAAGCTCCAGATATTTTTCGCCGATTGAATCCAGGCTTCGGTAGTGGCTTCCGGCAGGGTCATTGCCTGACTCTTGCTGGCGGCTTCTGCCAAAATCGCATTGGCGATACTGCTGATATCGAGGGTGGGGCCAATAAAATATAACAGAATGGGAACGAAAAGTCCCCAGGCTAGTAAGCCACCGCTAAAATTGAGTGAGGCGAGTTTTGGGCCGATAATATAGCCAACCCCGATATAAGCAGGACTGACACCAGGTGAACTGAGCAGCATTCCGCCCTGAACCGTTGCGCTGCCGGTGGCTTTAAGTCCAATGGCAGTTTTGACAAAGGTAACAAAATGCTCCCACTTGTCCTTAAAAAGTTGAAATTGTAAAGTCATTTGAACCAGTGCACCCAGTCCCATGGCACTAAACAGGAATTTGGCACCGGTACCACCAGAGCGGCCAGTTTTATGAATTTCAGCCGCGGCCACTGATTCGGGAAAAGGCAGTTCAGTATCTTCCACCATTACCCGGCGCAGCAAAGCGACGAACATAATTCCCAGCACCCCACCGACAAACATCACCGCGGTAGAGATTAGATAATTTTCGACCGTTGCAAATTCCGACCAGATGCCCGCGATAAAAAATGCGGGGAGTGTAAAAATTGCACCGGCCGCGACCGATTCGCCAATGGAACCGACCGTTCGGGCCATATTTTCTTCGAGAATGTTCCCTTTGAAAATCCGCAGAAAAGCCATTCCAATAACAGCGGCTGGATAAGTTGCAGCAATGGTCATACCCGCTTTAAGGCCAAGATAAGCATTCGCCGCTCCCAACACCACGCACATAATCACGCCGAGGAACAAAGCTTTAAATGTAAATTCACGTAAGCTTGTGTCCACTGGCACATAAGGTTGATATGAAACTGGAGCAGAAGTTTTTGTTTCCGCCATATTTTTTTCCTCCCACCTGATGATTCAATTCAGGGTAAATTGTGAATTAGTTTGGTTTTAAATGATGCCTGGATGTCTTTAACCAAATTCTCATTTTTTCATCAAATAACGAATCTAAAAACATAAAACAAAATCATTTAAAAGTCAAGGAAAATTTTGCCAGCCGACCTTCTGGAATCAATTGTTTTTGATCGAAATGGCCTTCCCGAATCAATGTAATATGAAGCCGCTGATTGATTCTTTCAACAAGCAGATCAAACTTCTGTCCAAAGCCATGAATATTTCTCAAAACCATTCGTTGCCAATCGTTCGGCATCGCGGGTTTACTGGTAAAAGCACGTAATCCTGCCGGCTGGCTGCCGAAAAGGCCTTCGATGAAAATTCGGCAATAAAGCGCACTTTCTGCTGCCAGATGTGCCTGATTATTCTCTGGCCAGGCTTCAATGGGATATGGCACATGGGCACCCAGCAACCGGCTCTGGCTATATTCCTGAAGATGTTTCATCGCGATTTCTATTCCGCCAGCCGGAGAAGCACCATTCAAGGCGTACAGTGTACCGCGATCCCACCAGATATCCATACCAGTCTGAACCCGTAAACCAAGTGGCGTCCAGAGCTTTTCGAAAAGTGCCTGAAGGGTACCTTCCTGACGCTCATAAATTCCCACCAGCAGGGGCATGCAAATCCAGTGACGAAAATTCTGATGGCCATCAAAATAGCGATAAGTCTGCAAGCCATTAACATCGGCACCAAAATAGCGTTCAATGGCATTTTTCAGTTTTTTAGCACGATTTTAATAAATTTTGGTCTTTTTGGGATCATAAAGTTCATTGCCGCCTTGTTTAAAAGCTTCATCGGTCATCCAGCAGGGGGCATTATATTCCTGAACTTCTTTATAAACAAAAAATAGCTGATTATTTTTAAAATAATACTCGTGATGCTGGCGTCCATCAGTGCGCTGTAATCTTAATTCAACCAACCGAATATTATTTTGTCGATCACGATAATAAAACGCATCCGCATCCAGTAAAATCGAATCCGGTGCTGCGGTAGCATCTCTTTGAAAAGTCGTAACAGTACTTTTAACCAGGGCATATTCGGCCCGGATTTGTTTAATTTGCTGCTCATCCTGGGCGAAAAGTTTTCCGATGATAAAAACGAGAAGAATTATTTTTTTCATAGATGATCCCTTCCCAAAAGCTGATGTAAATACAGCAACACTATTTATTCAAAATTGTTTTTATCTCATGCCGCGTCTGCCCTTCCCCCAAAAGAACAAACTTCTGGGTGGTCAGGGCTTCGAGTCCCATGGGGCCATACGCATGTAATTTGGTGGTGGAAATACCAATTTCGGCACCCAGTCCCAATTCACCACCATCAGAAAAACGCGAAGAGGCGTTAACAGCCACGACAGATGAATGGACTTCACGGATGAATCGCTGTGCTGCAGGCAGATGGTCAGTCACAATTACCTCGGTATGATTCGATCCAAATTTTCCGATATGGTCAATTGCTTCATCCATATCGTTAACAACCTTAACCGAAATAATCAATCCCAGATATTCTGTGGCATAATCATCGTCAGTCGCAATTTTAGCAAAAGGCAGGATTTGTGAAGTTCGTTGACAGCCCCGAATTTCAACACCCTGATTTTTTAACAGGTCGCCGGCTGTTTTTAAAAAATTTTCTGCAATTTTTTCATGAACCAATAAAGTTTCCAGCGCATTACAAACCCCCGGCCGCGACAATTTGCCATCAATCAGCAAATTCATCGCAATATTCAGGTTAGCATCTTCATCGACATATAAATGACAAATACCTTTGTAATGCTTGATAACCGGAATCCGACTGTTTTCGGCTACAAAGCGAATCAGGCCTTCCCCGCCCCGTGGAATCACCAAATCGATATATTGATCCAGTTTCAATAATTCCACCATGGCATCACGTTCGGTGGTTGGAATAAAAGTAATCGCTGCCGTTGGCAAATGGCAGGATTCCAACGCCTGATGAAGAATTTTGATAATGGCCGTATTCGTTTGAAAGGCTTCCGAGCCCCCGCGCAAGATAACCGCATTACCCGCCTTTAAACAAAGTGCGGCTGCATCCGATGTAACATTGGGCCGGGCTTCATAAATCATCGCAATCACGCCCAGGGGAATTCGCATCCGACCAACCTGTAAACCATTGGGACGAATCCGAACATTTGAAATATCCCCAACCGGATCCGGTAGTTCCGCCACTTCATGAATTGCTTTTGCCATATTGTTCAGTCGTTCTGAATTTAAAACCAGGCGATCAAGAAGTGCCGGCGCCAGTTTTTTCTGTTGTGCATTTTTAACATCGATTGCATTGGCCGCCAAAATCATTTCCATCTTATCAATGAGGGCTTCTGCCATTCTGTTCAATGCATTATTTTTTTCATTACTTTTCAAATGACTGAATTTTCGGGCAGCCTGTTTCGCATCGCGGGCGAATTTATCCAGAAAATCATAATTTTTATCATTTTGTATATTGGTCATCGCTTTAACTCCAAACTATTTACGATTTAGAGTCTGTCCGAAAATACCAGGACCTGTCATCGCGAGACGCTTTTGCCGAAGCAATCCCCCTTTGGTATCACTGGAGATTGCTTCGTCGTAATGACAGCACAGGATGTTTTTTCAGACAAACACTATTTACTACCTGAAATTCTAAAATGAATCGTTTTCGCTGAAGTCTTGACCCCCTCTGTCTCTCCCAAATTCCGCTTTTTAGAATTTGGGGGAGGCAGGAGGGGGTACTACATTGATTCTGAACATCAAAAATTTCCATTTTAGAATTTTAGGTACTATTTAAAAGCACCATCTCATCCCGATGAACCACTTCTTCTGTAAAAAAATAACCCAGCAAATTTTCAATTTCATGACTTTGATGTCCTCTTATTTTTTGTAAATCATGTGCACTATATTGGGAGACTCCTTTGGCAATTTCCTTCACCTGGTCCCCATTTTGGGTGACAATTTTAACCGCTTCGCCATGTGTAAATTTTCCTTCCACTTTGGAAACACCAGAAGCGAGCAATGAAGCACCCTTTTTGCAAATTGCTTTTGCCGCGCCTTCATCGACATAAATGGTACCGGAATATGGAATTGCATATAAAAGCCAGTGTTTTTTGGCGGCCATGGGATTTTGAGTTCTCCGGAAAATAGTACCCGGCAATTGTCCCTTCATCAAGGCTTCAAAAGAGGCGGCTTCCTTTCCATTAATAATAAGCGTGTCAATTCCCCGTGCCGTGGCCTTATCGGCTGCCTGAATTTTCGTTCGCATGCCGCCAGTTCCAAGCGGTCCCTTCCCGCAGCCGGCCAGTTCATAGATGCTGTCATCGATTTTCTCAACTACCGGTATAAGTTGCGCGGCGGGATTATTACGGGGATCGGCGTTATATAACCCATTCACATCCGAACAGATAATAAGCAAATCCGCTTCAGCCAAATCAGCAACGTAAGCAGCCAAATTATCATTATCCCCTACCTTTAATTCATGGACAGCAACCGTATCATTTTCATTGACGATTGGCAGGGCGCCCATCGCTAATAGTTCTTTCAAAGCGTTTCGGGCATTATTAAAGCGACGCCGATTGAGAATATCGTCATAAGTCAATAGCAATTGGGCACACGGAAAATCAAAAAAACGGCTCCAACTGGCCATCAACAAAGATTGCCCAATTGCAGCCAACGCCTGTTTTTCAGGAATAGAGCGCTGTGATTTAAGTTGAAATTGTGGCTGGGTGGAAAGTCCGGCGGCAACAGCACCTGAAGAGACGACGATAACCTCCCGGTTACGCTTTCGGCTTTCAATAATAAAGCTCGCTAATGCCAATAAATAACGCGTACTGCATCCTTTACCATCTGGTGCGACCAATGCACTGCCGACTTTTATCACCGCACGCTTCCAATCTGGAATTTGAATCGACTTGAATGTTTGCATTTCATTAATATCCAATAGAATTTGATTTTGCTGACGATTTATCGCTTTTGAAAATGAAAGCCAGAATATAAAAAATCATTTGATGAATATCAAGAGTTGTTTGGCATAAATGATGCTAAATCAATCCTGAAAATCGATAAAAAGATTATTAACTCAGGTTCAGGATTAAGAAATATTAAAAACGAAGCTATTCTAACTATGAACCGTGAACCAGCCAACCTGAATAGTTACAAAAAATTTTATAAATCTGCTTTTTTTCCGGGAACAAAATAGAACCATCGGCTTTAAATATACGTTAAAATCTCAAAAATACACTTTCAATGAGGAGGTCTTTGAATGGCTGCAAAAAAAGGGAACCGGTTACTTATTAAAATGAAGAGTTCAGAAAGCTCGCATATTTATTATTCAATGAAGAACAAAAGAAATTCGACCCAACGGTTGGAACTTAAAAAATATGATCCAATCGCTAAAAAACATGTTCTTTATAAAGAAGCCAAATAGATAGTTATTATATTTAAAAAGCTTCTACCTAAAAATGGTGTAAGTGACATAACAACTTACACCATTTTTTTTTTTTTGCAAATTCCAGCCCCAATACCGCTGAATTTTAAAGCGTCAAGTCGATGAAAATTTTTTTTATTGTAAACGGTTATCATTTTTAAAATTTAATCCTGAATAAATTAAAAAAATAAAATTGAAAAACTATTTTTTAGAAGACAAACCAACCTGAACCAAAAAAGCAGCACATAAATTCAACGACTGGTTGCCAGGTGTGACGCTCATCACCTCTCTTTGATAATCGGTTCTCGATGATAAGTTATTTGGAATTTAAAATAAATTACCATCAATTCATCTACTTAATCCGTCATCTGGATGAAACCGAATATGAATCAGCTCATCTACAGCTCTAAACAAAATTTTCATCGATAGCACCAAATTAAAAAGAATTGTCGATTAAATTTTTACTAAAAATAAACAGAATATATTTTGCAATAAGGACCTAATTCGTAATCGGAGGGGATTCTGTTGCGATTGACGATTCAACAAAATAGCCGCGGTTTCATTCCGGAGCCTCAAATCAGCGATTCTTCCACTTCCAGGCCACTGAAAGGTTTTTTGCTGTCTCGTACGAATCATATCATTTCTTGATAATTAACATTAAATTTGATAACATTAAAAAAATTTAAAATTTTGCTTGACAAATATATATAAATTTGATATATTAATCTTAGTTTTTTTTAGTTGAAAACAAACTTTCACCTTCTCACTAATAAATTGAATAACAGAAAATGGAAAAATCTTTAACAGGCAACCATCGTTTGTTAAGAAATCTGAATAGTGATGTTATTCTTAACCTCATTCAAACCAAGATACCAGCCAGTGGAAACTATTTATATATAAACAATGACAAACAAGATTCAGAACCAGGGAATATCGACACCTCCCGGAAAAAATCGAGTACCCATCATAAAAATAAACGAACAAATTTACACATTCCAGCACTCGAATATTTAAACTTTTGGAGATATCTCCTGAATTTGAGTATTATTTCAATATATCTATCAAAAAACGCTAAAAATACAGCACTATTTTATAAATTAAACTATCAAATTGTTTTCACAAAAAAAAGAAATGTCACGGCTTTTACCTGAAAATCATCCGATCCGTCGGGCCGGCTATTAGAAAATTTTGGCATAATGACAATGGCAAATACTTTCAGAAAATGACTCACTTTAAAATTGAAATCTGATGACAAATTTGCGCGGAATAGAACTTTCTCAATAACGGAAATATGATGCCTGAAGCCAGAAACGAGCTCAGGTACAATGTAGAAATATCCAATATGAGCCGAATTATTTTTTAAAATAGTTTTTTTTAAGTACAAAATAACCTAATAGAAGCAGGTATTCAGCTTAAAACTCAAAGTGAATACTTTTTCATCATAACTAAAATAACAAACCGGTGATTTTGATAAATTTCTAATCAGATATGCCAAAACAATTCTGCCGGTTAAATTAAAACGAAGGAGGTGATTTTTAAAAAATTAAACCAGGCTTTAATTTACTTAACTAATTGTTAAAATTTTATTTAAGGAGACAAAAAATGAAAAAGCTGATTTCAATTTTAGCTATTTTAGTATTAAGCAGTTTACTTTTCGCTCAGGCGCCGGTTGTTGTTGACCAGACAGGTAATGACTGCCAGAATTACTGGTATGTTGGAACCTGGGGCCGCCAAATTACCATGGATGATGCCGGCAAAGTTCATATTGCTTATTGTAAAACCTGGTGCACCGCTTCGGATACCGGCTATCAAGTCATGTATGCCAACGTAACTGACGGTATCAAATTAGAAATTCCTTCTCAGGAACCTGATAAGCCAATTCAACCCGGTTTGGTTTATATTGGTGGCGGTAAAAATGGCACGCCAGTTTATTTATATTATGGTGTCGGTAACAGAATGTACGGTTACGGCCCGGCCATGCATTTACAGGCAATGGCAAAAGTGAGTGCTGATGGACAAAGAATTGAACCCCTCGGCATTCAGCAGGATAAAAATTACTACCATGATCCACATTACGCCAATCCAATTGCTATGGTTGTTGATGAAGTCAATGGTATTGCCCATTGTATTCTGTCAAATCCCGGTGGTGATGCGATTGGTTACTGGAATTTTGATGGAACCAACTTTGGCGAAATCTATCAGATGTATTTTGTTGATGCAGCGAATGCGGTCCCGGGAAAAAATGTTCCTGGCCATTTACGTCGCAATGCCACAAAAGGTGCTGATGTCGCTGTTTCAGCCGATGGTCAAAAAGTGGCTATTGCTGGTTTACATCCATTTTGTAATATTGATGTTACGATTGGGACCTTCGGTGGTGAAGTGTGGCCAGAAAATTATAAAGATGGAATGAATGATGGTACTTTCATGATGCTGTTTGATACCACCAATTCCGCAAAAGGCACTAATATTCCAAATAATGATCCAAAGCCTTACACCGATCTGCAGGTTGCCTATGATGGTGATGTTTTACATCTGGTTTATGAAGCGACCTATATGGACGTCTATGTTGATACGTCAAACTGGGTTGGAAAAGGTTTAGTTGATGCCTGGACCAATACCTACAGTGCAATTGCTGGCGATACGATGGCGGTATTTTATGATGGTACTGTGCATCCAAAACCGCAACTCCGTCACTGGAATAGCAATATGCCAACAATGGCAACCACATCAACGGGTCATGTATTGGTAGCAGAATGTACTTACCCATTGGCTGGCGAAAAATATTTGTGGTATAATTTCGGCGTTGCCGACAGTGGTATTGCCGCCTGGGGGGACTATATCAATGATGGTCCCATCAGCAACTTTGACTTAGTTGTCAATAAAGACGTTACTGCAGGCGAACCAAAACTGGTTTGCGTTTATGAAGAAATGCAGGGTGAAGTTCTTCCATTAGCAGACGTTGAATGGACATTCGCCAATCCTTATTATGCCTATAAACAGGATATTAAAGTTGTTGTTTCCACTGATGGCGCAAGCTGGTCCGCACCTCATAATATCACAGCTACTCCAGAAAAAGACGAGACCACGGTTTCGGCTTATAATGATGTTATCGATAATAAAATCCATATGATATACTTTGAAGATGGATTACCGGGACGTGACCGAATCCTGACTTATGTTGATGAATATCAGGATAAATTTCAGTCCTATACCGGCCATCAGGGTTTTGGGCTCCCCATCCGGAAACCAGATGTGGAACAGGTAAATGTCGTTTATCGTTCATTTGACCTGGCCACGATGACGGGTGTTAACTCAAATCCTGTCGGTGTACTTCAGGAGTTTAGTTTGGATCAAAACTATCCCAATCCGTTCAATCCGACGACCTTGATTCATTTTACCGCTCCCACCGGTAAAGTTGCCCTGAACGTTTATAACGTGTTAGGTCAAAAAGTAAAAACATTGATGAATCAGGCCGTTGCGGCTGGTTCTTATGATGCCACCTGGGACGGAACAGATTTTAGTGGCAATTTGGTTGGAAATGGTGTATATTTCTACAAATTAGAAACTGAATCTGGTACGAAAATGCGAAAAATGCTGTTACAGAAGTAGGACCCACTGATTCATGAACGAAAGAGGGCGAGCACTGACCAGTACTCGCCCTTTTATAACTTTAAAACGAACGGGATTCAAATGAGACAATTGACTAGTCGATTGGTAATGAATTTACTATTCGCAATAGTGTTCATTTTTGGTTGTGCAAAACAAGAAACTGTGAGTGACGATTATGTTATGCAAATTAAAAACGTCGGTTTAAGACCAGGCGTCTTTGTTCGTCGCTACAAACTCACCAAAGATTATGGAAGCCAAAAGGAATTTAGTGCCGCAACACTTGAAAAATTTATAAAAGGGACCCTGGAACCAGATTATTTATTGATCCAGGATGCCTACGATCTCGGGTTTCCACAAGAAGCCAAAATCGCCCATGATATTCGGGATTACCGTGTTAATTTACTGGCAAGTAATCATCCGATTCTCTATGAACAAATGACCATTTTGAAGGAAGATTTACATAAATATCATGAAAAAAAGTCATTTAAATATGATTTAGACCTGGTACAAACAAATTCATATAGTACCGCTGATTCAATTTATAAATCGATTTTAGCCGGTCAAAAAATTATTATACCCCAAAAGGAAGAAACCGACTTTAGCTTCCCTCGTTATCAAAAATTGAAAGATGTCATTTATGGTGAACAGTTACATCCGGATATTTTTCCCGAATTAATAAAAATGAGAGAAGGAGAAGTCAGTAAGCCATTTTATACCATACCTGTCTGGACAATAATCAAGCTTGATAAAAAGCATGCAAATAAAGATTTAAAACCGTTCGATCAGATTGAAAAAGAACTGGTTTCCGAGGCACAAATTATTTATAAATATGATCAACAGCGACAACTTGTTAAAACGCTTCGGAAGAAATATCCGGTTCTCGTCCATCAAGAATATTTTCAGCCCGTTATCGCTGCTTATGTGACAAAAGAAAATCGAGGGGCCATCGATCCTCGCCAATTGAATGAATCGGATTTGTCCAAAACATTTATTCAAATCCATCAGGACTCGATTTCCCTGTTCAGCTTTATTTCCAGTTTTAATCAGGCCATGCAATTTTCTGCCCTGTCAAAATTAACTGAAATTGATCTCAACCACTTTGTTGATGACTACATCTCGCAATACTTAATGTACCTGGATGCGCTGGAAAAGAAAGTTGATCAGAATGAATTCATTCAGGATCAGCTCGTCAACAAAGAGAATAGGACGCTATTAAACAGATATTTAAATGAAGAAATTGCTCACAAAGTCATTATCAGTGATGCGGATGCCCGAGAATATCATCAAAAAAATCCCGATAAATGGAAAGCAACCTATGAAGAAGTCGCCAGCACGGTAAAAGGTGATCTCAAAAATAAGCGAATGCTGGAAAGACGGGATGAATTGGTTGAGCAATTACGTGATAAATATAATGTACGTTATAATAAACCATTGTTAGCAAAGATTGCTAAAGAATTAACAATGGAGAAAAGTAGTAAAACTCAGTAAAAAAGCAGATGTATTGCCATGAGCTTGTCAGGTATCTGAAAACACTTTTTTGTTGGGCAAATTGCCAATTTGCAGACATAGAGCTTGTATCAGGCAATTGATTCGGACAAATTAACAATTAGTCCTACAATTTCGGACAGACACTAATAGGTGTCCGAAAACACTAGCCTTGCGTAGGTTCAGAATAATACAATATAAAGATTAATAATAAAATATTAATCAAAATATATTATCTCACCTTTTCGCAACTTTCGCAAGGTTAGTTCAAAGCCAGTTTCTCAAGCTCATAGTCAGTCGTTTGATTTTCACATTGCCACTCTTATATGACAACGTTAAGTTGTTTGGAATTGAACTGCATTCAGTATTACGAGTATGGATTTCGGGCGTACCGAAGTGACAACTTTGGCCATGCAGGAGGGAACTGGTGAAACTTTCGCTGCGGGTGAATATGCCTTTAATTTTTCTTATGCCCGAAAAATCGTCCAATGGTTCGCCTTCGGTACATCTGCCAAATGGATATCCTCCAGTATCTGGCATCTAAAAGCGAATGCTTTGGCGCTGGATCTGGGGGTGATGGTCAATACGGCCTTTTTCTCATTTTCAGGCAATCCGGAACATGGTATGACGATTGGCATGAGCATTTCAAATTATGGTACCAAGATGAAATATGATGGAATCGATCTTTTAATACCGGTTGATATCTTACCTGATGAAAATGGCAATTACAAAGACCTCGAAGCCAAGTATAGCCTCCAGGGTTGGGATCTACCATTAATTTTCCGGGTTGGTGCGGCCATTACGCCAATTGCTTCAGAATCGCAAAAACTGATTCTGGCAGTAGATGCCCTTCATCCCAACAACAATAACGAATCAGTAAATCTCGGTGCTGAATACCAATTGCGGGCATTTGGTTTTGGACGTTTTTATTTACGCGGTGGTTATCGGGGATTATTTATGGACGAATCTCAATATGGTTTAACCTTTGGGGGGGGAATACACCTGACTTTAATGCGAAATCGTGGGCTTAAAATCGATTATGCCTATCGCGATCTAGGAATTCTGGGTAATAGTTCAATTTATACCATCGGTGTGACATTTTAATTTAAAATATAAGGCAATAAGCAAAGGTAATCTTTATAGGAGGCGATATCGTGTACAAAAAGCTAAAAATTTTAGTGTGGCTCGTATTAATTTTTAGTCTATTGACAATTCAATACGAGGTACAGGCACAAACGACCGGAAAAATTCGGGGACAGGTGAAAGATTCAAATACTGGTGAACCTTTACCGGCAGTCAATGTCCTGATCGAAGGCACGAGTATGGGATCGGCAACGGATATGAATGGCGATTTCTATATTCTCAATGTGCGACCGGGGCGGTATAATCTAAAAGCGCAGATATTGGGATATGAAACAGTCAAAATCAATGATGTGCTCGTTTCAGTGAACCGTACCGCCAGCGTTGAAATTTCCATGCGCGAGACAGTTCTGGAAGGTAAAGAAGTCGTGGTTTACGCGGATAAGGTCGCTATTAAAAAAGATCAGACCAGTTCTATTAAAAATGTTTCGTCCGACCAAATATCTTTATTACCAGTTGAAGACCTGGATCAGGTCATTGAAATGCAGACAGGTGTTGTTAATGGACACTTTCGTGGCGGACGACTGACAGAAGTATCCTATCTCATTGACGGGATGCAGGTGAATGATGCCTATGGTAATGAAGATAAAACCGTGGAAATTGAAAAAGAAGTAGCCGAAGATCTGGAAGTCATTACCGGAACTTTCAATGCGGAATATGGTCGTGCCATGAGTGGTATCGTTAATGTCGTTACCAAAGATGGCCGCGATAAATTCCATGGTTCCTTCTCAGGCCATCTTTCTAATTTCTATACCGGCAATAAAGATGTCTTTATTGGATTGAAAAATACTGAAATTACCAGAAATCAGGACTATAAAGCTCAATTTGAAGGGCCAATCTGGAAAAATAACATCACTTTTTTCACCAATTTTCGCTATCAAAAAAATTTAGGCCATATCAATGGTATTCGACGATTCCGTGTTGATGATTTTACCGATTTTACGACACCCAATATCGTCGAGGAGGAAACCCCCTGGGATGCCTACATCAAAGGTGTTAAATATTACTCTGAACATACCGGTGATGAAGCCTATGTCCCGATCAATACGAATGAAACCTATTCATTCATGGGAAAACTGACCTTCAAATTAAGTAATAATTTGAAAATGTCCCTCATGAATACCTGGAATTACGATGAAAGACCCAACACCGGGCACGGGTATAAATATAAACCGGATGGTCGCGCAAATCACTATGACGAAACCATGATGTATGTCTTTCAAATTAACCATCTGATTTCCCAGAGTGCTTTTCATGATTTTAAAGTATCTTATACGGATAACAGGTATCAATACTATTTATTTGAGGATCCACTGGATCCGCGTTACGTTCATCAGGGCTATGCCAGAGGCGCCGGTGGTTTTTTATCCGGTGGTCAGGATTATGGTCATCTGAAGCGGGACCTTACCAGTTTGAATGCGAAATATGATCTCACCTGGCAGATTAATAAAGCGCACAGCATCAAGACTGGATTCTTATATACAGCTCACGAGTTACAAAATAAGCCGACCAATACCCGAAACAGATTGGAAGGTACGCCATTGGCATTTTACTACATCTATAATCCAGATATCCAAAAAATCGAATTTTATCCTTATCAAACTGAAATTCTGGCAGACTCCGCCATTTCGATGGATATTTACACCAAAAAGCCTTATGAATTTTCCACTTATCTGCAGGATAAAATGGAGTTTGATGCCATGGTTATCAATATCGGTCTGCGGTTTGATTATTTTAATTCCAATACCACGTATCCTTCGCAACGGCGAAATCCGGCAAATCAATTGACATTCTATCAGAAGGATATCAATGGACAGATCCTTTATGATGAAAACGGACAGCCATTACTGGATACTGAACGAATGTCAACTTATCCCAAAGCAGCGCCGCAGATACAACTGAGCCCACGTTTCGGTCTGTCCTATACACTGGGCAAAGCTGCGGTATTGCATTTTAGCTATGGTCACTTTTTCCAAATGCCACCATTATATGCGCTCTATAGTAATTATCGTTTCTTGATTCCACCAGGGAATTTCGCAACAATTCATGGTAATCCGACCATTAAAGCAGAAAAAACGGTACAATATGAAATGGGTGTCTGGCAGGAATTAATGCCCGGCATGGGTTTGGAATTGTCCGTTTTCTACAAGGATATTTATGATTTGCAGAGTGCGTTGGTTTATACGACTTATAATCAGATCAAATATGGCGTTTACGGTAATAAAGACTATGGTAACGCCAAAGGTTTTGAGATGAAATATGATTATATGTTTGGCCCATTTGCATTTTATCTCAATTATACACTCCAATATACACGCGGAAATGCCGATAATCCAACTTCAACCTATTCACGCGCCGGTGAAAGCCTGGATCCCATTCCCTATCTCGTCCCCTTAAGCTGGGATCAACGGCATACTTTAAACAGCAGTGTTAGTTATTCTCAATCGAACTATAATATAACGCTCACTGGCTATTTTAACTCGGGACTACCTTATACTTTCTCCCCGGTTTCGGTTAGTCCATTGGCCAAACAAACGCTCTATCCCAACAATTCCAAACGACCCACCAACTTTTCACTGGATTTGAAGGGTCATTATGATATCAATTTGACTGGCTCCAGCAAACTTCGCATTTTCATGTCTATCTATAATTTGCTAGATCGCAAAAATGAACTCTATGTCAACTCCAGCACGGGACGGGCTTATACGGCCATCATCTATCCAATCAATATCGAAACTTTCAGAAGTAATTTCAATGATATTTACGATTCTGTTAAAAATCCATATATGTACTCAACACCACGCGAAATTAAAATCGGCGTGGGCTATATGTTTTAACAGATAACCTGAATAAATTTAACAATAATGGGGTTTTATCATGATAATAAATAAAAAGTTATTAACAGTGATGATAGGAATTTTGCTCGGTCTGATTTTGTCATCAGGTCAGGCACAAGAACCCTATCGGGCGGCAACAACCAGTGGAAATTTTCTGGAAATTGGCTATGGTGGTGCGGGTATCGCCATGGGGGATGCCTACGTGAGTGTTGTCCGGGATTTATCATCCATTTATTGGAACCCTGCGGGATTGGGTTATATGACGAACAGTGAATTTCAGGTGATGCATCAACCCTGGCTGGTGGATATTAATACTTCATACGTTGGACTGGGATATGCGCATCAGCAAATCGGTACCATCGCAGTTGGATTTATTTATACCGGCTATGGCGAAGAAGAAGTAACTTCGATGCTCATGCAGGAAGGTACGGGCGAAAAATTTGATGGTCTGGATTTTAGTGTGAGCCTCTCCTATGGGAGAAAATTAGCCCAGTGGTTTTCATTTGGTGGTACCGCAAAATATATTTCTTCGCGTATCTGGCATGAAAGTGCCAGTGCCGTTGCTTTTGATCTCGGCGCCATCGTGAATACCACCTTTCTCGCCTGGTCAGATAAACCCGGTGATGGATTATCCATCGGTATGAGTATCGCGAACTATGGAACGAAATTACAATATAACGGTATCGATTTAAAACGTCCCATTGACGAATCACCCGGCGAAGCGGGTAATTTCGAATATGTTCCGGCCCGTTATGAAACCCAGGGTTGGGAATTACCTCTTATTTTCAGAATTGGTATTTCCGCACACGCCCTGATGACCTCGCGACAGCGGTTAACCATGGCGGTGGATGCTTTACATCCCAATAATAATAGTGAGTATCTTAATATTGGAAGTGAATACGCATTAACAGTTCCTGGTTTCGGCGTCTTTTCATTGAGAGGCGGTTATAAGGGACTTTATATGGTTGATTCGGAATATGGCTGGACTTTTGGTTTTGGCTTGTTATTCAATTATTTAAATAATAAAGCCCTGAAAGTTGACTATGCTTATCGTGATGTTGGATTACTGGGTAAAATGAGCGCTTATACCTTAAGCTTTACATTTTAAAAATTCGATCTGGCTTATCATATTTTCATCATCAATGATGAATATTTAAATGAAAATTTAATATCAAATCCTGAAGGACTTTTATATGAAAAATAGCGTCATACTTTTTATCATAACAGGAATGATTGTACTTTGCTCGGGTGTCTTTCCCCAGGGTCGCCTGTATGAGGGACCCGACGATCCAGCCGGCGACATTGCTGCTGAACGTTCCGGCTGGATGACAGGGAATCGGGTACTATTATTCTATCGCAATACAACCGAATTAAGCGATCATGTATCGTATTTCGTGACCAAATGGCCGAATACGCTGGAAGGCACCAAAATGCACGATGGGATCTGTCTCCTGATTGGGGCGCGGGTTTATGTTGAAAACGATTCCATTCCGGTCACGGATCCACTCGCAATTCAGAGCCGAACCGATCTGGATGCATTATATTTTTGTCAATCCAGTTATCGTGAGTATATGGACCGGGATCCAACCGGCCTCATTGAATGGGGGCTCTATCCTGTTTTTGGGTATTTTAATGAACTCAGCGAAACACCCGCCATGAGTAACCTTCCGGAATCCTGGCCGACAGAGGGTTGGCCCGCCACTGGCAATGGAAAAATTTGGCCTGGTGAATGGAACGGTCGTTTTGGGCGGGGAATTACAAAAGCTGATCTCGAATGTTTTTTCGTGGTAAATGATGCCCAGGATCAGGAATATTTAGGTCCTGAAGATACGACGAAGTACTATCCGCGTCCGGGCGTACGGATTGGCGATAAGAAGTCAGATGTGACCATTCAGAAGGGATTACCCTGGGGTGGCATTGGTATTCGCGTTCAGACCCGCGGTTTTCAATGGAGCAATCCCTCAGCGCATGATGCGATTTTCTGGGAATATAGCATTGCCAATATTTCAGATTATGATTTACCGGAAATGTATTTTGGATTATATACCGATAATGCCGTTGGCGGGGAATCGAGTGAAGGTGCGGATGATATTGCCTATTATAATAAACGTCTGAATATGTGTTATTCCTGGGACAAGGACGGCATTCCTGTTGGCGGGGGCAAGGAACCAGGAGTTTATGGCCTGGCGTATCTGGAAAGCCCCGGGATTCCAAATGATGGTATTGACAATGATAAAGATGGTTTGATTGATGAAGCACGAAATAACAATGCCACGAATAAAATAGGACCTTCTGATGGTATCACCAATCTCGCTGACTTTTTATTATTTTACAGTCTGGAAGCGTCCGACCTGAAAGAACATTGGGATGCCGATGAAGATCAGGATTGGCTCGATTGGAACGATGCCAATGGGAATGGTAAATATGACGCCGGCGAGGATATTGGAGACGATGTCGGGCTGGACGGCGTTGGTCCATTGGATTTAAACTATTATGGCCCTGATGCTGATGGCACTGAAGCCAATCATCGCCCGGATCGAATGGAAGGAATTGCTGAACCCAATTTTGCGGAAACCGATGTCAGTGAATCCGATATGTTGGGCTTAACCTCTTTCCGCTATTGCCTGGATTGGGGTTCTTATGGTCAGAGTGTCATGAATGATGAGGGAACTTTTCAATTTCATAATGAACACCTTTTCGATGAAGCGCAAATGGAACCACGGAATTTTGTGGAACAGTTCGCTTCGGGTCTTTTCCCGCTTCACAAAGGCTTGACCGAACGAATCTCCATGTCCGAATTACATGCTTATGAAACCCTGGCCGGACTCAATTCCGACAAACACGAAGCCCCGGCCCTGTTTCGCTTGAAAGAAGTGGTGCAACTTATTTATGAGACAGATTACCGTTTTGCCCAACCACCCCTGATGCCAACTTTAACAGCAAATCCGGCTGACGGGAAAGTCTTCTTGAGCTGGGACGATAAATCGGATAAATTAACCCGTGACGCTTTTGCTAAAAATATCAATGACTTTGAGGGTTATAAAGTCTATCGTTCGACGGATCCCTATATTGCCGATCCCATGTTCATTACCGATGGTTATGGGAGTCCCACCCTGCGAAAACCAATTTTCCAGTGCGATTTGATTGATGATTACAAAGGCTTTGCCGATTATGGCGAAATCAATGGGATTCAATACTATCTGGGGAATAATACCGGTATTCAACATTCGTTTATCGATAATACCGCCCAAAATGGACGTACTTATTATTATGTCCTGGTAGCTTATGATTATGGCTTACGTGGTGTTGGTGGTGGTATTTCGCCATCTGAAAACACTTTTGTGCTGGAAATCGATGAGGATGAAAACATTCGTCGTATCTCACCAAACGTCGCTGTGGTGACCCCGCATCAATTGGCGGCTGGCTATCCCGGTCAGGACGTGAATTTTGATGATCAAAAGAATAGTCCCAATGCCAAAAAGCTGCCCTTTGAAGTCGAAATTTTCGATCGCGATAATGTTAAAAAAGGCCATACTTATAAACTCAAATTTCATGTTAATGAATTGGCCTATTCTCAAACCAATGCGCGATTTCGCAGCCCCTATGATATTTTGTATATGAATGATGAGATATTGGTTTACGATGTCACCCTGGGCGATTCGCTGGTTTATCGTGAAACAAAACGCGACCTGGCGGGATCAAATTTTGACTCTTCCAGCACCTTAAATCTCATGCATTTAACCTCGGAACGGGAAATTGTCACCGAACTGTTTGAAGGGATGCGGCTGCGATTCCGCATGCCAACGGTCTTCCCCATTCTGGATCGGGATAATTCCGGTTGGGTGGTTGGCAATTCCCCCATGCGCATTCAATTGGCTCAGGTGCGCGATCCGCACCAGGATCCGCGGAATCAAACCTGGCGCTACTTCCCCTGGCATTATGAATTCATCTGGGCTGATAATAATGCTGCCTATAAAACCCGCACCGATTTCATCACCACGGTTCGGGATCAGTTCAATAATTTTATCGATAAAAAACAGATACTGCTGGATCAGAGCTTTAATTTTTATATCGTCAATAAATCATTTAAAAACGCGGAAGGCAATCACCCCTTAATGGATATGCTTGTTTATGATGTCAATAGTAATGGTAAATTCGATACCGAATCCGATTATATACTGGTTGGCGATGCCGTGCCGGATACTCGGACCAATACCATTCGCTGGGGGGGAACCATCTTCTCCATCGATTTTGTTGATCTCAATAGTGCCGACCAGATGCCGAAAGCCAATGATGTCTATCGGTTGGATTTTAATCGTGGCTTTCATCATATTGATTCGCTGATGTTTACCATTACCGGGCTTGGTGATGAACTGGATAAAGCACAATTGAAAGATGATATGCAAAATATCAAGGTCGTACCAAATCCGTATGTGATAACCAACACCATGGAACCCGCAGTTGCCAACTGGGATCGGAATCAAAAACGGCAATTAATGTTTACCCATATTCCGGCACAGTGTACGATTCGAATATTTACGATTAGCGGTGTCATGGTGGATGAAATCGAAGTGGATAATTCTGCCACCACTCGCGAAAGTAAGTGGGATTTAAATTCAGCGGCCAATGGGACGGTGCATTGGGATTTACGCAGTAAAGAAGGTTTGGAGATTGCGGCGGGATATTATATCTATCATGTCCAATCAAAAGTGACAGGGGATGTGAAGGTAGGCAAGTTTGCGGTGATTAAATAACAACAAGTCAATTTGTTCTCCACAAGTTCCCCTTGCTTAAAAAAAGTGAGGGGAACTCTTGTTATCTCATCTTTGATGGGGGCGTGGAGCATAGCCGTCAAGTTAAGGCGATAACTAATTGAAAATTAAGAAATAAGTTGAATTAAAAACCACCCTCACCCTAACCCTCTCCCAGCGGGAGAGGGAATAGCTACGCCCTCTCCCTCTGGGAGAGGACTAGGGTGAGGGTCAAATGTCTGGTATTCCTTGAATTTTTGTTATATATCCAACATCTTGTTTTCAAATAAATTAGAGGCTTAACCTGATGGCTATGAGGCGTAGAGTCAGTTTACTAATTTGAAAAATGACGATAATAAGAAGTCCCGGTAACTATTTGGTGTCTGTCCGAAAATAGCAAAACCTGTCATTGCGAGGCGTTTTTTGCCGAAGCAATCCCCTTGAATAACAGCGGAGATTGCTTCGTCGCCAAAAACGCTCCTCGCCATGACAGAATCGGGGCATTTGCGGACAGACACTATTTAATAATTCTTAATTGAATAAAAGGCTAATACAAGTGAAAACCAGATCTATCATTTTCGCACTTCTTTTACTACAGCTATTAAATCTGGATAGTCTCTTCGCCCAGAGTCGTCTTTATGAAGGTCCGGATGATCCGGCCTCAGATATTGCCGCCGAACGCGCCGGCTGGATGACAGGAAACCGGGTGTTACTTTTTTTCCGCAACACGACCGAGTTAGGCGATTGTTGTGATTTGGGTTATGACGTCGCCAAATGGCCCAATAACTACGAAGGTTCAAAAAGTCACGATGGATTTTCCCTCCTCATCGGCGCCAGGGTTCATGTAAAAAATGACTCCATCCCCGTAACTGATTTCCCGGAAATTTATAATGGAAATAATCTAAATACAATCTATTACGTTCAGGCAAGTTATCGGGTGATGATGGATCAGGACCCAACCGGCACGATTGAATGGGGATTCTATCCAGTTTTTGGTTATTTTAACGACTTAAGTGAAACGCCCGCCATGAGTAATCGACCGGATTCATGGCCGCCAGCAGGGTGGCCGGCTCGTGGGAATACCACCAAATGGTCTGGAGAGTGGAATGGTCGATTTGGTCGTGGTGTTATGAAAGCGGATCAGGAATGCTATTTCGTTTCCAATGACGCGCAGGATCAGGAATATTTAGGGCCAGAAGATTCTATCAAATATTTCCCCCGAAGAGTTTATGGTGCCAATGGTGAAATCCTGTCCGATGTCAAAATCGGTGATAAAAAACCGGATGTTACCATTCAAAAAGGCCTTCCCTGGGGCGGTATTGGTATTCGGGCAGAGGTACGTGGCTTTCAGTGGAGCAATCCTTCTGCAATGGATGCCATCTTTTGGGAATATACTATCGCCAATATTTCCGAATATGATTTGCCGGAAATATTTTTCGGTCTCCTCCTTGATAACGCCGTTGGTGGTGAAGAATATGATGGCGCCGATGATAATTCCTATTTTAATAAACGCTTAAATCTCTGTTATTCATGGGACACCGACGGGGTCCCCATGGGCGGCGGTAAAGAACCTGGTGTGCTGGGGGTTGCTTATCTGGAAAGTCCGGGAATTCCCTATGATAATATTGATAATGATAAAGATGGTTTGCTCGATGAAAAGCGCGATAATAAAGCCACGAAAATAATTGGCCCAACCGAGGGAATATATAATCTTGCCGATTTTACATCTTATTATAATCTCAAGGAAACTGACCTGAAAGACCACTGGGACGCGGATGAGGATCAGGATTGGCGCAATGGAACGGATGCAAATAATAATAAAAAATACGATATTGGCGAAGATCCAGGCGATGATGTGGGCCTGGATGGGGTTGGCCCTTATGATTTGAACTATAATGGCCCGGATGCTGATGGGACAGAATGTAATCATCAGCCGGATCTTTTGGAAGGTGTCGGCGCTGAACCGAATTTCGGATTAACAGACGTTAGTGAGGCGGATATGCTGGGATTAACAACTTTCCGCTACTGTATGGATTGGGGTCCCGGCATGGCGGGAAATCCGTCATCTGACGAAAAAACATTTAAATTTCTTTTACCCGGCATCTTCGATGAACTCCAACCAACGCAGACCAATTATCTGGAAGAGTTTGCTTCCGGCCTCTTCCCGCTTCATAAAGGCTTGACAGAACGGATCTCCATGTCCGAACTTCATGCGTATGACGCTTTAGCAGGTCTTAATTCCACCGCCCACAAAGCCCCGGCGCTATTTCGCCTGAAAGAAGTCGTTCAGCTCATTTACGAATCAGATTACCGTTTTGCGCAGCCCCCCTTAATGCCAACCCTTACCGCAACGCCAGGTGATGGAAAGGTCATTCTGCATTGGGATGATAAATCGGATAAATTTACGCGGGATGCTTTTGTTAAAAATGCAAATGACTTCGAAGGTTATAAACTCTACCGCGCGACGGACCCATATATCGCCGATCCGATGATTATTACTGACGGATATGGCACAGACATGTTACGCAAGCCAATTTTCCAGTGTGACCGGATTAATAACAAAACCGGTTTTACTGATTTTGGTCTGATTAATGGCCTGGGTTATGACCTGGGTGATGATAGTGGCCTTTATCACACTTTCACCGATAATACGGTTCAGAATGGTCGCACTTATTATTATGTTCTGGTCGCGTATGACTATGGTATTCCGGAAGTGGGTACCGGAATTCCGCCTTCAGAAAACACTTTTGTCCTGGAGATGGATGAAAATGAAAATATTCGCCGGATTTCCCCGAATGTCGCTGTTGTCCGGCCGCATCAGATTGCAGCCGGTTATCAATCACCCGGTATTGAAATCGATTATCAAAAAAGCACCGCCGCGGCCCAAAAATTCCAATTTAAACCGGAAATTTATGATAATCTGAATGTTAAAAAAGGGCATACGTATAAAGTTAAATTAAATGTTAACGAAGTCGATTATACACAGTCCAACACCCGTTATCGCAGCCCCTATGATGCTTTATTTTTAAATGATGGTATTCGCATTTATGATATGACTTCAGGGGATTCCTTAATTTATGAAGAAACACGCGAAAATTATATCGGTACTCATCTGGATACAGTAAAATATGTCTTTTTATTTAATAACTGGACGATTTATAAATTTTTGACACTTAAAGAAGAAATTGTTACCGATGCATTCGATGGCGTTCGATTACGTTTTCGAATGCCCTCTGTCTTTGCTGAATACGATACCTTAAATTCAGGATGGGTCGTTGGAAATTCACCGGTGAATATTCATTTAAAACAATTACCGAATCCGAAAGGCTTCCCGTATCAGGATCACTGGCGATTTTTTCCCTGGCATTATGAATTTATCTGGACAGATAATAATTCAGCCTATAAAACACGAGTTGAATTAGGACCCAAATTTACCGACCATAATGGCAATTTTTTGAGTACAAAAGCCGTGCTCTTAAATCAATCCTTTAATTTTTATGTCAAAAACAAATCATTTACCGATTCTACTGGTTTACATCCATTACTGGATATGGTCGTGTATGATGTCGATGGGAATGGTAGGTTCAACGCCGATTCTGATTACGTACTGGTTGGTGATGTTATTAAAGATTCCCGAACAGGTTTAAATGTCTGGGGCGGAACTATCTTTGCGATTGATTTTTTTGACATTACTACCCCCGATAAAATGCCCAAAGCGAATGATGTTTACCGAATCGATTTCAAACGACCATTTTCTTATCATGATTCTTTGGTTTTCACGGTGACCGGGTTGGAAAATGATCTGGATAAATCAAAAATCAGGGAAGAAATGGAAAAAATTCGTGTTGTCCCCAATCCCTATGTGGTTACCAACACAATGGAATCAGCCGTTGCCAATTGGGATCGAAATCAACGGCGGCAGTTGATGTTCACGCATATCCCGGCACAATGTAAAATCAGCATTTTTACAGTGAGTGGAATTTTTGTCAATGAAATTGATGTGGATAATGCCGTCGAGAACCGCCAAAATTTCTGGGATACGAATTCAGGTGCAAATGGAACAGTTCATTGGGATCTTCGCAGCAAAGAAGGGCTGGAAATTGCGGCGGGATATTATATCTATCATGTGGAATCTAAATTAACAGGTGATATTAAAGTCGGCAAGTTTGCTGTTATCAAATAGAAACAGACTATATTACATTAAAATGAAACACAATCTTTATGCGGATTCACTATTATACGTTTTTTTTCACATCAGTATTAATCACATCCGGGACCATCACCCCAATTTTCAACTAAAGAAAGCGGGCGTAGCTATTCCCTCTCCTCTTTGAGAAGAAAGTTAGGGTCAACGGTCGGATGTGGCTTTTTGAAAAGTATTCAGTAGTGGATATAAGGATTGAAAATTCCAAACAAATATATAGACTGTCCATTCCTGGAATGGACTTTATGCCTTATCTATTTTTACTAATCCATAAGGAGAGTAGATAAATGAAAATATATTTAACGATTTTTATCTTTTTACTATCGCAGTTTTTGATGCTAAATGCTCTTTTCGGCCAGAGTCGGATTTATGAAGGACCGGATGATCCGGCAGGTGATATTGCAGCCGAGCGGGCGGGCTGGATGACTGGCAACCGGGTGCTGCTTTATTATCGGAACACAACAGAGCTTTCTGATTGTTGTGATCTCGGCTATGATGTTTCAAAATGGCCGAACAACTATGAAGGTACCAAAATGCATGACGGGATCTGCGTCCTCATCGGTGCGCGTGTTTATCTTCAAAATGATTCCATTCCCGTAACGGAGAGGGGGCTCATTAATAGCGGAATAAAACTCGATACCTTATATTTCTGTCAATCCAGCTATCGGGAGCACATGGATAAAGATCCCACCGGCACCATTGAGTGGGGCATCTATCCGGTTTTTGGCTATTTCAATGAATTAGGCGAAACACCGGCCATGAGTAACTTACCGGTTTCCTGGCCGCCGGAAGGCTGGCCAGCTCGTGGAAATACCACCAAATGGCCTGGCGAATGGAATGGCCGCTTTGGCCGCGGCGTCCTGAAGGCGGATCAGGAGTGTTATTTTGTTGTCAATGATGCCCAGGATCAGGAATATCTGGGCCCGGAAGACAAAATTAAATATTATCCGCGACCCGGCGTAAAAATTGGCCAGAAAAGACCGGATGTGACGATTCAAAAAGGGCTTCCCTGGGGTGGAGTTGGCATTCGAAATGAAATTCGCGGCTTCCAATGGAGCAATCCATCGGCAATGGACGCTATTTTTTGGGAATATACAATCGCCAATATTTCGGATTATGATATCACTGAAATGTATTTTGGTCTTTACACGGATAATGCCGTCGGTGGAGAAGAATATGACGGCGCGGATGACATCGCCTATTATAACAAACGTCTCAACATGTGCTATTCCTGGGATTTGAATGGTGTGCCCATGGGCGGCGGCAAAGAACCGGGCGTTTTTGGTCTGGCTTATCTGGAGAGTCCAGGAATCCCCTATGATAATCTTGATAATGACCGGGATGGTTTACTGGATGAAAAGCGCGACAATAAAGCAACCGCCCCAATAGGTCCTACCGATGGAATTGCCAATCTGGCTGATTTTTTTTCTTATTACAATTTAAAAGAAGCCGATCTCAAAGAACATTGGGATGCCGATGAAGATCAGGATTGGCGGGATGGGATCGATGCGAATGGTAATGGCGTCTATGACATTGGTGAAGATCCCGGCGATGATCTGGGACTGGATGGTGTCGGACCGTATGATTTGAACTACACCGGACCGGATGTGGATGGTACCGAGTGCAATCATACGCCAGATCTGCTGGAAGGCCTGGGAGCCGAGCCAAACTTCGGCCTGACTGATATTAGCGAATCCGATATGTTGGGTTTAACCTCATTCCGTTATGTTTTCCAATGGGGACCCGATGGTTATAGTATTATGAATGACCAAAACACTTTCACTTTGCATCGTGAAGGACTTTTTGATGAAGCACAAATGACCCCGCAAAACTTTGTGGAGCAGTTTGCTTCGGGCCTTTTCCCCCTGTATAAAGGTTTGACAGAACGAATTTCCATGTCCGAACTACATGCCTATGATCAACTAGCGGGTTTAAACTCATCCGAACACAAGGCACCGGCCCTGTTCCGATTAAAAGAGGTCGTTCAGCTTATCTATGAATCAGATTACCGATTTGCCCAACCACCATTGATGCCAAATCTGACAGCCACGCCTGGCGATGGCAAGGTACTTCTTTCCTGGGATGATAGATCGGATAAATTTACCCGGGATTCCTTTGTCAAAAATGCCAATGATTTTGAAGGGTATAAGCTTTATCGTTCAACCGACAAATATGTTGCAGATCCGATGACCATCACCGATGGTTACGGCAGCGAAATGCTGCGTAAGCCGATTTTCCAGTGTGACAAGATGGATAACAAATATGGCTTTACCGATTTCGGCCTGATAAATGGCATGGGTTATTATCTGGGTGATGATAGCGGCTTGTCCCGTTCTTTCGTCGATAACACAGTCCAAAATGGGCGAACCTATTATTACGTTCTGGTGGCCTACGACTATGGCATCCCCGAAGTCGGAACCGGCATTCCGCCGTCTGAAAATTCATTTGTTTTGGAAGTTGATGAAAACGAGAACATCCGACGGATTTCTCCCAATGTTGCAGTGATTCAGCCGCATCAATTTGCCGCGGGTTATCAATCACCGGCGATTGAAATCGATACGCAGAAGAGTACACGGGCAGCACAAAAATATCAGATTACACCGGAAGTCTTTAATCACCTTAATTTGAAAAAAGATCATACCTATAAAGTTAAATTAAAAGTAAACGAAGTTCAATACAGTCAGACCAATGCGCGTTATCGCAGCCCTTATGATGCCCTGTTTTTAAATGATGGAATTATGGTTTACGATATGACAGCGGGTGATTCGATTATTTATCAGGAAACCCAGGAAGACTTCGTCGCACAAAATCTGGACACCGTCAGATATACTGAAACCTACAGTCTGTTTTTCGTTTATCATCATCTTTCTACCCGGCAGGAAATTATTACGGATGTTTTTGATGGGCTTCAATTACGATTACGGGCACCTTTTATTTTCGCCCAATATGATCCGGAAAATTCAGGCTGGATTGTTGGAAATTCACCGGTTAATGTACAATTACATGCCCATCCCAATAATCCAAAAGAACTGCCCTACTTTGATAAATGGCGTTTCTTCCCCTGGCATTATGAAATTATCTGGACCGAAAACAGTGCTGCTTATGAGGGTGTAACGGATTTAGGTCCCAAATTTACCGATTATCGTGGTAACTTTTTAGCCACCAAAGATGTTCTCTTAAAGCAAAAGTTCAACTTCTATATCGTCAACAAATCATTTCAGGAAGCAGATGGCTCGTGGCCGCTGATGGATATGGTTGTTTATGATGTAAACAAAAATGGGACTTTTGATGCCAATTCGGATTATATTCTGGTTGGGGATGCGGTGAAAGATTCGCGAAGTGGCCTCAATGTCTGGGGAGGAACTATCTTTGCGATTGACTTTTTTGATATCACCAATCCTGGTCAGATGCCAAAAGCCAATGACGTCTATCGGCTTGATTTCAACCGCCCGTTCTATTATAATGACTCACTCGTATTCACAGTAAAAGGCCTTGAAGATGACCTCGATAAATCCAAAATGAAAGAGGACATGGCAAATATCAAAGTCGTACCAAATCCTTACGTCGTAACAAATACCATGGAATCAGCCGTGGCTAATTGGGATCGAAATCAAACGCGACAAATAATGTTCACCCATATCCCGGCCGAGTGTACAATTCGGATATTTACCTTAAGCGGTATTTTGGTGAAAGAAATATCGGTAAATAATTCTGCGCTAACTCATAAAAATTTCTGGGACTTGAATTCTGCAGCAAATGGGACTGTACATTGGGACTTACGCAGTAAAGAGGGATTGGAAATCGCAGCGGGATACTATATCTACCACGTTGAATCAAAAGCGACCGGAGACGTAAAAATCGGGAAGTTTGCGGTGATAAAATAATCATTTGTATGTGGTGAAAAGAATCAGTAATTGAAAGATGATGCGTGTTCCGTTCTATGTGATGCGTATGAATTTGTAATAAATCCGGTGAATACCCTGAATCCGGTACCCGAACGAGTTTCTTTGCATGCAAAGACCTCAATTCCGGTTCCGGAAAAAGCCTCTTTGCATGCAAAGACCCCTATTCCGGTTCCAGAAAAGCCCTCTTTGCATGCAAAGACCCCAATTCCGGTTCCGGAAAAAGCCTCTTTGTATGCAAAGACCTCAATTCCGGCTCCGGAAAAGGCCTCTTTGCATGCAAAGACCCCTATTCCGGTTCCGGAAAAGCCCTCTTTGCATGCAAAGACCCCTATTCCGGTACCGGAAAAAGCCTCTTTGTATGCAAAGACCCCTATTTTGGTTCCGGAAAAGCCCTCTTTGCATGCAAAGACCCCAATTCCGGTTCCGGAAAAGGCCTCTTCGTATGCAAAGACCCCTATTTTGGTTCCGGAAAAGCCCTCTTTGCATGCAAAGACCCCAATTCCGGTTCCGGAAAAGGCCTCTTCGTATGCAAAGACCCCAATTCCGGTACCGGAAAAGGCCTCTTTGCATGCAAAGACCCCAATTCCGGTTCCGGAAAAGGCCTCTTTGCATGCAAAGACCCCAATTCCGGTTCCGGAAAAGGCGTCTTCGCCGGACGAAAATCCCAAATCCGGCACCAGAAAGGGCTCATCAGACGAAAGAAGTCATTAATCGGTTTTTAAACCCATTCTTTTTCTCCAGTGGATTCAAATCCACTGAAATTATTTTTTTGCATCACATACCACGAGCTGAAGCTCGTGGCAATTCAACAAAGAGTTGATGATTGCGTTTAAATAACAATAGAGCTAAGGCTTTTAATCCCATTTTTTACTCCAGTGGATTAAAATCCACTAAAATTATTTTTTTGTATCACATACCACGAGCTGAAGCTCGTGGCTTCAACAAAAAGTTGATGATTGCGTTTAAATAACAATAGAGCTAAGGCTTTTAATCCCATTTTTTACTCCAGTGGATTAAAATCCACTGAAATTATTTTTTTGCATCACATACCACGAGCTGAAGCTCGTGGCAATTCAACAAAGAGTTGATGATTGCGTTTAAATAACAATAGAGCTAAGGCTTTTAATCCCATTTTTTACTCCAGTGGATTAAAATCCACTAAAATTATTTTTTTGTATCACATACCACGAGCTGAAGCTCGTGGCAATTCAACAAAAAGTTGATGATTGCGTTTATACAATATCGATAGAGCTGAGGAATTTTTTGCGTCATTGTGGTACCATTCCAAAGCTTGATCCTGATAATTAATCGCAAGTTATAAGTTGTTTGAACAGACTTTTTTCATATTATCCAGGCAGGAACGTGATTAGCATGAAAAATATCACCTTGTTAATGCTCGTTTTCTTATCGATTATTTTGAGTTCTTTAACGGCCCAAAGCGACAAATATATCTACAAAAATCCAGATCAGCCCATTGAGGAGCGTGTTAAAGATTTGCTTTCCCGAATGACGCTCGAAGAAAAATTCTAGCAACTATTCATGATTCCGGGTGATTTGAGCGACGGGAAAGAAAAATATCAGCACGGGATCTTTGGATTACAGGTCGCGACTACTGGAAATTCGGGCAAGGTTTCCGAACAATTATTAACCTATAATTCAACTGGAACCGCGAAATTTGTCGCCCAGAAGATTAATGCAATTCAACGCTATTTTATCGAAGAGACCCGGCTCGGTATTCCCATTATCCCGTTTGATGAAGCGTTGCATGGGCTCGTTCGGGACGGTGCCACTGCCTTTCCACAGGCTATCGGTTTGGCGGCTACCTGGAACACGGAACTGATGCACCAGGTGGCAGCGGCTATTGCCAAAGAAACCCATACGCGCGGAATCAGACAAATCCTCTCCCCTGTGGTCAATATCGCCCATGATGTGCGCTGGGGCCGGGTGGAAGAAACCTACGGTGAGGATCCTTTTCTCACCTCCCAAATGGGACTCGCCTTTGTGACCGAATTTGAGAAGATGGGTATTATCACCACTCCCAAGCACTTCGCTGTCAATGTAGGCGATGGCGGCCGGGATAGTTACCCCATCCATTTTAATGAACGCCTGCTGGATGAGATTTACTTTCCGGCATATAAAGCCTGTATTCAGCAAGGGGGCGCACAATCGATCATGGCCGCGTATAATTCCCTGGATGGCCGGCCCTGCAGTGCGAATGACTGGTTACTGAATAAAAAACTGAAAGCGGAATGGGGATTTAACGGTTTTGTTATCGCTGATGCGGGAGCAGTACCGGGAATGGCCGATTTGCATTTAGTCGCACCGGATTATGCCGCCACCACTAAACAGGCTTTTGAAAATGGGCTGGACGTCATTTTTCAAACGGCTTACAATCATGACTCGCTTTTTTATGAAGCTTTTGAAAAAGGCCTGCTCACTGAAAAGCAGATTGATGATGCTGTTTCACGCGTGCTCCGGGCAAAATTTAAAATTGGCCTGTTTGAAAAGCCCTATATTGAGCCGGAAGAAGCTGAAAAGTGGAACAGTCATCCGGATCATCGTAAACTGGCACAGCAGGCAGCCCGGGAATCCATTGTTTTATTAAAATATGAAAATCAAATTCTCCCCTTAAAAGAGACGATTCGTTCCATTGCCGTAATCGGCCAGGATGCGGTTGAAGCCCGCCTGGGCGGTTACAGTGGGCCTGGAATTAATAAAGTAAATATTCTGGATGGCATCAAAAATCGAATTAACCAATCGCAAAAGGTTTATTTTATTAAAGGGTGCGGCCGGAAATCAACAGAATATGTCCCGGTTTCACCCAATAACCTTTCCTGCCTCGTCAAAGGCAAAAGTGAAAAAGGATTATGGGGTGAATATTTTAATAATATCCGGCTGGAAGGTCAGCCAGCGCTTTCGCGAATCGATGACGCAATTCAATTTCGATGGACCCTTTTTTCACCGCAACATCCAGTTATCAATTACGACTGGTATTCGGTTCGCTGGACCGGAAGACTGAAAGCACCCGCAACGGGTACCTTTAAAATTGGCATTGAAGGCAATGACGGATATCGATTCTATCTGAACAATAAATTACTGATCGATAATTGGAAAAAGCAAACCTATCAGACAATTTTAGCCGATTTTTCTTTTGTAAAAGATCAGGCTTATGATATCAAAATCGAGTTTTTTGAATCCGTTGGCAATGCAAAAATCAAATTGGTCTGGAATTGCGGTATTGACGATTCGGATAAAAAAGCCATCGCTGAAGCGGTGAAAACGGCTCAAAAATGTGATTTAGCGATCATCGTTGCCGGCATTGAAGAGGGTGAATTTCAGGATCGCGCTTATATAAGCTTGCCGGGACATCAGGAAGAGTTAATTCAAAAAGTAGCAGAAACCGGCGTTCCAACAGTCATCGTCCTCGTCGGGGGGAGTGCCATCACCATGAATACCTGGTTGCATAAAGTGAATGCGATTCTGGACTTCTGGTATCCCGGCGAGGAAGGTGGAAATGCAGTGGCCGATGTGTTATTTGGTGACTATAGCCCAGCGGGAAGATTGCCCATCACCTTCCCTATTCACGAATCCCAGCTTCCGCTCTATTATAATCATAAACCGACCGGCCGCGGCGATGATTACAATAATCTGACCGGCCAGCCGCTGTTTCCTTTTGGTTTTGGATTGAGTTATACGACATTTGAGTATCGTGATTTGGCTGTGGAGAAAAAAGTAATCGCTACAAATGAAAACACCAAAGTCAGTTTCAATTTAAAAAATACGGGCAAAATAGCCGGCGATGAAGTCGTGCAATTGTACATTAAAGATTTACTTGCATCCGTAACGCGTCCGGTGATGGAATTAAAAGGATTTAAACGGGTTCATCTTGCGGCTGGCGAGACAAAAAAAGTCGAATTTGAGATTACGCCCCAATTATTAACCATGCTTGATAAGGATTTGACCTGGATTGTGGAACCGGGAGATTTTAAAATTATGATTGGGGGATCGTCGAAAGATATTAGATTGAGGGAGATTATTACTGTTAAGTAAACTATCATCTAATGAGAACGCGGACAAAATGAAAAATCATTCAATATTAATCATAGTACTATTACTTTTAAATTGTCATCTATCAGCACAGAAAACTGATGCAGACAAGGTAAATCGTCTCCAATGGTTTCAGGACGCCAAACTGGGAATTTTTATCCACTGGGGCATCTATGCCGTAAATGGAATTGATGAATCATGGTCATTTTTTAATGGCTATATCAGTTATGAAGACTATATGAAGCAGTTAAATGGTTATACCGCAGCGAATTATCAGCCGGAAGAATGGGCGAAGCTGATTAAGGCCAGTGGCGCAAAATATGCCGTATTGACATCGAAACATCACGACGGCGTCGCCTTATGGGACAGCCAATGGGGCGATTTGAATGTAGTGAAAAAAACACCAGCCAGCAAAGACCTGATTCAGCCGTTTATAAATGCCTTGCGCAAAAACGATCTCAAGGTTGGTTTATACTATTCCCTGCTGGATTGGTCGCATCCGGACTATCCCAATCATTTACGCGATAAAAAACGTTATGAAAATGATCCAGTGCGCTGGAATCGCTTTGTGGAATTCAATTTGGGGCAGATAACCGAGATTTCCAAAAAGTATAATCCCGATCTGGTCTGGTTCGATGGGGACTGGGAGCAAAGTGCTGAACAGTGGAAAGCCAAAGAGATTCGGGAATTACTGCTGAATCACAATTCAGGCGTCATAATAAATTCAAGGCTTCAGGGGTATGGTGATTATGCCACACCTGAACAGGGCGTACCAATAACGCCGCCGAAAAGTAAATGGTGGGAATTATGTATGACCATGAACGACTCCTGGGGCTTTCAGCACAATGATCGGGATTATAAATCATCCTATCAGATCATTAATATCTTGGTGGATTGCATCAGCATGGGCGGCAATCTGCTGCTGGATATTGGCCCCACCGCCGATGGTACCATTCCGTCGGAACAGGTTAATATCTTAAAAGAACTGGGTCGCTGGACGAATAAACATAAAGATGCTATTTTCGGCACCCGTGCTGGCATTCCGAAGGATCATTTTTATGGCGCCACCGCACTTTCACAAAATCGTGAAATCCTATACTTATTTGTTCCGTATAAACCCCAAGGTCCAATTGTCCTGAAAGGCATAAAAAACACGATTAATCGGATCTGGGTCGTTGGAAATGGGACCAAGCTCGAGTGGGATATTAAAATGAAAGCTTATTGGAGTTCCGTTCCCGGCCTGATTTACATTGATGTGCCGGAAAAAGTATTGGATGAACAGGTTACAGTTATCGCTGTCCTTTTAAAAGGACCTATCGAACTCTATCGCGAAGATGGAAATGTCATTGAAAGCAATTGAAAGCGTGATTTTTATGAAGATGAGTTTAAAATTAATAACACTTCTGACTTTCACGTTCGTTTTCGGGGAAATTCTAACCACGATTGCGGGTGAAACGTCCACCAAATCAATACGAAAAGATAATCAGCCAGTGAGAGGAAGTACGCATCAATTTCCGGAAGAAAAACTGGTTCCAGTTGGAGATGCGCCGGCATATCTGCCCCCCGCTCCTTTGAAAAAAGGGTGGATGGAAAAGTCAAATCAAATTCATGCACTGGCGACAGATACAGAATTAATTGATATTTTTATCCCCGCCGGAAAACATTTCGCCATCCAATTTAATGCACAAACCAAATCGCTGAATGTCATAAATCCGGATTGGGGTGTTCCATTTTCAGAAAATGTTCAGGCGGCCATGAATAAAGCACCTTTATGGATGAAAAATGATTTAACAAATGTATTTTCACTATTGGATGTAGCAAATCAGGAAAAATGGGCAAAAGCCATTCTCGACGCGCCGGATCCCTACATCGATGAAATCGCCTTCTGCATTGCGCACCTGTCGCCACAATATTTAATGTCATCCTATTCATCGGTTCAATTGCTGAAAGAGAATGCGGAACTGATTTATCAGCATGATAAAGTACTGGATTATGTAAAAGTCATTGATTATGGCACATCGCAAAGTGATCCGAACTATTATTCAACTACCAAATATAAAAAAGCCCGGTATCTGGATAGCCTGGAAGTTGAAGTGCCACGTGATATTTATTACTGGTACATCGTGCATCCTAAAATTACGGATGAAATTCCAGCCTACATCGCACCCGATATTGTCGAAAATAACTATTCACATCGCAATAATATTACAACGCCGGATCAAGGGTACTTCTGGCGAAATTTTCTCTTTAATCATGTTGATCCAGGTTATGCCAAATTAAAAGATTTGCTAAAGGGTTGCCAGATTGTCTGGAATCAATTTACGCTGCCGGTAAATTCAAAGGCACATGCCATTGATATCATGAACCGCTGGATGAATCGCAGCATGGAGTTCACTTCCAATGAAGAACGCCCGCATCAACCCGTACGGATTTATCGCAAACACATTGGACGGTGCGGCGAAAATGGTGATCTACGAGTCGCCATTGCCCGGGCTGCACTCATTCCAGCCACCAGTGTGGCTTCCTATTCAACCGATCACGTATGGGATGAATTCTGGGACGAACGCTGGATTCATTGGGATGGCGATATTGATCAACCCTATATGTACCTGGGTGGAAGCTGGAACAAGAAATTTGGCTCGGTTTTTCAATGGCGGAGTGATGGTTCGCTCACTTCTGTCACGGATCGATATACCAAAAGCCATTCAATACTGACAATCTATGCCCTGGATAGCCTGGGTCAGGCCATTGACGGCGCCAGAGTGGTAATATACACAACGGGACTGGATGATAATTTGTGGTTCGATAATTATGGCACAACAGATAGCGAAGGGAAAGTTACTTTTAAAGTAGGCATTGATCGAAAATATTATGCGAGATTGAGTTGTGATTATGGCAATGTTCCGGCGAGTGCGGAAAATTTATTACGCGTCGTCAGCAACAGCGTGGCCGGCGAAGAATATATTGTCTCGATAACGGTTCCCGCACAAAAGCCGGTATTAAAATGGGAAGAAATAACAGCGTCTCCATCTCAGGACAATCGTAATTATCTGGAAATCGATTTTAAGGTACCGGAAAACATCACCCGTGGAACCGATCCATTCGATGATATGGATAAATATGCGTATCAATTTATTGAAAATAGCGGCGGCAAAATTAACTACTTTATGGCTGACGCGGCCAATTACCAGAATTATACGGCAAAAAATTCATTCAAAGGATTTCACTCGTCTCCGCAAAGTGATTCTATCGCCGTAGACCTGGAATTGGATGAGAATTCAAACTGGTATTGTGTTTTTGATAATTCAAATTCGCTGCATGCCTTGCAACATCTGGTTGGAACTGCCAAACTTTATTCCGTCTCCAACGCCGATATTCCGCGGGTTTATATTTTACCAAATTATCCCAATCCATTGAATCCGAAGAAAGGCGGTACAACCATCACTTATCAGCTTCCTCAAAAAACAAAAGTTGAATTAATCGTCTATAATCTTTTGGGACAAAAAGTGAAAACGCTGTTAAATGAAACCAGATATGCGGGTGAATTTAGTATTAACTGGGATGGGAAGAATGATCTGGGCGAGATGGTCGCTTCGGGTATTTACTGGTGCCGAATAAAAACCGCACAAGGAGAAAGTGCCAGAAAGATGGTAGTGGTTCGTTAAGCGCTTATCCTCTATCGAAAATTATTATAACCTGAAATTCTAAAATGAAATGTTTTTTCTAATGTGAATTTGTTTTTAGTGGGAAATTGACCCCCTCTGTATCTCCCCCATTTTCAAAAAACGAAAATGGGGGAGAGAACCCTGCTTCCTCTCCCCCAAATTCCGTTTTTTGGAATTTGGGGGAGGCAGGAGGGGGTCTTTCATGGATTCATAACCTGACAAATTTCCATTTTAGAATTTTAAGTATAAAGTAAAGTGACCATTCATAAGGAGAAAAGAGGACAGGATGCTCAGGATTTACAGGATTAAAAATTTAATACCTAAAATTCTAACTCATTAAAAAACTGATGAATAGCCACGAGCTTTAGCTTGTGGATCAAATTACCCCCACAAATTTTTAAAGTGGATTTTAACCCAATGGTGCAAAAGGACTCGGGCATAAAAGCCCGGTGATGAGGGGGCATTCATGGAACCACGAGCTAAAGAGCGTATCCGTGAACTATCCTTTCGAAGGTTTTTAAATAGGTATAATTATATATATAGATTGAAATGTCAATATTAATCTATATATTGTGTTTTTCGTAACCTTCGAAAGGTTATTTTTGGCCAATATTCTAGGTCTCGAACAGCCTCTTAAGCTCATGGCAATTCAATAATTTTATCGATAAATCTACAATCATAGCAGACAGACGATGAGGGCAAAAAAATTTCCTCTCCGCCCTCATTGAACGCTTTGTCAAAAAAACCGAACAAAAAATGAGGGATATTAAATGAATACCAGGATATTCATTCTCTTTTTGCTAATTATTTCCGTTCTCGCAACCGGTTGTCAAAAATCAGATTTAATCATCACCCATAATGGTCTATCCGACTACCGGATTGTGGTATCGAAAGATGCCTCGGAAACCGTGTTGAAGGCAGCGCAGCAATTACAATTTTATATCGAAAAAATTTCAGATACAAAACTGCCCATTATTGATGATACTGAGCCCTTTGTTCCGGAAGAGATTGTTGTTGGAAGAAATAAACATCTTGAAAATTTGCCAGCAATTAATATTACAAAACCTGGAAATGATGGATTTACAATAAAATCGGTCGATAAAACACTCACCTTACTTGGAAAAACCGACATTGGTACCCGGAATGCTATTTTTTCATTTCTGGAAGATTACCTGGGCTGTCGCATGTATGCGCTGGATGCCATCAAAATCCCGAAGCAAAAAAATATTCGCATCCCGCAAATCGATGATACGCAGGTGCCAGTTTTTATCTATCGTGAGACTTTGCATTATTTTCCCCTGAACAGCTCGGCATATTGCGAATGGCACAAACTACATCGCCAGCGTGACCGCATGAAAGATTGGGGAATGTATGTTCATACCTTTGATCGCCTGGTTCCTCCCGACGAATATTTTGAGAAACATCCGGAATATTATTCTGAAATCAACGGTTACCGGCTCAAAGAAGGACAATTATGTTTGAGTAATCCTGCTGTTCTCGAAATCACCATCAAAAATCTGCGAAAAATGGTAGGCGAAAATCCCGAGGCGCAATACTGGTCCGTTTCGCAAAATGATAATTATAACTATTGTTCGTGTGAAAAATGCCGGGCAATTGATGAAAAATATGGATCACACTCGGGTTCAGTCATTGAATTTGTGAACAAAGTTGCAAGAGAATTTCCGGATAAAACCATTTCAACCCTGGCTTATCAATATTCACGTTCTGCGCCGATTGGCATTGTTCCCGAAAAGAATGTCAATATCATGCTTTGCACTATTGAATGCGACCGAAGCCGACCTATCGAAAGTATTTCCGGTGAAAATTCATTTCGAAAAGATATTGAAGATTGGGGCAAATTGACTGATAATATCTGGCTCTGGGACTATGTGATTCAATTTCGAAATTATCTTGATCCATTCCCGAATCTGCAGGTATTGCAGCCAAATCTGCAATTTTTTGCTAAAAATAATTGCAAAATGATGTTTCAACAGGGCAGTAGTGGCTCCATTTCCGAGTTCCATGAGCTTCGCACCTATCTGATTGCCAAATTATTATGGAATCCTAATGTCCATATTGACAATGTCATGAATGATTTCCTTCAAGGTTACTATGGTAAAGCCGGGTCGTTTATCCGACAATATATCGACCAGATGCATCAGGCATTGGTCAAGTCGGGGATGTTTCTGAACCTGTATGGCTATCCTTTCGATGCTGTCAAAAGCTATTTAACACCTTCGCTTATTAAGGATTACGAACAGCTTTTTGATAAAGCAGAGAAAACAGTAGCTGACGATTCGGTATTATTAAAACGTGTCAAACGTGCCCGGCTTCCTCTGGAATTTGCCACACTCGATATATCACTTCATAATCTGACCGACGAACTTTCTTTTATCAAACGCGAAAATGACAAAATTGTCCCACGCCAGGATATGTTGGAACGGGTCGATGCCTTCGTTCGTTTATGCAATGAGAATGGCATCAAGCGACTGGAAGAACATGGCTATCCACCGGAAGAGTTTAGAGAAAATATCCTGAATCTGGTACAGAAAACCGAACGTCAAAATCAGGCTTTTGGAAAACCAGTTCAGGTAACCACGCAATGGAGTGAAAAATACCCCGTCGGCGGTGGCAAGGCTTTGACCGATGGCTTGTTTGGTGTTGTTGATTTTCATTATAACTGGCTGGGATTTGAAAATGCCGATCTGGAAGCGATTATTGATCTGCAGACGCCGATTGAAATTCGAAAATTAAGTGCCGATTTTATGCAATATCCGCTGGCCTGGATTTTTTTACCAATCAAGGTCGAATATGCAATATCTATAGATGGTCAAAATTTTGTGAATGTGGGAAAAATTGTCAACACGACGTCCCAACAAAAAGGAAAGGTCTTTTTACAAGCATTTGAAACCAGTTTTAAACCCGTAAAAGCGCGTTATATCAAAATTTTTGCTGAATCGGTTAAATTGTGCCCGGCCTGGCATCGCGGGGCAGGTCAGCCAGCCTGGATTTTTATTGATGAAGTGATTGCGGAGTAAAGTTCACTGTAGGGCAAATTGCCAATTTGCCTTACAAAATTTATATAAAGAGATAGTTGCGACATAAAAAAGACTTTTTATGATTTAAATTCACTGCCGTACACTTTTCAAGAAAACTTTTTTGAGTTACACTGGTGACCTTCACCCTAACCCTCTCCCAAAGGGCTGAGCGTGTCCCAAATCTCGTTACTGGACACGGGGAGAGGACGAATTCCCCTTTCCTATTTTTTTAGATGACGAATTTCCCTTCCCTATTTTTTTAGGGAAGGGGCCGGGGGATAGGTAAAAAAGGATGCTGACATAACAAAGAAATATTTTTTTAATTAAGTTTCATCATGACCAGGAGAAAAGTTTAAATTTGTTCTTATCAACGCCATTTTCTAACCCATCCCCCAACCCCTTCCCTCAAATCAGGGAAGGGGAGTGGCCACTTCCCCGTCTCCAGTGTAAGATGTGGGACACGATCAGCCCAAAGGGAGAGGGCGTAGCTATCCCCTCTCCCCTTTGGGGAGAGGGTTAGGGTGAGAGGTCCGATTTTGTTTAATTAAAAAGTATACGGTAGCAAAATTACAAAAAAAAAAAATATTAAACCAACGCTTTCTTTTTCCAGAAGCCGAGTCGGTAATAGAAATAAGTCACCACAAAATCAATGATAAAGGCGACACCAATGGCCGTCCAGATACCGTTAATACCAAATCGATTGGACATAAACATAACCAGAGGAACCCGGATCATCCATAAATTAATGATTGATAAAATGAGCGTGGCCATGGTATCCCCCGCGCCCTGAATCAATCCAATAATAACAATGACACACATGATAAACAGATATGGCACGGCGATGATGCGAAGATAATTCGCACCGATTTCGATAGCGACGGCTGAACTTTCATTCAGGAAGATTGATAACAGCGCTTTTGGGGAAAAAAATGCAAATAGGGAAATGAAAAATTCCAGAAAAAGTGTAATTTTAATCCCTTCGACAAGTGCTTTTTGCGCTCTGTCGATTCTACGGGCACCGATATTTTGTCCGACAATGGTGGATACAGCGGTACTGATGGTCATGGCCGGAAAAAAGGCCAGACTGTCAATATTGGCCGCCGCGCCAAAAGCAGCCGAGGCGTCCGCACCAAATTTGTTGATGAACGCCTGAATCACGGTCAGGCCGACACTTAATAGCCCAAACCGAATCATGGACGGAAACGCCAAATTAAGCATTTTAATGATGATGTCCCAATGCGGATGAAAATGAATCGTCTGAACAGCCAGGGCCGGCGCTTTTCGCTGCATATAAATAAAACCGGCCACAAAGGCGATTAATTGCGCGATGATTGTCGCCAGCGCGGCGCCTTTTAATTCCATTCGTGGAAAAGGACCCAATCCCAGCATGAGAATCGGATCGAGAATGGCATTAATCACAACGGAAACAATCAGAAAATTGAGTGGTATCATTGAATTGCCAATGGCACGAAAAAATGAGGTCACCAGGTTATAGGCCATCACAAAAATGAAGCCAATACTCAGTACCAGGAGATAATCTTTGGTATATTGGACAATTTCGGGAGGTGTCTGAATCCAACGAATGATGGGATCGATAAAAATTTGAACAATTAAAGTGGAAATAATGCTGACAATAATGACCAGAATAAAAGAATTGCCAATCACAGTTTTGAGTTTATCAGTGACTTTCGCGCCAAAAAACTGAGAAATCATAATGGATGCAGCCAGACCTAATCCAATTGAGACTGAAAGCATGATAAAGAAGATCGAATTGCTAATGGAAATAGCGGCGAGGGCATTCGCGCTAATGAATTTACCGGCCCAGATTCGGTCGACAATGGTGTTCATTAACTGTAAAACATTTGCAGCAAAAATCGGTATTGAAAATTTGATGATATGATTCCTGATATCACCAATAGTCATGTCAAGCATGGATTTATAAAACTCCTTAAAATAAAAATTAAAGAATTATAAGACAAATTAACATAAAAGTCAATACAAAACTGGAAATCCGCTATGAAACTTGAAGAATTAATGATTGAAAACAACAGAACTGACATCAGTCGAATCACTATTTTAATCACGCTTGTTTTATTAATGATTCTATCATGCAGCAAACGCGAGCCGCTGATCGAACCCAAAGAAGAAATACTGGTGAAAATTGGGAACAAGACCATTTCCGTCGATGAATTCATGCGCCGGGCTGAATACACGGTTCGGCCACCTTATTGCCGAAATAATGGAAATATCGATAAAAAAATTATCATCAACTCATTGATTGCCGAAAAATTAATGTCCCTTGAGGCTGGTGATACCAACAAGTTTATTACGAATGAGAAAATCCAGACGTATCTACGCGGCCGAAAAGAACAGGTGATGCGGCAGTTGTTATACGAAAAAGAGGCGAGAGAAAAAGTCGTACTGGATACCACCAGACTTATTAAAATGCTCAATGTCGCGGGCAGAAAATATAAAGTTGCCTATTTTAATATGCCGGATAGTAATCTGGCTTATCAATTGTATAACGAGATGAAGAGCCAAAACAAGACCTTTGAGAGCGTTTATTTCAAAGCCACCGGTCTGGACACCCTTCCGCAGAAGGAAGTGGAATGGTCGGGGCATGAGCATGATCTGATTCTCGATTCACTTTTTTCGAAACCACTGGTCAAAAATCAGATCGTCGGGCCGATAAAAATCGACAAAAACCAATATATGATGATAAAAGTGAACGGCTGGATTGACCGCCCGGCAATTACGCAATCACTGACTCAGGAAAGATGGCGAAACATCACCGACGAGTTTACCCAGCGGGAAGCGGTGAAATTATACGATAATTATATCCGAAAAGTGATGAACGGAAAAAAGATCGAATTTGTGCCAGAACCTTTTTACAAAATTGTCGATCTGCTGGGGCCTGTCTACATCAAGACCAATGCGCAAAAGGAAGAAATGATGCAAAATGCCTATTGGGATCGCAATGCGGATGTTGAAAAATTTAAAGACCTGCAAACCAAAATTGAAGTACTCTATCAAGAGCCCCTTTTCAAAGTTGATGATAAAATCTGGACAGTAAAGGATTTTGTGGATGAACTCACGGCCCATCCCCTTGTTTTTCGCAAGAAGACCATGAAAAATAATGAGTTTGGCGAGGAATTGCAATTTGCCATCATGGATATGATCCGGGATAAGTATCTGGCGCAGGAAGCCTATCAGCGCGGCTATGATAAAGTCAAGGTGGTTCAACGAAATGTCAAGATGTGGCAGGACAATCTGAACTACCAATATTATAAATCTCAATATTTACAATCGGTTAAGCCAGACAGCGTCACGGAAATGGAATACATCCCCTTAATTGAGAATTTTCTCAACCCGCGGGTAGATTCATTGCAGAAAAAATATGCTGACATTATCGAAGTGAATGTAGAAGCCTTCAATAATATCAAACTAACCCGAATTGACATGAGCGTGACTCAGCAAAATGTCCCGTTCGTGAAACCGGTTCCTTCTTTTCCGTTGGTAACGACCGATAATCGATTGGATTATGGAAAAAAGATGGAAAAGACGAAATGATAATCAGATTAAATTGTTTCTGTCAGGAAAAATTCCGGACAGTTTGCATGAGCATATTTTAAGGGGACAGGATAACAGGATTTTCAGGATTGACAGGATGTTATACTCAAGCCGAAATGGTTTTCGGATATTATCATAGTCATCCTAAAGCCCTCACCCTAACCCTCTCCCAGAGGGAGAGGGAATAGCTACGCCCTCTCCCCCTGGGAGAGGGTTGGGGTGAGGGCAAGAAAAACCAAAAACCACTATGGCTCCAGTCTATGTACTGTAATATTTAAAATCTAAATTCCTATATAAATTTCAATGTATCCTCTCAATATTCAGGGGCAAATTTGGCTTCGACAGGCTCAGCCAACGGCAGATACCGTGCCCTGAGCTTGTCGAAGGGTACTTGTGCCATGTTTTTTAAGGGGATATTTTGTAAAATCCTGTTCATCCAGAAAATCCTCTTATCCTGTCATCTAAATCGTATGATAAACCTTCACCTATATTCAGGGATCAGCTTATGAAATATTTAATTTTCATTTACCTGCTTTTCAGTCTGTTATTTATCAACTGTTCCAATCCAGGCAACGAAATTCTGCTCAATACTGATTCATTTCAAATTTCTATTGATCAAAACGGCAATATACAAAAATTTGTTGATAAAAAAACTGGATTTGATTACACTGCAAAGGATTCGGTGGCGCATTTGATGTCATTAAGAATCCAGAATAAGCTCTATTTCCCCCAATCCGCCAAATTTGATCCAAAGAAACAAACAATTTTGCTCACTTTTGCCAATAATATTGAAGCTAAGATCAAAGTCGAAACCAAAACGACGCACCTGACTTTTGAACTGGTTTCAATATCAAATCCTGAAAATATTGAACTCATCATCTGGGGACCCTATCCAACCACGATCAATAAAATCATTGGCGAAACAGTTGGCGTAGTTCAGGGCGAAACATTTACGATTGGAATTCAGGCCTTAAATCCCAAAACGCTGGGCGGCTACCCGTGGAAAGAGAACGATTGTATGCCGCAAATTGATATTTTTGATCAGGATAATTACTCAGATCTAAATGAACAGGGGAAACGCTACGTGCTGTATCGTGTCGAAGCCGCCATGCCTGCCGATTTTGGCAGTACCTTGCAGGCCTATTGCCGAAATCGGAACCAGGAGCGAATTATCCGGAATTGGGATCACGAAAAATATACCGCGCCAGCATTTGCTGATGGCGGCGTGATTGGTTCGAAAATCGCCCTGTTCGGATGTCCTGTTCAAAAAACACTGGAAACCGTTGGCGAAATTGAAATCGCGGAAAACCTGCCGCACCCGATGATAGACGGCAAGTGGGGGAAAATCGCACCAACGACCTCAGCCGCTTATATCATCATGGGATTCGGAGAAAACGATATTGAAAAAGCCATTGAAGTTACGAAAAAAGCCGGCTTACGCTATCTTTATCATCCCGATCCATTTGAAAATTGGGGCCATTTTAAACTGAATAAACAATTTCCAAACGGATGGGATGGATTGAAAAAATGCGTGGAGATTGCCCAAAACCATAATATTATGATTGGGGTTCACACGCTTTCAAATTTTATTACCACAAACGACCCGTATGTCACTCCTGTCCCGGATAAACGTCTCGCAAAAGTCGGATCAAGCATCATTACCGCGGAAATTACCCCCAATCAAACGGAAATTCCCGTCGCATCACCTGATTTTTTCAACCAATTTAATAATAATCATCTCAAAACCGTCGTCATTGACAACGAATTAATTCGCTACGGCAGCGTATCCGAAAAAGCCCCCTGGACTTTACGAAATTGTCAACGAGGCGGGTATGGAACAGTCGCGGCTTCCCATCAAACTGGGACCGAGATCAGCAAACTGGCGGATCACGCTTACAAAGTATTTCTGACCAATCCGGAGCTGAGTATCGAGGTTGCCAAAAGAATTGCTGATTTGTTCAATCAAACCGGTGTGCGACAAATTTCCTTCGATGGCCTGGAAGGGAATCGATCGACTGGAATGGGGAATTATGGCGAAATTCTCTTTACGCAAACCTGGTTCGACAATCTGAATGATGAAATCAAAAGTCACTATATCGCCGATGCCAGTCGCACCACGCACTATTTCTGGCACACCTATACGCGGATGAATTGGGGCGAGCCCTGGTATGCGGGATTTCGGGAGAGCCAGACCGAATATCGTCTAAAGAATCAGGCGTATTTTAAAAGAAATCTCATGCCCGGGATGCTCGGTTGGTTTCAAATGACCTCGGAAACCAGTCTGGAAGACATCGAATGGATGCTGGCGCGTTCGGCGGCTTTCAACGCGGGCTATGCCTTTGTCCTTAGCTACAAAACGCTCGAAGGAAATGCCCAATCAGATGAAATATTGAAGCTTTTAGGTAAATGGGAAAAAGCCAGACTGTCCGACGCTTTTAATGATGAACAAAAAAAGCGGATGGAAGCTTTGAATAATGAATTCCATCTGGAAACAATAGAAGTAAATCAATGGATTCTCAACCAGATTTATTCCTATAAGTTTAAACATGAGAAGAAAAACCGGCAGCCAGGCGAACCGCTATCTTCCACTTTCTCTTTTAAAAATCCGGCAGAAAACCAACCGCTTCAATTTATCCTCACCGCGATTGGGGGGAGTGTTCAGGATATTAAAATGGAAATTGATAATTTTAAGGAGATTTTGATTCCAGTTCGACTGAATGCCGGCGAGACAATTAAATATACTGGTCAGAAAAAAGCAATCATTTATGACAAGAATTGGAAAAAATTACAGGAAATTAAGATGGATTCATCATTAATGAGTGTCGCAAAAGGTGATCATTCACTTCTGTTTGATTGCAATTTTGGTGAAGGGAATGAAGCAAACGCCAAACTGGAATTAAGATTGGTTGGGGCAGATGAAAAGGTTAGTATTCAATAAAAAAAATAAATATTCAGAGGTCGCTATGCAAAAAATATTTTTGATTTTTATCTTTATTACCTTTTTTGCGACAATGCTATCAGGTAAAAATGAAATGAACGTTTTCGATCAATTAATCCCGCTACCAAAAGAGATACAACCCGGCACCGGGACTTTTAAAATCAATAAAACAACGAAAATAATCGCCGATCAACGTGCAAAATTGGCGGCGGAATTATTGGCATCCGAACTACAGAATCGCTTTGGAATTTTACTCTCGCTGGAAACGGCTCCATCTACCACGCCATCTGAAAAAAATTGTATTTACTTTGAATGGCGTGTTGATTTAACGCAGGAAGAGCAGCATCGGCTGGAAATTACCTCCAATCGCGTCACGATTCAGGCCGGTTCATTGAGTGGTTTTTTCATGGCCGTGCACACCCTGCGCCAAATGCTGCCATTAAAGGGAAATCGAATTGTATTGCCTGCTGTCGCGATTCACGATTGGCCGGATTTTCACTGGCGCGGCATGTTGTGGGATGTGGGACGACATTTTTTTACAAAAGATGAAGTGAAAAAATATATTCAACTGCTTTCGTATTACAAAATTAATAAATTACATTGGCATCTCACTGAAGATCAGGGGTGGCGGATTGAAATTAAAAAGTACCCAAAATTGACAGAAATCGGTGCCTGGCGTATCGAACAGAACGGGACACGCTACGGTGGCTTTTATACACAGGACGAAATTCGGGAGGTAGTGCAATTCGCACAGGCGCATGGCATCGAAATCATCCCGGAAATTGAAATGCCTGGCCATGCCACCGCCGCATTGGCAGCCTATCCTGAAATTTCCTGTACCGGCGGCCCCTTTGAAGTGGCAAATAGCTGGGGCGTTTTCGATGATGTTTATTGCGCCGGCAAAGAAAAGACTTTTACTTTTCTGGAAAATGTGCTGGACGAAGTGCTGGCCCTGTTTCCTGGCGTTTATGTGCACATCGGCGGCGATGAATGCCCCAAGACGCGTTGGTCGCAATGCCCGGACTGTCAACAGCACATTAAAGCCAATAACTTGCGTGATGAAGCCGAACTCCAGAGCTATTTTATTCGCCGGATTGAGACTTATTTGAACAGCAAAGCCCGGCGGCTGATTGGCTGGGATGAAATTCTGGAAGGCGGACTGGCACCCAATGCCACCGTACAGGTCTGGCGCGACTGGAATTATGCTGTCGAAGCCATCAAACAGGGACATGATGTCATTATGTCGCCCACCTCGCATTGCTATTTCGATGCTTCTCCGGAACGACTGACGCTGGAAAACGTCTACACCTTTTACCCCGTGCCACCTGAATTACCAGATTCTTCCATTAAGCATATTTTAGGCGGTGAATTCAATCTCTGGAGCGAAAGTATCTTCAATCTTGAAGATCTGAACTACCGGGTTTTTCCCAGGGCACTGGCCATGACGGAAAATTTATGGAATGGCAAAACAAAAGCGCCATATACCGAATTTTTAAAACGTGCAAAAAATCACTATCCAATTCTACGGGCACAAAAGGTGAATCCGGGACCTGAAGGCCCAGTTTATTCAGTTCAATATGCCGTTACCAAAGATGCTTACCAGGTTTTGATTGAGGAAAAGCAGCCTGGCCTGGCTTACCATTTTACTCTTGATGGCAGCAAACCCACGCAAACTTCACCCAAAATTCAAGCGCATCAGCTTACTTTTTCCACCGCGAAGGCATTACGAATTCAACCATTCCAGGATAGTGCGCCTTATGGTCCGGAAACAGGAATCTCGAGCGGTTTTGTAAATCACAAAGCCCGCGGTGCCAATGTGACTTTTATAAATTCTGTGAATCCAAAATATCCCGGCACCGGCCCAAACAATTTGACCGACGGCATTCGCGGCAGCCTGAATTTTCACGACGGCTTCTGGCAGGGAATTGAAGGGCAGGATTTGATTGCAACAGTCGAGCTAAACCAGGTGGAAACCATTGAGCGTATCAGTCTGGGAATGCTACACACACCGAACGCCTGGATTTTCTTCCCGACGATGGTGATTTTTGAAATTTCTGAAGATGGACAAAATTATTCGCTGTTGGGAACCGTATTGAATGAATTCTCTTATCGGGAAAATAAAAGCCTGATTCACTCCTTTACATTGCAAACCAAACCTGTCGAAGCGAGATATTTACGTATCACCGCCCGAAATATCATGATGAATCCCTCCTGGCACCGTTCGCCGGACGGTTTATCATGGTTATTTTTCGATGAATTGGTAGTGGAATAGTTGGTATTATGGAATTGACCAGTAGCATAACCCTACAACGATAGTTAATATAATTTAGTACTTGCATTTTAATACATAGTTT